>CBFIBH010000001.1:0-1022045 GCA_965660845.1 Flavobacteriaceae bacterium
TGATATTAGAAATGAAAAAATAAGTAGAAGAATTATTAAAAATCTCGTTCCATATCTCTACTCCACTGTTACCGACTTAGCTAAGTTTCTAGGTTGGTCAACGTTTTTATCTAACATCACAGCAATGTGATAAGACAATAATTGTAAAGGAATTGTTGTTAATAGTGGCGTTAACGCTTCTTCTGTTTCAGGAATTTCAATAACATGATCTGCGATTTCTTTTACCATGACATCTCCTTCTGTAACAATGGCTATAATTTTACCACTTCTTGACTTTATTTCCTGAATATTACTTACCACTTTTTCATAATGACCTTTGTTCGTTGCAATTACAAAAATTGGCATATTCTCGTCAATTAAAGCTATAGGTCCGTGTTTCATTTCAGCTGCAGGATATCCTTCTGCATGGATGTATGAAATTTCTTTCAGTTTTAAAGCTCCTTCTAAAGCTACAGGAAAGTTAAAACCTCTTCCTAAATACAAGCAGTTTGTAGCGTCTTTATAAACAGCTGCTATTACTTTTACTTGCTCGTCTATTTTTAATAATTCTTCTACTTTTTTTGGAATGAGTTGCATTTTCTGCAAATACATGTGAAAAGTTGAATGTGATAATGTGCCTTTTTCTTTAGCTAGTTTTAACCCAATTAATGTTAATACAGTAATTTGAGTTGTAAAAGCTTTCGTTGATGCAACACCGATTTCTGGTCCTGCATGAGTATAAGCTCCAGCATGAGTCTCTCTTGCTATTGATGAACCAACTACATTACATATGCCAAAAACAAAGGCTCCTTTAGATTTTGCCAATTTAATTGCAGCTAAGGTATCTGCAGTTTCTCCAGATTGAGAAATAGCAATAACAACATCTTTTTGGGTAATAATTGGGTTTCTATATCTAAACTCTGATGCATACTCAACTTCAACTGGAATTCTAGTCATATCTTCTAAAAGATATTCTCCAACCAATCCCGCGTGCCAAGATGTACCGCATGCCACAATAATTATTCTATCTGCGTTTAAGAATTTTTCAATGTTGTCGTCAATTCCAGCCATTCTGATCAAGCTCTTATCAGCTAACATTCGGCCTCTATAAGTATCTATAATAGCTTTTGGTTGCTCATGTATTTCTTTGAGCATAAAATGATCGTATCCTCCTTTTTCAATTTGCTCTAGGCTAAGTTGTAGCTCTTGAATTTTTGCATCTACTAAAGAGTCATCCTTAATTTTTCTTACCCTAACTTCTCTGCCAATTTTAATGATGGCCATTTCTTCATCTTCCAGATAAATAGCATCTTTTGTATACTCTAAAAAAGGTGAAGAGTCTGAAGCAACAAAAAATTCTTTAAAATCTTTACCTACACCAACAGCAATTGGACTTCCAAGTCTTGCAACAACAACCTCATTTGGTTTGGTCTTATCAAAAACAGCAATCGCATATGCTCCAACCACTTGAGTTAAAGCTAACTGAACCGCTTTTCCTAATTTACATTTTTCTTGATTTTTTACCTCTTCAATTAAATTAACCAGAACTTCTGTATCTGTTTCACTCTGAAAAGAATACCCTCTTTTTACTAGTTCCTTTTTTAAGGTATCATAATTCTCAATAATTCCATTGTGTACAATAACCAAGTTTCCTGATTGAGAGAAGTGTGGGTGTGAATTGGTATCATTTGGAACTCCGTGAGTTGCCCACCTGGTATGACCTAGGCCAATATTACCTTCTTTTCTTTTTGAATCTAAAGAGGTAAGATTTTCTAAATCAGAAACTTTTCCTTTGGTTTTAGAAAGGTTCAATTTATCTCCATCATACATCATAATTCCAGCACTGTCATAACCTCTATATTCTAGCCTTTTAAGACCGTTTATAACGATTGGATATGCGTCTCTTGAACCAATATATCCTGTTATTCCACACATTTTTTGATGGTTTAGTTAGTTATCAGTAATCTTTTCTGAATATGATATTTTCAGTTTTGGTCTTCTATCTCCGTTAATCTGTAAATGATTCAACAACATAACTGCTTTAGGGTTCCAGTTGTAATTTCTTACAATGGTATCAAGCTGAGTCGTTGGTAAATCTGTTGGGTTCAAAACCTTTACTCCTAGGGGTGGTAAATAGTCTAATTCACCTTCAACCAATTCTGAAATGAAATCTGTTATGTTAAATATATATCTATCCGGATTGTTATCATCATCTAAGCGTAAAGTTCCGTCAACAGTTCCAACACCCTCTGTAACCATATCTAAAATTTGACTTTGGTTGGGGTTACTCATGTTGTCTACACCATCCTTAAAAATAAATAGACGAAAAGGGGTTGTTAAAGTATCTGAACCTACGATATCTTCATCGACATACAAGGTTAATCTAGCATCATTAATAAGCCAGTTTTTTGTCCTCAAAAATTCTAATTGGTCTGCTATACCATTCATGTTAACATCATCACCTAGAATATCTAAATTAATATATGATCCTGCTGTACCTTGAACCTTTGCTTGGTTAGATGCAATAGCATTTCCAGGTGTCATGATGTATCTATTGTTTCGAATCTCATTGAATTGAAAAGAATCGTTTCTTTTGATTGTATCAATAATAATCGTCCCATTAGCTCTGTAAACAGTATTTGTATAATATATTTCTAATGAAGGAATAAAATCTGTTGTTTGAGTATTGAAATTAAACGAAATTAAAGACCCTTCATCTCCTTGAGCTTCAATCAATAAACCTCTAAAGTAATTGTTAAAAGCTTCTTGTGATTGAAACTGAGGCTCTGTGTATCGATCAATAAATTCTTGTTGAATTACATCTCCTTTTATTGGAATTGCTAGAAAAGGAATTGAATTTTGTATGCTAATTGTATCCGTATCGTATATTGTATTATTAGGTAGCCTTCTTAATACAAATTGAGCAGTATCTTGACTGTTTGGTGTTAATTGAGTGTCTTCAATAGCATTAATTTTTTGAGGAAAAACGTCATACTGATGATCAGAAAGGAAAGAATTCTGTTGAGAAGGATTATTTGGATCTAAATTGTTTAAAAAAGAAGATAATCTGTACACATTTAGGGTAAATGGTTGTTGAATATCTCCAATTATAGAATCTAATTGAAATAAAGGTCCTGCACCACTTGATCCAAGAAAAGTTGCTTGATAGGGTAGCTTTATAAAAGCTGTGTCTATGGTTGTTACTATTGTTGTATCTGCACCATATTCTTGATTGTCAAATTGTAGATCAAAAGGAATATCAAGTTGCGTAACAATTGACGCCTCTATCTTTTCATAGTTTTCATTTTTATAAACACCCAACAAATATTGACCTAAAATACCACCTAAAGCCAATCCGTCTGCTCTAACGTTTACAATATCTTTAGTGGTAACAGTAACATCAAATAGGGTATCGTTTGTAGTAAAGTCATTGTTTCCTACGATGTTTGTTCTAATGTCTGTAAAGTCTTCTTCACAAGAGAAAACAAATACAACAAAGAATATTAAACTTAAAAAACCAACCGATTTCTTTAAAAAAGTATTGTTCATATACTAATTATCTGCAACTAAGCTTTTGTAAAAATTTAAGTAATGTTCAGGATCATCTTCATTGAATTCCAGAGATGGTTTATCTGATTTTTCAATAAAAGAAATCAGTTCTTCATCAATATCATTACTGCCTAAAATAATTGCATCAGAATTATGAATTGCTGTTTTTAATAAGCCTTGGTAATCTGGTTCTTTTAAATTCTCAATATCTTCTGATTCAATCTTGTCAAACATAACTTTTTCAGCTAAGTCATTATTTAACGCGCCTGTTAAATCTTTGTTATAAACAGAAGTGATTATTTTACTTTCAGAAAACAAGGGTTCTTCTGAGTAATATTTTTTTAAATACAAAGGCAATAAAGAAGCCATCCATCCATGGACATGAATAATATCTGGAGCCCAATTTAATTTTTTTACAGTCTCTACAACACCTTTAGCAAAAAAGATAGCTCTCTCATCATTATCGGAAAACAATTCGTCGTCTTCATCTGTAAAGATTGCTTTTCTTTTAAAATACTCATCGTTGTCTATAAAATAAACTTGCATTCTTTCTTTTGGAATTGATGCTACTTTGATAATCAAAGGCATATCCATATCATTCACAACAAGGTTCATTCCAGACAACCTAATTACTTCGTGCAATTGGTGTCTTCTTTCATTGATTACTCCAAACCTAGGCATAAAAATTCGCGTTTGCACACCTTTTGAGTGGGCGGTTTTTGCTACATTAAATGCTGTTGAAGAAATTTCTGTTTCAGGTAAATAGGGCACGACCTCGGAGGAAACGTACAGTATTCTCTTATCTTTCATTCCAGTTTATTCTTTAAATAAGAAGTGCAAAATTACGAATATTTTATGACAAATCCACGTTAAAATCCTAAGTTTGCAGGGTTTTAGCTACAATGTTCATGATAGTTTTTAAGCATAAAGAGACAATAAAAAAACATATTGACTCAATTAATTCAGAAATAAAATCTGTGGGTTTCGTTCCAACTATGGGAGCGTTACACAATGGTCATCTGTCTTTAGTAAAAAAATCTCAAGCTGAAAATGACGTTACAGTGGTTAGTGTTTTTGTGAATCCAACTCAGTTTGACAACTTAAATGACCTTGATAATTACCCCAAAACTCTCGAAAAAGATTTATCTCTTTTGAAAGCTGTAAACTGTGACATTGTCTTCTCTCCAAATGCTGAAGAAATGTACGGTGATAATAAAGTGTCTGAAAGTTTTGATTTTGGCGGAATTGAACAACAGATGGAAGGAGCGTTTAGGCCTGGTCATTTTGATGGTGTTGGAACTATTGTAAAACACCTTTTTAATATCATAAACCCAACTCGAGCCTATTTTGGTGAAAAAGATTTTCAACAACTTCAAATTATAAAAAAGCTTGTAGAGATTGAGCATTTTCAAACTAAAGTTATTGGATGTCCAATTCACAGAGAGTCAAATGGTTTAGCTATGAGTTCTAGAAATCAACGCTTATCTAAAAATGAGCAAAAAGATGCTGGTTTTATCTTTGAAACACTAACAAAAATCAAAGAATCATATTCTAAAGATTCCATAGATGAACTTAACCAAAGTGTAATAAAAGCATTTAAAAATCACCCTGCTTTAAAACTTGAGTATTTTACAATTGCTGATGAATCATCTTTAAAAACGATTAATAAAAAAGAGATAAATCAAACTCCTAGAGCTTTTATTGCTGCCTTTATTGGATCGGTTCGATTAATCGATAATTTAGCGCTTTATTAATCACTTATTTTGGATATTTAATCTCTTCGTATCATTTAAAAAAATAGTACTTTTGCATCATGTTAGTACAGGTAGTAAAATCTAAAATCCACCGTGTAAAAGTTACAGGTGCAGATTTAAACTATATTGGCAGCATTACCATTGATGAAGATTTAATGGATGCTGCTAACATTATTGAAGGAGAAAAGATTCAGGTTGTTAACAATGACAATGGTGAGCGATTAGAAACATATGTAATTCCTGGTCCTAGAAATACTGGGGAAATAACACTAAATGGCGCTGCTGCTAGAAGAGTTGCTGTTGGTGATGTTTTAATCCTTATAACTTATGCTTTTATGGATGTCGAAGAGGCTAAAGTGTTTAAACCCTCTCTTGTTTTTCCAAATGAGAAAACAAATAGACTTACATAAACTTGGCATTTTCCACTAAAAAAATACTTAAGATAATACTCCCTCTTACTTTGGGTGGTTTTCTTGTTTGGTATTCTCTTTCTAAAATTTCAATAGACATATTATTAACCTACTTCAAAAACGCTCATTACGAGTGGATTTTCTTAGGGCTTTTATTTGGTGTTCTTAGTCATTTATCAAGAGCTTACAGGTGGAAATTTCTTCTAGAACCTATGGGGTATAAGCCCAAGTTTGCAAATAGTACAATGGCTGTTTTGGTTGCTTATTTAGTAAATTATGCTATTCCGAGAGCTGGTGAGGTTTCAAGAGCTGCTGTTTTAGCAAATTACGAAGATGTTCCTTTTGAAAAAGGATTTGGAACTATTGTGGCAGAGAGAATTGCTGACTTGGTTATGATGTTGCTAATTATAATCATCACATTGTTTGTGCAATTTGATTTTATCTTTGAGCTATTAACTCAAAACTTTGACCCTTTAAAAATTGGCTTATCATTAGGTGTTCTTTTCATTGGTTTTGTGATTTTTACACAATACGTAAAAAGAGCAAAATCTGGTATTGCTTTAAAAATCAAAACCTTTATTACTGGTTTGATAGAAGGTTTAACCAGTATTTTTAAAATGAAAAAGAAGTGGCGTTTTATTTTCCACACACTTTTTATTTGGCTCATGTATGTATTAATGTTTTGGGCAACTTTACCTGCAGTAGACGGTATTAATCTTCCTCTTGGAGGAATTTTAATTGGTTTTATTGCTGGTGGTTTCAGTATTGCTGCTACTAATGGAGGGATTGGTTTATATCCTGTAATGATAACAGCTGCATTTACTCTTTTTTCTATTCCAGAAGAAACTGCTACCGCTTTTGGTTGGATTATGTGGACAGCTCAAACAGCCATGATAATTGTTTTTGGTGGACTTTCTTTTTTACTACTTCCTATTTACAATAAAGAAAAGTAATTTTCTTTTCTTTGTTAAAAGCTTTTAAATGGCAAAAGTCAAAACAACTTTTTTCTGTCAAAACTGCGGAACACAACATGCTCAATGGATGGGTCAATGTACTGCTTGTAATGAGTGGAATACAATCGTAGAGGAAATTATTCAAAAAGAAGAAAAAAGAACTTGGAAGCAAAATACAACCAAAGAAAAACAATCTCAACCTCAAAAGATTAATGAAATTGTTTTAAATCCAGAGGAAAGGTTTTTGACAAAAAATGGTGAATTAGATAGTGTTTTAGGAGGCGGAATAGTTAAGGGTTCTGTGGTTCTTTTAGGTGGTGAGCCTGGGATTGGAAAATCTACCTTATTGCTTCAAATTGCCTTACAGCTTCCTCAAAAAGTATTATATGTTTCTGGTGAAGAAAGCGCTTCTCAAATAAAAATGAGAGCAGAACGTATTGATCCAGACAACAATAATTGTTTGATTTTAACTGAAACGAACACACAAAATATCTTTAAGAATATTGAAGATGTTTCTCCAGAAATTATCATTATTGACTCTATTCAAACACTCCACACCAACTCAATTGATGCGTCTCCAGGAACCATTTCTCAAATAAGAGAAACTACAGCTGAACTTATAAAATTTGCAAAAGAAACAGGAACTCCTGTTTTACTAATTGGTCATATTAATAAAGAAGGAAATATTGCAGGTCCAAAGATCTTAGAACATATGGTTGATGTTGTTTTACAATTTGAAGGCGACAGAAACCATGTATATCGAATTTTAAGAGCTCAAAAAAATAGATTTGGTTCAACATCAGAATTAGGAATTTATGAAATGATTTCCTCAGGTTTAAGAGAAATTAAAAATCCCTCTGAGATTTTAATTTCTAAAAAAGATGAGGATTTAAGCGGAATTGCAATCGCTTCTACCTTAGAAGGTGTTCGTCCGCTAATGATTGAAATTCAAGCTCTTGTGAGTACAGCGGTTTATGGAACACCACAAAGAACCACAACAGGTTATAATCTAAAACGATTGCATATGATTTTAGCTGTTTTAGAGAAAAGAGCTGGTTTTAAATTAGGTGTTAAAGATGTTTTTTTAAATATAACTGGTGGTATACAAGTTGATGACCCTGCAATAGATTTAGCTGTAGTAGCTGCAATTTTATCTTCCTCAAAAGATTTGGCGATTTCTCCTGATGTATGTTTTGCTGCTGAGGTTGGTTTGGCTGGTGAGATAAGACCCGTTTCTAGAGTAGAACAAAGAATCTTAGAGGCTGAAAAATTGGGTTATAAAACATTTGTGGCTTCAAAATATAATAAAATATCAAAGTCTGATTTTGGCATAAAATTAATTTTAGTTGGTAAAATTGAAGAGGTTTATGCTACTTTATTTGCTTAGTTCTTAAGAAGGTAATTGGTTTTGTCATCCATTTTTCTCCACTCTTCTTTCTCAATATCATAAATCCAAGCAAAAGAAGCAATTTTACCATTCGATAAAAACTCAAATTCATAATTTGTTGCGTACTTGCTCAAGTTAATATATCTGGTTTCAGAAATCGGAAATAGTTCTATTCTAGCCAAATTATCTCTCTTGTAAAATAACCGATTGTTTTCCACCCAAAAGATTCTGTTAGCATAAGTTCCTACAACTGTTTCCAATTGCTTTTTTAATTCTTTTTCAGTTAAACTATTTACATAATTAACATGACGTAAAGCATCTTTTAAGAACCAATGATTAGGGTACTTGTCAACCAGAGTTTGAAATGTTTTTCCTAGTCCTTTTTTATCACTAGATTTAAATAAATCATACGCTTTTCTGATTTCATCTGTCTCTTTGTAATAATAGAATAAAGTAGATTTCATTTCAGTGAACTGATTCACTTTTACTCTAATAACATTTCCCAAAGAATCTTTTTCGAAAATGTAATGAGATCTTGATGTCCATGTTGGGTTTAACAGTAACATTTCATTCTCTTTAGCAGATAATCCAATGTTTAATTGTTGATTTTTATAATGAACAAAAATAGTCTTGTCCTTTTCAAAATATTCTACCTGTTGTTCAGAACTTGGAGACCGGTAAATACCCAATAGCATCTCTTTATTAAATTCGACATCTTTACCATTACTTTTCAAGTTTATATATTCATCTATTAAATTTTGTTGGATGGATTCTCTTGGCCAAGTCCGTTTAATTTTTTTATAATTTTTTTTGCCTCATCAAAATCTCCAGAAACTAAATTTGTGTACGCTTTAATTCTTGAAACATCCTCTATGTTTGGAGCTATAACTTCAAACATTCCAATCAGTTTTTTGGCTTCATTAAATTTTCTTTTAAAAACTAAAGCCTGCCAATATTTCTCAGCATTTTCTGGATCTGGGATTCGATTTTTTGTAAACTTCTTATTAGCCCTTTTGTAATACTCATCAATATTTTTCGTTTGGCTGTAGATTAAATATAAAAGTTCGTTGTAAATTGGACTGTTTGGATCTATTTCCAGTTGATACTTTATCAATTCTTCAGCATCTTCCCATCTTTCATATACAATATGCTTGTACATTAAAATTTCAAATTGATTCTGAATTGGTAAATTATTTCTTAGTTCATAGGCCTTATCAATCAAATACTTTTCCTCTAATTCTCCCTGGCTATATCTAGTTCTTCTCAGAGCATTGTCAAAATAAGCTAATGTAAATTTATCATCTTCTTTTACTGCTTTTTCAAAATCTTTTTTAGACCAATATTCAAGAGCTTTCATAGAACTTGTGGTCATCTCTTTTAAATCTAAATCAAGATATTTATCTTTTATTTCTGGTGATATTAAGAGATTCTCTTTTATAAAATATGTGGTTTGGTCTATTTAAGAGAAAAAGTCTTTTCCTGAAAAGGTTTGCCTACTGAGTTCTTTTCCATTTTTGCTATTTCTTAAAATTGATGTTAGAGTATATACCCCATCTGTAACGTCATATTCTCCGTCAATATATTGATTAGTAAAAACAGAACTTTGTTGTACCTTTTTAGAAGTATTATCCTCATAATTAACCTCAGCAGTGAAATTCTTATCTTGATTTAAATCTAACTTAATCAATCTGTTAATTGTGTTTCCCAACCAAGAATGAACAGAATCCTTTGTTTTCTGTTTGAAATTGAAAATCGGAATTCTAATTCTAAACTCTTGTTTAGTGATTGTTTGAGTCTCAACATTTCCTATTTCATCAGTAAAACTAACCTCCTTCGTTGTAGAGCCTAAGTCGCTATTTCCAAAAAAGAGAAAAAGGGATATTCCCAGAATTAGAACATTAAAAGGAAAGATAATTTTTTCTATTAGTTTTAATCTTTTTGCGTTAATTCTTTCAGAATTAAAAAGATAAATAATTAAAGATGGGAGAATTCCTACAAAAAGCCATAACAATATATCTACCAAATAAGGTGATATTTGATAACGAACTAAAACCCAATCAATAAATTGAAGAAAAGTCCAAGCAGCAACTAAATATGCTGCGGTAATTTGAACCACTTTTTTCCACTTGTTTTTAGTTCTATTAGTTTCTTCTGTAGGTGCTGACAATTTTGTTATTCTTTAAATAGAATTTAAAAATATTCAAATATCTTTTAATATTAGTCATAAAATAAAAAAAGCCTCATTAATGAGGCTTTTTTTATTTTATATAATCAAGTATTATTTCTTGTTGACTTCCTTTATGTACTTTTCTAATGCCATCGTCATTGATGGTGTCTCTGGTGATGGAGCAGCAATATTAACTTTTAAGCCTGCTTCTGTGGCTGCCTTAATAGTTGTGTTTCCAAAAACTGCAATTCTTGTATCATTCTGCTTAAAATCAGGGAAGTTTTTAAACAATGAATCTATACCTGATGGGCTAAAAAACACTAAGATATCATAAAAAACATCTTCTAAATCTGATAAGTCACTTACTACTGTTCTGTACAAATCAGCTCTTGTCCAAGTAACTCCTATGTTGTCTAATTCTACAGGAATAGAAGGCTTTAATTTATCAGAAGAAGGAAGTAAATACTTCTCATCTTTATGTTTTTTTATCAACTTGCTTAGTTCTGGAAACGTTCTGTTACCAACGTAAATTTTACGTTTTCTATATACAACATATTTCTGCAAATAATAAGCAACAGCTTCAGACTGACAGAAATACTTCATAGAGTCTGGAACTTTAAAACGCATTTCTTCTGCAATTCTAAAAAAATGATCAACCGCATTTCTTGATGTCAAGATAATTGCAGTAAACTTAGATAAGTCTATTTTTTGTGCTCTAACTTCTCTTGATGTAATTCCTTCTACGTGAATAAAAGAGCGGAAATCTATTTTTACTTTTTGTTTTTCGGATAGTTCGTGGTACGGTGAAGTCTCTGTTTTAGGCTCAGGTTGTGATACCAAAATTGTTTTCACTTTCATAATCTTTCCTTTATTTAGTAATCATTTTGTACAATATCAATAGCGGCGCTATTTCGAAGGCGCAAAGGTATAAAATAAAATAAAACAAGTGGCTAAATATCAGGTTTTTGTTGGTAATTATAATTGTAAAAAAACGGAGAGAAAAAAGAATGAGAAAACCTATCCAAACCATCCAAACACTATAATTCCCGTAAAAATAAATTACGTTTAAGAACCAAACACCAATGGATATTGAAAATAAGTAAGTCTTTTTTGATTCAAAGAATAAGTTTAAAAAATGTTGAATCGAAAGTAATCGAATCAAGACATACTCTAATAAAAACCTGCTTACCATATAAACACCTACAAACAAAAGTAAGTAGCTAAATTCTCTAAAATGAAAAGTTTCTTCTTTTAGTTTTTCAACAGAAAAAAAAACCGAAAGAGTTAATGTTATCAAAGAAAAAAGTGTGAAAACAACATTAAAAAAAGTAAATGCAGATTGTTTTTCTTCGGATTCAATTTCCAAAAAACCTTTGTTAGTAATAGATGAAAGTGTGCCTAAAAATTTATAAGAGTTTATCATTCTTAACAACACCAATAACAAAAGAGAAAAAAGAATGATTGTGGTAATCCAGCTTGGGTTTGTGAATCCTCTTTCTACTACTTCCATAAATAAAGGCTTGGTCATTTGAATTAACACAAAATTAGTAATAAAATAATTTATATTTGTTGCTATATTTCTCAACGCTTTTTATGTCTGATACACTTGTTATTATACCTACTTACAATGAAAAAGAAAACATTGAGGCTATTATCAAAGCTGTTTTCAGTCAGAAAAAAGATTTTCATGTTTTGGTTGTTGATGACAATTCTCCTGATGGTACTTCTACCATTGTAGAAAGTCTTATGAATGATTACCCAAATCAATTATTTATTGAAAAAAGAGCAGGGAAAAACGGATTAGGAACTGCATATATACATGGTTTTAAATGGGCGTTAAAAAAAGGGTATGATTTTATCATAGAAATGGATGCAGACTTTTCTCACAACCCAAATGATTTGATTCGCCTTTACAACGCTTGTCATGATAATAATGCTGATGTGTCTGTTGGCTCAAGATATTCTCAAGGTGTTAATGTTGTAAACTGGCCTATGAAACGTGTTTTGCTTTCCTATTTTGCTTCTAAATATGTTCGATTAATTACAGGAATGCCAATTCATGATACCACAGCTGGTTTTGTTTGTTACAAGAGAAAGGTCTTAGAAACCATCAATCTAGATAAAATTAGGTTTGTTGGTTATGCTTTTCAAATAGAAATGAAGTTCAAAGCTTGGAAGCACAAGTTTAACATTCAGGAGGTTTCTGTTGTCTTTACAGATAGAACAAAAGGAGAGTCAAAAATGTCTGGTTCAATTGTTTATGAAGCGTTGTTTGGAGTAATTAAATTAAGGATTAAAGGATTAAAATGACAGAGTATCTAATAAAAAACGGAACAATCGTTAATGAAGGAAAGTCTTTTATTGGCGATCTTCTTATTGAGGGAGAAAGAATTAAAAAAATTGCTAATACAATTGAAAGCAATAACGCAGAAATAATAGATGCTTCAGGCTGTTATGTAATCCCAGGATTAATTGACGATCAAGTTCACTTTAGAGAACCTGGTTTAACGCACAAAGCTAACATTGCAACAGAAAGTAAAGCAGCAGCAGCAGGTGGAATCACTACTTTTATAGAACAACCTAATACAGTTCCAAATGCAACTACACAAAAACTCCTTCAAGATAAGTTTGATATTGCTGCAAAGTCTTCCTATGTAAATTATTCTTTTATGTTTGGTGGCACAAATGATAATTTAGAAGAACTTCTAAAGACAAATCCTAAAAATGTAGCCGGAATTAAGTTGTTTTTAGGCTCTTCAACCGGAAATATGCTGGTTGATAATCCTGAGATTTTAGAAAAAATATTTGCTTCCACTAATATGATTATCTCTGTTCATTGTGAAGACGAACAAACCATTAGAGATAATACTGCTTTTTATAAAGAGAAATATGGCGATAATATTCCAATGGAACTTCACCCTATTATTAGAAGTGAAGAAGCCTGTTATATTTCATCTTCTAAAGCTGTTGAATTAGCAAAAAAAACAGGAGCTAGATTGCATGTTTTTCATCTTTCTACTGCTAAGGAAACAGAATTGTTTAGGAACGATATTCCATTAGAAGAAAAGCAAATTACAGCAGAAGTTTGTGTGCATCATTTATGGTTTTCTGATAGTGATTACAAGTCAAAAGGAAGTCATATTAAATGGAATCCTGCTGTAAAAACTGCTGTGGACAGAGAAGGTCTATGGAAAGCTTTATTAGATGATCGAATTGATGTTATTGCAACCGATCATGCACCTCATACTATCGAAGAAAAATCAAATCCATACACAAGTGCTCCAAGTGGTGGACCATTAGTTCAACATGCTTTATTAGCGCTTTTAGAAAAGGTGAAAGACAACACTTTTTCTGTCGAAAAGTTAGTTGAAAAAGCGTGTCATAACCCATCTAAACTATTTCAGGTAGAAGAAAGAGGTTATTTAAGAGAAGGCTTGTTTGCAGATGTTGTTATTGTCAATCCAAACAAACCTCAAAAAGTAACTAAGGAAAGTTTACACTATAAATGTGGTTGGTCTCCTTTTGAAGATTATGAATTCTCCTCAACGGTTCAGCAAACCTTTGTCAATGGAAATTTAATCTACAACCAAGGAGATTTTAACGACTCTATCAAGGGAAAAAGGTTAACTTTTAATAGATAAATGAAAAAAATTATCTACATATCATTCGTTTTTATTTTAGTGGTAAGTTGCACCAGCAAGACCATATATCCCAAACCTGATGATTTAATTTCTAAGGACAGTATGAGTCTTTTAATTGAAGATTTGATTATAGCTGGTTCTGCAAAAAACACAAAAAACATAACCTTTAGAAGAAAAATAAATTACCATCCTTTAGTTTTTGAAAAGTACAAAATTGACAGTGTAAGGTTCGAACGAAGCAACTTTTATTACACCTCAAAAATTGATGCTTATGAAGATATTTTTTCTGAGGTAGTTTCTAGTTTAGAAAAAAAACACTCTTATTTTTTCGAAATAAAAAAAGTAAAGGACTCTATTTATCGAGATTCTGTCAAAAGAAAAAGAGATGAATTGATGAAGTTAAGAAAAAAAGAAAAATTAAAACTTAAAAAAGTTCAACCTAAAATTAGTGACGTGAAGTCTAAAAAAAATTAAGAAGTATATTTTACGGCAACTTCATTTATAACTTTTTCTATTCCTTTAAATTCAATTCCTAAAGCTGTAACAATTTTATCGTTTTTGTAGCTAGTTTTTGAATGTAGACTTTTTGCAACAGCTCGAGTTAACCTTGGTGATTTTCCTGTAATTTTAGATTTTAAGTATTCCCACCTCCAGAAAACTTCACTAGCAAAAACTGACGCCTTCTTTGATGTGGGTTTAACATCCAAGGCTTTAGCAATAGCAAACAACACTTCTTTGAAAGATTTGTTTTCTGCAACTAAAATAAATCGTTCGTTTACTATATTACTTTTCATTAATTGAATCATTGACTTAACAACATCATCAACGCTAATAAAACCCGTTATGCCTTCTGTGTAAAAAGAAATCCCTTTTGCAACTTGTGAAAATAGTTTTCCTGATCCTGAATACCAGAATCCAGGACCTAAAACAACTCCCGGATTAACAATAATAACATCTACTCCTTCTTGGCTTGCTCTCCAAATTTCCATTTCGCCTCCATATTTCGTGATTGCGTAACCTCCGTTTTTTTCATTTCCATTAAATTCATTTTCTTCATCAATAAATTCCTTTTTTGCGTTTTCACTAATCGCAGCAATTGAACTTACAAAACATAATTTTTTAACACCAAAGTCAATACTCAGGTTTGCAATGATTGCTGTTCCATGAATATTCACTTTACGCATCTCAATGTAGTCTTTCGGTTTGAAAGAGATTATTGCTGCAACATGGTAAACGTGAGTGACATTTTCAAAAGCAATTATCATTGACGGCACATCAGTTATATCTGCTTGTATCCAATCAATCTTTGCAAAGTTTATATCTGGAGTTTCTGTGTATAAAGAAAATATTTCCTTCACCTTTTCTCGAGAAGATTCTGATCTATAAATTGCTCTTACAGAGCCTTCATTTTCTGTTAAATGAAACAATAAATGTGAACCTACTAAGCCTGTTCCTCCTGTAACTAAAATCATAATCACGAAGTTAGTTTATTTACCCTAGAAATGTATCTTTGCTGTTATTAAATCTTACCATGAAAAATTTTGTTGAAGAACTAAAATGGAGAGGTCTTTTGCATGATATAATGCCAGAGACAGAAGAGTATTTACTAAACAATAAAACTGCTGGATATATCGGTTTTGATCCAACTGCAAATTCTTTGCACATTGGAAGTTTAGTTCAAATCTTAATTCTTAAACACTTTCAAAACGCTGGTCACAAACCCATTGCTTTGGTTGGTGGTGCAACAGGAATGGTTGGTGATCCATCAGGAAAATCAGCAGAAAGAAACCTGCTAGACGAAACTACTTTACAAAAAAATATTGAAGGTGTTAAAGCTCAATTAACTCGTTTTTTAGATTTTGAGAAAGCAGAAAATGCTGCAGAATTAGTAAATAATTTTGATTGGATGAAAGACATTTCTTTGATTGACTTTGTTCGTGACACAGGTAAACATATTACTGTAAATTACATGATGGCTAAAGATTCTGTAAAGAAACGCTTGGGCTCTGAGTCTAAAGAAGGAATGAGTTTTACAGAGTTTACATATCAATTATTTCAAGGGTACGATTTTTATCATTTGTACAAAGAGTTTGATTGTAAATTACAAATGGGTGGTTCAGATCAATGGGGAAATATCACTACTGGTACTGAATTGATAAGAAGAAAGCTTCAAGGCAAAGCGTATGCAATTACAGTTCCTTTGGTAACAAAAGCAGATGGGACTAAATTTGGAAAAACCGAAGGTGGAAATGTTTGGTTAGATGCTGATAGAACATCTCCTTATAAGTTTTATCAATATTGGTTAAACTCATCAGATGAAGATGCTGAAAAATATATTAAGATTTTTACATTTTTAGATAAGCAGTCTATTGAAAGCTTGATTGAAGAGCATAAAAATGCACCGCATTTACGTTTGTTGCAAAAGAAAATAGGAGAAGAAGTTACTGTTATGACTCACGGACAAGAAGCTTTTGAAAACGCAATAAAAGCATCAAATATCTTGTTTGGAAAATCTACTGCAGATGATTTAAAGTCGTTGAACGAAAAGACATTTTTAGATGTTTTTGAGGGTGTGCCTCAAGCAACTTTATCAAAAGACAACTTGAAGGAAGGTTTGGATATGATTAATGCTTTGGCTACAAAAACAAACTTCTTAAAATCGAATGGAGAAGCTAGAAGATCTTTAAAAGAAAACTCTATTTCTGTGAACAAAGAAAAGGTACAAGAAGATTTTATCATTACCTCATCGGACTTGATAGCAGAGAAATATGTGTTGTTGCAAAGAGGAAAAAAGAATTATTTCTTACTAAAAATCGAATAAGAATTTTAGTTAATTTTTCTTGATTCTTTTCCAGTTTTTGTCGGCTTTTTGTTTGAGGTTTTCTGATCCTTCTTTTATCCATAAATCCAGTGTGTTTGTTTTTCCTTTGTTGTAAAAGAGGTATAGTTTTCCATCTCTTAACTCAAACGTTTCTGGATTTATTGGAACTTTACTTCCTTTTGCTCCAATAGCATAGGCACAAAAACCACCATATTGAGGCACATATTTAGTTGGGTTTGCTTTAAATATTTTTAAGTTTTCTTGTGAGGAAAAGTGAAATTGTACTCCATCATATTCTATGGCTATTTCTTTATTTCCTTGTTTTGCTTCCTTATTAAAATAGGCAACAAAATCATAGCCTTTTGCAACTGCACCTTTTTTTGTGTAGTAATTATTCTGAGCTATTAAAGAATAGGAAAAGGTTACTATCAGGGCAAAAATTATTTTTTTCATGTTTGTTTTATTTACAACATGATAGTCGAAGACAATGAGTTTTAATTACAAGACCATCAAATTACATCCTCTAACATCGGAATGATCAAAACGACCTAATACTTCAAAACTTCCATTAGTATATACTTTTCCTATATCTTGTGTGGCAATAAATGAACATGAATTATAATTTGCCAAATCAATTATATTCAACCCACCTGTTTTGTTATTTCCAAGAATAGTTAAAGCATCTTCGGTGTCTCGAGACAAAACTTTCATCCAAGGTGAACAATCAAAAACTCCATTTCCTTTAGAATAGGCTTGACTTAATAGTTCTGTCATTCCATATTCTGAGTGAATTTTATCAATACCAAAACCTTCACAAAGAATTTTATGTAATTCAAAACGAGTTATTTCTTTTCGTCTTCCTTTCATTCCTCCTGTTTCCATCACAATGGTATTTTGTAATTGAAACTGTTGCTTTTCTATTAAGTCCAGCAAAGCAAATGTGACTCCAATCAACAAGACTTTTTCTTGTTTTTGATTTAGTTCTTTTAGTTTGTCAATTAACTCATCTAAATTATTCAAATAGAAACCACTGTTTGGTTTTTTTGATTTTTGAATAAAATCATCTACCATATAAATTAAGGAAGAACCTTTTATTTCTAGATAATTGGGAAGCAAAGCGAGAATCGTGTACTCTTTAATATCGCCATAAAAATGTTCAAATCCTTTTTGAAAACTCTTTTGATACCAAGAAATGTCGGTTACTAAATGTTTACTAGTGGTTGTTCCTGTTGTTCCAGAACTTGTAAAAACTTCTTGAACTGTCTCTCTTGAAGAAACAACCTCTCTATTTTTAAAAAACTGAATGGGTAAAAACGGGATTTCATGCAATTCATTTACATCGCTTGGATGTTTAAACAACAAATCGCAAAAAGAACGATACACAGCGTTGTTCTCAAATTGATGTTTGAAAAAAGAAAGAGCAAGACTTTTAAAATCTTGCTCTGTTTGTATGTTAAATATTTCGTTCTGCATATCTCAGAACAAAAATACATGAAATCTTATTCCTTGTAAATTTTTACAGTCAAATTTCCTTTGTCATCCATGGAAGCTCTGTACATTCCTGCAGTATTGAATTCAAAAGACATATTTCCTTTGTGATCTAAAGCGACAACACCACCGGTTCCTCCTAGTTTTGTTAGTTTATTCTGAATCACATCTTTTGTAGCTTCTTTTAATGTTTTGCCTTTATATTCCATTTGCGCAGAAATATCATAAGCAACTTGACTTCTGATAAAATATTCTCCCCAGCCTGTTGATGAGACTCCACAAGTAGCATTGTTTGCATACGTTCCAGAACCAATAATTGGAGCATCTCCTATTCTTCCCCAACGTTTGTTAGTCATTCCTCCTGTGGATGTTCCTGCAGCAATATTTCCGTTTGTATCTAAGGCAACACAACCTACAGTTCCAAATTTACTGTCTTTAATGTCTGCGTCGTAAAAAGCTGTTTCTGCAGTTGCTTGTTTTTTCTTTTCTCTCTCTTTTACTCGTTGTAAAGATTTGAACCTGTTTTCTGTGTAAAAATAACTCGGATCAACAATTTCCAAACCTTGTTCTTTTGCAAATACTGAAGCTCCTTTTCCAGAAAGCATTACATGTTCTGAATCTGTCATCACTTTAATTGCTAATTCTATCGGACTCTTAACGTCTTTAACTCCTGCAACTGCTCCTGCATTTAGGGTTTTTCCGTCCATAAAAGAAGCGTCCAATTCATTGGTTTCTTCGTTTGTAAAAACAGCTCCTTTTCCAGCATTGAATAAAGGAGAATCTTCCATAATCTGGATCGTTTTCATTACAGCTTCTTGACTTGTTCCTCCGTTTTTTAATATCGTATGTCCAACCGTAATTGCTTCTTTCAATTTTGCTTGATAAGCTGTTTCTTTTTCTGGAGTCATATTCTTTTTTAAAATTGTTCCGGCTCCACCATGAATAATGATGGCAAACTCATTGGTTTTAGGTTGTTCTTCTTTTTCAGGATTTGTTTCACAACCATAAAAAAGGACAAAGCATAGAACTAGTAAAAGGAATTTTTTCATTGTATTTCTGTTTTTATCGAGCTCTAATTTACGAAAGATTATTGTACTTTTAAGCACTCATACAATCACACAAAATCAATACAAAAATGACTGATTTCGGAATAAAAGAAGCATTACAAAAACTAGGTGTTAAAGAACTCAATGAAGGATCATCAACAGGATCTAGCTGGTTTTCAAATGGAGAAATTATAGAAAGTTATTCTCCTGTAGATGGTAAATTAATCGCAAAAGTACAATCTACAACAAACAAAGACTACGAAACTGTAATGGCAGCAGCAACTTCTGCATTTAAAACATGGAGTGCAATGCCTGCTCCTCAACGTGGAGAAATCGTTCGTCAGTTTGGAGATAAATTGCGTGAATTAAAAGAACCTTTAGGAAAATTGGTTTCTTATGAAATGGGAAAAAGCTACCAAGAAGGTTTAGGAGAAGTGCAAGAAATGATTGACATCTGTGATTTTGCAGTTGGTTTGTCACGCCAGTTACATGGTTTAACCATGCATTCTGAAAGACCAGGGCATAGAATGTACGAACAATATCATCCGTTAGGAGTTGTTGGAATTATTTCTGCTTTTAATTTTCCGGTTGCTGTTTGGGCTTGGAATACAGCTTTGGCTTGGATTTGTGGAGATGTTTGTGTTTGGAAACCTAGCGAAAAAACACCTTTGTGTGGAATTGCTTGTCAACATATTGCTGCCTCTGTTTTCAAAGAAAACGGATTACCAGAAGGAATTTCTTGCTTGATTCAAGGTGATTATAAAGTAGGAGAGATGATGACAACAGACAAACGAGTTCCTTTGGTTTCTGCAACTGGATCCACTAGAATGGGTAAAATTGTTGCCAAAACTGTAGGAGAAAGATTGGGAAAATCCTTATTAGAATTAGGAGGAAACAACGCTATTATTGTAACTCCGGATGCTGATATTAAAATGACGGTTATAGGAGCTGTTTTTGGAGCTGTTGGAACAGCAGGACAACGTTGTACATCGACAAGAAGATTAATTATTCACGAATCTATTTACGATACCGTAAAAGATGCTTTGGTAAAAGCCTATGGACAATTAAAAATTGGAAATCCATTAGATGAAAGAAATCATGTAGGCCCTTTAATTGATAAAGATGCTGTTGCTATGTATAAAAACGCCTTAGAGCAAGTAGTTAAAGAAGGAGGAAATATTGTTGTGAGTGGAGCTGTTTTGGTTGGTGATGGATATGAAAGTGGTTGTTACGTTAAACCTGCAATTGCAGAAGCTGTTAATTTGTATGACATCGTTCAGCATGAAACCTTTGCTCCTGTATTGTACTTGATAAAATATACTGGTGATGTTGAACACGCCATAGAAATACAAAATGGAGTTGCACAAGGGTTGTCTTCTGCTATTATGACCAACAACTTACGAGAAGCCGAACGTTTCTTATCTCATGCAGGTTCTGACTGTGGAATTGCGAATGTGAATATTGGAACTTCTGGTGCTGAAATTGGTGGAGCTTTTGGTGGAGAAAAAGACACAGGAGGTGGACGTGAATCTGGTTCTGATGCTTGGAAAATTTACATGCGTAGACAAACCAATACCATTAATTATACAGCAGACTTACCTTTAGCACAAGGAATTAAGTTTGATTTGTAATGGCTAAGAATCTTTTTTAATATATAAACCATCTCTAACGAGATGGTTTTTTATTTGGTTTGATTCTTTCTTTTCTACTAACTTCGTTATCAGCTGATATAAGTTATTAAAACAGACTCATATCTTAATCGATAACGAAACTTCTTAACTATACTTCACTTTTCGTAAAACTCGCATCGCTTCTTTGTACTTTACATAAGTAGTTTTGTCTTTGATGTTTTTAATGTAATCTTTGGCTTTCTTCAATTGTTCTCCTGCATCTTCATGTCCGTGTAAATAACATATTAAATAGTTGGTGGGTAATCGTAAAACATCTTCGTGTTCAATAACTGAAAGGGATATTTTATTTTCTATTTTGGTTATGATATCATTACAGTTTTGGTATATATGCTGAATTAAAACTTCATCAAACTTTAGTGGTTGAAATAGAAACTCTGTAACGATATCATGTTTACCATTGTTCTTAAAGTTAATAATGGTTTTTTCTAATGGATAATGTTTTTCCTCTTTATCAATTCCTAATAAAATATATTCTGTAATGATAAACGAATTCTTATTGTAAGTAATTTGAACATCATCTAACGCAGAAAAAAACAATCGCACTTGTTCGTTAATCAACTCAATATCAACTCGAGTATAAAACTCTTGGTTGTTTATCTTTTTCTTTTTTCCTGCCCAACACAACACAAACTGCTCATTAAATACTTTGTATTGAGGATTGTATTCTGGTTTGTGATTGTTGTAAAAATCGAATACACCATCGAGAGTTAATTGAATGTTGTTTTTTGCATTGTTTTCAATTGCCTCAACAATAGGTTTGTTGGTGTTTCTTAATTCAAAATTCTTTGAGGCAGGCATAGAGTTGCTTCCTCTTCTGTAAAAAATAGTTTCTTTTCTGTACTTCCATGCATGCTTAAGTAACGAAGCAATTCTGTTGTTTGGGTGAATCGTAACGAGACCTACTACTTTATGTCTTGGCAATCTTGGAAATGGTACATTTTCGTATTCTATTTTTGGAGGATTTACCAGATAAGCATTGACAAGGTTTTGAATTTTACTATCGTCATAGAAATCAACGCCAAATATTTTGTTTTCTTCATCTTCAACACCAATAATCATATAAGAATTGTTCTCGGGATTGGAGTTTGAAAGCGCACAAATATGTTTTAAAAACTTTGCTTTTCCTTCTTTACTTCCCAAAGATACTTTCAACTTTTTGTCATAAAAACTGTTCTCACCTGTGTGACTGAGTAGGTTTTTAATTAAAAGTCGTTTGTTGATCACTATCTATTATTTATTTATATTGTTATTTCTTATTTGCTCTTAATCAAATTTTGGCCCTTTTCGTTCTGTTTTTTTTAAGTAATTAATAAATTTTCCAAGCTGTTCTATTAAATCGTCTGCTCGTTTATTTAATTCCAAAAAAGTTTCTTTAGGAATATGGTTTCTTGAATGAGCTCTTTGAAGTTGTGCTTTTGATTCACAACAAGAACCTTTTGCATAACTTAAAAACATAATAAACTCTTTATTTCCACCTCTACCAAAACCTTCAGCAATATTATCCATTATTGAGCCCGAAGAACCATTTATTTGCTCTTTTAATTTATAATCTTTAGATAAGGAGGTTTTAGTTATAATTTTCCAAATTTCATTACAGTAAACTACAGCTTCTTTATAAACAGTTAATTCTTCAAATGATTTATAATGTGGCATAATAATTAATGATAATAATTAATAAAAAATAACTAAGGAACTTTATGTCCTTGTTGTGCAACTAACAATTCAAACCAATCTTCCAATTCTAAATCTATTTCTGTTGCTTTTACAGCATTAGATATTCTTTGTTTGTTTGTAGTTCCGATTACGGGATAAATCTTTGATGGATGTTTTAAAATCCAAGCCAATAACAATTGATCTTCTGTTGCTGCATATTTTTTTGACAACATTTTCAATTTGTTTTTGGCTCTTAAATTGGATTCGCTCTCTTCTCTAAAAATGTTTCCTAAAGGACTCCAACACATAGGCTGGATGTTATTTTCATATAAATAATCTAACGTTCCATTGTGCATTGCTGAATGTTGAGTGAGCGAAAACTCTATTTGATTTGCAGAAATCGGCACTTTATTTTGAAGGAGATTAACTTGAGAATTGGTGAAATTAGAAACTCCAAAATCTAAAATTTTTACTTCTTCTTTCAACTGAATTACCGCTGCAGCAATTTCTATTGGATTCATCAAAGGACTTGGTCTGTGAAGCAATAAGAGGTCTAAGTAATCTGTTTGTAAATCTGATAATGATTTTTCTACGCTCCAAATAATATACTCTCTAGAGTAATTGTAATGTTTGATCGAATTATCTCTTGTCTCACCAACATATTGAATTCCACATTTAGAAATCAACTGAATCGATTCTCTTTCTATGTTGCTTTGAGAAAATGCTATGCCAAATTCACTTTCCGTTGTATAATCACCATAAATATCTGCGTGATCAAAGGTTGTAATTCCTGCTTCTAATGTAAGATTGATTTGAGAAATCATTTCTTGAGCAGAAAATTGTTTTCCCCATTTTCCCCAAGACATACAACCAGCAATAATTCTTGAATACTTACTCATTGGTTTTATTGATAATTGTTGATGTTGCTTGCGCAGTTGGAAAAACCACCAAGTCTTCAATATTTACATGATACGGTCTTGAAATAACAAAGTGAATAATATCTGCTATATCTTCTGCTTGCAAAGCTTTATATCCCTTATATACTTTTTCTGCACGACTAGAATCTCCTTTAAATCGAACCTCAGAAAACTCTGTTTCTACCAAACCAGGGTGAATAGCTGAAACACGGATATTGTGTTTGTTTAAGTCGATTCGCATTCCTTTGTTAATGGCATTTACAGCGTGTTTAGAAGCACAATATACATTTCCATTAGGATACACTTCTTTTGCTGCTGTAGAGCCTATATTGATAATAAAACCGTTATTGCGTTCAATCATCTGTGGAATAATTTCTTTTGATACATACAACAACCCTTTTACATTAATGTCCATCATAGCATCCCAATCTTCTAGACTTCCTGTTTGAATTGGATCTAATCCATGAGCATTTCCGGCATTATTAATCAAAACATCTATTTGTTTGAATGTATCCGGCAAGCTTGCAATTTGTTTTTGAATGGAAGCTTTGTCTCTAACATCGAAATTAAGTGTTGCAACTTCAGTCTTTTTAGATAGTTTATTTGATAGTTCATCGAGTCTTTCTTGTCTTCTTCCACATAAAACAAGTTGATAACCTTCATCAGATAGCTTTTCTGCTGTAGCTTTTCCAATACCTGAGGTTGCTCCTGTTATAAATGCTGTTTGTTTCATAAAATTGTTTTGGTTAAAGATAAATGATTCGATGTAAATGAAGTGTTAGGAAAAAATAAAAAAACCGCTCTTAGGGAGGAGCGGCCTTTTAATTGGTTACGAGCGTAACCAATCAAAAATCAACTAACCAAACTTTATTTTTGAAGCCTTTTGGCTTTTTGTTTTCTTACTACTTTAGTTCGTTTTCTATCTGAATTCCTTACAGATGATTGAGTTTTATCTCCATTTTTTAAGAATTGAAGAAACCCTCTTCCTGTAAATTCATAGGTTGCTCCAGAACTTCCGTGAAACAAACTAATTCGTTCGTCATTGATAACGCTAAGTTCGAAATCTTCTGTATCTCCATTGTCATAATAAAGCGTTAAAATTTTTAAATCTACAAATCCTTGAACGTCGAAGACCTCATAACTTCCTACAAAATCCCATATTATGTTTGCAATATTTGTGCCAAATGGATCTTGAGATGAGTAAAAAGTTGTTATGTTTTCTGGCGTAAATTGTAAGTAATGCTCATTATCAAAAGCATTTGGTAAACCGGCATTACTTATACTTGTTCTTTCCCAAGCAATGTATTCTTGCAGGAAATATTCTATGTTATCATAAAACAACAAATCGTAATCAAAATTACTTCTTTGATAACCTATCAAAAGATAGCTTACATCTTGTGAAGTGCTATAAATTCTAATTCTGTTTTGAGATAATTGTTCAACTTCAAAATCGTTTCTTCCATCTATATCATGAAAAGTTTCTAAAAAAATATCAAATGTACGATAGTTTCCTACTGTTATTCCCAAACCATTTCCTGTTCTACCTACATCAACAATATTGTTGTTCGCATACATAGTTCCATTAAAAAAAGACAATGTAAATGCTCTAGATACAAAAGGTATATCTCCGTTTCCTGAAGTTCTGTTATAATCTACATACCATAAATCGTAACCTGATAGTAATTGAGAAAGAGAAATTCCATTGTCAAAATAAATACCTCTGTTATCAATACATGAATTAAAAGTAAATGCTACTATTAATATTGCGAAAAGTAATTTTTTAGCTTTCATAAGCATTTGGTTTTTGGTTTCATCGTATAAAATCCAAATTGCGTGCCAAAAAATTTTTTTTTGAAATTGAGTTGCTAAAAGCTTACTGCTTTTGCTTTGTTTATAGGCTTTACTAATCTGTAAAAAAATACTGTGAGGTTATATATAATAAAAAAAGCGCATCATTTAGATGCGCTTTGTTTTTATTAATTTATGTATTTAATTGTTGAGTGCCTCTGCACCACCAACAATTTCTAAGATTTCATTGGTAATAGCTGCTTGACGAGCTTTGTTGTATGTTAACAATAAGTTATCTCTAAGGTCCTTTGCGTTATCAGTAGCTTTGTGCATTGCAGTCATACGAGCTCCGTGCTCAGCAGCAAAACTATCTCTTACTGCTTTGTATAATTGAGTTTTTAAAGACTTAGGAATTAATTCTAAAACTATTTTTTCTTTTGATGGTTCAAAAATATAATCAAAGTTTGTATTAACGCCTTCTTCAGCTTGCTGAATGGGCAAGAATTGTTCAACCTCTACAATTTGAGTTGCTGCATTTTTAAAGCGGTTGTAAATAATCTCTATTTTATCATAGGTTCCATCTACATATAAGTCCATTATCATTTCTGCAACTAAAGCAACATTATCATACGTTAAGTTATCAAAAACTTCGTTCTTGTTTTCAATTACATTGTATGATTTAGAAAGAATATCATCCCCTTTTTTACCAATTGTCAATAAGTCTGCATCAACACCTTGATACGTGTTTTCTATTGTATTGATGGTTTCTTTAACAATTGATGAGTTAAAACCACCACACAAACCTCTGTTAGAAGTTATAGAAACTAGTAATACTTTTTTTACTTCTCTTTGTTCAGAGAAAGCACCTCCAGCATCACTATCTAACGTTGCGCTTAAGCTTTGTAACAATTCTGTTAACTTCGATGAGTAAGGTCTCATTGCTGTAATAGCATCTTGAGCTTTTTTCAACTTTGCAGCAGACACCATTTTCATAGCGCTTGTAATTTGCATTGTTGAGCCTATCGAGCTTATTCTGTTACGTATTTCTTTTAAGTTAGGCATACAACCTTGTCTTTATAGATTAAGCAAATTTAGCAGACAACTCTTTTGCTGTGTTTTCTAACGTAGAAATTGCTTCATCGGTTAATTTACCAGACTTTAAAGTGTCTAACACATCTCTGTGCTTTGCATTTAAATATTCAATATAATCTCTTTCGAATTCTTTTACTTTTTCTACAGGAACATCTTTTAACAAGTTTTTAGAACCTGCATAAATGATAGCAACTTGATCTTCTACTGTATAAGGATCATTTTGCGCTTGCTTTAATATTTCAACGTTTCTTTTTCCTTTCTCAATTACATTCATTGTAGCCGCATCTAAGTCAGATCCAAACTTTGCAAACGCTTCTAATTCACGATACTGAGCTTGATCTAATTTTAATGTTCCTGCTACTTTCTTCATTGATTTAATCTGAGCAGAACCTCCTACACGAGATACAGAAATACCAACATTAATTGCTGGACGAACTCCTGAGTTAAATAAATCTCCATCTAAGAAAATCTGTCCATCTGTAATCGAAATTACGTTTGTAGGAATATATGCAGAAACGTCTCCTGCTTGTGTTTCAATAATTGGTAAAGCTGTTAGAGAACCTCCTCCTTTTACCATACCTTTTAAAGAGTCTGGTACATCATTCATCTGTGCAGCAATAGTGTCATCATTAATCACTTTTGCAGCTCTTTCTAATAATCTTGAGTGTAAATAAAATACATCTCCAGGATATGCCTCACGTCCTGGAGGTCTTCTTAATAATAAAGAAATCTCACGATATGCTACAGCTTGTTTTGATAAATCATCATAAATAATCAAAGCTGGTCTACCAGTATCACGGAAATACTCACCAATGGCAGCACCTGCAAACGGTGCATATACTTGCATTGCTGCAGGATCTGATGCATTTGCTGCTACGATTGTTGTATAAGCTAAGGCTCCTCTGTCTTCTAACATGTTTGCTATGGCTGCAACTGTAGATGCTTTCTGACCGATCGCTACATAGATACAGTACACTGGTTGTCCTGCATCATAAAATTCTTTTTGATTCAAGATGGTGTCTAAAGCAACAGTAGATTTTCCTGTTTGACGGTCACCAATAATCAACTCACGTTGACCTCTTCCAATAGGAATCATTGCGTCAATAGACTTAATTCCTGTTTGTAATGGTTCTGTTACTGGCTCACGGAAAATAACTCCAGGTGCTTTACGCTCTAAAGGCATTTCAAAAGTTTTCCCTTTGATTGGTCCTTTTCCATCAATTGGAGTTCCTAATGTATCAACAACACGTCCTACAACTCCTTCTCCTGCTTTAAGAGAAGCAATTCTTTCTGTTCTTTTTACAGTTGTTCCTTCTTTAATTGCTGTAGAAGCACCTAACAAAACAACACCTACGTTGTCTTCTTCTAGGTTTAATACAATTCCTTCTAGTCCAGATTCAAATTCAACTAATTCTCCATATTGAACATTTTGTAATCCGTACACACGAGCAATACCATCTCCTACTTGAAGAACAGTTCCTACTTCATTTAACGTAGCTTTTGCTTCGAAATTTGTTAACTGTTGTTTTAAAATTGCTGATACTTCAGCTGGTTTAATTTCTGCCATCTTTTAAAATTTGATGTATAATTAAATTTTTGGAATGTAATCGCTATGATCAAATTCCTTTCTTAATTCATTTAAATAATTTGAGATGCTAGCATCGTATTGAACATCTCCAACCCGTAAAACAAAACCTCCTAAGATATCTGGTTTTACTTCATTTTCTATCGTTGCTTTGTTTCCTGTTAACTCAACAACTTTTTCTAACACCTTGTCTTCAATCTCTTTAGTTAAAGGAACTGCTGTTGTTACTTTTGCAACATCCATATGTTTATAAAAGTCGAAAAGAATAGTGTATTTCTTTGCAACCATTAATAGCAATTCCACTCTTTTATTTTCAACCAAAAGGTGAAATAACCCTAATGTAATTGTAGATACTTTGTCTTGAAACAATCCTTTTAAAACATTTTCTTTTAAGCTCAATTTTATAACTGGGCTATTAAGCATTGTTTGTAAATCTTTATTTTTTTGGATTGTATCGGCAACCAAAAGCATATCATCATTAACCTTTGACTCTTTCTTTGTTTCCTTAGAAAGATTTAGGATTGCTTTTGCGTAACGTAATGCTGCTCTTGTTCCTTTCATTATACTTTTACTTTAAAGTAACGTCTTCTAAGAGACCTTCAACAAGTTTTATTTGATCTTTCTTATTGCTTAACTCTTTCTTAACTACAGTTTCTGCTATACCAATAGAAAGTTCTGCTACTTGATGCTTTATTTCCGATAAAGCCGCTTGCTTTTCTTGCTCAATGGATGCTTGTGCATTCATAATAAGTTTTGCCGCAACATCTTTTGCTTCTTCTTTTGCATCGTTAATCATTGAATCTTTGATTTCACGAGCTTCTTTTAACAAAGCATCTCTTTCTGCTCTTGCATCTTTTAACAACTGTTCGTTGTTTGCTTGTAGGTTCTGTATTTCTTTTTTAGCATTCTCTGCAGATTCTAAAGCATTTTTAATTCCTTCTTCTCTTGAACTAACCGAATCTAAAATTGGTTTCCAAGCAAATTTTCTCAATAGGAATATTAGTGCTAAAAATAAAATTAGCTGCCAAAAAAACAATCCTAATGAAAACTCTTCGAGTAATTTTTCCATAATAGTTAACTATTAATTGTGTTTAATTTTTTAAACAATAGTGTTAGCCAACCGCTAACACTATTGTCTTTTTAGTTTTAGATTAAGCAGCAAATAATGCAGCAAATCCAATACCTTCAATTAAAGCAGCTGCAATAAGCATCGCTGTTTGAATCTTTCCAGTTGCTTCTGGTTGACGAGCAATAGCTTCCATTGCTTTTCCACCAATCTGACCGATTCCGATACCAGCTCCGATTACTATCAAACCTGCTCCAACATAATTTAAACCTTCCATAATATGTATTTAAAATTAAACATTCCTATTAATTAATGATGCTCGTGTTCTTCAACCGCTGCTCCAAAGTATAAAGCAGAAAGCATCGTAAAAATATACGCTTGTAATGCTGCGACTAAGAGCTCTAAAATTCCTAAAACAAAAGCTAACATAAATGACAATGGACTTCCTATCCAACTTTTAAAGATGAACATAAGACCTATTAAGCTCATTAATACAATATGACCCGCAGTAATATTTGCATATAAACGAATCATAAGTGAAAATGGCTTGATAAAAACTCCTAGTAATTCTATTGGAGCTAAAATAATTTTCATTGGCACTGGAACTCCTGGCATCCAGAAAATGTGTTTCCAGTAATCTTTTTTGGCAGTAACGTTGGTGATTATAAACGTAAACAATGCTAAACAGAATGTTACAGCAATATTATTTGTAACGTTCATTCCTAATGGTGTAATTCCAAAAAGGTTTACAATCCACACAAAGAAAAATACCGTTAACAAATAACTCATGTATCTTCTGTAGTGTTTTTCTCCAATATTAGGGATTGCAATATCATCTCTCACATAGATTACTATTGGTTCCAATAAACGACCCACACCTTTAGGCATCCCTCCGTTTTTCTTGTACCCATCTGCCATTCTCTTAAACATAAAAAACATGATTAAGAAAACCATCATAATCATGAATGCGTTTTTGGTAAGTGAGAAGTCTAGAGGTTTTTCATTGGTTGCATGGTGAGATTCGTCTTCAATAATCTTTCCGTTTGGACCATCAACCTTGTATATTTTGCTATGGTGTACTTTATAAAAATTTCCATCTAATTGAGCAACTGTTTCACCATGGTGAAATTTTGAAGAAGAAAAAACTTTCAATCCGTCATCCCAAAGTATTACTGGTAAAGGAAATCCAATGTATTTATGTTCTCCTGCTTCTGTAGTATAAGAAAAAAGACTAAAGTCGTAAGAATCTTGTAGGTGATGCTGAATGTATTCTTTGATTTCGGTTGCCTTGTCAACACTTGAATCTTTATCTGATACTCCGTCACTTGCGAACAAAGAAGTTGTTGATAAAAAAAAGAAAAGAGTTATTAGTTTAAAGCTGGTTTTCATACGTATATCACTCTTAATAATAGTGGCTTAAAAATCGCTGCAAAGGTAGGGTTTTCTATTAAAATCAAAAATTATTTTATTCTTTATTTTATTTGGATAAAAAGTGAGTAAAAAAGTATGATTTTATTGAATTTTATTCATCCATTTTGATAGGCTATAAACCTCGATAATAAGCGTTAAAACATACGGTGTGAAAAACGCAAAAAACTCTTGTGAAGAGATTATGGAGTCGGCTTTGTATGTGGTGTTAAAAAACAAGAAAAAAACAGCAAATTTTAACAAACTCCCTATCAAAAAAAGAAATCCTAGTTGACTTTTAAATCGTTTTCTAAAATGATACAATGAAAAATAGATAGCTATTGCTAAAATCAAGTTTGCCAAGTAAACCTCTATTAGTAAAGCATCAAAAAGGGCTTTTTTAAAATAGTTTAGTGCTAATAAGTGAAAACCAAATACAATTCCGGTTGAAAAAAGCAGTGTAACTAGAAACTGTTTCTGAACTTCTTTCATTATTGGTTTAACTTTTTAAGTTGTTGTACGACTAAGTATAAAGAAATTGACACTCCTAAAAGAGTGCATATAATAATAAAAAGGTTATTGCCTTGATTGTAAGAATTGTCAAGCCATTTTCCTAATAAGACAAACAAATAAACTGTTGCACCCATTTGAAATGCAACTCCAGTTAAAACAAGTGCGTTTTTAAGCTGTTTGTTCTGAGAGTCCTTTTTTCTCATTATTATTTAATTCTTTTACAGCTCCTTTCATTTGACAAGTAGCGTTAAAAGAGGCTCCTGGTTCTACAGATAATTTACTAATTACAATATCACCAGAAATTGATGCAGAAGATTTTATTGTTAGCGTTTCATGCACTAATAGTTCTCCGGAAAAAGAACCTTCAATTTCAGCATTAGAGGTTTCAACTTTCCCTTTTATTTTTCCTGTAAGACCAATAATAACTTTTCCTTTAACTTTTAAATCACCTTCCAAAGTTCCATCAATTCTGTAATCACCTTCTGAGGTAATATCTCCTTTTATTGATGTGTTTTTGTTTATTACATTTATTTCCATTATATGTTTGGTTTTTTGCACGTTGTTAATTGTTTTGGGGTTACAATCTCTTTGATATTTGTAATGCTTTTCTTCCTTGTTTTGAGTTGGGGTGATTATTATAAACGCGTTCTAATGTTTTTTTATAGCTGCTTTTGGTAGCTATTTTCCCAACACAATATGCTTTTAAAAGTTCAAATTTAGGAATTAATGGCGAATTATCTATTGTCTCTAAGCTTAGTTCTATAAAAGAAATAGCTTCTGAGTAGCTCTGTTTATGGTAAAGATTGTAGGCAAGTGAATATAATTCTTTAATTTCTTCAACCTCCTCATCGGAGTTTGGTTTGCGATTAGGATCGCTCAAAACTTTAGCATAGGTGCTTTTTGGATGCTTTCTTATAATTCTTCTTTTGTAAAAAACACCTTTACTTTCTTTTTGTTTAGAATACAGATCATACAACAAATAATATGTAGGTAAAAACAATCTTTTTGGTGGGTATAATTTTAATAATCTTTCTAACCTATCAATAGCAATTTCATCTTTTTGAAATCTTTCTTTGTAAAGAAGTCCTAACTCATATAAAGCTGTTGTTCTTTGATCGGCTAAAGAATCAATAACCAATGTTTCTGTGGGTATTTTATCTAAATAGCTTTTTACATCATATTTGGTCACCGTTTGTGTGACTTTCCCTTTTGGTTTTGAGTTGTTTCTGGTGATGTTGTTGTTTGATTTTACTTTTTGTTTGTCTGACCACCTCCAGTTATCTACTAAAGGTCTGTTTCCCCATATACGCTGAAACTCTCCCTCTCCGAAGCTTAAAGATTGAGGGTTGTAAAAATACCATTTGCCTCTAGTGTCTTTCCTGTTTTGTTTTTTAGCGCTTGGATTACCAAAACTTGACCCAAAATTTATACTTTGTTTTGCTGCTTTTCTTTTAACCTCGTCTTCTGCTTTTAGTTTGTGAATATATTTTTGGAAATAAGCAACTCTGTCTTCTTCAGACATAAGAACAACAGCCAAAACACTGTCGTTGTATTTTACAATAGACTCATAGTTGATTAAAGCTGCTAAACTGTTGTATTTTCTTTGAATCTTTTTGATTCGTAATGTTTCTTCTTTGTCAATCTTAAGAACACTGTCATAGTATGAGCTTGCTAAAAAAAACTTGTTAGAATTAAAATAAATCTCTGCTAACTTTTCATAAGAATATGATTTGATTTTAGGTCTCGCTTTTTTGAAAAGTAGCGCTGTTTTGTAACTCTTTATTGCATTTTCAATGCTATCTCTTTTTTCTTCTAAGGTTCCTTTGTGGTAATTGATGATATCTAAGTGGTTTCTGTGATCCCAGTTAGCAATCATTTCTTTGTATCGATTAATCAAAGAGGTTATAGAAGAATCAGCTTCTGTATCTTTAGCTAAAGCCATGTGAGCTTGCAATCGAAACTTGTAAGGAGCTTTTTTGTAAGCTGCCAGCTTTTCTAATGTGGCTAAAGCAGCTTTTTTATTGTTGCTTTGAGAATATAACTGACCTAGTATGTATAAGTTTCTAGATCTTTGAATCACATTCTTATCGGTTTTAGTAGCTCTGATTAACCTGTCAATTACAGCTTCTAAACTATCTTTCTTCTGATAAGCCATTGCAAGAGCAGTATTTGCCTGTTCTATAATATTGTCTTCTAGCTTTTCTTTTTTTAATAAAGTTAGTAAGTCTGAAATAGCAACGTCTTCATTTTCCAAGCGAACGTTTGCTTTTGCTTTCCACACCTTCGTTTCATCAACTAGGTTTGCTTTTGGGTATTTAGAAATAATGTAATTAAATGCGTCGATTGCTGGAATGAATCGTTGTGTATAATATCTTGACTTTCCCAATAATAAGTATGCATCATCTATTTGGGGATTTCTTTCCACACCATAAACCATCATTGAGTGTCTCTGAATTGCCTTAGTGGCTTTTTCTTCAGCCCTATCAAAAGTTGTTGCTTGATTTTTGTTTTGGTTTGGGCCAGAATTGAAATTTCCTCCTGGACCTCCAGCTCTGGAAAAACTTTGAACTTCTATTTCCTTTTCTCCAAACCTTATCGCCTCAATGGGCAATAACGCCCAGAAATCTTCTTCATACTTTAGGTTAATATCTTCAATTCCTTTATCAAAAGCAATTTGACCGTTATAAAGGGTGTTAAACTCTGTAGTTACAGCGTGGAAATTTCTGTTTAGAAACGCATCTTTTTTAGTGCTACATGAAATTAGTAACACTATTAAAAAAATACAGCTAAAAAGTTTATAGTCTATTCGCATAAAAAACCCTTAACAACAACACTTCAAATGTAAAAATATTGTAATTAAGGGCGTAAAAGTAGTAATAAAAGCCAGATTGTTTACTTATACAGCAAAATAGCTTTCTAACTCTTTTAGTGTCTCTTTAGAAGTTTGAATATCTTTTACAACAAGTCCTTTATCTAAAACGACTATTCTTTCACATACTTCTGTTACGTGATTCAAGTCATGACTTGAGATTAACACTATTGTTTCTCTGTCTTCTGTTAGTTTTTTTATAATTGATTTTAACCTAATTTGAGTGGTTGGGTCTAAGTTTGCAAAAGGTTCGTCTAAAACAACAACTTGTGGATTTCCCATCATAGCGGCTACAATTCCAACCTTTTTTTGATTTCCTTTACTTAAATCTCTAAGGTATTTTTTCTTTTCTAAAATTTCGTCATTAAAAAATTCATCAAATTGAGATAAGTATGTTTTAACATCCTCATTGTTTAAACCTCTCAAGTCTCCAATAAAGCTAAAGTATTCCTCTGGCGTTAAGTAACCGATTAAAAAAGATTCATCTATAAAAGACCCTGTAAACGTTTTCCAGTCTTCGCTTTCTGCTACTTTAACATTATTACTTTTTACGCTACCTGTGGTTGGTTTAATTAAGTCAAGCAATACATTAAAGTATGTTGTTTTTCCCGCTCCATTATTTCCTACCAAACCAAAACTTTGTCCAGTTGGAATTTCTAGACTCTCTATGTTTAGCACTTCTGCTGAACCGTATTTTTTTGAAATATTTTCTGATGTAATCATAATCTGTTGTTTTTTATTAAGCTTTTTGTTCAAAAGCATTGATGGCATCGTATTTTGTTTTTAAATAACGTTGCTCAATGATATTCATTAATTGTTTTTTAAATAAGATAGTTAAAACTCCTATCGCAGCAATTGCCAAAATTCCTGCATTAAAACCTAAAAACATTTTAAAAACCCAAAACAAAAGCATTGGTAATCCTAAAATTGGTATGATAACTATAAATTGAGTTGCGCTTGTTCCTTGATAATTAGCAAAAGCGCTTTTGTCTAAATCAATTCTTTTTCTGTTGTATGATCCTGCATACAATAAGAACAAAGAGTTAAACCCAATGTTATAAATAGCGCCAGCTGTAATCATTAAAAACTTATCTACTCCGAAATATAGGTATGGAATGCTTAATAAGTACAATACACCTGTCATTACAACCATTAAATACCATTTAGAGTCTAAAAAGAGTCTGTATTTGATGTTTTGAGTCATTAACATTTTATAATAAGCACTGTCCCAAGCAGGAATAAATTGACCAAAATTCATGACAAATCCTCCTGTTACAAAAACAGAAGCAAAGATTAAAAAAGCTGGCATTTTTTCTTCATAAACGTCTTGTGTAAAAAAGATAAGTGCATAAGCAACAAATGCAAAAGACATTAAAAAAACTGTTTTAGGGCGTTTGTTTCTCCATATCAGACGAATATCATTTTTAAGAAAAGGGGCAATATCTCCAAAACGATCTGCCCAAGACAAGTCTGTTGACTTTACTTCTTTAGATTTTTCTGCAACCGCGTCGTCTAAATAAACACGTGTTCTTAATTGATTAAAATTCACATAATAAGCCACAACAGTCAAAACAATTGGAACAAAAACAAATACTGGATTGTTATACAAACCATCAAATAGAGTTCCTGCAAAAGCAGCAATATCATATACGTTAAAATACTGCAAGGAGATTAGCACTAATAAGAGTGCTAAAATTGAGAAAAATGCTTTCTGATTTTTATTAACGATAAAGTTTACAAAGTTGATTGTTTGTGTAATAAAGATCATTGAAAACAACCACCCTAAGGCCCCAAAAGCAGAATAGTCTTTTACAATCAATACAACAGCAAAAGGCACATAAAAAAAGAGCGGCATTATATTGTAAAAAGAAAATGAGGTTTTTGCTAGTACGTAATGAACAATAGATTCTTTTTTTATGGGCAATGTTAGTAATGGTTTTATGTTCATTACTGGTATTTTTTGCATCAAATATCGAAACACTAAGTCTCCAAGAAACGCAAAAACCAAATATGAATTCACTACCGTTAAAGGGTCAGAATCAGGATATATTTTTTTGATAATAAAAAACCCGCTAATTCCTAAAATAAGAAAACATGCTAAGAAATAAAGCGCAAAAAACACCATGATAATCTTAAGTGCAATCCCTGTTTGCCAATATGAAGAACGAAAATATTGTTTCCATTCAAGGCTTAAAAAACGTTTAATCATAAGCTAGTATATTTAATAGTCCAATGCATTGGTAACGAAATTAAGTATTTTGCTACAAGATTTTTAAATTTCTTTCATAAAAAAAACCTGAACGAATGTTCAGGTTTTTTAACTAGTCTACTTTTAAGACCTCTTTAATGATTTTTTCTAACTCTTGTTTTGGCAAAACTCCGTTTGCCATTTGTGGAGCTTCATCTTTTGGTATAAACAACAATGATGGTATGCTTCTAATTGCAAAAGCTGCTGCCAATTCTTGTTCTGCTTCAGTATCTATTTTATAGATATCTACTTTGCCTTCAAACTCATCACTTAATTCTTCTAAAACAGGAGCAATCATCTTGCAAGGACCGCACCAGTCTGCATAAAAATCTATAATTGTAGGTCGTTTTCCTTCAAACTTCCAATCTTTATTTTCTTCGTAATTAAAGACCTTTTCTAAAAAGGTTGCTTTGGTTAATGTTTTAGTCATTTCGTTTTTTATTTCTATACAAAAGTAGACGTTTTAATCTCCAAAAAATTACACCTGAATGTTTAGGTTGTTTTCTTTCAATTAAAGTTTTGTAAATTAACTGTCTAAACAATTAACACCCAAATGCTTAAACAGTCTTAAAGTCATATTTTAAAGGCTTTTATTGGTTAATTGAAGCTGAGTTTGATGGAAAAAAGCTGTTTTTTCAGAGCACAAAAGAAGTGCCTTCAGGAGATCTTGTGAATCTTGATTTTCCTTCCGTTCCAAAGAAATAAATCTCCTGCTTTTTTTCCAAGTAATAATTTTCCAATAGGTGAAGATATAGATATTATAAAGTAATTGTTTGCTTCTGCTTTTAATTGACCAAGGCTGATACACAAAAAATATGTTCCAAGATTGGTTGTTATCAAACTTCCTAAACTTGCTATTGTAGAATTTCTTGAGCAGTCAATTTTAGTTAATGTAGTTTTCATTTGTTGAATAGATAAGAGCTGTTTTCCTGCCTTTTCCATTTCTAATTGAATCATTGCTCGTCCTGTTTCATGTTTATCTCCAGCAGAACTTTTGGTTTCTGAGTTTAAGTCTTTTTGTAGTGATCGAATTGTGGTTTCAATTGTGGTTTGGAGAACATTTACATAGTGTTCACATTCTTGAAGCAGTTTTTTTTTAATCTGCATCTTTCTTAAATATCAATTTATAAACCCAATTCACCAAAGCGTTTCCGAGAGGAAAATAAAGTGCAAAAAACAAGGCCATTCCTAAACTAAAGTTTCTAATGTTTAGATATTGGTCCAGTAAGTTATTGGGATAAGCATAAGATGATTCAAAATAATAACCACCAAATTCTAATAAGGCCATTGCGACCAAACCGTAAGCATATTGAGTATGAAATGGTAATTTTCTAAGCAATAAAGAAATCGGAATCATGTAGATTAAATACACTGTGATTACTTGCCACCAGTATGTAAATCTTGCGATTTCCATAAAAGCTCCAAACAGATCCATTCCTGTTCCCCAAGCAAAATAGATGATTACATAGAGTAGAATTAGTTTTTTATCGACAGCAAACTTTTGTTTTGCATAGATTATAAATTCTTTCATAACTCAGTATAATAAAAGTGAAAATGCACCATGATTTCCATGGTGCGATATTGAACACGATTTTGTCAATCGGTTCCCTTGGTAATAGTAATTTGGCGCTCCAATCCTTGACTTTCTTTTGTTGATTTCATTAGCCTTGAAGCCTAATTCTTCTGCCAATTGATTTTTAATGCTTTTTTCTACTTCAGAGGGTTTAAGGATTTCAGAGTGTATTTTAGTTTCATTTTCTAAACTAGATATTGTAAAAATATAGTTGTCATTCAATAATGATTTCGTAAAAAATTCTTGATTTTGAAAACAAACAATTCCGTGTTTATTGGTGGATAAATGACATTCAAACTTTTTTGGGGAAAAGAACCTTTCTTCGTTTTGTTGTGTGTAAATTTTATAAGCTGATTCTTTCATGCTCCAAAGCAACCAAACCATTTTAAAGCAATCATTTGCGTTACGGATTAGAGCTTTTTCTTTTTTTGTAAACTGTTTTTCTAAGAAGCCTTTCCTCTTCCAATTACTTGCTTTTTTTGCTAGATTTAAATCTATGATATCATTCCCTATCAAGATTCTGAAAGTTTTGCTTCAATGATCTCAACAGCCGCTTTTACAGAAAGCATTTTTTCCATGGAATCATTGTCTATTTCAATATCAAACTCATCTTCTACATCTAAAATTACATCAACAAGGTTTGCAGAATTTATTTTTAAATCATTGATAAAGTCTGTTTCTTCTGATAGGTTTTCAAAAGCCTTTTCATCTTGAATATATGGTTTCACAATTGTTTTTAAGGATGCAATTAGTTTTTCTCTATTCATTTTCTTAATTATATTTTTTAAAAATAACACATCCATTTACATCACCAAAACCAAAGCTAGCTTTTGCTATGATGTTCAATTCTTTTTGGGTCATTTTGGTTGGTATTTTATCTTTTGAAATCTGATTTACTATTTCTTGATGTACATCCTCACAGTTAATATTAGGAAATAAAAACTGATGTTTTAATTGCAAAACAGTTGCTACACACTCGATAGAGCCTGCTGCAGCTAAACAATGGCCTACTATCGATTTTAAAGAATTAATATAAGGAAAGTTATTTCCTTTTCTATTCAGTGCATTGGTCCAGTTTTCTATTTCTGTTGGGTCCTTAATTGTTGCTGTCAAATGTCCATTGATTGCATCAATTTCTTCAGCTGTTATTTTTGAGTCTTCTACTGCGTCAACAATACATTTTTGCACTGCCTCTGAGTTTGGAGCTGTCATTGTTCCGCCATTTCGTTGACCTCCTGAATTGATATTTCCTCCCAAAACCTCAGCATAAATGGTTGCGTTTCTTTCTAAAGCACTTTCTAAAGACTCTAACACCAAAGCTCCAGCTCCACTTCCTGGAACAAACCCTGATGCGGTTTCACTCATCGGTCTTGAACCTGTTTCAGGAGAGTCGTTATGTTTGTAGGTCATCACTCTCATCGCGTCAAATCCGCCCCAAATATAAGCTCCATCATCACTGCAACTTCCAACTAACATTCGTTTTGCTTTTCCTAATTGAACTCTTTCAAACCCCATTAATAAAGCTTCTGTTCCTGTTGTACAGGCAGATGAATTTGTGGTTACTTGATTTCCTAACCCAAGAATTCCTCCCAAATAAGCGCTGATTCCACTCGCCATGGTTTGAATAACAACTGTACTTCCTAGTCTTTTTACTTTTTGATCATCGAGTTTATAAATGGCATCTCGGAATTTTTCAACTCCTGAGGTTCCTGTCCCGAAAACCATTCCAGAATCAAAATCAACTAATGAATTCTCATCAATTGAAAAACCAGCATCTTTCCATGCATCAATTCCAGCCATACATCCATACAAAATTCCTGAGCTATCAAACCCACGTAATTGTAAAGGTGTTAAATATTTACTTTTCAATTCTTCTGAAACTTGAGGTATACCTCCTATACAACATGAAAATTTTAAATCTGCTAATTTTTGATGGTATGTAATTCCAGATTTTCCTTGTTGAATTGCATTCAAGAAGCTCTCAAGACCTATTCCGTTAGGAGCAATAACTCCCATTCCTGTTATGACAACCCTATTTTTCGCTTGTACTAATTTCATTTCGTTATTTCAATTAGGTTTCATCATTCCAGATATTGTTCCTCTGCAAACCAATTCTTCTTTTTCGTTAAATAACTGAACCTTACATTTTAGCTTATTAAACCTGAAATAGATTTTTTCTGACACAACTTTAACTCGTTCTTTTGGGTACACTGGTAAAAAAAAATCTACTTCGTTTGAGGTCAATGCTATTTGAGGTTGTTGCCCTTCTAGTATACTATCTTTTAATAAATAAACCCCTAAACAAACAACTCCAATTTGCGCCATTACTTCTGTAAGTATTACTCCAGGAGTTATTGGGTTGTCTTTAAAATGTCCTTGATAGAAAAACTCATCTTCTTTAAAGGTATAAAAACCCTCAACACCATTTTCTGAAACATTAGCCAACTCCTCCACAAATAAAAATGGTGATTGGTATGGTAATAGTTGGGTGATTTCCTGGGTGTTCATGTGTTAACTTAAATGTTCTCCTCCGTCTACAGGAATGATCGTTCCGTTAATCCATTTTGATTCTTCTTTGGATAATAAATACACTACGTTGGCAACATCTTCTGGATTTGTTAACCTATTAAACGGGTTTCTTAGTAAGGAGTGTTTTTTTATTTCTTCACTTCCAGGAATCATTCGCAAAGAAGCTGTGTCTGTCACTCCAGCTTGGATACAGTTTGCTTTGATTCCATAGGGCGCAAACTCTAAGGCTATATTTCTTGTGATGGCTTCCAATGTTACTTTTGCAGCAGAAACTGCTGCGTAGTTTTTCCATGCTTTACTGTTTCCTTCGCTTGTAAAACTGATAATTCTTGCATCCTTAGAAAATAAGTTTGCGCTAAAAATTGCTTTCGTCCAATCGTACAAACTTATTCCCATTGCTTGAATGGTGAGCTGAAAATCGTCTGTTTGAAGGTTTGGCAAGTCATCACTTATCATGGGTTTTAAATTTCCTTTTGCAACACTGTGAACTAAGGTTTTAATCATGCCTCCTTTTAATTCTTTTTGTAAATCTTCAATAAGAGCAGCTCTTTTTTCTGGATGAAAAGCATCTGTATTATAACTTAAAAAGTTAATTCCTTCTTGGTTAATTTCTTTAAACGCTTCTTCAATATTCTTTTGTTGAGATCGAGAGTTTCTATGCACAATACAAATGTTCATTCCGTGTTTTGTTAGCTTTTTTGCAGTAGCTAAACCCAATCCACTTGATCCTCCTAGAATCAAAGCCCATTCGTTTTTATCTTGAAATTCTTTTACCATTCTAGTAATATTCTTTGTGCAGAAAACCCAGGTCCAAAACTTAACATCAATCCTTTTTCTCCCACATTTCTTTCTCCATCCATAAATCGCTCTAATACATATAAAACTGTTGCGCTTGACATGTTTCCATACAACCTTAAAACTTCTTTTGTGTCATCTATGTTTTTACCCAAATAACCAAATAAATCTTCTACTGTTTGCACTATTTTTTTTCCTCCTGGATGAAAAATTAAATGATTGATGTCTTGTATGGATAAATTATTTTGTTCTAAAAAAGGATGAACAATTTTTGGGAAATGATTAGAAATTGTCTCTGGCACCGATTTGTCTAAAATCATTTGCAACCCTGTGTTGACTAACTTAAAACCCATCATATGGGTAGCATCATAAAAATGATACATGGCTTCATCTAGGATTTTAGGCCCTTTGTCTTCTTCATAAGATGATAGAATTACACTCGCTGCTCCATCTCCAAAAATTGCTGCACTAACAATATTGACCATCGAAAAATCATCCAATTGAAAAGTTGCTGTGGGTGATTCAACTGCAATCACAGCTGCTCTTTTGTTTGGGTTTGCTTTGAGAAAATTCTTTGCATAAATAATTCCAGAAACTCCTGCTGCACAACCCATTTCTGTTACAGGCAAACGAACAATATCTTGCTTCATTTCCAAACTATTGATTAAATAAGTGTCAACTGATGGTATCATTATCCCTGTGCAACTTACTGTAATAATATAATCAATGTCTTTCGGTTTTAGATTCGCTTTTTCTAAGGATTTTTTTAACGACTGTTCGGCAATCTTTATGACTTCTCGAACATAGATATTGTTTTTATCTTCAAAAGATGTATTTAAAAAAACCTCTTCAGCGTCCATAATAGAATACCGACGATCTACTCCTGCTCCTTCGAACAGTTTAATCACTTTTCTCTGAAAACGTTCTTCTTGCCCAGACATCCAGAGTTTAACAAAAGGAATAATATCTTTTGTTTCTCTTGTATATTTTGGCAGTTGCTTAGCTACTGATGTTATTTTTACACTCATTTGTTTTTTAAAATCCATTGATAACGAAATGCCCACTTCCATTTAATCGAGGCTTTTGCATTCAATTCTTTTGTTATGTTTTCTAAGTCTTTTATTTTAAAAGCTTTTAAAACAGAGGTTAATCCATCTTGTCTAATCATATAATTAGGCTCAAAAACAGTGATTGCTTTGAATAAATAATAAGCTATTTTACTTCTATGTAAATCATTTATAACCATACCTATACTTGCTTTTTCTAAATTATATTTTAAGAGTTTTAGAACTTCTTTAGGCTTGAAGTGGTGTAAAAACAGCGTGCATAAAACAACGTCTGCCTTTATTTTTTTATACTCTTCAGAAAAAATATCCAAATTATAAAAGCTAAGTTCTAGGTAATCTTGTGATAGTTCGTTTGCGTATGCAATAGCATCTGAATTGGCGTCAACTCCTATTAACTTGAAATTATACCCTTCTTTTCTTCCCATTTTTGCTATGTCACGTAAAATATCTCCGTGGCCACAACCAATATCAATAATAGTTATTTCCTGTTTCTTTGAAGTATTGTGTAGTATTCTTTTTACTCCATTGAGAGTAACTCTATTTCCTCCCAACAAGCGATTGATTCGCTCTAGTTTATCAAATGTGTCTCTTAGAAGCTTTCCTTCTAGAGTGAAATCATCCATTATTTCTGGAGCTTCTGATCGATATTTTGTGTTAACTAAGAAACTCATATCGGTTTCAGTTTTTTTCCGTGAGTGAATTTTATAATTTTTGGTAACAAAGAAGGAAAACGTTTTAAAACTGAATAGGCAAATTCAGATATCTTTTGTTTTCTAAACAACCAAGCAATAAAATGACCTGTTTTTAATCTTAGTTTAAACGCTCTGTTCCAATTTCTAAGATAGTTTTTTTCTAGTTCTATTCTTGTAATTTCTTGATTTAAAAACCTCAAGATTTCATTGCTTGCAATTTGTGCGCTTGAAATTGCCATGCCCATTCCATTTCCACACAAGGGATGAATCATTCCTGCTGTATCTCCGCACATGATTATATGATTTTCTATTGGTTTTTTTGATTCAAAAGAAATTTGACTTATCGATAAGGGCTTTGAGAAAAGCTCTTTTGATGTTGAAAAAACTTCTTTTAAATACTTGTTTTGAAAGATAATTTGTTTTTCAAACTCTTCAATATTCTTATACTTTTTAAAGCTATTGTAGTTTGTGATATAGCACAAGTTTATTGCATCATTTTCAACTTTTGAAACACCGCAATAACCTCCTTTAAAGTTGTGTAATGCCACAACATCTTCTGGAAAAACTCCTTGAACATGTGTTTTGACAGCTAAATATGGAGATTTTTTCTTGATGAAATCTCTTTTCATTTTGACGTCTAACGTTGATCTTTTACCAAAAGAACCGATTGTAATTTTACTGTTATAAGTTATTGATGAATTTAGTGTGACTAAAAAAACGTCATTACTAAAATCTATGGATTCAACGGTGTCTTGAAGAATTTCAACGCCATTTGAAATGGCTTTTTTAGCCAAGAGATTATCTAAGAAATATCGACTCATCCCAAAGCCCCCAAGAGGCAATTTTCCAGAAATTAAGTTGCTTTTTACTGTAGTAATTTCAACTTTAGAGATTTGTTTTGCCCCTTCTTTAACAGGATCAATTCCCAAGGACTTTAAATAAGGTAAAACTTCGTTTGATATATATTCACCACACACTTTGTGTTTTGGGTATTCATTTTTTTCAATAAGTAATACTCGTTTCTTAAACATTGACAAGTGAATTGATGCTGTGAGTCCAGCCAATCCACCTCCTATTATGATTACGTCAAATATTGCGTTTTTACTCAATCTATTTGTTACCTGAATATTCTACTTGAATTTTTACTGTTTTAGATAATATAAAGCTTCCTCCTCCAAAGTTAAAATCTTTTCGGTTAATTGAAAAGCTAGACTTTATATTGATTGTTGAATCTGTCTCTGAAACCTTTAACGGTATTTCAATACTTTTTGTTTTTCCTTTAATTGTTAAGTTAGCAACAAGAACAAAATCTTCATTTTTACTTTTCTGAATCTTCGTTGATTTTAAAGTGATGGTTTTGTTATTTCTCTCGTCAAAATAATCTTCTTCCAAAATATGTTCATCTCTACTTTCAATTCCTGTAGTAATTGATTTTACTTTGATTGTAGCATTGATATAACTTTTAGAAAGAGTGTTTGAGTTGAAGTTTGTTTGAATTTTAATGTCTTTGAAGTCTCCATCTACATTTACTCCAAAGTTTTTAACCTTGAATGTAACTTTTGATGATTTTGTTTGTTTCCACTCTTGAGCATTTAAAGAAACTACTGTTGTTACAAGCAGAAATAGGAGTGTTTTTTTTAACATATAAGTAAAGATACAAATTTAACTATCTGTTTAGTCTACCAAATTTGCTAAATCCTTACCCACCAAAGATCCTATTGCAACACCCATTCCTCCTAACCGGATACCACAATATGTGTTGTTAGAAAGCTGTTTTACAATTGGTTTTTTTTGACTTCCAACACCCATAATTCCGCTCCAGCTTTGTTCAATTTCAAAATTAGTGTTTGGAAGAATTGTGGTGCTTAAAATTTCTTTGAGTTTATTTTGAACTAACTCTGTTTGTGCAAACTTTGTAGTTTCTTCTGTCTTAAGATCTAAATTTCGTCCACCACCAAATAAGATTCGGTTATTGATATTTCTAAAATAATAGTAGCCTTCATCTAAATGAAAAGTTCCTTTAATGTGAAGGTTCTCAATCGGTTTGGTTACTAAAACTTGAGCTCTTGCTGGTTTTACATTTTCATTCATAAGTTCTCCTGAAAAGCCATTGGTTGTAAACATTAATTTGGCTGTGGTAAACTCTCCTTGATTGGTTTTAACAACCACTTTAGATTTGTCTTCCACAAAACTTTCAACTAGTATATTATTCAAAATTTTAATTCCTTTTTCTTGGGATAATTTAAGCAACTGTGCCATCATTTTTCCTGTGTCTAACTGACCTTCAAATTTATTGACAATATAGTTTGGCACTACTTTTTGAAAACTAAATAGGTTTGTCGTCGTAGAAAAAACAGCTTCTTTAAAAAGGGGAAACAATAGTTTATTTAAAGGGTCTATTTTACTTTCACACTCTTTATAAGTTGTGACTTCCTGAAAGAGTTCGTATCCAAAATTTTGTTGGTAATCAATCGCTGAATCGCCTAAAAGTTTTCTAAGAAGACTCAATCCTTGTACGCGCTTTTTGACCAATTGAAACACTTCTTCTTCTGAGTGATTTTTTAAATCGCTCAACAATTCTGAAACACTACCAAAACAAGTGAAACCTGCGTTTTTTGTGCTTGCTCCTTGAGGTAAGATTCCTTTTTCTAAAATCAACACTTTAGATTTTGGAAATCTCTCTTTTAAGCTTATGGCACAGTTTAAACCAACGATTCCGCTACCTACAATAATAAAATCATTGTTAGAAAACCACTCTTTATGTTCCCAATAACTATAATTCATTAAAGTTTTTTTTCAAAACAATTGCTGTTTTCCATTTGAGCATATTGTCCATAATTGGAAATTCTTTTATACCCTGATTTTTTATAGAACTTGACTGCCTCAACCTGTCTATCTCCTGTTTCTAGAATTATTCTTTTATAACCTAATTCTCTTACCCAATTTTCTAACATTTCCAAAATCTTTGTTGCAATTCTACTTCCTCTTTCATTAGGTTGTAGATACATTCTTTTAACCTCAACTGTGGATGCATCAAATTGCCTAAAAGCTCCACATCCTATTGGCTTATGGTTTTTATAGACAACCAAAGCGTGTTTGATTTTTTCTAATCCATTAAATTGATTATAAAACTCATGATCTTCTCCATCAGTGATTTTTAAATATGCATCGAGTTCATTCACTAATTTTTGAAAATCTGGATTAGATGAATTTACTTTTTTTAGTTGGATCATTAGAAATCAAATTTTAATTGAACCCAAACAGGTTCTTTTTTTTCTGTGTCTAAGTTACCAAAAGAAATGCCTAACAAGCGGACAGAATTTTTCAATTCATCTTGATATAATAATTCTTTGACAACAGGCATGAATTCTTCCTTTTTTTGAATGAACTTTTGAATGGTTTTACTTCTGGTTTGTTGAGTAAAGTCGCTATATTTTATCTTGAGAGTAATCGTTTTTCCTTTGGTATTAGACTTTGTCATTCTTCGCTCTAATTCGTCTGCAATTTTATTGAGTTTTTCTAACATAAAGATCTCTGAAGAGATGTTGTCAAAAAATGTTCTTTCTGCAGCAATAGACTTTCTAATTCTGTTAGGTTTTACTTTGCTGTGATGAATACCTCTCACAATATTAAAATAGAAACTACCTGATTTTCCAAAAAGATTTGTCAATTCTTCTTGTGTTTTTTTCTTCAAGTCTAATCCTGTAAAAATTCCTAGGTTGTGCATTTTTGCAGCCGTTACTTTTCCAACTCCATAAAACTTATTGACGGGCAATTCCTCTAGAAATTGAATAACATCCTCTGGGTTGATTGTTTTTTGTCCATTCGGTTTGTTAATGTCAGACGCTACTTTTGCAAGAAACTTATTAATTGAAATTCCTGCTGATGCCCTAAGCTCTAATTCTTCCCATATTCGCTGCCTTATTTCCTCTGCTATCAAACTGGCAGATGGGTTTCCTTTTTTGTTTTCTGTTACATCTAAGTACGCTTCGTCCAAAGACAAAGGCTCTACTAAATCTGTATATTCATAAAAGATCTCACGAATTTTTGATGATATTTCTTTGTAACGATCAAATCTTGGTCTCACAAAAATAAGATGAGGACATTTTTTTTCTGCTAAAAAACCACTCATTGCAGATTTTACTCCAAACTTTCTGGCTTCATAGTTTGCGGCAGCAACTACCCCTCTTTTACCTCCTCCACCAACAGCAATTGGTTTTCCTATAAGTTCTGGGTTGTCTAACTGTTCAACAGACGCATAAAAAGCATCCATGTCTACATGAATAATTTTTCTGTTTTTTGGTATTTCATCCACAAAATAAAAATACGAAACTATCTGTTTATAGTAGAATGTCTAATAGATTAATCACAAAAACTAATCCTGCAATAATTCCTAAAAATAAATCCAATTTTTCAGCTAGTCTTTGAATTTTGTGTTCTATTTTTTTTCCTAACAATGCATATAAAAACAAGAGTGAAAATGTTCCTGTAGCAGAACCTAGAACAAACAATAAATTATTTATTGGGTTAAAGTTATACCAATTCATAATTACTAATGAGCTTGTAACTCCAAAATAAAAAGGAATGGCAAACATATTTAAAGCAGAAAACAAAACACCTAATAGAAAACCTTTTGTTTTGCTTTTGTTTTTGAATTCTGGTTGTTTTTTTGCTTTTGAAGCTTGTGAGAAAAAGAAGATGGATAATCCTGCAAAAATAATTGTTCCTATCTGTTGAATTGTTTTTAGATAAAAAGGGTTTTCTAAAAGAATTTTTGAAAAACCTACAGCTATATATGCTTGAAGAATTACAATACTTGAGGCTCCTAATGCAAAATTAATTGCTTTTTTCTGACTTTCTTGAATGCTAACCTTTACCACGGTCATGCTTAACATACTTGGAAAAATGGAGCCTAAAAAAGATGTAATAAAACCTAATATAAAATGTAGTACAATAACCATATTTATTTGCCACTTCTTTTTTTACAATATGTACAAAGGTGATAAATAATTCCATAAAAAAAGCACCTAAATATAGGTGCTTTTAAGTGTTATTTTTTAATTTATTATACAACTCCTTGTGCCAACATAGCATCAGCAACTTTTACAAAGCCTGCTATATTTGCTCCACGAACATAATCAACTGTTCCGTCTTCATTTTTACCATATTGTACGCAAGAATCATGAATATCTTTCATAATTACTTTTAGTTTTTGATCAACCTCTTCTCTTGTCCAACTTAGTCGAAGAGAGTTTTGACTCATTTCTAAACCAGATGTTGCTACTCCTCCTGCATTTGAGGCTTTTCCTGGGGCAAATAAAATAGCATTATTTTGAAATTCATGAATTGCTTCAGGTGTTGATGGCATATTTGCTCCTTCTGATATACAGATACATCCATTATCAATTAGTGCTTTTGCGTCATCACCATTTAATTCATTTTGAGTTGCGCAAGGAAGAGCAATGTCACAAGCTACTTTCCATGGTGTTTCTCCCTTGAAAAATTTTGCTTTTGGATATTTTTTTACATATTCATTAATTCGCCCTCTTTTGTTATTCTTTAAATCCATGACAAATGCAAGTTTTACAGAATCAATTCCGTTTTCGTCTAAGATATAACCTCCTGAGTCAGATAGTGTTAAAACTGTTGCACCCAGCTCAATTGATTTTTCTGCTGCATATTGTGCTACATTTCCAGAACCAGAAATAACCACTTTTTTACCATCAAAAGAGTCGTTTTTTTCATCCAACATGTTTTGTGCAAAATAAACAGTTCCATAACCTGTTGCTTCTGGCCTGATTAAAGATCCTCCCCAAGAAGCTCCTTTACCTGTTAATACTCCAGTAAATGTGTTTTTTAATTTCTTGTATTTTCCAAACATGAAACCGATTTCTCTAGCTCCTACACCAATATCTCCTGCAGGAACATCAGTGTTATGACCTATATGTCTGTACAGTTCGGTCATAAAAGCATGACAAAAACGCATTATTTCGTTATCTGATTTTCCTTTTGGATCAAAGTCAGAACCTCCTTTTCCTCCTCCTATTGGTAGAGTTGTGAGAGAGTTTTTAAACACTTGTTCAAATGCCAAAAACTTTAAAATACTTGCATTTACAGAGGGGTGGAAACGCAAACCTCCTTTATAAGGACCTATTGCAGAATTCATTTGAACTCTATAACCTCTATTTACCTGGATTTCACCTTTATCGTCTACCCAAGAAACTCTGAAAGAGATAAGCCTTTCTGGTTCAACCATTCGTAATAAAATATTTTTTCCATGATAAATATCGTGTTGAACAATGTAAGGTATTACAGTCTCTGCAACCTCTTGTACTGCTTGTAAAAATTCTGGTTCATGGCCATTTCTTTCTTTGACCATATCCATAAAAGCATCAATCTTTAACTCTACGTTTGTTGTCATCAGTGGTTTATTGTTTGTTTAATTGCGCAAAGATAAAATATTTTGTTTCTAAAATATCTGTTTATTTTTGATTTATTGTCTCTAAATGACCCAATTTCAAACGTTTTCGAAGGCTGTTTTAGTTTATTCCTTTTTCATTTAACCAATCTTCTGAAAAAATGTAAATTTGTCATAGGATTTATTGGTAAATAACAATGCTAGATAATGTAAAAGAACTTTTAGGAGAAGTAAATAATTTTAAGTCAACATCAAAAGAAGAGGTTGAGGCGTTTAGAATTAAATATTTAGGAAGTAAAGGGCTACTTAAAGGTTTGTTTGCTGAGTTTAGAAATGTTGATGCTGAGTTAAAAAAAGATTTTGGTCAAGCTTTAAATAAATTAAGAAGCGCTGCCGAGAACAAAGTCTCTTCTTTAAACCAAGCTATTGAGGGTTTACAAGAAGAATCTGGTGCTTATGGAGATTTAACTCGTCCATCAGAACCTATTCAGTTAGGCTCTCGTCATCCTATCTCTTTAGTAAAAAACCAAATTATAGATGTTTTTAATCGTATTGGTTTCACTGTTTCTGAAGGTTCAGAAATAGAGGATGATTGGCATAATTTTACAGCGTTAAACTTGCCTGAATATCACCCTGCAAGAGATATGCAGGATACGTTTTTTATAGAAAAAAATCCAGATACATTATTACGAACTCACACGTCTTCTGTTCAAGTTCGATACATGGAAAACAATAAGCCGCCTATTAGAACGATATCTCCAGGGCGAGTATTCAGAAATGAAGACATTTCTGCTAGGGCTCATTGTATTTTTCATCAAGTAGAAGGCCTTTATATTGACACAGATGTTTCTTTTGCTGATTTAAAACAAACGCTTTTATACTTTACCAAAGAGATGTTTGGGAAATCAAAAATCCGTTTACGTCCTTCCTATTTTCCTTTTACCGAACCTAGTGCAGAAGTAGATATTTACTGGGGTCTTGAAACTGAAACGGATTATAGAATTACAAAGGGAACGGGTTGGTTAGAAATTATGGGTTGTGGAATGGTTGATCCAAATGTTTTAGAAAACTGTAATATTGATTCCTCTATTTATTCTGGTTATGCTTTTGGTATGGGAATAGAACGTATTGCAATGTTGCTATATCAGATACCTGATATTAGAATGTTTTATGAAAATGATGTTCGTTTTCTTGAGCAGTTTAAGTCTTCTTTATAATCCTTTCTGGTAAGTTTTTACCTAATAAATCTTCCAAAAAATGAAAAAAGATATTGTAATTCCTGAGGTTTCTGGAGTTAAAATTGCTGTGGTGTTTGAATATAATGATATATACAAAACAGATGATTGGAATGTTTACATTATCAATGAAAAAAGTGTTGATTTAGAGATGGTTATTATTGTTTCTAAGGGTTTTGATAATAAAGATAAAACGTCAATCATGAAAAAAAAAATTGAGGTTCTAGCGGCACAATCTTTTGCTAAAGTAGAGATGATTCAACCTGAGTTGTTTAAACTAAATAATCAATTTCAAGTTTCTTTTTTTGTTGAAAATCAACTTTATGATAAAACATTTCTTTTCCCAAAAAACACGATTAAGGAGGGTAGTCTCAGAATGATAGATTCCATCAAGAAAAGAGGGGTTATAACTAAATAAAAAAGAGAGCGAATGCTCTCTTTTTTATTTATACTTTTTTTTTAAAACTTATTTTGATACAATAATTCTTCTTGTACTCGAATAGTTTCCTTCTCTAATATTTAATAGATAAACACCGCTTGAAAGGTTTCTTATGTTTAACTTTTCGTTAAAGTTTAAAGAATTATTATCAAAAGACTGGTTTAAAATTGTTCTTCCTTGAAGATCAAACAACGTTATTTCAACTTTTTCTTGAGTTTCAGGGTTTAAACGAATCGTTACGTCTCCAAAACTTGGGTTAGGATAGATGTTTAAACCGTCTATTTCCAAAAGCTCAGCGCTTAACGTTGTTGCTGTAAGGTTTATTGTCTGGTTTGGCAACCACCCGTTAGCTCCATTTGTAATATCAACTTTAAAAGAGTCTGTAAATAATTCTGTTTGTGTGTTTACAAATCTAACTGATCCATTATTCACATCTTCTTGTGTAAAGGTGTCTCCTAGAGCTAAATTAACGTTGTTTTTAGTTATAGACCCTTTTGTTGGTAAAAGAACTAATTTATATGTTTGAGTATCTGCACTCTCTCCAGTAGTCGTTGCTTCGATATCTGATACTTCAAAGGTATAAGATCCGTTAGCTGCAATTTCTACATTGTTGTTCATCAATGATGGAATGTTTGTATTCTCCTCAACTGCACAAACTGTAATAGATGCAGCTGTAATTTCACCTGTTGGGTTTTGTCTACTAGAACTAACAGCAACAAACCAAAAGCCTGGAGACTGTTTGCCTTGTACTCTTTCGGTTAGGTTCACAGAAGGTTTTATAGTACCACTAACAACAGGTGCTTGAGTATCACAAGCTAAATCGGAACCCGTATCATCAAAGGTTACATTAATATCTTCTCCTGAACAAGAGTTTTCATCCAAAAGAGTTGTATTTTGAGAACCTAAAGCTTGAGGTGCTTGAACAAACACCGTAAGGTTTTGTATGCTAGCATAGCTAATTTGAACACTTGGCTTGATGCTTATGATTGATAAATCATCCGTTATTTCTATAGGAATATATGCAGTATTTGTGTCTGGGTTTGAGGTGTTAGGTATCGAGGCGTTTTCAAAATCGGTTCCATCGTATGTATAGTTACATCCTTCAACCCCAACTTGAAAGGAATATACCTCAGAAAAATTACCTGAAGCACAAAGGTTGTCTGGTCTAACTCTCCAGTAATAAACACTGTTTAACGTTAAGTCAGATGTTTGAAAAGACAAATCTGTAACCGTTCCAGAACTAATAATATTCGTAAAAGAAGGGCTGTCTGAAAGCTCTACAAAGTACGTTTGTGCATTTGTGTTTTCACTCCATTGAAGAGTTGGGCTTGAACTTAACCCTTTCGCTTCATTCATGGGTTGACTTAGGGTCGTTGCGTAATTTGTAAAATCGGAGCTGTAAACAGTGAAGTTAACAGTTCTCACTTTTCTTTCTTCTGGTGTTTCTGCAACAACATCTGCTGTATAAACTCCAGGAGTTAAACTTTCTAAGTCACTAAACGTAGCTTGAAAGTTCCCACTTTCAGTCAGTGTATTAGAAGATAATTCTGCTGTAATTCCTTGAGGTAAGTTTTCAAAGCTTAAGTTTGTAGTAATGCCATTAGCATTTTGTTCATACACAAAATCATATACTACTTCATCGTCAGAACAAACATTTTTACTCAATTCTGAGCTAGTAATTCTCATGTCATAACTTACTCCAGTAACTATTAATGAAAAGTCTTGACTTCCATCTAATAAGGTTCCTTTGTGTGTTACTGTAATTGTGTATTCACCAGAGGCAGCGTCTAAATCTATTCTTTCATAGGGATCAACTACATTATCTCCTTTATCCGATCTATTAACTGCAGTTAATCTCCAAGGTAAAAAAGTTTCTGTCTCGTTTGATACTATTATATCAAGATCGTTTACCAATGCTGGAGTGCTACTGTTTAATTGACTGTTTGTTTCTCCAGGAGCGTCTGTCCAAGAAATTGAAGCGTAAAGTGGATTGGTTTCGTCAGACTTAACCGTAAAGGTTAATGTTTCTCCTTGGTTGATTGTTGATTCTAAGATAAGACTATTCAGTCCATCATCTGTAATTGTTTCTGCGGCCTTCTTGGTGTTCATTAATCCCCAACCGAATTGAGCGTCAGGACCTTCTTGTCCTCCATCATCCGCTGTATGAAGCGCTAAACCTTTTAGAGTCGCTGCTTTCATAAACTTTCCGCTTACATTTTGGTGGTGTTGTTGTAATAACAATAAAGATCCTGCTACGTTAGGTGATGACATTGAGGTTCCTGAAATTGTATTGTAAGCATCGTCTGCAGATTCGTAGGTTGAAAATAGCCCTGTTCCGTTACCTGCGATGTCTGGTTTAATTCTTAAATCATCTGTAGGTCCTTCTGAACTACCAGAATTTAAGGTTACGGAAACAAGGTTTCCTTCAGAATCAATCTCTGGATCTCTTGCATTTCCTATAACTAAGTTGTTCTTTGCTGTTTGAAAACTGCTTAATTTGTCATACGCAGAAGCGTTGTTTAAGGGTAGTGCGTTTGCAGTATTATTGTTTCCGTCATTCCCTGCAGATGTTACCTGTAGATAATAAGGTGCATTGTACATTATTTCATCCCATTGTCTTGCTTCTCCTCTGTAAGCACCAAACCATTGGTCTGGAATTTGATCTGCTCCATATCCATAAGAGTGGTTAGAAATTAACATTCCATTAGCAGAAGCTGTGGTTGCTTCAGATTCATCAGAAGTCCAATCAAAAGCAATTCCTTTTCCTTGTGGGGCCATTCCTTTAGCGCTTGCGACAACACCAGAAGAAACAATTGTTCCCATAACATGGGCTGCGTGGAAATTAAGTGATCCTGAATCTCCTAAACTAACTCTATTATCTCCACCAACACCATCATACTCTTGATGTGTTACTCTTGCTATACCTCCATCCCATACATGGGCTGTCATACCTTGACCTTCTACATCTAGTCCTAGACCTCCACCATTATGAAGCCAATTAGCTCTTGTTGCTCTTGCTGCGGTAACATTTGATCGAAATAAATATGATCGGAATTTTGATGCTTTTGTATTATTTGTTTTGTAGTAAATAGGTTGGCCGTTTTCGGTTACTTTTATCAATTCATTAAAAGCTCCGTTAGAATCGGTATATGTCTTTTCCCATCCATTTACATCTGCTAAATCCCATGCTTTTTGTTTAGCTTTTCTTGCTTTAACCTCTAAAACTTTAGCAAGTTTCTGAAGTTTAACAACATTTGTTTCTTTCTTTATTTCTTCTATTTGTTGTGGTGTTTGTGCAACAACTAAAAGGGGGAATAATAAAAAAAGTAAGACAATTTTTTTAAAGTAATCCTTGTTCATAATATCTCTACGTTTTTTAAAGAAGACGAAGATACAACCTAAAACATATTACTTCCAAGTCTTTAACGTTAAGTCGTTTTCATGTCCATTAAAATTGAAAAAGTTAGATTGATGTCTTTCTCTTTAACCACTATAGTCATTTCGTTTGTTGTTGATATAATTTCTTGTAGTGAAATATCTGCCCAGGCTAATTGCTTTAAAATAAAATAATAAATCCCTGATTGTTCTAAATTGTCTTTGGGTAGCTTAATAGTTATAGAAGATAGGTTATTTACACTATTAATTCTTTTTTCACTTTTAAAATATTCTTCTACAAAAGGTTGTAGGGCTTTGCTAATTACAATGTTGGTTTCAAAAATTCCTTGTGATACAGTTATAAAATAATCATTGTTCTCAGCAGCTTTATTTAAGATTTTTGCAATTTCTTTTCTAAGGGAATCTGAATTTTTAAAAGTAAAATCACATAAATACGAACGTACGATAAAGTCTCCTATACCTAATGTTAACTTTCTAATGTTTTTTCTAATTCTCAATTCACTTGCTGGTGAGAGCCTATTAATTGCCATCATTACCGCACCGACTTTCACTTCTTTTCCAAGTAGTTTAGAAACTTCCGGAAGAATAACTCTTGCTAAAGAAGAAACATTGATTAGTTTTTCGTATAACGCTTCTTCCACAAAAGGGGTTTTTCTTATGGTGCTTTCTACAGCTTCTTGAATTGTTTTCATTTGTTTAATTTTTAAACACGTTGTTTAATTTTGTAAAATTATTGAATAAAATTGTTCTGGTGGTTCATATCCTTTTTTTTTGTGCAAAAATCACACTATGAAAGTTTTAAAGTTCGGTGGCACTTCTGTTGGATCTGCAAAAAGTATTCTTCAAGTAATTGATATTATTCAAAACACATCTGGCAAAAAGGTAGTTGTTTTTTCTGCATTTTCTGGTGTTACAAACCTTTTAGTTGCTTTAGGAGATAGTTCGTCTCACGTTTCTTCAAAATTAAACGATTTTAAAAGTTCTTGTGTGGCGATCATAGACAATCTGTTTGAAACCAATTCTTACAAACAAGTCGCTTATAATTTCTTGGTATTGACTTTAGAAAAAATAAATGATGTTTTATCAAATGAAGTTAACGAGCAAACACAGCGTTTTTTAGTTGCTCAGGGTGAGTTGATTTCTTCCCACGTTATTCAGTTTTATATGCAAGAACAAGGCGTGAATTCTAGATTGATTCCTGCTTTAGATTTTATGAGAACAAATGAAAACAACGAACCGAACATTGAATTAATTAACTCTTTACTTCACCCTGTTCTAAATGAAAAACCTTCTAATTTATACATTACACAGGGTTTTATTTGTAGAGATATTGACGGTAAAATTAACAACCTACAAAGAGGTGGGAGCGATTATACAGCTTCTCTTATTGGTGCAGCAATAAATGCTGAAGAAATTCAAATATGGACAGATATTGATGGGATGCATAATAATGATCCTCGTTATGTTGAAGATACGTTTTCTGTTGAAGAAGTGTCTTTTGATGAAGCTGCAGAATTGGCTTATTTTGGTGCAAAGATTTTACATCCACAAAGTTTAATTCCTGCTAAAGAAAAAGGAATTCCTGTTCTTTTGAAAAATACGTTTGACCCGAACAAAAAAGGAACAATTATAAAAAACAATACCGTTAGTAAAGGTGTTACTTCAATCGCTGCTAAGGACGGTATTACCGCAATTAAAATTAAGTCGTATAGAATGTTAATGGCTTATGGTTTTTTAAAGAATGTTTTTGAGGTTTTTGAAACTTATAAAACTCCAATTGATATGATAACAACGTCAGAGGTTGCTGTTTCTTTAACAATTGATAATAACGAAAACATAGAATTTATCGAAAAAGAGCTTGCCGTTTTTGGAAATGTTGAGGTAGATTCTGATCTGAGCATTATTTGTGTAGCAGGAGATTTTTCTCAGAGTAAAGAGGGTTTTAGTGCTACTATTTTTAGTGCTCTAAAAAACATTCCTATTAGAATGATTTCGTACGGAGGCAGCAATTATAATATTTCTCTTTTAGTAAAAACTTCTGATAAAAAAGCTGCGTTAAATTCTTTGAATGAGCAATTGTTTGAAAAACAAGAACCAGTCTTAATTTAGTTTATACGTTAATTTTTCAAACTCTTTTTTAGCATCTTTTTTTCCGTAGAGAACGTTATAAACAGCATCAATAATTGGAGTTTTTGCTCCGTTTTTTTGATTGATTTCATACGCACTTTTCGTAGCGTAATAACCTTCTGCAACCATACTCATTTCAAACATTGCAGATTTTACAGTATATCCTTTACCGATCATGTTTCCAAACATTCTGTTTCTACTAAATGTAGAGTATCCTGTAACTAATAAATCTCCTAAATATGCTGAATTATTTATGTTTCGCTTCATTCTATGTACTTTTTTTATGAAACGTTTCATCTCGCGAATAGAGTTGCTCATTAAAACAGACTGAAAGTTGTCTCCATATCCTAAACCGTGACAGATTCCTGCTGCAATAGCATAAATATTTTTTAACATCGCTGCATATTCTGTTCCAATAATATCATCAGATATTTTTGTTCTTATGTATCTACTTTTTAAACAGTTGCTTAGTATTTTTGCTTTATCTTGATCTTGACAAGCAATTGTTAAATACGAAAGTCGTTCCATAGCAACCTCTTCTGCATGACATGGTCCAGTAACAACACCAATATTTTCAAATGGTATTTGATATTTCTCAAAAAAGTGTTCACCCACAATCAGTCCTGATTCTGGTACAATACCTTTAATTGCAGAAAAAATTGTTTTTCCTTCGAGGCTTTCAGATAGTTTATCTAGTTCTGACTTTAAAAAAGCAGAAGGAATTGCAAAGATTAAAATGTCATATTCCTTTACCGTTTTATTAATGTCTGATGATAAGTTTAATTGCTTTGGGTTGAATTCTGCTGAACTTATATAATTTGGATTGTGTTTATTTCTTTTAATATGCTCAACAGCATATACACTTCTCATATACCATCCAATAGTATCTAGGTTTTCTGAGAGCATTTTTACGATTGCTGTTGCCCAACTTCCTCCACCAAGCACTGCTATTTTTGGTTGATTATCCATCAATAAAATTTTAGTTTGTTCTCAAAAGTAATAAATCTCTTTTCGCTTTCACTAAGCTTACGTGAATTATTATATTTGTTTTGATGAAAACCAAAACATTCTTATTTTCTTTCGTAGTTATTTCTTGTACCTCAAAAAAAGAACAGAAGTTAATACCTTCAGATATTGAAAGTGTTTTTATTTTAAAGGATTCTTTTGCTGTTAAAAACCTAAAAGATTCTTTAGTTTATAGAAAGGTTTGGGTTTATTTACCTCCAATATATAAAACATCAAAAGAAAAGTTTCCTGTTATTTATATGCATGACAGACAAAATTTGTTTGATGCTAAAACATCGTATGTTGGCGAATGGAAAGTTGACGAAGCCTTAAATAATCTCTTTAATGAAACCGGAAAAGGTTTTATTGTTGTGGGTATAGAAAATACTGGTGTAGAACGTTTGAATGAATATTCTCCTTGGATTCACAATAATTATGGTCGTGGTAGTGGAGATAATTACGTTGACATGATTATCTCTGATTTGAAACCTAAAATTGATCAAGCTTTTTGGAGTAGAGAATTTAAAAATGTTGTTATTAATTTATTTGATATAAAATGAAAGTAGAAATAATTAACAAATCTAAACACCCGACACCTTCCTATGAAACCGAACAGTCGGCAGGAATGGATTTGCGCGCTAATATTGATGAATCAATTTCACTAAAACCTTTAGAAAGAACAATTGTAAAAACAGGTTTGTTTATAGCGCTTCCAAAAGGTTTTGAAGCTCAAGTTAGACCCAGAAGTGGTCTTGCTGCTAAAAAAGGAATTACAGTTTTAAACAGTCCAGGAACTGTAGATGCCGATTATAGGGGTGAAATAGGTGTTATTTTAGTGAACCTTTCTAATGATGACTTTGTTATTCAAGATGGCGAACGTGTTGCTCAATTGGTTATCGCAAAACATGAGAAGGTTGATTGGTCTGAAGTCTCTGTCTTAGATGAGACCGACAGAGGTTCGGGTGGTTTTGGAAGTACAGGTCTTTAGTTTTTATGAATGATATAGCGTTACAGGCTCTAAGAATTACATCCGGTTGGTTTATTGAATGGAATCTTTTTTATGAAGTTAATCCTAAAGAGGGTTTCATGCATTACTTAGATTCAAGCTCATTATTGCATTTAACCAATCATCAACTAATGAGGTCAATAAATTTAGACTTTAAACCCGAGGTTGATGTAAATGCCCATTATTATTTAAAAGTGATTAACCTAACTAAGACAGTAAATAAAAAAGGGCAAATAAATTATGAAGGAGATTGGGAAAACCCTTATTTTGAATTGATAACAAATAATAGGTTAGAAGTTGTCCATGGAATCGAAGGTTGGTTGTTCAACTTCCTATATATAAACAACAATTAAAACTTTAAATTATGATTCTAGGAGTATGTGAGTGGTTAAGCACAAAAACACAATTTACAGGACAAAATATTCGAATTTTTTTCGTGCTAACTTTTTTATTTGCCGGTTTTGGTTTGGGATTATACCTAATACTTTGGTTGGTAAAAGTTTTATCTAAATAAAAAAGCCGCTTGTTAGCGGCTTTTTTTATTCTTGATTTTCTATTACTTCTTTTATTTTTCCTTCTAACTCATCCATGAGTTCTGGATTGTCTTGTATTAGGTTCTTAACAGCATCTCTTCCTTGGCCTAATTTTGTTTCTCCATAACTAAACCAAGATCCACTTTTCTTAACAATACCTAGCTCAACTCCAATATCTATAATTTCTCCTACTTTAGAAATTCCTGCTCCGTACATAATGTCAAACTCTGCTGTTTGAAAAGGTGGTGCAACTTTATTTTTGACCACTTTTACTTTGGTTTGGTTTCCTATTACTCTATCACCATCTTTAATTTGAGTTCTTCTTCTTATATCTAAACGAACTGATGCATAAAACTTTAAAGCATTTCCTCCTGTTGTTGTTTCAGGATTTCCGAACATTACACCTATTTTTTCTCTTAATTGGTTTATAAAAATCACAGTACAATTCGTTTTACTAATTGTACCTGTTAATTTTCTGAGAGCTTGTGACATTAAACGAGCATGAAGACCCATTTTAGAATCTCCCATTTCTCCTTCAATTTCGGATTTCGGTGTTAAAGCCGCAACTGAATCGACAACGACAATATCAATAGCTCCTGATCGAATTAAATTGTCTGCTATTTCTAATGCTTGCTCTCCGTGATCTGGTTGAGAAATTACCAAACCATCAATATCTACTCCTAAACTCTGTGCATAGAAACGATCAAAAGCATGTTCTGCATCAATAAAAGCTGCAATTCCTCCAGCTTTTTGAGCTTCTGCAATTGCATGTAAGGTTAGTGTAGTTTTACCAGAAGATTCTGGCCCATAAATTTCTATAACTCTTCCTCTTGGATATCCACCAACTCCTAAAGCTAAATCTAGTCCTAAAGATCCTGATGAAATTGCTTCAACGTCTTCTACAACGCTGTCACCCATTTTCATGACAGCTCCTTTACCGTAGGTTTTATCTAGCTTATCTAATGTGAGTTGTAAGGCTTTTAACTTGGCTTGTTTTTCTTTATCTGTAGACATAATTTTTAAAATAAAATGAAACGACAATTTACGAAAAACAGCAAAGAAAAATTAGTTGATTTTAGGAAGTTCTCAACATTTTTATATGTGGAATTCCATCTTCTAAATATTCTTCTCCTTGCTTTTTAAAACCCAAAGAATTATAGAATTTTAGTAAATAGGTTTGAGCTGAAATTTCTATGTTTTTTGATTGAAAGTTTCTTTCTATGAATTGAATTGAAGCTTCAACTAATTTATAACCATAATCGTGATTTCTTTCTGTCTCTTTAACTATTATTCTTCCAATACTTGGATGTTTGAAATAATCCCCTGAATTAAAAATTCGTGCGTAAGCAATTAATTCATCTTTTTTAAAATTTAAGACATGAAATGCTTTTTGGTCTTTGTTATCAATGTCTTGATACACAGAATCTTGCTCAACTACAAAAACTTCCGATCGTAAACGTAAGAGTTGATAAAGTTCTTTAGTTGTTAATTCATTGAATGTTTTTACAATAAATGTCATATTAACAAGCTGGAATTTTATTCACTCTGTTTTGATGTCTTCCTCCTTCAAATTCTGTGTTTAAAAAAGTATCTACCATTTTTAGAGCTTGAGGAATAGAAGTAAACCTCGCAGGAATACATAAGATATTTGCATTATTGTGTTGGCGAATTAATTCAACTATTTCATTTGTCCAACACAAACCAGCTCTTATATTTTGGTACTTATTTGCTGTTATTGCTACACCATTTGCACTCCCACAAATTAAGATTCCAAAATCTGACTTTTTATCAGTAATATCTTTTACAACTGGATGAACAAAATCTGGATAATCTACGCTATCTAAAGAATCTGTTCCATGATTAATAACTTGTATTCCTTTTTCTTTTAAGAAATCTATAATTGCAAATTTATATTCTGGTCCAGCGTGATCATTTCCAATAGAAATTGTCATAATTATATGATATTAAATGATTTGAATAGAACAAATTTACAAAGAGATGGAGTTATGAACAGGTTTTCTAATAAAAAAGTTTTCAATTCTTAATAACCTATTATTTTTCAGCGGTTTAAATCATTTTAAATAATTGTTAAGAAGTATCAATAAATTTTAAAAATATTATTTGATTCTTTTCTTTTTTCTGTTAAGTGCTGATTTTATAGTTATAAACCTATTTTAGTTATGAGTTTTTAATCACTATTTATCAACAGAAAATTTACTATTAATTAACTTAATATTTTGATTATTTAGTTTACATAAATTGGTTAATAATAGTTAATAACAGTTGTTAATAAACTTAAAAATAGATTGGAAATCAGTCTACTTACATATATATAATATGTCAATTGTTTTTAATAAGTGGAATATCAAAATTTATTCTTTGTTTTTTACGCTACAAATTCACATTACATTATACACATTATTATTTAATTTAATAAAAACTAAAAAAAATGATAATACTATAAGATGTTCATAACCTTATTAAACAGTTTTATGAAACTTAATCTTAGTTGAGTCAGATCTTACTTCAACCGTTTGCTTTGGAATAGGTTTTTTTACCTTTTTTTGAATGGAAAGATAGATGTAAAAGCTCCCAAAAAAGAAGATGAATAAAAATAAAGAAATGATGTTTTTTAGTGCTTTCAAAATCAAAGGATCTATTATAAAGACGTAACAAATTAACATATGTTACATTTTTTTAAGATTTCTTTAACTTTTACTATGAATGAATAGTATTATTAGGAATTATAAATCGAATCGATTTTTTAATAATAGCAACTTTTAATTGATGTTTACCTACCAATTCACCATCAGCTTCAATAAAAGATTCTTTGGTATTTAACTCATTAATTTTTATTTGAGATGTCTTAAAGTTTTCTACTTTTTTATGATTTACAATTGTACCATTATACAATTTTGGTAAATTGATAATTAAATCTAAAAAAGAAAAGTTTTTTACTAAAGTAACATCAAACAAACCATCATTTAATAAAGGTTCTTGAGTCATTTGCATTCCACCACCAGAATATTGACAAAGTCCAATTAAAATCATCAAACATTTAGAAGTAATTATAGTATTGTTTATCTCAATTTTATAAGATGTTTTCCTATAAAAAAATAAACCATACAAACCACTTAAAATGTAAGCTACAGCTCCAAAACGTTTTAATTTTTTTAGTTTATGAATTACATAACCATCGTAACCAATTCCAGCTAAATTGTTGAAATATTCAATTCTATTATTTTCTAATTCAATACAACCAATATCTTGATAAAAATCAGTTCCATTTTCAATGATATGAATAGAATCTTTAATAGTATTAGGTATGTTATACGACTTAATCCAATCATTTCCTGTACCTAAAGGAATCACTCCTAGTTTAATGTCAGAAGTTTTTACGTATGTTTGCACCATAATTCCGTTTACAACATGATGTAGGGTTCCATCTCCACCTACAGAAATGATTTTCCGATATCCTTGTTTTATTGCTTCTTCTACAAGTTGAATTTCATGTTTTGTAAACTGACTAAAAGCAAATTCGTAAGAAATAAGATTGCTTTTTAATTCATCTTGAATGATTTTCCAAGACTTAGAAAAGTTAGAATTACCAGTATTTGGATTCACAATTAAAAACCAATCATTTTTTGATGAATTGTCATCAGAATTTAACATACAAGAAAATTATAAACAAACCAAAGTACAAAAACCAATCATAACCGTTTCTTAATAAGAACCAACAAAGAATAATTTGTACTTTACAAAAAAAATAAAGAATTAAAAATTATGAGTAGAAAGAAAAAAATCTACAAGAAGAAAGGAAGAGTGATTAAAGATTTAACAAGAAATATCTTTAAAATACTCAATAAAGACAGTACTAAATATTACAATTATAAACAGATTGCTTCAAAAATGGGAATTACTGATACAGATGGTAAAACTCAAATATTAAAGAAATTAGTAGAACTTACAGCGAACAAAAAAGTAAAAGAAATAGACAGAGGAAAATTTCAAATCAATGAAGATAGAAAGTATCATTTAGGAACCGTTGATGTTACAAGAATCGGAAACGCATATTTTATTTCTGATGATTTTGAACAAGATATTTTTGTTCCTGCAGTAAACTTAGGAAAAGCATTACATGAAGATGTAGTTAGAGTATATGTGTACAAAAGAAAACGAAGTGAAAAACTAGAAGCAGATGTTGTAGAAATTATTGAAAGAGCTAAAGAAGAGTTTGTAGGTATACTACAAATGAGTAAAAACTTTGGTTTTGTTATTCCAGACAATGATCGAATTCCTGTTGACTTTTTTATAGAAAAAAATAAAATCAACGGAGCAGAACATGGTGATAAAGTTGTGGCTAAATTAGAAGATTGGCCAGAAAATTCAAAAAATCCATTTGGAAAGATTACCCAAGTTTTAGGAAAACCAGGAGATCACGATACAGAGATTCATTCTATTTTATTAGAGTATGGATTACCGTATGAGTTTCCGAAACAAGTAGAAGAAGAAGCTACAAAATTACCCATAGAAATTACCAAAGAAGAAATTTCAAAACGTAGAGATATGAGAAAAGATCTTACGTTTACAATAGATCCAAAAGATGCAAAAGACTTTGATGATGCTCTATCATTTACAAAACTAGAAAACGGAAATTATGAAATAGGAATTCACATTGCAGATGTATCTCATTATGTACAACCAAATACAATTTTAGATAACGAAGCATATAATAGAGCAACATCGGTTTATTTGGTAGATAGAGTAGTTCCTATGTTACCAGAAATGCTTTCAAACGGAGTTTGTTCTTTACGACCTAACGAAGAAAAATTAACCTTTTCTGCAGTATTTGAGATGAATGAGAAAGCAGAAATTGTACATCAATGGTTTGGTAGAACCGTTACGTATTCAGACAAGCGTTTTGCATATGAAGAAGCACAAGTAATTATTGAAAACAAAAACAACATCATTCCAGAAAATGTTTCTATCACAGGAGAAACCTACACAGTAGATAATTCTATTGTAGAAGCAACTTTAAAATTAGATGAATTAGCCAAAACTCTTAGAAAACGGAGAATGAAACAAGGAGCTATTTCTTTTGATCGGGTAGAAGTGAAGTTTCATTTAGATCAAGAAGCAAATCCAACAGGAGTTTATTTTAAAGAAGCAAAAGATGCAAACAAACTCATTGAAGAATTTATGTTGTTAGCCAATAGAAAAGTGGCAGAATTCATCGGAAAAGCAAATAACAAACCATCAAATAAAACCTTTATTTATAGAGTTCATGATGAACCAGATATAGAAAAACTTGCAGCTTTACAAAGTATGGTTTTTAAGTTTGGTTATAAAATGGATACTCAAACTAGAGAAAGTACCACAGAAAGTTTAAACAAACTGTTGCAAGATGTACAAGGAAAAGCAGAATCTAACATGATAGAAACTCTTGCAATTCGTTCTATGTCTAAAGCAGTGTATACAACTCAAAACATTGGTCATTACGGTTTAGCTTTTGATTATTATTCTCATTTTACATCACCCATTCGACGTTATCCAGATGTAATGACGCATCGTTTATTACAACACTATTTAGATAAAGGAAATACACCAAAAGCAGATGAATATGAAGTTCGTTGTAAACACGCTTCTAAACAAGAAGAGTTAGCAGCAAAAGCAGAACGATCTTCTATAAAGTATATGCAAGTTAAATACATGAAAGATCATAAAGATGAAGAATTTACAGGTGTCATTTCTGGTGTAACAGAATGGGGAATTTATGTAGAAATTGTATCCAATAAATGCGAAGGAATGGTAAGAATACGAGACATTAAAAGTGATTATTATATTTTTGATGAAAAACAATTTGCAATTGTTGGGCAATCTACCAAACACATGTATCAACTAGGTGATGAGGTTGTTGTAAAAGTAAAACACACTGATCTAGAACGCAAACATTTAGACTTTGAATTGATTGAAGATTAAGGCTTATGAAAGTTCTTGTAAATAACAAGTCAATTTCTCAAGATTTAATAAGTTATAATCCTGGATTAAATTTTAATCGTTTTTTTAATGATTCTGAAATTGTTCCTTACGAATTAGAAGTTACTAAGTCATATTTCCTAGATAAACTTACTTCGTTCCATAATACAGTTAGAGATGAAATAAAAAAAGACGATGAAAAATATAAAGATTCATTAAACTTTAGAGAGGTTAATTATCCCTCTTTATCAGAATTATTACAATTCCCAAAACAATTAAAAGAAATTTTTGAAACCTATTTAAAAGATGAGTTTTTTAAAAACTTTATTAATACTAACAACCTATATAATTAATTCTGTTGATGTAACAGAGGTTGCAGAAACTTTAAAAATTAAAGGAAAAACGTATAAAATTTAACGTAGTTGCAACAATAAATTATAAAGTTTGTCTTTATAGTGGTATAATTGTTGACATAAGTTAATCAAACTATAAAACTCATGAAAAAAGTAGTCGCCATAATTGCTTTTTTTATTACAACAACACTCATCTCTCAAACTACAATTACAAAAGTTTTGGGAGACTTTTCTGAGTTAAAAGTTTTTAACGGTATTGATGTAGAAATCATCAAGTCAAACGAACAAAAAATAGAAATTTCTGGAGTAAAAGCAGAAAAAGTTAAAGTTAAAAACACAAACAAAACTCTTAGAATTAGTCTAAAATTTCCAGAAATAATTGCAGATGGTAAAGTAAACGTGAAAATTTACTACAAAAACAATATCAATCTTATAGATGCGAATGCAGGAGGAACAATTACTGGTAAAAATATAGATCAATTACAACTTGAAGTTAAAGCACAAGAAAAAGCATTCATAAACCTAGTTGTAAAAGTGAAACATTTGAAAGTAAAATCTACTTCAGGAGGAATTGTCAAACTATCAGGATCTGCAAAGAATCAAGACGTGACTGTAGATTTGTATGGTATTTATCATGGGTATAATCTAAAAATATTAGAGAATACTACAATTAAAGCAGGAATGGGAACCAAAGCAGAAATTGCTACAGGAGAAACATTAAATGTAAAAGTAAGTTTTGGAGGATCTGTCATTTACACAGGAAATCCAGAAGTAATAAAAGATAAAAAAGTTGTCGGAGGAATTATAAAGAAGAAAGACTCTTAAACAGACTCAAACCTTTTTTCTATCTTTGTACTTTAAATAAAAGAAAAATGAATCATTTTTTAGCAATACCAGGACCAACGTCAATCATCTTAATAGTTGTAGTTGTTTTATTATTATTTGGAGGTAGAAAAATACCCGAATTAATGAGAGGATTAGGAAGCGGAATCAAAGAGTTTAAAAACGCTACTAAAGATGAAGATAAAGAAAGCAAAATAGAAGAAAAGAAATAAAAAAAGCCGAGATTCAATCTCGGCTTTTTTGTTTAAAATCTTACTGCTGTTCCAGAAGCAGTGACCATTAACATTCCACCGTTAGCACCCACGGTTTCATAGTCTAAATCAATACCAATAATTGCATCAGCACCTAAACGAGCAGCTTCATCTTGCATTTCTTTAATTGCGGTATCTTTTGCTTCACGTAAAACACGCTCATACGAACCCGATCTTCCACCAACTATATCTCGAATACTTGCAAAAAAGTCTTTAAAAATATTTGCACCAATAATGGTTTCTCCTGTAACTATTCCTAAGTATTGATTTGCTGTTTTACCATCAACACCATTTGTTGTTGTTAAAATCATACTATTCATCTTTATTATTTTTTTGAGAGTTTTTCATAGCTTCTCCAATTTGATTACTAGCGGTAAAACTAGCGACCATATCATTTAACATGTTACTTCCTGCTTGAGGAGAATTAGGTAACAATATTAAATTACTATTAGTTTCTTGACCAATTGCTTGTAATGTATCATAATGTTGTGTAACAACAATCAAAGCAGAAGCTTCTTGAGAGTTAATACCTACTTTATTTAATACTTCTACAGACTCTTCCAAACCACGAGCAATTTCTCTACGTTGGTCTGCAATACCTTGACCTTGTAATCGTTTGCTTTCAGCTTCAGCTTTAGCTCTCTCTACAATTAATATACGTTGAGCGTCACCTTCAAACTGTGCAGCAGTTTTTTCTCTGTCTGCAGCGTTAATTCTATTCATAGCTGCTTTTACTTGTGCATCAGGATCTATATCAGTTACTAAGGTTTTAATAATATCGTAACCATAGTCTGTCATATACTCTTGTAATTCTCTTTTAACAGCAATTGCGATGTCGTCTTTTTTCACAAACACATCATCTAACTTCATTTTAGGCACTTCTGCACGAACCACATCAAACACAAAAGAAGTAATTTGATCATGAGGATAATCTAGCTTATAAAAAGCATCATACACCTTATCTCTAATAACTTTGTATTGAACAGAAACTTTAATCTTTACGAAAACATCGTCTAGTGTTTTAGTTTCTATAATTACATCTAATTGTTGAATCTTCAAACTTACTTTACCAGCAATTCTATCAACTAATGGAATTTTTAATTGTAAACCAGATTGTCTTATGCTTTGAAATCGTCCAAAACGTTCAATAATTCCAGCAGTTTGCTGTTTAATAATAAAGAATGCGCTTATTAAAATTAATAAGCCAAAAACTAAAAAAACGGGAATGTAATAAGACATATATTTTCTTTTTAATGGTTAATTAAGGGTGTATAATTTACAACAAGTGATTAAATATACGACGCAAAAAAAAGAAAATGTTACAAAAAACTTATGGACGCTTTGTTTTTTGTTTTTGTTTGTATTTACCCCATTTTGTCAATTGTTTCTTTGAAAGAAATGTTTTGAAAGTGGCGTCTAACTTCTTTTCCTTCTCTTTAACTTGATCAACAATAGGTTTAAATTTTTCACTTGCTTGCTTATAAGCTTTTTCTAAAAGAGAAAAATCACGAGACTCCATCGAGAGTTTGTGAGAGCTTTCAACATTTTGTTTTTCTTGAGAAAAAGTGAAGCTATTAATTCTAGCTAAATCTGTCATATCCTTATTAAACTTAGTCAAAAGAGTTGAAAACTGTTTGTACTCGTCTTTCTTTTTGTTTTTTAAGCCTATTTTTTTTGCGGCTCTTTCAACGTCATAAATAACAATTCCGATTGCTTTTTCTGGATTAAAAACAAATTCTTGCGGTTGATTTTGATTTGGCATTGGAGATTGTCTAATTCCTCTACCTCTTCTTTGGTTCATAAATTGAGCTGATGCTGAAACAACTGACAACAAAAGCAATAAAAAAACAACTTTTTTCATCTTATAATGTATTAATAGCGTATTCTATTCTCTGAATACTTTCTTTAATTCCAATTAGTTTTATAATATTAAACAAATGAGGACCTTTTAATGCGCCAACTAAACTTAATCGCAAAGGCTGCATAACTTTACCAAAACCAACCTCTTTATTAGTGATCCATTCTTTTACGGCTGATTCTATTTCTTGCGAAGAAGCAGAATCATTTATATTTTCTATAACCTTAATCAATTCCTTCATTAAACCAGGAGTTGTTTCTTTCCATTGTTTTTTTGAAGCTTTTTGGTCAAAAGAAACAGGAGCTTCAAAATAGAAAGATGATAAATTCCATAAATCTGAAACAAAAACAGCTCGTTCCTTAATTAACGAAATAACCGTTATGACAAATTCTTTATCAAAAGTAATGCCTTTTTCAATCAACACTTTTTCAAAAGGAACACTAAGTTCTTCTTCTGTTTTTAATTGTAGATGTTGTTGATTGAACCATTGGGCTTTCTCAGGACTGAATTTAGCACCAGATTTACTAACTCTTGATAAGTCAAAAGCCACAATCAATTCATCTAGTTGAAATACCTCTTGTTCTGTTCCTGGGTTCCAACCCAATAGAGATAATAAATTCACAAAAGCTTCAGGTAGATAACCATCTTCTCTGTAACCCCTAGAGGTTTCATTAGTATCTGGGTTTGTATATTCTAAAGGAAACACAGGAAACCCTAATTTGTCTCCATCTCTTTTACTTAACTTTCCTTTACCTACAGGTTTTAAAATTAACGGCAAATGAGCGAATTTGGGTTTATCCCAACCAAAAGCTTCATACAACAAATTATGAAGCGCTAAAGAAGGCAACCACTCTTCACCACGAATCACATGGCTAATTTGCATTAAGTGATCATCAACAATATTGGCTAAATGATATGTTGGCATACCGTCAGATTTAAATAATATTTTATCATCTAAAACATTGGTGTCAATCGTTATTTCACCTCGAATCTCATCTTGTAAAACCAAAATTCTGTTTTCTGGCGATTTGAAACGAACAACAAAATCATTTCCATTACTAATTCTTGATTTTACATCTTCTTCAGATAAAACCAAGGAATTATTTAGACGACCCTTTTCTCTGTTATGCCAATTGTAAATAAATGTTTTTCCTTGTTCTTCATGTAGTTTTCTGTGCTCATCTAACTCATCTGGTGTGTCAAAAGCATAATACGCTTTACCCTTAGCAATCAAAGTGTCAACATATTGCTTATACAAATGTTTTCTCTCAGATTGTCGATAAGGACCAAGCTTTTCGTTTTTTCCTGGTCCTTCGTCAAAAGGAATACCACACCAACCTAAAGATTCAGTTATATAAGATTCAGCATTAGAAACATATCTTTTTTGATCTGTATCTTCAATACGTAGAACAAAAGTTCCTTGATGTTTTTTAGCAAACAAATAATTATACAAAGCTGTTCTTACACCACCCATATGAAGTGGTCCTGTTGGACTTGGAGCAAAACGAACGCGAACGTTTGAAGACATGAACTAAAAAATTTATTGCTGCAAAGATACTTTTATTCAAACGTTTACAAAACCATTATGAACAAGCTTTAACACATCTTTTGATTCTGTTTTTTAGCTTTGTTGTATTTTTAACTTTCATGAGTAACTTTTATCAAATAGAGCAAAAACTAAAAGAGTTTTATAAAAAGTACTATAAAAACCTCTTACTTAAAGGAACTCTTCTTTTTCTATCACTTGGCGTTTCTTATTTTTTACTCATTTCTTTTGTTGAATATTTCTTTTGGCTTTCACCAATCGGAAGAACATTTTTGTTTTGGTTGTTCGTTTTGGTTGAGACTTTCTTATTGTTTCAATTTATTGGAAAACCAACACTAAAGCTAATACAAGCAACAAAAGGAATTAGTCATTTAGAATTGTCGAAAATTGTTGGGAAACATTTTAAAGAGGTTGAGGACAAGCTGCTTAATGTTTTACAATTAAAACAATCATCAGGTTCTTCAGACTTACTACTTGCTAGCATAGAACAAAAATCAAAAGAATTAGCACCCATTCAATTTAACAAAGCAATAAGCTACAAGGTGAACTTTAAGTACATCAAGTTTACATTAGCTCCTTTATTATTAGTTATTTTATTGTTTTTCACAAATCTTATTGCAGACTTTTCAAGTAGTTTTAATCGTGTGGTTAACTACCAAACCGCTTACGAACCACCAGCGCCTTTTCAATTTGTATTAGAAAACGAGAACTTAAGTGTTATTCAAGGTGAAGATTTTACTGTAAACATTACTGCTAAAGGAAACATAATTCCAAGTGAAGCAAAAATTCACTTTGAAGGACAAGAATATTTTTTAAAGAACTCAAACATTGGTAATTTTCAGTTTACATTTTCTCAGATTCAGAAAAACCTATCTTTTTATGTTGAATCTAATAGGGTTTCATCAAAAGAGTTTTTAGTAAATGTTTTAAATACACCAAGAATTAAGGGAATTGAACTAGAAATAGACTACCCTGGCTACACCTATCAGAAAGATAAAAAAACAGACTCGCCATCCAATCTTATTGTGCCAGAAGGAACAAAAATTACCTGGAATGTTTCTGCAGAAAACACAGAAAAAGTAAATTTTATTTATGACAATATAAAGAAGGACTTCATAAAATCAGATTCAGGGTTTTCTTATAAAAAAACAGCAAAAAAGAATATTAGATATCAAATTACTGCTTCTAATAAGAACATAGAAGATTATGAAAATATTGGTTTTGTTGTCAATGTTGTTAAAGACGAATCACCAAAAATAGAAGTGCGCTCAAATATAGATAGTTTATCAAACAACCCAATTTATTTCATTGGTCAAATTTCTGACGATTATGGTTTAAGAAACCTTCAAATTGTTTATCAACAAGTAGGAAATTCAGCATCAAAACAGTCACACAAATTAAAAGTAAATAAAGAAAACCTTCAGTCATTTTATTACAATTTTCCAGAAGGTCTTAATTTAATAGAAGGATACGGATATGAATTGTTTTTTGAGGTATATGATAACGACGCTGTTAATGGCTCAAAGAAAACAAAAAGTAAAACATTTACTTACAGAGTAAAAACTCAAGAAGAAGTTGATGAAAAATTATTACAAGACCAAAAAGACTATATAAACAGACTAGAAAAATCACTTACAAGTCAAAAAAAGCAAAAAACAGACTTACAAGAAATTCAGAAAGATTTGCAGAACAAGCAAAACATGAATTGGAACGATAAAAAGAAAATAGAGAACCTTGTAAAAAGACAAAAGCAATATCAGCAAATGATGAAAAAACAAACCAATAATTTGCTAGAGAACTTTGATAATAAAAAAGAAGAAACTGAAAATATTCAAACTAATAAAGAGGAGTTAAAAAAGAGAATAGAAGAGCTTAAAAAGTTAAAAAAACAACAAAAGCTACTTGAAGAATTAGAAAAATTAGCCGAGAAACTTAATAAAGAGCAACTTGTAAAAAAAACGAAAGAGCTAGCAGAACAAAACAAACAACAAGAAAGAAGTCTAGAACGTATTTTAGAATTGACTAAAAGGTTTTACGTCGAGCAAAAAATGACTCAAATTGCAAACAAATTAGAAAAGTTAGCAAAAGAACAAAACGACTTATCAAACAAAGAGAACCAAACACCCAAACAACAAGAAGAGATAACCAAAAAGTTTGACAAACTAGAAAAAGAGTTAGAAGAGTTAGAAAAAAACAATCAGGATTTAAAAAAGCCAATGGATATTCCTGATGTATCCGACGAAAAACATGAAGTTAAAAAATCTCAAAAAAAATCTCAAGAAAGCTTAACTCAAAAAAACACTTCATCTGCAAAAAAGAACCAGAAAAAAGCAGGAAAAAAAATGCAAGAAATGAGTAAAAAAATGCAACAATCTATGATGGATATGCAAGCAAACTCAATTGAAGAAAACGCAGAAGATTTAAGAAAAATATTAAAAAACGTTATTACTTTTTCTTTTCAGCAAGAAGCTTTGCTAAAAACGTTTGAAGAAATAGATTTCCAGCACCCAAATTTCGGTAAGAGTTTACGCAAACAAAATGTTGTTAAAACATACTTTGAACATATTGACGATAGTTTATATGTTTTATCAATGAGGGTTCCTCAAATTAGCACTAAGATCCAAAACGACCTAGCAAATGCTCATTACAACTTAGACGAATCACTAGAAAATTTCTCTGAGAGAAGGTTTGATAGTGGTATTTCGAATCAACAATTTGTAATGACATCAGCAAATAATATTTCTGATTTTTTAAGTGATTTACTAAATAACATGAACAACAGTATTTCTGGAAAAGGCAAGGGGAAGCAGTCTAAATCTTTCAACCTACCAGATATTATGCAACAACAAAAAGGCCTTTCAGAAAAAACGAAAAAAGGCTTAGGGAAGCAACAACAAAAAGGCAAGCAGCAAAACGGAAAAGAAAAAGGAAAACAGAAAGGAAATCAACAAGGAGAAGAAAACATCGGAGAACTTTATAGAATTTACCAACAACAAAACCAATTGAAACAACAATTAGAAAACTTGATAGAAGAAGGAAAAGATCCAAAAGGGCAGGGTAAAAAGGTTGTGAAAACAATGGAGCAACTAGAAAACGAAATTTTAGAAAAAGGATTTTCTCAAGAAGTTCTTCAAAGAATGCAAAGCTTAGAGTACCAATTATTAAAGCTTGATAAGGCAGTTTTAGAACAAAATAAAGATAAAAAGAGAAAACCTAATACCAATACAACTCAGTTCAGCAAAAAAGAACTAAAACAAATAGAAATTAATAAGTTGTTTTATAATCAATTAGATATTTTAAATAGACAATCCTTACCTTTGCAGCAAAATTTCAAAAAAAAGGTACAGAAGTACTTTTCTAAAACTAAACAGGGTTGATTGGCTTTACATACAACACGGATTTTACCATTCTAAACGAAGAAAAATATAGATCTTGGATTTCGGAAGGAATTGACTTATCTGGTTATGATTTAGGTGAAATACAATATTTTTTTTATAATGATGATGATTTGCATAAAATAAATCAGGAGCATCTTCAACATGATACATACACAGACATAATTAGTTTCGATTATTCAGTTGGAAACCTAATTGCTGGAGATATTTGTATATCAGTTGACAGGGTTAAAGAAAATGCTGAAATATACGCAACCGAGTTTGAAGATGAAATGGCAAGAGTTATGTGTCACGGTATCTTGCACTTCTTTGGGTATAAAGACAAGACAGAAAAACAAAAAAATATAATTAGAGAACAAGAAGATTTATTTGTTAAAATGCTTAAAAACAAGTAATTAGCCTTTTTGTTTCACGTGAAACATGAGTTTATCTACTAAAATATATGATGTAATTGTTGTTGGAGGCGGACACGCAGGAAGTGAAGCAGCAGCAGCAGCAGCAAATATGGGTTCCCAAACACTACTCATTACAATGAACCTTCAAAACATTGCTCAAATGAGTTGCAATCCAGCAATGGGAGGAATTGCAAAAGGCCAGATTATAAGAGAAATTGACGCTTTAGGTGGTTACAGTGCAATTGTTACAGACAAAACAGCAATTCAATTCAAAATGCTTAACAAGTCTAAAGGGCCTGCAATGTGGAGCCCAAGAGCGCAGTCAGACAGAATGATGTTTGCAGAAACTTGGAGAACTTTATTAGAACAAACTGACAATTTGGATTTTTATCAAGATTCCGTAAATGGATTGCTTTTTGATGGTGACAAAATAATTGGTGTAAAAACAGCTTTAGGTTTACACATAATGTCTAAGACTGTTATTGTCACTGCAGGAACTTTCCTTAATGGTCTTATTCATATAGGAGAGAAAACATTTGGTGGAGGAAGAGCAGGTGAGTCTGGGTCTACCGGAATCACAGAAGATTTGGTTGTAAAAGGATTTGAATCTGGAAGAATGAAAACAGGAACGCCACCAAGAGTTGACGGAAGAAGTTTGGATTATTCTAAAATGACTGAACAACCAGGTGATGAAATTCCAGAGAAATTTTCTTATTTAGACACAAAACCTTTAACAAAACAACGATCGTGTTATCTAACTTATACCACTAAAGAGGTTCATAATTTATTAAGAGAAGGTTTTGAAAGATCACCCATGTTTAACGGAAGGATTCAATCCACAGGGCCTAGATATTGTCCTTCAATTGAGGATAAAATAGATCGATTTTCAGAAAAAGAACGACATCAAATTTTTGTAGAACCAGAAGGATGGAACACTGTTGAAATATATGTAAATGGTTTTTCAACCTCTTTACCAGATGATATTCAAGATAGAGCAATTCGTTTGATACCTGGTTTTGAAAAAGTAAAGTTCTTTCGATATGGTTATGCAATTGAATACGATTATTTTCCACCAACTCAACTAAAACATTCCTTAGAAACAAAGCTTGTAGAAAACCTTTTCTTCGCTGGACAGATAAACGGTACAACAGGTTATGAAGAAGCAGCTGCTCAAGGTTTGATGGCGGGAGTTAACGCATCTTTGAAGACCCAAGATAAAGACCCATTTATTTTAAAAAGAAGCGAAGCATATATAGGCGTTTTAATAGACGACTTGATTACCAAAGGAACAGAAGAGCCATATAGAATGTTTACCTCAAGAGCAGAGTATAGGACATTGTTAAGACAAGACAATGCTGATTTACGATTGACACCACTGGGTTATAAGATAGGATTAGCATCAAAACAACGTTATGAAAAGGTGCAAGAAAAGAAACAAAAAACAGCTGATTTTATTGAGTTTTTAAAAAATGTTAGTGTTACAAAAGAAGAAATTAATCCAATTCTAAAAAAGTATAATTTAGCAGAAATCAATCAGTCTATGAAACTCTTTAAAATAGCCTCTAGACCACAAGTTTCTCTGTCTGATTTTTTTATTATTCCAAAAGTTAAAGAGTTTTTAGCTCTAGTTGATATCAACAAAGATGTTATAGAGCAAGTGGAAATTCACTTAAAGTACTCTGGATATATTGAAAAAGAAAAAAACAATGCAGATAAATTAAATAGGTTAGAAAACGTTCCAATTCCTACTAGTTTTGATTATTCTAAAGTCAATTCTTTGTCTTATGAGGCAAAAGAAAAACTAACAAAAATTCAACCAACAACAATCTCTCAAGCAAGTAGAATTAGCGGTGTCTCTCCAAGTGACATCTCTGTTTTATTAGTCTATATGGGTAGGTAATTAAAGTTGTTCCACATGGAACATTCAAAATGAAACAAGAAAAAAACCAAGAATCATCATTAGAAAGCTACCTGAAATGTAAAGACTTTCTTGTGTCGGGAGAAACGTTTGAATTACTTTACAACAAGGAACTCAACTTGTTAAAAACATCTCCTTTTCCTGATAATGTTTCAAAGTATTATGAGAGCAAAGATTACATTTCTCATTCCAAAAAACAAAAAGGGTTTATGCCGCTTCTATATAGGTTGGTTCGAAACTATTCACTTAAAAAAAAGGAAAAGCTCATAGGCTCTTTTAACTTACAGAAAACCGTTTTAGATGTTGGAACAGGAACAGGGAATTTTTTGAGCTTTTGTAAAAGTAAAGGATGGAATGTTTTTGGAACTGAACCAAATTCTAAAGCTAGAGCTATTGCAAAAGAATCTGGAATTGAAGTTTTCAAAGAAATTAATGAAATTGAAAATAAATCATTTTCTATCATTACTCTTTGGCATGTTTTAGAACATGTATCTAATTTGTCTGAAACAATTTCAATACTAGATCAGCTATTATCAAAAAATGGAAGATTAATTATAGCCGTCCCAAATTTTGAAAGTTACGACGCAAAATATTATAAAGAATTTTGGGCCGCCTATGATGTTCCCAGACACCTTTGGCATTTTTCTAAAAAAAGTATTTCTAAATTATTCATGGATTTCGATTTAGAAGTTGAAAAAACCCTACCAATGAAATTTGATTCTTATTATGTTTCTCTTTTGAGCGAAAAACATAAAACAGGAAAAAACAATTTTTTTAGAGCTTTTTTAATTGGATTCCTATCAAACATAAAGGGAAAGAAGAAAAAAAACTATTCTTCTATGATTTATGTGCTAAAAAAGCAAAATAAAAACCTGTAACAAAACCAAAATCTTTTGACGACCATACGTGTAAAACAAAAATAAAAAGCCCTTAGACAGCTGTTTTTACACCATAAAACAATAGTGATACTTTATAGTTTTTAAAAATAAAATAGCAATTTCTTATTGAAGAAGAAATACTCCAATAATGTTGACAATGAAATAAACAGCAATTGCCATCGCTCCTGCATAATCTTTTGCAACTCTTTGTCCGAGAAGTAAAAAAATAAGAGTAACAGCAGACAACATAGATGCCCATAGAGCAAAATAAGTCACACCGTAAGCTAAGATTGTATAAATACCCAGAAGGAGCATAATCCCAGAAATTATTTCGAAAACTAAAATTGTTCCTAATAAGAAACCAACAGGTTTAGCAAACGGAGTTGCTTTAAAATGGTCTTTCAGAAAAGAAAGATTACCGTTCCAATCCGTTATTTTATCATATCCAGATTGTAATAAAGTAATAACTAAAAAAAGCAGAATTAAAATTTCGGCAGCAAATTCAAAAAACCTATCTAAAACCATCTGTAATATTTATTTTGAAACGTAAAATTATAAAAAAGCATCATCTTTAGGCTCTCAAAGCTCAATTTTATTATCATCATCATCTAAAACCCAGCCAAACTTTCCATAATCATATTCTTCAATGTCTCCAACAATGGTGACACCTTCTGATTTTAAAGTGTCTAACAATGAAACCAAACCCTTAACACGATAGTTGAACATAAATGGTTTTTGAGAAGGAGAAAAGTATTTGGTGTCGTTTTTAAACGGACTCCATTGAGTAGAGGCGTTATTTCCATTCTTGTCTTTCCACCAGAATGTACAACCCCAATCATCTGTGTTAAAACCTAAGTGTTTTTTATACCAATCTTTTGTTCTCTGAGGATACTCTGTCTTAAAAAACAACCCGCCAATACCTGTAACTCTTTTCTTCATAAATTATTTCTTAATTACTGATTCATAACAGTTTACCCATTCGTCTAACGTAATTTTTGTTATCAATTCCTTTATTAAATCATACGGAATATCATCCATACTTTTGAACCGAATACAGCTTTTACCCATGTCTAATTTTTTCTTTGCATGTTTAGGATATTCACCCACAAACCAATCATGAATTTCTGGGATTGCATAGATTCCAGAGTGATATAAAGCGATAAAGTTTTTTTGACTTGCTAAATTTATAAATGGTAAAGGAAGCTCAGGATCACAATGATAACCATCTGGATATATTGAATGAGGCACAACGTAACCTATCATTCCATAGCTCATAGTTTCTTCAAAGCCTTTAGGAATATTTTCATTAATAATAGACCTAATTTTTTTTACAACTTCTTGCTTATCACTAGGGAGCTGTTCGATATATTCTTCTGGAGAACAAGCTTTTTATTTCATGTTGATTGATTTTCCAACCAACAAGTTAGTAAAAAATATCTTTTACTTTATTTACAATTGTTTGCGCAAGCTTTTCTTTACTCTCTTTAGTCCAACCAGCTACATGTGGAGATAGGATTACATTTTCTGATGACAGAAGATATTTAAAATCAGCAGGAATATCTTGGTCAAACAAACTTTCAAACGATGCTTTTTCATATTCTAGCACGTCCAATCCAGCACCTAAAACAGCTCCAGACTTTAAAGCTTTTATCAAGTCTTTAGTAACGACGCTTTTACCTCTTGCAGTATTCAATATCCAGAAAGGTTTATCAAAACAGTTGATAAAACTTTTATTTATCATTCCAACAGTTTCATCTGTTTCAGGAACATGTAAACTTAAAACATCTGATTTTTTTTGGAGTTCTGACAACGAAACTTGTTGTGCGTTTTCATCTTCTAAACCAGATTTAATATCATAGAAAATTACAGACACATCAAAACCCTTTAATTTTTTTGCAAAGGATTTGCCCATGTTTCCATAACCAATTAAGCCCACAGTTTTACCATCTAGCTCAACACCTCTATTCTCCTCTCTTAACCAAGATCCTTTTCTAACCTCCTTATCAGCCTTATTTAGTTTATTGAACAAGGATAATAACATCCCTAAAGCATGTTCACCAACAGCATTTCTATTTCCTTCCGGAGCAGAAATTAAATGGATTCCCTTAGAAGAGGCATAATCACAATCAATATTTTCCAAACCCGCACCAACACGACCTATAAACTTTAACTTTTTTGCTTTATCTAAAAAGGGCTTATCAATAGAAAAACGACTTCTAATGATAATTCCGTTGTATAAATGAATTTTAGCCTCTATTTCAGGTTTTGAAGAAGTGTAATCCTCGTGGTTTTCAAAACCCAACGAAGAGAGTTGTTGAATTAATAAAGGATGATTGCTGTCAAGGTGTAGTATTTTCATTGCTAGGGTTTTAGTAGCAAATCACACTAATATTGCTCTTTGTCGTTGGGAAAGTCTTGACTCTTTACATCTGATATATAACCTTCAAAAGCTTTGGTCATTTCGTCGTATAAATCTAAATAACGTCTTAAAAAACGAGGATTAAATTCATGTGTCATTCCTAACATATCGTGAGTTACCAAAACCTGACCATCTACTCCTCCTCCAGCGCCAATCCCAATAACAGGAATACTGATTGATTTAGCTACTTTTTCTGCCAAAGAAGCAGGCACTTTTTCTAATACAATAGCAAAACAACCTAATCTTTCTAAAAGTTTAGCATCTTCTAATAACTGTTCAGCTTCTTGCTCTTCCTTTGCTCTTACAGTATAAGTTCCGAATTTATATATGGATTGAGGGGTTAAACCCAAATGACCCATCACTGGAATTCCAGCATTTAAAATTCTTTTTATTGAATCCTTAACCTCTTTTCCTCCTTCTAATTTAACAGCATGACCACCAGACTCTTTCATAATTCGAATAGCAGAACGAAGTGCTTCTTTTGGATCAGATTGATACGAACCAAAAGGTAAATCTACCACAACCAAACAACGATTAATAGCTCTTACAACAGAGCTTGCGTGATAAATCATCTCGTTTAACGTAATAGGCAAAGTTGTTTCATGACCCGCCATTACATTAGAAGCCGAATCACCAACAAGAATTACATCAATACCTGCAGCATCAATAATTTTTGCCATTGTGTAATCATATGCAGTTAGCATCGATATCTTTTCACCATTAGCTTTCATTTCTACCAATGATTTAGTAGTAATTCTTTTGTATTGCTTTTTTGCTACTGACATTCTTTTGGTTTTAATATTCTGTAAAAGTAGTAAATATCGGTAGAATCTTATGTAGTTAATCTTACGTTAATGTTCTGGGCTCAAAAAAGAAACCCAATAGAATTTAATAGATTTATGAACTAAAATCTAGGAAGACATGTCAAAAATTATTATACTTTTATTACTGTTAACAGCATCTCAAATCATTTATGCACAGCAAGAAACCTCAAAGCAAGCAATTAAAAAAACAATCAATCGATTCTTTGAAGGTTTACACAAAGGAGATTCAATAATAATTGGAAAAACACTTCATAAAGACATTAAAATTCAAACCACAAACACCAACCCAAAAGGTGAAAAGGTTTTAAAAACAGAGTCTAGACTCGGGCTCTTAACAAACGTCGCTAACAAAAAACCTGAAATCAAATTTTTTGAAAAATTACTTTCGTACGATATTAAAATTGACGGAAATCTTGCTTCTGTTTGGACACCCTACGAGTTTTATTTTAATGACAACTTTAGCCATTGCGGTGCCAATTCATTTCAGTTATTCAACAATAACGGATCTTGGGAAATAATTTATTTGGTTGACATGAGAAGACGACAAGGATGCAAACCATCAGAATCGAAAAAATAGTATATTTGAGCAACAACACCTCATGACTCAAACCACTAAAAAACACTTATTAAACCCAGACAAATGGATAGATAGTTATGCTGACTATTTGTTCAACTATACAGTAGTTAGAGTCAATAATAACGACATAGCTAAAGATTTGGTTCAAGAAGCATTTTTTGCGGGATTAAAATCAGCAAAGAATTTTAAAGGAGAGGCTTCTGAAAGAACATGGTTAGTCTCAATTTTGAAGAGGAAAATAATCGATTATTATCGAAAAATAAACTCAAAGAAAGGAAAAGCAGAGGTTCGTATGAACTTTTATGATGGCGGAGAAAATGAAGGAAACTGGTTAGAGGAAAGAGTTCCACAATCTTGGGACAACGAATCTGAAAAAAATATTGAGTCTGAAGAATTAGGAACAGCCCTAGAAAACTGTATTGACAAATTACCAGAGAAATATGCAATGGTTTTTAAAATGAAAACCATACAAGGTTTTGAAACAGAAGATATTTGTAAGGAATTAGATATAACAGCGTCAAATTTGTGGGTTATCATTCACAGAGCTAGAACACAGCTTAGAAAGTGTATGGAAGATAATTGGTTTAATAACTAAAGAATGTTTAAGAGTTTATTTATTACTTGCGATCAAGCAACAACCATATGTGATAAAAGCCAATATGGAGAGGCTTCATTTTTAGAAATACTTAAGTTAAAGCTTCATTTTTTAAAATGTAAAATTTGTGCATTATATACCAAACAGAACACTTTAATAACTAAAATCTGCGACCATCAACTAAAGGAAACAAGATCGTTTTCCTTAAGTAAAAAGGACAAAGAATTATTAAAGGTTAAGCTTTCTAAAAAGGAATAAAAGGAAAAGAAAACTTTATTTTTATACTATGAATTTTCTTCCACAAAACATAGACGATTACGTTGTTGAGCACTCTCAATCTGAGCCATTACTATTACAAGAATTATCTAAAGAAACATGGCAAAAAGTATTAAACCCCAGAATGCTTTCTGGAGCTTTTCAAGGTAGAGTTTTGTCGATGATTTCTAAATTAGTAAAACCAAAAAAAATTCTAGAAATTGGGACTTATACAGGTTATTCAGCATTATGTTTAGCAGAAGGTTTGGATGCAAACGGCATAATTTTTACAATTGATAAAAATGAAGAGTTAGAAGATTTACAAAATAAGTATTTTGAGAAATCGGGTTTTAGAAATCAAATTCAGCAGTTTTCAGGAAACGCTTTAGATATTATTCCAACAATCCAAGAAACATTCGATTTGGTCTTTATGGATGCGGATAAATCCAACTATCCTAATTATTTTGAGTTGATTATTGATCAAATGAATTCAGGTGGAATTATACTGTCTGATAATGTTCTTTGGAGCGGAAAAGTTGTTGAAAAACTAAATCCAAAAGATGAGGACACAAAAGCGTTACTTACATACAATCGATTGTTGAAAGAAAATGAAAGAATAGAAACAGTTCTCTTACCTATTAGAGACGGATTGACAATAAGCCGAGTAAAGTAATTACATGTTTCTTTTTATAGGTCCGGTTAAATCGTCAATATTGTCCTTAACCTCACTAATTTCTTTATTTATGTTTTTTGCTAAATCAGTGTCAATACCTTGGCTTTTAGCACTTTCATTAATTTCTCTCTTTATGTCGTTTGTAGCATCTTTAACTTGACGCATCCCTTTCCCTAAGCCTCTAGCAATTTCGGGAATTTTATTTGCACCAAAAAGCATGACAACTAACAACAAAACAACCATTATTTCTGGTCCACCAAAAAAGAGAAATGTGTTTAAAAACATACTGCAAAGATAATTATTTCTTCGTTAGCATTCTTTTGATTTCGTTCAGTTTCATTAGAGCTTCAATTGGGGTTAAGGCATCGATATTTGTAGATAGGATTTCATCTCTAATATCTTCTAACAAAGGATCGTCTAATTGAAAAAAGCTTAATTGCATATCCTCATGTTGAATAGACTTTAGAGAATCTTTTACCTCTTCTTGTGTGTGGTTTTTTTCAAGCTGATGTAAAATTTTATTAGCTCTATGAATCACTTGGTTTGGCATACCAGCTAATTTTGCTACATGAATTCCAAAACTATGATTACTACCACCAGCAACTAGTTTACGTAAAAAAATAATATTGTCTTTAAGTTCTTTTACAGATACGTTGTAGTTTTTTATTCTAGGAAATGTAGTACTCATTTCATTCAACTCGTGATAATGAGTAGCAAACAGTGTTTTTGCTTTTGACGGGTGTTCATGTAAGTACTCTGTAATCGCCCAAGCAATAGAGATTCCGTCATATGTAGACGTACCTCGGCCAATTTCGTCTAAAAGGACTAAACTTCTTTCAGAAATATTATTTAAAATAGAAGCTGTTTCATTCATTTCTACCATAAAAGTAGATTCACCCATAGAAATATTATCACTTGCTCCTACTCTAGTAAAAATCTTATCTACAATTCCAATTCTTGCATTTTGAGCTGGCACATAGCTTCCCATTTGAGCCAATAAAACAATCAAAGCGGTTTGTCTTAAAATAGCAGATTTTCCCGACATATTTGGACCGGTAATCATTACGATTTGTTGCTGATTTCGGTTTAGCACAACATCATTTGCAATATACTCCTCACCTATTGGCAATTGTTTTTCTATAACTGGATGACGACCATTTTTTATCTCAATATCAGAACTTTGATCCATTACAGGGCACACATAATTATTGTCTAACGCTAATTGAGAAAAAGAAAGCAAACAATCCACTTGAGCAATAGCAAAAGCGTTTTTTTGAACAGTTTTAATATGAATAATTAACTCTTGAATTAGACTTTGAAAAAGGGACAATTCCAGCTCAGAAATTTTTTCTTCAGCACCCAAAATCTTAGTTTCATACTCCTTGAGTTCTTCCGTAATATAACGTTCTGCATTTACCAATGTTTGTTTGCGAATCCAATCTTCAGGAACCTTGTCTTTATGTGTATTTCTAACCTCTATATAATAACCAAACACATTATTAAAGGCAATTTTTAAGCTTTGAATTCCAGTTCTTATAGACTCTCTCTCCAACATTTTGTCTAAATAAGATTTTCCAGAGTTTGCAATAGAACGAAGTTCATCTAACTCTACAGAAACTCCTTTTTTTATGACGTTTCCTTTTGCAATATTTACTGGAGCCTCATCTGTGATAGTAGAAGAAATAAGTTGAATAATATCTGACGTGTCTAAAAACAGGTTTCCTAATAGTTTTAAAGGCTCAAAACTTGAGTTTTCACAAAACTCTTTTACTGGTTGAATAGCTTCAAGAGAGTTTTTAAGCAACCAGACTTCTCTAGGTGAAACTTTACCTGTAGCAACTTTAGAAATCAACCTTTCAATATCACTTATTTGACTCAGTTGGTGTTTGCTAAGGTCAAGAAAATCAGTATTCTTGATGATATATTTTACCAAAGAATGGCGTTGTTGAATTTCTTCAAGATTCTTTAAAGGTAATGCTAACCAACGCTTTAACAACCTTCCACCCATAGGAGAAATGGTTTTATCTATAATGTCTAAAAGTGTAACAGCATTCAAAGAGTTTGCTTGATAAAGCTCTAAGTTTCTAACTGTAAATCGATCCATCCAAACATAATTATCTTCTGCAATTCTGCTCACATTCTGAATGTGATTTAATTTACTATGTTGTGTTTCCGATAAATAATAGAAAATAGCACCAGCAGCGGTTACACCTTCATCTAATTGATGAACTCCAAAGCCTTGTAAACTTTTTGTTTGAAAATGATTTTGAAGTGTTTCAAAAGCATATTCTTTTTGAAAAACCCAATCGTCTAAATAGAAAGAATAAAATCGGTTTTCAAAAGCATTTATATACTCTTGTTTGAATTGTTTTTGAACCAAAACTTCTGAGGGAGAAAAATTTTGAAGCAACTTATCTATATACTCTTCACTTCCTTGAGCCAATAAAAACTCTCCGGTAGAAACATCTAAAAAAGAAACTCCCAATAATTTTTTACCAAAATGAACGGCAGCCAAAAAATTATTTGTTTTTGATTGTAAAACCTCGTCATTTAAAGAAACCCCAGGAGTTACCAACTCGGTCACACCACGTTTTACAATTTTCTTTGTCAATTTTGGGTTTTCTAGCTGATCGCAAATTGCAACTCTCATTCCTGCTTTTACTAGCTTTGGTAAATAAGTGTTTAATGAATGATGAGGAAAACCAGCCAACGCAGTTTCGCTTTCACTTCCTGCACCTCTTTTGGTAAGAACAATACCTAAAACCTCAGAAGCTTTTTTAGCATCTTCACCAAAAGTTTCATAAAAGTCACCTACACGAAACAATAACATAGCATCTGGATATTTAACCTTGATGGTGTTATATTGTTTCATTAAAGGAGTTTCCTTTTTGCCTTTTGATTTTGCCAAGATTTTGGAAATTTTGAGTTAGCTTTACGTTGATAAAATAGTCCTTAAAGATAGAACTTTTTATGAGAAAACTACGAAATAATGAGCTCGGAAGAATATCTGTTAATGAGTTCAAAAATCAAGAAAAAACACCATTAATTGTTGTATTAGACAACATACGAAGTCTACACAATATAGGGTCTGTTTTTAGAACAAGTGATGCGTTTTTGATTCAAAAAATTTATCTGTGTGGAATAACAGCAATACCACCTCATAAAGAGATTCATAAAACAGCTTTGGGAGCAACAGAGTCTGTTGAGTGGGAATATGCAGAAAACACAATTGAATTGATAAGGCATCTAAAAAAAGAGGGTGTGATAACGGTTTCTATTGAACAAGCAGATAAAAGCTGTTTTCTTGATGATTTCCTTCCTAAGTCTGGAAATACTTACGCAATTATTTTTGGAAACGAGGTTAAAGGAGTTCTACAACAAGTAGTTACAGAATCAGATTTTTGTGTTGAAATTCCACAAAAGGGAACCAAACACTCATTAAATATATCCGTTAGTTGTGGAGTTGTGTTGTGGGATTTATTTCAGAAATTAAAAAACTAAAATTGCCTTTGCAATCACAAAAAACAGGAAGATTCCAAAAATATCATTACTGGTTGTTATAAATGGACCTGTAGCAATTGCAGGATCAATTCCTTTTTTATCTAATACAATAGGAACAAAAGTTCCGACAAGCGAAGCAACTATAATTACCGACAACATTGAGACAGAAACGGTAATACTAAATGAAGGTGAAAGACCCATTAAAGGAGCAACGGCTATCAATAAAACACCTAAGACAATTCCGTTGATAAGACTTAAACCAATTTCTTTTAAAAGACGCTTCCATAAACTTCCTTTTACATTATCATTTGCTAAACCTTGAACAATAATTGCAGAAGATTGAACACCTACATTTCCTGCCATTGCGGCAATTAAAGGTGTAAAAAAGAATAGCTCTTTATAGTTGTTCATAGCATTTTCATAACCTTCCATAATCAAAACACTTCCTAAACCGCCAAAAAGACCAAGAATAAGCCATGGCAATCGAGCTTTTGTCAATTCTAAAATTGTATCATCTGCTTCTACATCATCAACCAAACCAGCAGCTAACTGATAATCTTTTTCAGCCTCTTCTTTCATCACATCTACAACATCATCAATTGTAATTCTTCCCAATAAAACACCAGACTCGTCAATTACCGGAATAGCTTCTAAATCATATTTTCTCATTTTATTAGAAACTTCATCTAATTCATCGTCTACAACAGCATAGTCAACCTTAGGAATATAAACTTCAGAAATATGAGCTCTAGTTGGTGCTACCAATAAATCTTTTAAAGACAAACGACCCTTGAGAACATCATTGTCATCGACTACATAAATAGAATGTACACGAGTAACTTCTTGTGCTTGTGCTCTCATTTCTCGCACACATTTAGTGACTGTCCAGTTTTCGTTCACCTTTACTAGCTCTTTAGCCATTAAACTTCCCGCAGTATCATCATCGTAGGTTAGAAGCTCTTCAATTTCTTTTGCATGCTCTTCATCTTCAATTTGAGACATAACAGCCTCTTGACGCTCTTCTGAAAGTTCACCAATAATATCTGCAGCATCATCTGTATCAAGAACTTCGACTTCTTCTGCAATTTCTTTTGCTGTTAGATTTTTTAGTATTTTTTCACGGACATCTTCATCAAGATCCATTAATATTTCTGAAGTAGTCTCACTGTCTAACAGTTTGATAATATAGACAGCTTCATCAAAAGAAATTTCTTCTAAAACTTCGGCAATATCAGCATGATGCATTTCTTTAAACAACTGTGATAAAGCTGCGTCATTTGATGCTTCTACGTAAATAGAAACATTTTCTAAAAGTTCTTTGGTGATTTCAAATGACATGTTGTGCGATTTTTTGCGTAAGAACAACAAACTCATCAACTGATAACTGTTCTGGACGCATCGCAAATATAGGCTCTTCTTTTAAAGAATCCGAGTGAATCATAGATTTTAAGCTAGAGCGCAGCATTTTCCTACGTTGATTAAAAGCCATTTTAACAACTCTAAAAAATAGACTTTCATCAACCGGTAGAGAATATTTTTCTCTTCGTGTCATTTTTATTACTCCAGAATCTACTTTTGGTGGAGGATTAAAAACAGTTGGAGGAACTGAAAAAAGGTATTCAACATCATAAAAAGCTTGTGCTAAAACAGACAAGATACCGTAGGTTTTACTTCCTTTCTTCTCAGCAATTCTTTGTGCTACTTCTTTTTGAAACATACCGGCAAACTCAGGGACTAAGTATCTGTTCTCTATAACCTTAAAAACAATTTGAGAAGAAATATTATAGGGAAAGTTTCCAATAATTGCAAAAGGTTCATTGTTAAAAAGATTCTTTAAATGAGATTTAAGAAAATCACCCTCTATGATAGAAAATTTTTCAGCAGAGGTGTTAAGGTGTACATTTTCAGTTTTAAAATTTGAGGTTAAAAAATTTACAGATTCGCTATCTAACTCTAGAACAGTAACCTTACTTTTTTTATTTAAAAGAAACTGAGTTAGCACTCCCATTCCTGGTCCAATTTCTAGGATATTTTCATAGTTTTCTTCAGAGAGTGAATCAGCGATTTTTTTTGCAATATTTAAATCCTTTAAAAAGTGCTGTCCAAGATGTTTTTTTGCTCTAACCGACATACTTAATTGCTAATACTAGCAGGATAAAATTCGTTTACCACTTTTAATTCGGTTCTAAAAGCCACCATTTTATCAGCAAATTTTTTTATTCCATCTCCTCGTAATTTTGGAGCATCAAATTCGTAATATTTGTCAAGCTCCTCTCTACTGTTAACAGTATATTGAACTGAGTACGTTGTCCCACCAAGATCTTCATCAACTAAAACTTCTGCAAGTTTAGCAGAAATAAACCTACCAGTAGCTAAGACCTCTTGAATATGGTCTTGAATCCATGACAACCATTCATCATGAACACTGTCTTCTATGTTAATAGTTACGTTGTATATATACATTCTGATTAGTTTATTGAATCTCCCCTTAGTTGCCTAAATTTTTTTCTTGCCTCAACAAGGTAAATACTTGAGGCTTGTTCAAAAATAATCTTTTGATAATATTCTGAAGCTTTTTCTAAATCTTTTATATGGTTTCGATATACCTCTGCAAGAAAATAATATGCATCGTCTACAAAAACACCTGTTTTATTGATTTCAATAATCTTTTTATAACTAGTAACTGCAGCTTCAAATTGTTCGGTTTTTACATATAAATTTCCTAGCTCTAGCAAAGCTTCATCCTCAATATTCTGACCTTGATAATCTTTTAAAATACTACTCAGAATATCTATGGCTTGTAAGTTTTTGTTTTGATATGCAAACAGTCTTCCTTTTGCAAAATCTTTAAGGCCCGTGCTGACTGAATCTCTAGGCTCATTGTCGCTTATGATGAGAAATAAATCTACAGCATCATTAGCAATTAATTGAGATGTTGATCCTTTTAAGACTTTTAGTTGAGCTTTTGCCCATGTAAAATCACCCTTAAAAAAAGAGGTCTCAGCAACTTTAAAACGAGCTTGCTGTGCTAACGGGTGGTTTTTTAATTTTGTTTGAATTTGAGAAAAATAAATCAAAGCTTTATTAAACTGATTTGTATAAACTAAGACATCACCTAGCTTTAGCTTAATTCTAGCTTTTTCAAATTTAGAGTTAGCCAATTCAAGGGCTTTTTCTAAAACTGCTTTTGCCTTTTCAGGTTCATTTAACGTAGAGGTTAAGTAATCTGCATATGCTTTTTGGATGTATATAGTTTGATTGCTATATCCATATAAATTCAATGTTTTCTCAAATGATTCTTGTGCGTTTTCTTCTTTTAGAGCAACATCGATTTTTAATAAAAATAACTGAGCTTCTATTTTTTCTTCAACAGTAAAAGATTTTTCTAAAGTATAAGTAAAAATATCTTTCGCGCTATCATAAGCCTTGTTATTATAGGCAACATCTCCAAGAACAAAAAAGCTACTTAAATCTTCTTGCTTTCTTTGATAAATAGCCTTTTCTTGAATAAAGGCTTTACCATAATCACTTTGTTTGGTAAACAACCAGCTTAGTAACTCATTCCAGACAACTTTTGGGTTGCTAATAGATTTTCTCAACAAAGCCTTTTTAAAAGAAAGGTTATAGGAGTTGTTTGCATCGTCTGTTATATAAGAACTAGCATATCTTTTAACTGTTCCAATATAATTTTCATTGTTATCAATCAAATTAATGTAAGAGGTAAACATTTTATCAAAATCTCCCTTTTCGCCATAAATTCTTGCGAGTTGAAACTGAAAGTTGGCGTTTTCACTAAACTCTATTGTTAGGTTATAAGCAGCAATGGCATTGTCTAAAAGATTGTTTTCTTTAAAAAAACGCCCTGTCATTCCCCCAATAGAAGGATTTGATTTTATTGATTCTATTGCTTTCTTATATTGTGTTTGAGCCAAACTATCTTTCTGTTGCCTTTGGTAATTGTAACCTAATTCTACAAACCAATAGGTTTGATTTGGATTAATAGCTAAGGCATCTTCAATGTAAGTTTTAGCAATCTCAAACTCATTAGACTCTTGATAACAAGTAATGAGCCTTTTTAAGTAAAAAGAGTTAAAAGGGTTTCTGTTAACTAGTTTTTGATAATACTGAATTGCTTTTTTATACTCAGCTTGCCTATAATAGTTTTCAGCTATAGAATATTCATTCTGAGAAAAAGACAATGTGCTGATTATCAGAAAAACAAATAGAGTTATTTTTTTCATTGTCATTCAAAGGTAAACATCCCTAATGTTAAATTTATATTAAACCTAATCTATTTAAAATGAACTTTTGTAACATTTTGGCACAAATCTTGTCTTAGTAATAAATAACCAATCTAAAGTAACATGAGAGACTTGACTAAACAATACGAAACAGCCAAACAAAACTCTATAGAATTTATGAGAGCTGGAAAAATAGCAGAGTATTTGAGTGCCTTGTTAGAGATGAACAAATACAAAAGATTAATGGTAGCAGTAGTAGCTAATTAATCAATTATTTTAAATCCAGTGTAAGGTATTAAAACATCTGGAATTTGAATTCCTTCCTCCGTTTGATAATTCTCTAAAATTCCCGCCAATATTCTAGGCAATGCCAAAGCACTTCCATTGAGTGTATGAGCTAGTTGACTTTTCCCCTCCTTATTTTTAAATCGCAGTTTCAATCTATTAGCTTGAAATGTTTCAAAGTTCGAAACCGAACTTACCTCTAACCATTTATCTTGTGCTGTAGAAAACACCTCGAAATCATAGGTTAAAGCAGAAGCAAAAGTAACATCACCTCCACATAAACGAAGAACCCTGTATGGTAGTTTTAACTCTTCTAAAATTCCTTTCACATGCTCTACCATTCCATCTAATGCATTATATGAGTTTTCAGGATGCTCAACTCTAACAATTTCAACTTTATCAAATTGATGTAAGCGGTTTAATCCTCTCACATGTGAACCATAAGAACCCGCTTCTCTTCTAAAACATGGAGTGTATGATGTACAAGCGATTGGAAAATCTTTTTCTTGTAGTAAATCTCCTCTAAAAATATTAGTTACCGGAACTTCTGCAGTAGGGATTAAGTATAAATCATCAAATCCAATGTGATACATTTGACCTTCTTTATCTGGAAGAGAACCTGTACCAATTCCAGAAGCCTCATTTACTAAATGAGGAACTTGGTATTCTTTATAACCTTTTTCAATATTTTTGTCTAAAAAATAATTGATTAAAGCACGTTGCAATCTTGCACCTTTTCCTTTGTAAACTGGAAACCCAGCACCTGTTATTTTTGTGCCTAGATCAAAATCAATAATATCATACTTTTTGGCTAATTCCCAATGAGGAATTGCTCCTTTGTATAGTTTAGGAACATCACCGTTTCGAAAAACCTCTTCATTATCCTCGTCAGTTTTGCCATTTGGTACCGAAGCGTGTGGAACATTTGGAATTTGAAACAACAATTCCTCCAGTTTTTTTTCAGCACTGTTTTTTTCTTGAGTTAAAACCTCTTTTTGCTCTTTTAACTGGGTCGTTTTTTCTTTAATCAAATTCGCCTTTTGAACCTCTCCAGATTTAAAAAGTATTCCAATTTCTTTTGATAACTTATTAGATTCGGCCAAAACACCATCTAAAGAAACCTGAGCTTTTCTTCTGGATTCATCTGCCACCAAAACATTTTGAATTAGTTCTTCGGTGTTTGCTAAGTTTCTTTTTGCCAAACCTTCCAAAACAACTTGTTTGTTTTCCCTTATATATTGAACCTGTAACATAGTATTTGAATAAGCGCTCAAAGATACTCTAAGTGCAAGAAATTAGCAATCTATGAGCCTAGTTTGTTTTCAATGAAAGAAAGTGAGTTTTCTTTATCTACATGAAGTTGTAAAATTAATTTATCTACACTTTCGAACTTTTGTTCTTCACGCAGGTAATGATGCAACTTTACTGAGAGATATTGGCCGTAAAGATCTCCTTGATAGTCAAAGAAGTGTACTTCAATAGTTTGGTTTATACCTTTTACGGTGGGTCTATAGCCAATATTCATCATGCCATAAAAAACACGATTTTTAATTTTAGAACTAACTACATATACACCAGTTTTTGGAATTAACTTGTAATCTTCTTTTACGTTAATATTGGCAGTTGGATAACCAATTTTACCACCTAATTTTTTCCCGTTAACTACCTTTCCTTGTAAAGAAAAAGAATATCCTAAGTAATTATTTGCTGTTTTTAAGTCACCTTCATGAAGAGCCTTTCTTATTTTAGTAGAACTAACAGATACTTCGTCAATATCTTGAGCAGGAATCTCTTCTACTTCGAAATCATACATTAAACTATATTCGGAAAGTTGTTGAATGTTTCCTTCCCTGTTTTTTCCAAAATGATGATCATAACCAATAATAAGTTTAGATGTTTTAAGATTGTTCACCAAAATATCTCTAACAAAATCTAAAGCTGTCAACCTTGAAAAATCTTTACTAAACGGATGAATGACTAAATAATCCAAACCAATTTTTTCTAATCGCTCAGCTTTTTCATCAATTGTATTAATCAACTCAAGTTTTACATCTTTTTGTAGAACCATTCTGGGGTGAGGAAAAAAAGTTAATAAAACAGCTTTTTTATTTTGGGCTTTTGCAGTCTCAATAAGGCGAGATAATATTTTCTGATGACCAACATGTACACCATCAAAAGTACCAATTGTAACAATAGTTTTTCCCTGGTAAGAAAAGTTTGAAATAGACTGAATTATTTCCAAAGAAAAAGAGTTTTAGTCTAGCAAAGGTACATTTTTCAAATAGTAGACAGCACGCTTTTAAAAATCATTATATTGATAAAAAAAGTGTTAAATACCTCTAAACATCACAATTTACAGGGTCATTTATTACAAAAGTCAAAAAAAATTGTATTTTCGTTCTACTTAACAAATAATTTACATTATGACAAAAAAGCTATTACTCGTTGCAATCACGTTGCTAAGTAGTGTTGTTATGTTTGCTCAAACAACTGTTACAGGTACTGTTAAAGATGCCAAAACAGGTGAAGAATTACCAGGAGTAAATATTAGAGTTGCACGAAAAGCAGTCGGGACAAATTCAGATTTTGACGGAAAATTTACGTTAACGGTATCTGAAACACCACCTTTTACAATTGAGGTTTCAATGCTAGGTTACAAAACTAAATCATTCGAAATCACAAAGAATAATCAAGTCTTAGAGGTTCTATTAGATGAAAATGCTACCTCTCTTGACGAAATTGTGGTTTCTGCATCTAGAACTCCGGAAAGAATATTAGAGTCTCCGGTGACAGTTGAACGATTAGACGCAAGAGCTATAAAAAACACATCTTCATCTTCTTTTTATGAAGGGTTAGAAAATTTAAAAGGAGTTGACGTAAACACAAATAGTTTAACTTTTAACTCAGTTAATACTAGAGGTTTTGCAACTTTTGCAAATACTAGGTTTATGCAATTAGTAGATGGAATGGATAACTCCTCTCCTGCATTAAACTTTGCTATTGGAAATTTATTAGGAATGTCTGAATTAGATGTTGCTACTGTAGAAATTCTTCCAGGTGCATCTTCTGCACTATACGGAGCTAATGCCTTCAATGGAATTATGTTTATGACTAGCAAAAGTCCTTTTGATGACCAAGGAATTAGCTTTTCTTTCAAACAAGGAGTTACTTCTCAAGAAGCAGCAGGAACAAATGAATTAAGAGAATACAATATTAGATACTCTTATGCTTTTTCTGATAAGTTTGCTGCTAAAGCAACACTTTCTGTTCTAGACGGTACAGAATGGTTTGCTACAGATTATAGAAACACTAGAAACGGTAAATACATCGAAGGAGATAGAAATTCTGATATAAACTTTGATGGTTTGAACATCTATGGAGATGAAGTTTCTACAAACATTAAAGGTGTTGCAGAGACTCTTATTGGTCTTGGTTTATTACCTGCAGGATCAGACGCTTTAGTTCCAAGTGTTGATGTAAGTAGAGGAGGATACTTAGAAAGAGATTTAATGAATTACGACGCAAGAAGCGTAAAGTTTAATGGAGCTTTACACTACAGACCTTACGGGGATGATAGACTTGAAGTTATTTGGAATTCAAAAATAGGACAAGGAAATACTATTTATCAAGGATTAAATAGATATAGCATAAACGACTTTTTCCTAGAACAACATAAATTAGAAGTTAGAGGAAAAAACTTCTTTGTTAGAGGATATTTAACCAGTGAAGATGCAGGTGACTCTTACGATACTAGATTCGCCGCTATTAATATCAACAGACAATGGAAAGATGATAATACTTGGTTCGGTGAATATGTTGGAGCCTTTGTACAAGGTACATTAGGTGGTCTTTTACCAGAACAAGCTCACGCTTTAGGAAGACAAACTGCTGATACTGGAAGATTTGTCCCTGGAACCTTAGAGTTTCAACAAGCGTTTGACAAAGTTACATCAGATCCAAACTTGTTAACAGGAGCAAGATTTCAAGATAATACAAAACTGTATCACGTAGATGCCAATTATAATTTAAGAGATGAAATCGATTGGGCAGAGTTCCAAGTAGGAGGTTCTTACAGATTATATTCTTTAAATTCTAATGGAACTATTTTTACAGACAATGACGGAGCAATCAATTATGATGAATTTGGTTTGTATACTCAAATGCAAAAGAAATTTATGGAAGAAGATAGAATGAAGCTAACCGCATCTGTACGTTATGACAAAGCACAAAATTTTGACGGATTCTTTTCACCAAGAGTATCTTTAGCTTATGCAGCAGGAGAAAATAAGACCCATAACTTCAGAGCATCTTTTCAAACAGGTTTTAGAAACCCTACAACACAAGATCAATATATTGGTTTAGATGCAGGTAGAGCTATTTTAGTAGGTTCTGCGCCTGACAATTTAGATAGATATACATCTTTTCCTTTAACCGTAAGTGGTGCAGGTCAAGCACTTGCTGGTGGTGCAACAGTGCAATTATCAGGAAGAGCTGCTTATGAAAATGCTTTCTCTTTAGCATCTGTTGAAGCAGGAGCTCCTACAGCAGTTAATACAACTTTGGTAGCACCAGAAAAAGTAACTGCTTTTGAGGTTGGATATAGAGGAATTTTAGATGTAGAAGAAACAAAAGTAACTGTAGATTTAAGTGGTTACTACAATTCTTATGAAGGATTTATTTCTGGAAGAAATGTATTAGTTCCTTTTTATGGACAAGCAGGCGATGGAGGATTATCTTTGTTAGCTTTATCTAGAGGAGATTTCCAAGCCTTTCAAACGTATACAAACTCAGCAGCAGACATTAACTCATATGGAGCAGCTATAGCGATTAATACAAAAATATTTGATGGCTTTGAAATAGGAATGAACTACACATGGGCAAAGTTTGATTTTGATAGAACAACAGACCCTGATTTCGAGCCAGGTTTTAATACTCCAGAGCACAAGTTTAAATTACAATTTGGTAAACCAAACTTATTTAAAAACTTTGGGTTTAACTTTAATTTAAGATGGCAAAATGAATTCTTGTGGGAATCAACTTTCCATGATGCTATCGTAGATGGACGTACAGTATTAGACGCACAGATTAACTACACATTACCAAAATTAAAGTCAGTAATTAAAGTAGGAGCTGTTAACTTTACAGGACAACAATATTTTAGTGCTCCAGGTGTAGGAATGATTGGATCACAATACTTTGTTTCTTGGACAATTAATAACTAAAGAAAAAAAACATGAAAATATATAAATATTTAACTTTAGCAAGTTTAGTTGTTTTCTTTACAGCATGTGATGTAAACAACGATTTAGACACAATAGTAGACACACCGGTAGCTTTTGATGCAGCTGACCCAGGTACAGCAGACTTTTCAAACTATGTTGCTGTTGGAGCATCTTTTAGTGCTGGTTTTTCAGACAACTCACTTTTTATAGCTACTCAGCAAAGGTCATTTCCTAACATTATGGCAAATCAAATGAAAGCTATGGGAGGAGGAGATTTCATTCAACCAATGGTTAATGATAACATTGGTGGATTAACTCTTGGCGGACAAGTTATTTCTGGCCCTAGATTATTTTTCAATGGAGCTGGACCTGCAGTTTTGCCTGGAACACCAACTACAGAAGTTTCTAATGTTCTAACTGGACCTTTTAATAACTATGGGATACCAGGAGCAAAAAGCTTTCATATGGTAACTCCAGGTTATGGTAGTGTTGCTAATGTACAATTAGGCTTAGCGAATCCATATTTTGCAAGAATGGCATCAAGCCCAGGAGCAACTGTTTTAGAAGATGCTGCTGCTCAGAGCCCAACATTTTTTACTATTTCTGAAATAGGAGGTAATGATGTGTTAGGATATGCAACCTCTGGTGGTTCAGGTGTGGTTCAAACAGGAAATCCAGATCCAACAACTTATGGGTCTAACGATATAACAGATCCGGGACTTTTCACACAAGTGTATACTGGTATGGTTGCTACGTTGACAGCTGGTGGAGCAAAAGGAGCAGTAGTTACGGTACCTTCTATTGTAAACTTACCGTTCTTTACTGCGGTTCCTTACAATGCAGTACCGTTAGATCAAGCAACAGCTGATTTAGTAAACGGAGGGTATGCAGCTTACAATGGAGGATTACAAGCGGCATTTGCAGCTTTGTCTGGAACAGGATTGTTTACTCAAGAAGAACTAGATAAAAGGCTTATTAGCTTTTCTGCTGGACAAAATGCAGTAGTAATTATTGATGAAGATCTAACAGATTTAGGAGCGATTAACCCAGCTTTTGCAGCTTTACCTAAATACAGACAGGCAACAGCAGATGATTTCTTAGTATTAACAAGTTCAAGTTTTATAGGAACTACTGTTGGAGGAAACCCTCTAGCAATCAATGGAGTTTCTGTTCCTTTAGCTGATAACTGGGTGTTAACACCAGAAGAACAAGCAAATATTCAAACTGCTACAGACGCATACAACGCTACAATTGTTAATTTAGGAACAGCGAATGGATTGGCTGTAGTTGATTTAGACAACCTATTAACAGAGGCTGCTACTTCTGGAACTTCTTTTGACGAATTTACAATGACAACAGACTTAGTATTTGGTGGAATGGTAAGTTTAGACGGAGTTCATTTAACAAGTAGAGGTTCTGCATTAATGGCTAACAAAATATTAGAGGCTATTGACGCAACGTATGGATCTAATTTCACTGCTTCAGGGAACATAGCTAAAGCAGCAGATTATCCTACTAATTATCCTCCAGGGATATAATTTCAATCTAAAATCATAAAAAAAGCGGCTTAAAGCCGCTTTTTTTATGATCAAATTTTTTACTTAAGAAAGCATAAGAATTGCTCTTTTTAGAGCTGAAATAAATAGATCAATCTCTTCTTTTGTATTGTAGAAAGCAAAAGAAGCTCTTATGGTTCCAGGAATTTTATAAAAATCCATAATAGGTTGTGCACAATGATGTCCAGTTCTTACAGCAATTCCGAATTTATCTAAAATTGCACCTATATCATAAGGGTGAATTCCTTCTATATTAAATGATATAACAGAGGTTTTATGAGTTGTTCCGTAAATTTTTATATTCCCTATCTCTTCTAACTTTTTAGTTCCATACTCTAAAAGTTCTTGCTCATAAGCGGCAATATTTTGAAAACCGATTGAATTCATATAATCAACAGCGACACCAAAAGCAATACCACCACAAATATCTGGGGTTCCAGCTTCAAACTTATGAGGTAAGCCAGCATAGGTGGTTTTTTCAAAAGTAACGGTATCTATCATTTCTCCACCCCCTTGATAAGGAGGAAGTTTTTCTAACCATTCTTTTTTTCCATATAACATTCCAACTCCTGTAGGACCACAAACTTTATGGGCAGAAGTCACATAAAAATCTACATTAAGTTTTTGGACATCAACAAGCATGTGTGGTGTTGATTGTGCTCCGTCAATTAAAACAGAGGCTCCAACTTGGTGTGCTTTTTCAATAATTTCTTGGATTGGATTGATCGTTCCTAAAGCATTGGATATATGGTTACAGAAAACAAGTTTTGTTTTGTCAGAAAGTAAATTATCATACTCTTCTATCATCAAAGAACCGTTTTCATTCATAGGAATAACCCTAAGAACTGCACCTGTTTTGTCACACAACATTTGCCAAGGAACAATATTAGAATGATGCTCTAAAGCAGAAACAATAATCTCATCTCCTTTATCTAAAAAACTTTCAAAACCAGAAGCAATCATATTAATTCCGTGAGTAGTACCTGATGTAAAGATGATTTCGTACGCATGTTCTGCATTAAAGTGCTTTTGAAGTTTCATACGAGCCTCTTCGTATCTGTCTGTTGCTTCCTGACTTAAAGTATGAACTCCTCTGTGAATATTTGCATTATAATTTGTGTAATAATCTACAATGGCATCTATGACAATTTGTGGTGTTTGTGAAGTAGCAGCGTTGTCAAAATAAACAAGAGGTTTTCCATTTACCTCTCTGTTTAATATAGGAAAGTCTTTTCTTATTTTATCTACAGGAAACATATCTTACTATTTGCTTTTGCAAAGGTAGGACATGAATACTAAAACAGATATTAAACAACTCTTAATTTCCTATTTTTGTTTTACCAACAAACGGATTATGAAAATATTAAAAAGAATACTTCTATTAGTCTCTATTGTTATCATTTTATTGATAATAATAGTTTATCCGAAGCTAAATATCCTTTCTGGTTATTCAGCAAAAATGACAGCCTCTTCGGTTTTTCTGGCTAACAGAACATTAGAATTTACAGATGCGAATGATAATAACTTTAACCTGGTAGAACTAGCAGAAGATAAAGTTTATTTAAATGAAAACTATGCAACCGCTACTGCTTTTGGCTTGTTAACAAGAAAAGCGATATACAGAGAAGGATTAGGAGCCATGGTAGTAACCAATGACTTCGATATAGAAGCTCCTTATTTACAACCAAAAAGAGGAACTCCAAACAACACTGATTCATACCCTTATGGAAATGCTGAACCTAAAGATTCTGTTTTTGAAAGTGTAGATTATGAAAAATTAAATAAAACAGTGAATTCTATTTTTAATAATAGAAATCATACTCGAGCACTTGTAGTAATTCATAAAGGAAAAATTATTGCTGAGAAGTACAGAAAAGGGTTTGATAAAGACTCTAGAATTTTAGGATGGTCTATGACAAAAAGTATTATGAGTACTGTTTTTGGTGTGATGCAAAATCAAGGCAAGATAAATGTTCAAGACAAAGCCCCCATCAAAGAATGGGAAAATGATGAACGACATAACATCACAATTCATAATTTATTACAAATGAATAGTGGATTAGAGTGGGATGAAAATTATGATGACATTTCGGATGCAACAAAAATGCTTTTCTTAGAAAAAGACATGACAAAATCTGCGATAAAAAAACCTTTAGTAGGGGAAATTAACAATAGTTGGTATTACTCTTCTGGAACAACTAATTTGTTATCAGGTATTTTAAGACAAAAACTAGGCTCTCATCAAGAATATCTAGATTATTGGTATAGAGAATTCATTGACAAAATAGGAATGAATTCTATGGTCATAGAAACCGATATGGCAGGGAATTATGTCGGTTCATCTTATGCTTGGGCAACTCCAAGAGATTGGGGTAAATTTGGTTTGCTATATCTAAACAGAGGGAATTGGAACGGAGAACAAATCTTTGCTCCAGAATGGACAGATTATGTTGTCCAACCAACACCAAGTTCAAAAGGTCAATATGGGGCTCAATTTTGGTTAAATGCAGAAGGACGATTTAAAGACTTGCCTAAAAATATGTTTTTTGCAGATGGATACCAAGGTCAATTTGTTTTTGTGTTTCCAGATCAAGACTTGGTGGTTGTTAGAATGGGGCTTTCTTGGATTGATATTAACGCTTTTCTAAAAGGAATTCTTGAAAGTATAGATCAATAAAAAACCACGCATTTTGCGTGGTTTTTTATAATAAGAGTTTCCGAAACAAGTTCTGAATAGATTAAACTTCAAAACCAATATTAACACCTAATTTGTTGGCGATAATTTTGGTAATTCTTTCTTTTACTTCTGGAATTTTTACACTTTCTAAAACTGTGTTTGCAAACGCATACATTAACAAACCTCTAGCTTCATTCTTTGGAATTCCGCGTTGTTGCATGTAAAACAAAGCTTGTTCATCTAATTGACCAATTGTACACCCGTGAGAACATTTCACATCATCTGCAAAAATTTCTAACTGAGGTTTTGCATTGATGGTAGATTTATCACTTACCAAAATATTGTTGTTTTGTTGATACGCATTGGTTTTTTGAGCTTCTTTCTCTACGATTACCTTTCCATTAAAAACTCCTGTTGAACGATCACCAAAAATTCCTTTGTAGTCTTGATGACTTTCACAGTTAGGCTCAATATGATGAACTAACGTATGATGATCTACATGTTGTTTACCTTCAATGATAGAAATTCCTTTGAGAATTGAATCAATTCGTTCTCCTTTTTGGAAAAAGTTTAAGTTGTTTCTAGTAATGTTTCCACCAAAAGAAAAAGTGTGAACAGAAACCACACTTTCTGATTGTTGTTCAATAAATGTGTTGTCAACCAAAGAAGCATTTATATTGTCATTCTGAACTTTGTAATAATCTACTGTTGCATGTTTATCTGCAAAAATTTCTGTAACAGAATTTGTTAAAACAGCATTATCTGTTAAACTTTGATGACGCTCTATAATTTGAACATGTGCATTTTGATCAACCACAATTAAGTTTCTTGGTTGTGTCATTGTTGCATCTTCAGTTCCAGTTGTAAAGTTGATAATCTGAATTGGCTTTTCTACTTCAACATTTCTTGGAATATGAATGTAAGCACCTTCTTTAGCAAAGGCAGTATTCAAAGAGGTTAAATTATCTTGTTTAGCTGTTTTATTGAAATAGTTTTCAATAACGGCTTTGTATTTAGGTTTTGTTAATGCTGTAGACATTAAACAAACATCGATAGTTTCATGAGTTGTTTCTGAAAGAAAAGAGCTGTATTTACCATCGATAAAAACAACCTTATACGTATCAATATCATGAATAAAGTACTTCTTAACGTCTGCTAATTCAATTGATCTTCCTCTGTCTGGAAAAATGCTGTAGTCTTCTTTTAAAACAGCGTTTAATGAAGTGTATTTCCAAGCTTCTAACTTTTTAGTAGGAAAACCTACTTGTTCAAAGTTTTGAAAAGCTTTGGAACGGATTTCATGAATATCAGAATTCACATTCACACCGTCTTCAAAAGCAACATAAGAAGAAACTAATTTGTCTTTTAAATCCATTTTTTCTTTTTTTAAGAAACAACCTCTTCTTTAATCCAGTCATATCCTTTAGCTTCAAGTTCATGAGCTAGAGAAGCATCTCCTGTTTTTACAATTTTACCATCGTGTAAAACATGAACAAAATCTGGAACGATGTAATCTAATAAACGTTGATAGTGAGTAATAATAATCACAGCATTGTCTTTAGATTTTAATTTGTTAACTCCATTAGCAACTATTCGAAGAGCATCAATATCCAAACCAGAATCTGTTTCATCTAAGATGGCTAATTTTGGTTCTAACATTGCCATTTGGAAAATCTCATTACGTTTCTTTTCTCCTCCAGAAAACCCTTCGTTTAAAGAGCGAGATAAAAACTTACGATCAATTTCTAGTAAGCTAGATTTTTCACGAATCATTTTTAACATATCTTTTGCAGGCATTTCTTCTAAACCTCTTGCTTTTCTTGACTCGTTAATCGCTGTTTTGATAAAGTTAGTTACTGTGACTCCTGGAATTTCTACAGGGTATTGGAACGACAAGAAAACACCTTCGTGAGCTCTTTCTTCAGGAGCTAATTCACTAATATCTTGTCCATCTAATTCTATAGTTCCTTCGGTAACTTCATATTCTTCTTTTCCAGCAACAACAGAAGCTAATGTGCTTTTTCCAGCTCCATTTGGCCCCATAATAGCATGAATTTCTCCAGCTTTTACATCAAGGTTCAATCCTTTTAAAATTGCTTTTTCATCAACTTCAGCATGTAAGTTTTCAATCTTTAACATGGTGTATTTTTTTATTTTTGATTAACATATATTTTGAAGCGTTCAAAATCAGCTGGTGAATGCTGTATAAACACATTTGCGTTTTTTTCTTTTGCAAAAGCTTCAAACTTATCCATACTTTCTAATGTCTGTTTTACATCGTAATTGAAAGAAGGAACTCCTTTTGAATCTCTATTTTCTTGAAAATGATACAAATCACCGGTTAGTAAAACGGGTTGATCTAGACCTAAATCAACATACAAAACTTGATGTCCTACAGTATGTCCAGGCATAGATTTTATAATAACTGTTCCATCACCAAACACATCAAAATCACCTTTTAAAACATTTATTTTATTAAGTTTTGCTAAAGCAGGATTCACATTCTCAACCTTTGGCCCTCTAACAGAATTATATTCTGGTTCTTGTACTAGCCAAATCGCATCTTCCATATAACCAGCATGACCAATATGATCAAAATGAGAGTGAGACATTGCAAAGTATTTGAAATCTTCTATTTTAAACCCAATTGATTTTAATTGATTAGTTAAAGAATCTGGTCTTCTTATTGCATATGTTCCACTAGGCTCATTAAATGGTTCTGGCATTACAAATTGCTCTGGTAGTCCAGCATCCCACATTAAGTTTCCTTTTGGATGAGAAATTACATAGTATGCATCAGCAAACTGTTTTGTTTGTCCTGTATAAGTTGTATCCTGAGAGAAAACCTCTAATTTTTTTACCAAGATAGAACCTCCCTGAAGAGCATACATTTTGATTTGAGGCTTATTAGAATTTTTACAACTTACAAGACCTATTACAAGAAATAAGAACAGTAATTTTTTCATATTGAATTTGATTAATTTTATCCTACAGAACCTTCTAGACTGATTTCTAAAAGTTTTTGAGCTTCTACAGCAAATTCCATAGGCAACTTATTTAATACTTCTTTGCTGAAACCATTAACTATCAAAGCGATGGCTTTTTCGGTATCGATTCCACGTTGGTTGCAATAAAACAACTGGTCTTCTCCAATTTTACTTGTAGTAGCTTCATGTTCTATCTGTGCAGATCTATTTTTTGATTCTATATATGGAAATGTATGAGCCCCACATTCGTTACCCATAAGCAAACTATCACACTGAGAAAAGTTTCTAGCATTCTCTGCTCTTGAATTGATTTGCACCAAACCACGATAGCTGTTTTGTGATTTACCAGCAGAAATACCCTTAGAAATAATGGTAGATTTTGTGTTTTTTCCTAGGTGAATCATTTTAGTTCCTGTATCTGCTTGTTGGAAATTGTTGGTTACTGCAATTGAGTAAAACTCACCCACAGAATTATTCCCTTTTAAGATACAGCTTGGATATTTCCAAGTGATTGCTGAACCTGTTTCTACTTGTGTCCAAGAGATTTTTGCATTGTTTTCACACAACCCTCTTTTGGTTACAAAGTTATAAACACCACCTTTTCCTTTGCTATCTCCAGGAAACCAGTTTTGAACTGTAGAATATTTAATTTCTGCGTCATCCATAGCAACCAACTCTACCACTGCGGCATGTAATTGATTTTCGTCTCTTTGAGGAGCCGTACAGCCTTCTAGATAACTCACATAACTTCCTTTGTCTGCAACAACCAAAGTTCTCTCAAATTGACCTGTTCCACCCTCGTTGATTCTAAAATAAGTTGATAGTTCCATAGGACAACGAACTCCTTTAGGAATGTAACAGAAAGAACCATCAGAAAAAACAGCAGAATTTAAAGCCGCATAAAAATTGTCTTTTTGAGGAACAACAGACCCTAAATATTTTTTTACCAACTCAGGATGTTCTTGAATTGCCTCAGAAATTGGCATAAAAATAATTCCTTTCTTAGCTAATGTATCTTTAAATGTTGTGGCAACAGAAACAGAGTCCATTACAATATCAACAGCAACATTTGCCAATCTTTTTTGCTCTTCTAATGAGATACCAAGCTTTTCAAAAGTGGCCAACATTTCTGGGTCTACTTCGTCTAAACTATTTAATTTTGAATTTTGTTTGGGAGCAGAATAATATGCAATTTCCTGAAAATCAGGTTTTTTATAAGTAACATTAGCCCACTCAGGTTCTTCCATTTCTGACCAAACTCTAAAAGCTTCTAACCTCCATTCTGTCATCCATTCAGGTTCGTTTTTCTTTTTAGAGATAGCTCGAACAACACCCTCATTTAACCCTTTAGGAAACGTATCGCTTTCAATATCTGTATAAAAACCGTATTCGTATTCTTTGGTTTTTAACTCTTCTCTTAAATCGTCTTCAGTGTACTTACTCATAATTCAATTATTAAAGTGAAAATGATTCTCCACATCCACAAGTTCTATTGGCATTTGGATTGTTAAAAACAAAACCTTTTCCATTCAATCCTCCAGAATATTCTAGTGTTGTGCCAACTAAATAGAGAAAACTTTTTTTGTCAACAACAATTTTTACATCGTTATCCTCAAAAATTTTATCGGTATCTTTCTGTGAGTTGTCAAAGTCCAAATCATAGGAAAGACCTGAACAACCACCACTTTTTACACCTACTCTTACAAAGTCTTTTGTTGCATCAAAGCCGTCATCTGTCATCAACTCAATGACTTTTTTCTTAGCCGTATCTGAAACTTTTATCATAACATTAATGTAGATTGAATCTAAATTGTGGATGCAAAGATACAACGAAACCAATAAAAACCAATGTTTAGGGTAATTACAAAGTCTTATTTAACGATTGATTAACCTTATTGTAATTAGTTAAAATCAGGATTGTTGACAAAATCATTGTCTGAAAGCGTTAATAAAAATGCTTTTAAATCTGCTTTGTCTTGATTTGAAAGTTGAACACCACCTTGAGGAGCTTTTTTCATTAAAGGATCTATGGTTGGTGATATTTGTAAACCTTCACTGTAAAAATCAATAACTTCATCCAGTGTCGAAAACCTTCCATCATGCATATAAGGCGCTGTAAACTCTAAGTTTCTTAAAGAAGGAGTTCTAAATTTTCCGTTATCGTTTGAATCACCCGTAACGGCACCTAAACCCAAATCTGTAAGAGTTGCATCCAAACCATTGTTGTGAAAATCATTGTCTGTCCACAATGGATTGCTTTCACTTCCATGACAATGAAAACAATCTCCCTTTGATTCCATCATAAAGACATTGAATCCATTCAATTCTTGAGAGGTTAACTGAGTGTTTCCAAGCAAATATTGATCAAACTTTGAGTTTCCTGAGATGAGTGTTCGTTCAAATTGAGCGATAGCTTTTGTAACTAAAATAGAGTCTATTTCTGATGTTCCGAATGCTTGAGAAAACAGCTGAGGATATTCTGAGTCTTGTTGCAATAGGTTAGCTACATTGGTCCAATCATTATGCATTTCAATTGGGTTCGACACAGGCTCTAACGCTTGTCTTTCTAATCCTAATTCTTTACCATCCCAGGTAAAACGATCAGAAAAGTTCCACCCTAAATTAAATAAAGGCATAGAATTTCTTGTTCCTGAAATACCATCAACTCCGATACTAAACCTCCTATTCTCTGTAAATGCCTTTTGAGGATTATGACAAGAAGCACAGGATTGTGAGTTATCTCTGGACAACTTTTTATCAAAAAAAAGCTTTTTTCCTAAAGCAACACCTTCAACAGTTAGAGGATTGTTGGTTGGTATTTGAGGTGGAATTAACAGTTGCTCAAAAAGAGGCGGAATGTTCAATGTGTATGTTGTTGAATTATAATTGTTTTCTGAGGAGTTTGAAGAACAAGCACCAATTAGTAGAAGTAGCAATATGAAACCAAAGTTTTTCATTCTAAGGAGTTGTACTTACCAAACTAAATACACTTGCAGCGTTTTGAGCAATTAAGAGTTGAGCTTCGTAATTTGGCATGAGGTTAACACTTAATGAATTTAAATCCCAGACAATTGGATTAGAAAACCATTCATATAAATCCATATTGATTGTAATAGTGGAGTTTTCAGAGATTACTGTTGGACCTAAATTTAAATTAATACTCGTGTCCTCAGGTTGAGGAGCATTTACAGCACTTAAATCTACTGCAGGAATGTAATGATAGTTAAAAGGTAGTTCAGTATTATTAGAGTCTAAGAATTTACCATCAAACTGCATATAATGATATCCTCCACCTAACATATCACCAACATTAAAAACAGCTGTGTTTAAATCTGGATAGGCATCATCAAGATTATAATCAGAAGCCAAACCAAAACGAATGCTTACAGAGTTATAATTTCCGGGTAAAACCAAAGGAGATGTTATGAAGGTTACATCATCATTTGTCACATCAATTAACTTATGTTCGTTAATTTGAGTAACAACTCCGCTTTCGTGGATTAAAATTACTTCAGAAACTACATAACGAAGTCTCTCAATGCTTAAGGTTTCTCCATTTTCATTGGTAAAAACAAACTCATTAAAATCATTGCTTGTAATTTGAGTTTCTTCCCAACTATGAGTAAAATTGAAATTAATAGAAACAGGATTTACATTAATATCATCATTACTGCTGCACGCAACCATAAAAGTCAATAAGCATAAACCTACAATTCTTTTCATATTAATTAATTTGTATAATTAATGCGTCTGTAAACCCTTTGTTTTCCAGAATATCACCATCATTACTACTGCTCTCACCAACAACAATAATTGTTCCGTTGTTTAATTGTACTGCTTGATGAGAGAAATCAATATTACTGCCACCAACAGAAGTTTCCCAAATAAGGTTTCCCATTACATCGGTTTTAAAAACCCACACATCACTTTGACCTTTATTTTCTGTAAGATCAATATCTGAACTTCGTGAGCTTCCAGAAATAATAAACCCATTATCTATGGTTGAAAAAGCATTTCTTGGAACATCAAAATTAGAACCTCCATAGTTATTGCTGCTAAGTATATTTCCGTCTTCATCTATAGTTGCTGTCCAGATATCTGCACCACCGTTGTTATTAACAACGTTATTGTCTGTACTTCTTGTATCTCCAACGAGTAAATAACCGTTTATGGTTTTTACGATAGCTCTTCCTTCATCTATTTGAGAACCACCAAAAGATCTTTCCCACAGTAAGTTTCCGGATGCATCCATTTTGACAACCCAAAAATCATATGTGCCATTATTTGCTGTGATGTCAGAATCTGTACTGTCTGATGAGCCAATAACTGTAATGTCGTTTTCACTATTAACACTTACATCAAAAGCAGTATCTGTAAACGAACCACCAAAGAAACGAGACCAAATTAAGTTTCCTGTGCTAGATAGTTTTAGCACCCAGTAATCACCACCTGCATGATTGATTTGATTTTTACCAAAATTACCTTGGTTCCCTGCAGCGGAAACATCTAAAAATCCGACAGCAATTAAAGTTCCGTCTGTGTTTTCTTTTATATTGAAACCTTCATCATTACCAGAAAAACCGTAAGATTTTTCCCATAGTAATTGACCATTAGGATCTAGCTTAATAATCCAAAAGTCACGAAACCCATTGTTTACAGAAACATCTAAATCGGAGCTATCTGAATAACCAATAATAACAAATCCATTATCGGAGGTTTGAATTACTTTTCTAGCTCTGTCATCGCCAGAACCACCATAAGTTTTGCTCCATTGAATGTTGTGGTTTTGATCAAATTTCACAATCCAAAAATCAGAGCTATTATTAGGTTTTTGGGGAATATCTCCATCATTACTTTGAGTGTAACCAGCGATTACATAACCATTGTCTGAGGTAGCGTCTACTGATAGAGTAACGTCGTTTCCTGAGCCACCTAATGTTTTTACTGATGAAATAGTTCCAGTAGAATTATTATCTAAAAAAGGAGAAGTTGTGTCACCAATGTCTTTTTTGTCACAATTAGAGAGTAAAATTAAAACACAAAGAATGAAGAAACTATTTTTCATTTATTCAACAATAAATTTTGTTGTCAAAACACCATTAATTTTAGCGATATAAATACCGTTAGTTAAGTTATTTATTGGAAGATCATATTGAGTTTGACGAATGTTTTCAATTCGTTGAATACGAGAACCTAAAACAGAAAAGATTTCAATGGTTTGAATCGTTTCATCAGTTTTGATTCTTAAGTTTTTACCGTTTTCTACAGGATTTGGAAACAAAGATATTTTTATTTTTTCAACAGGATTATTTGTACTTGCTGTTCCAGATTGTCTAACAATAAACAAACCTCTATCAATATCATTTATAATAATGTTTTCACTGTTAAAATACGGATAAACACCCCAAGCACCATTAAAAGAAGTTCCGTCATTCTCTGGGAAAGTGTCAAAACCACCAATTTCTGTCATAGGGTTTATAGTTTGTAAAATCGATGAAATATCAAAAACACGAAGACCCCTAGTATAGTTTGCCAGATAATAGAAATTACCTTTTACATAACCATTGTGGTCAATAGCTTGAGTAGGTCCTTCAAAAGCGGCATGAAATTGTGGATTGTCTAAATCTGAAAAATCGAAAATAAGAGTTCTTGTATTGAAACCTAAATTTAACTCATCTGTTTCATCTCCTAAAATAAAATATTTTTGATCCTCTGTAAACCAACCTTGATGTGTATATCCAATTTGTGGATAAACTATATCTGAAATTTTCACAACATTACCTTTGTCAGTAACATCCAAAACAACCACCTCATTTTCATTACTACCAATATAAATTTCCTTACCTGTGTAATCTGTATCTGGACCATTATAGGTTAAAACCTGTGCATCATGAGTATATCCTTCTGCACTGTATCCACCAGCATCAATAGGGTTTTTGGGATTAGAGATATCTACAAAGTGAATTCCACCACTAAATGTATTACACCCAACTAAATAGGCAACAGCAGTTTGTTCATTAATCACAATATTATGACAACTTCCAACACCATTAAAGACACTATCTGCTATAAAGGAGAATTCTGGATCTATTGGTGGTGAAGTTAGACCTCTCAATCTAGTCAAATCAAATACTTGCATACCATGAAAACCAACATTATCTGCAACTATAAATGCATGATTGTTATAGATTTTTACATCTCTCCAAAAACTTGTATTTCCATTTTCGGTATCTAATCTTCCTAAAAAAATTGGATTTACAGGGTCTGAAATATCAACAAACGCTGTACTATTTGTCATGGCAGCAATGGCATATTCTTTTCCTGTGCTTGTGTCTGTCCAACCCCAAACATCGCTACCTTCTGGATTTCCAGATGTGTTAGCTAAAATAGAAATAGGAACATGAGACAATAAATCGTAATCATTACATGGATATTGTCCAGCAAAACCATTTTCACAAGGAGTTTGAGAAAACGCAATAAACGCGTTTAAAAATAAAAGGAGTAATGTGTAGTTTTTCATAGGAGTAAAATACTGCTAACAAAGGTAATCGTTTCTAGAAAATAACGAATTTATTTTACATATAACTATCTTTGCAACATGTTAGAAGACAAAAACCCATCAAGAACATCATTATCTGAATTAGGAGAATTTGGATTAATTAAACACCTTACTCAACATTTTACAATCAAAAATAAAAGAACTCTAAAAGGCGTTGGAGATGATGCTGCTGTATTAGACTCCAACAAACTTCAGACTTTAATTACTACCGATTTATTGGTTGAAGGTGTTCATTTTGACTTGAGTTATATGCCTTTAAAACACTTAGGATATAAATCTATTATGGTGAATCTTTCTGATGTTTATGCAATGAATGGAAATGCAGAACAAGTAACGGTTTCTATTGCAGTTTCGAATCGATTTTCACTAGAAGCAATTGAAGAATTGTACGCCGGAATTCAATTGGCTTGTGAAACCTATGGAGTTGATTTGATTGGTGGCGACACTACTTCTTCTACAAGCGGAATTTTAATTTCTGTGACAGCAATTGGAACTGCAGATAAAGAAGATATTGTTTATAGAGACGGAGCAAAACCGACAGATTTAATTGTGGTTTCAGGTGACTTAGGAGGTGCGTATTTAGGCTTACAAGTTTTAGAAAGAGAAAAACAAGTGTTTAAAGTAAATCCAAATAGTCAACCAGATTTAGAGAATTATACCTACATTATAGAACGCCAATTAAAACCAGAAGCGAGAAAAGATATTCCAAAACTTTTGAAAGAATTGGATGTAAAACCAACCTCAATGATCGATATTTCAGATGGTTTGTCTTCTGAACTATTTCACATCTGTACACAGAGCAAAGTGGGTTGTAAAGTGTATGAAGATAAATTACCTCTAGACCCTCAAGTGATTTCTACGTGTGAGGAATTTGACATTGATAGTACCATGGTGGCTTTAAGCGGAGGTGAAGATTACGAATTGCTATTTACTGTTTCTATTGATGATTTTGACAAGTTAAAAGGCAACCCTCATTTATCTATTATAGGTCATATGACCGAAGAAAACCAAGGATTGAATTTAGTAACTAGAGCCAACCAAGAATTAGAATTGAAAGCACAAGGATGGAATGCATTGAGTGGAGAAAATAAACAACCTTAACAACTCTTTACAAACCCCTCTAAAGCAACAGTTAGTTCTTTTTTATTTTCAATATGACTCATGTGACCATCATCAAAAACAATCGTTTCTGAGTTTATTTTTGTGGCTTCTTCTAATGATTCATCAAAAACAATTACAGGATCTTTTTTTCCAATAACAATAATTTTTGGAAAAGAACTGTTAGCTAAGATATGCGTTCTATTGGGTCTTATTCGCATTCCTTCCATACAGGCAATGTATCCCTGAACAGGAGTCTGTAAAGCTTCGCTTAAAGCGAAATTGATTTCTTCTTTAAAAAGAGTTTTGCTTTTTTCTGCAAACAAATTCATAAAAGACATTCTTACCATAGAAGCAAAGTTCGTTTGCACCATTTTGTTCGCTTTTGCTCTAAGTTCTTTGCGCTCATTATCATCGGCTAAAGAAGTAGAATTCATCAGACACAAACCTTTTACTTTTTCAGAATGTTTTTCTGCAAAAGCTAAGGCTACATAACCACCCATGGAGTGTCCAATTAAAATTGGTTTTCGAACTCGATGCTTTTTCAAAATAGCTTCTACAAGGTTTGCCTGATCTTCCATAGAGTGCACATAACCTAAACAAGGAGTTTTTCCGTGGCCTAACAAATCAATAGCAAGAATACGATATCTAGAAGTAAGATTCTGTTGTATATTTTTCCACATGCCTAGATTTTCTAAAAACCCATGAAGTAAAACAATTGTTGTTCCTTTTCCCTCTAGTTGATAATGAACCGAAATGCCTTTGTAGTTAAATTGCATAACATAAAGAAAAACAAAAGCGAGGAATTTTCCTCGCTTTTGCTATAAATAAAATTGTAAAACTTAGTTAACAGTAATTGGAAAAGTAATCGAAACATCAGTTTCTCCACCAGCATTTGTAGGATCACCTCCACTAACACCCGCAGCAGATTTCATAGGCTCATGCTTTAATGTAAGAGTAAAATCCCCAGTACCAGCATTGTCTGTAGTTAATGTAAAAGCTAAACCTACAGGATTTCCATTACCATCCATATCATTGTAAGTAGCTGTAGCTATATTATTGGTAAAAGCATAAAAGAATTGATGCTCATCATCTTCTTCTTCTATTTCTTCTGTGATATCTTCAACATCATTAGGGTCTGTTTCGTCTAAAACTTCTATAGAACCTGCGTAGGGAGTGTTTGCCATTAATGTTCCTCCGTTAATAACTGCATTTAAACCATCTCCATCAGAATCAAAATATGTTAAAACAACTGCTGTTCCTCCTCCTTGTGGAGTTAAGGTTACATTAACGGTTGTAATTACTTCTTCTTCATTTACTACTTCTGGATCGTCATCATCACAAGCTGTGAAAGTTAAACTTAATGCTAAAAGGAAAGCTATGAATTTGAATTTTGTAAATTTTTTCATTTTAATGATTATTTAATAATTAATTTTTATTTGTATTTGAAAATTTCTACCCAATTCATCTGCAAAGAATCGTAAACGATTTAAATAATCTCTGTATGATGTATTGAGAACGTTGTTAATATTAAAACTCAACTGTGTTTTGGCATTTTTAAACCAATTCACTTCTATTGAGTTTTGAAAATGTAATAAATGATATGCATTAGGAGGATTTTTCAACTGATTTAAAGCAATTGGAAATCGAGCTTGTCTACCCACAAACTCACTCACAATATTGCTAGAAAACTGATGCCAATCCTCGTTGTAATAAAAAATTTTATTTCTTACTTGAAAAGGAGGAATGTCTACAATTCCTTCTTTGTTATCTATATCTTCTGCATAGATATAAGAGCTATTTATATTATAATTCCACTTGTTGGATAATGAGATTTTCGCCCAAGCATCAAAACCAAAGAACAATGCATCAGCTTGCTTATAACTCCATACAGGAAAAGCACCTCTAATGGTTTGTTGTGTTCCAATGGGTACAATGTAAATATAATCTTGTATGTGATTAGAATAAGCATCTATTTGCCACGAGAGATTTTCTGTTTCTCCTAAAAAAGATGCAGAAATACGATGAGATGTTTCTGAATTTAAACGTAAATCTCCCAACTCAATTCTTGCTGCAGAATGATGTAATCCATCACTAAACAGTTCTGAAACATTTGGAGGTCTATTAGACAAAGTGTAATTAAATAAAAGAGAACTTTCATCAGAAACTTCTGCTTTAACTCCCGCAGAAACAGCAATGTTGTGAAAGTTTAACACAGGATTTGTTAAGTATTGAGATGATTCTTGCCCAATAATTAAATCAGAAAATAAGGTATCATATCCTAACGCTTCCCATCTAGAAATTTGATAAAACTTTTTTACATTATAATGATTGTAGTCATATCGAATTCCAAAATCTAATTCCATTCTGTCATTTAACTCATAAACTCCTGTGGTAAAAAAACCAAGATCAACTCTTTGATAATCTGGAATAATTCTTCTAACACCCGTCTCTGGATTCGCAAAATTATCCTGAAAACGAAACAAAACTCCAGTTTGAATTTCCAATCGATCATTAGAATCAAACAGAAAATCAGCGGTTCCAGAATGAGTTTGTAAATTTAAATCTACAGCAGGTATATCTCTTCTACCTCCAATTCTTCTGTCAAATTCAAAACGTTGATTTTCTTGAAAATCATACTGAAGCGTCAATTTTCCAAGGTCTTCAAAACGTTGAAAAAAGTTGACTTTTCCTATAAAATGTTTAACCTCTTGCCTTGGAGCATCTATAAGATAACTAAAAGGGTTTTGAATAATAGGCTCTGGACTGTTAATAGCATCATTTAAATCATCTTGATTTCCAACATGTGATGCTCTTAAAATTCCAATCTCGTTGGACACATGACTTACAAAAACACTCCAACCTTTTTCAAAGGTTTTATAGCCAGTTTCCAGAGAAAACGCAAATGATTCTGAACCTGTATTAGTTAAAAAATAATCGGCTGCTTGAAAATCTCCAAATCGTTTGTAGGATGCATTTCCGTTGATAAAATAACCACTTTTGTAGGTTTTAGAAAGTGAAGTAGCGATATTGTAACCTCTACCATTGCTTTGAAAACCAGTAATCGTTTTTCCATACAAAGAATCTATTTTGATAGGTTTTTTAGGGTTTAGAATCACCACTCCACCAATCGCATCACTTCCATAAGCTAATGCACCTGCTCCTTTAATCACAGAAACGCTTTCAGATGAATTAATATCTACATTTGGTGCGTGTTCTATCCCCCATTCTTGATCTTGTAAACGAACCCCATTATTCATGACAATAATTCTACTACTATGCATTCCATTAATCATAGGTTTTACAATAGAGTTTCCGGTATTGATAGACGAAATTCCTGGAACTTCTTTCAAAGCATCACCTAAAGAAGCAGAACTGTAAGATTCGATTATATCTTTTGTTATTATAGTTTCCGATAGAGATGAGGTTTTTTTACGTACCACAACTCCTTTTACTGTGATTTCCTCTAGCTCTTCAGAATGATGCTCGAGTAAAACCTTTTGGTAGGTATCTTTATAAACTGTAATTGATTTCTCTAAAGTTTTACAATTAATATGAGATATTACCAAAGTAACATTGCCGCTACAAACGTTTTTGATTGTAAACTCACCTTTGCTGTTAGTCACAGCATATTTTTGCGTGTTTTTAATCAATACAGTTGCCGATTCAATGATGCTACCATCATGAAAGTCAACTACTTTACCAGTAAGAGTGTGATTACATTTTTGACTGAATCCAAATGAGGATATCAGACAAAAACACAATATAAAAATTTGTTTCATCTGTTAGTTTCGTTTACATAAAGAAAATTGTCTTTACATAAACAAAGGTGGACCACGAAGAAAGAAAGATGCTTCCTCTTGAAAAGAGAAAGTAGAAGCATAAGTATAATTTTTTTTGACAAAGATTTCTTTTAGAGAATCTTCAAAAGTATTTTTAGGAACATAAGAAAGTTGATTGATTTGATAATCATAAAAATCACAGTCTAGTTCATTTTCGTGAATATGGCTTTCTACTTTGCTATTACAAATAGCATGATTATGGTTTTCAAAAACATGATCTAGCTTTATTGCAAACGGAAGTAATAGCGCATAAATTAATAAAGCACTTAAAGTTTGCAATAAAAGGTGTCTTATAATAGAAATCATATTTCTTTTTGAAACGTTGTAAATATAAGCCAAAAGCAATTTTACTCAACAAAGATTCTTATTTTTATCCAACTCTTAACAAATGAACAAAATAAAAAGAAGAGAAATATGGATGAGTGGGTTTGCATTATTCTCACTTTTCTTTGGAGCAGGAAACCTTATTCTTCCACCAAACCTTGGAGTTCAATTTGGCCAAAATTGGTGGTTGGTTCTTCTAGGATTTGCTATTACGGCTGTAATTATACCTATTCTGGGAATTTTTGCCCATGCTAAAGTCCAAGGAACCTTATTTGATTTGGCAAAATCAGTTTCTAAAGTCTTTAGTAGTTTTTATTGTGTGGTTATTTATGTGATTGCCATTGTAATTCCTGCTCCAAGAACAGCATCAGTAACTCATGAAATGTCAATTCAACCCTTTTTTGAAATCAGTTCTTTGTGGACAAGCTCTATTTATTTTTTGCTGGTTTTTGTTTTTGTCATCAACCGATCTAAAATCTTAAGTTTTATAGGGAAAATGTTAACTCCTATTATTGTGTTGATATTGTTGGCGATTATTATTATCACAATATTTAGTGAGGGTCAAATTATAACATCAACTCTTAATCAACCATTCTTTAAAGGTTTCATCGAAGGTTATCAAACATTTGATGCTATAGGAGGTGTTGTTGTTGGAGCTTTTATTGTAGTTTCTTTAAATCTTAGAGGTTATAAATCCTACGAAGACAAAAGAAAATTAATTACTCAATCAGGTATTATAGCTGGCTCAGGATTATTTTTAATTTATGGAGGACTTATTTTTTCTGGAGCTTATACTAGCAATTCATATGCAGAAAACATTTCTAGAACCCAAATTTTATCAGGGATAAGCAATTTATCTTTAGGGAATCTAGGAACAACTTTTTTAAGTGTTTTGGTTGCCTTAGCTTGTTTTACAACAGCAGTTGGTGTTGTCACAGGAGCATCAGATTACATTAAGGGAATTTGCAATGATTCTAAAAAAGCCTACATGATTACGGCAACAATCTCTTGTGTTATTGGAGCTTTAGTTGGCCATTATGAAGTAAAACTAATCATTGATATTGCTCTACCAGCCTTGATGTTTATTTACCCAATAACTATAATGCTCATTTTTTTAAATGTACTTTCTAAGAAATGGACAAGCCCTTTTATTTTTAAAGTTGTTGTGATAACTACGTTTCTTTTTAGTGTTCCAGATTTTTTACAGTTTTTTGTTTCAAAAGATTTATTATCTCCAATTCAAGAACTAATTCCTTTTTCAAATGGAGGTTTAGGATGGCTATTGCCAGCACTATGTGCATTTCTTTTAGCAAATATTTATGCTTTTACTAAGAAAACACAAGTCATTAAATAAAGTATCTTTGAAAATTATTTATAAAGTATGTTAAACCATTATATCTACAAAAACCCAAGCTTAAAGAACTGGGTAACCTTTGTTCACGGAGCAGGAGGGAGTAGTTCTATTTGGTTTCGTCAAATACGAGCTTTTAAAGCTGAGTACAATGTATTAGTACTAGATTTAAGAGGTCATGGAAATAGCAAACCAACTATAAAAGATGCGTTTAGTGACAATTATACCTTTGACGCTATAACTGATGATATTATAGAAGTCTTAGAACATTTAAAAATTCAAAAATCTCATTTTATAGGTATTTCTTTAGGAACAATTTTGATAAGAAACTTAGCAGAAAAACGACCTGATTTAGTTGAAAGCATGGTCATGGGAGGAGCGATCTTAAAATTAAATTTCCGTTCTCAAATTTTAATGAGGTTGGGTGTGATTTTCAAATCTGTGGTTCCCTACATGTACTTATACAAGCTGTTTGCATTTATTATCATGCCTAGAAAAAACCATAAAGAATCCAGAATTCTTTTTGCAAACGAAGCCAAAAAACTATATCAAAAAGAGTTTATTCGATGGTTTAAATTGACTGCAGAGATTAATCCTTTGTTACGGTTCTTTAGAGCAAAAGATATTGAAATCCCAACCCTCTATATAATGGGAGAACAAGACCATTTGTTTTTACCTTCCATCAAACGAGTGGTAAAAGAACACGTTCAATCTACCCTGTATGTTGTTAAAAACTGTGGACACGTGGTTAATGTAGAACAACCAGAAGATTTTAATTCAACCACACTTCAGTTTTTGAAGGTGTCTTCTTGTTAGAAAAAAGCATTTCAAAATAAAGTTAATCATATAAGGTTAAGAATTCATAATCTCCTCAATCTCTTCAGCTTCAATTGGAATTGTCCCCATTAAATTGAAAGGCCCTCCTTTTTCTTGAACAACCACATCATCCTCTAAACGAACTCCAAAACCTTCATCAGGAATATAAATTCCAGGCTCAACAGTAAAAACCATGTTAGCCTGAATAGGTTCATGTAACAATCCATAATCATGAGTATCCAAACCAATATGATGAGAAGTTCCGTGCATAAAGTATTTTTTATAAGCTGGCCAATCTTTGTTTTCGCTTTGAACATCTGCTTTGTCAAGCAAACCAAGACCTAACAATTCTGAAGTCATTAATTTACCAACTTCTACGAGATATTCTTCCCAATAAGCTCCAGGAACCAGTAGTTTTGTTGCGTCTTTTTTAACTCGATTTACAGCATTATAGACCTCTTTTTGGCGTTGTGTAAATCGACCTGAAACAGGAACTGTTCTCGATAAATCACTTTTGTAATTCGCATATTCTGCTGCAATATCAAACAAAATTAAATCACCGTCTTTGCATTGTTGATTATTCTCAATATAATGTAATACGTTTGCATTATTTCCGGAAGCAATAATAGGTGTGTAGGCAAATCCTTTAGAACGATTTCTTACAAATTCGTGAAGCAATTCAGCTTCAATTTCATATTCCCAGACACCTGGTTTGATGAAGTCTAAAATCCTTAAAAACCCTTTTTTGGTAATATCACAAGCATGCTGCATTAAATCTAATTCTATAGAATCTTTTACAGAGCGTAAACGCTGCAAAATTGGATTACTCTTTGCTACAGAATGTGCTGGATATTTGTCTTTTAACCATTTTGTAAAACGATCTTCTCTAGTTTCTGTTTCAACATTTGCTCTATAATGCTCGTTGGTATTGATGTAGAATGTGTCACATTGGGTGGATAATTCAAACATGATTTTTTCCATATCTTGCAACCAATAAACGGTTTTAATTCCCGACGTTTTTAAGGCAGCTTCTTTGGTCAGTTTTTCACCTTCCCAAACAGCAATATGTTCGTTAGTTTCTTTTAAAAATAGAATTTCACGATGTTTTTCTTTTGGACAATCTGGAAATATAACCAAAATACTTTCTTCCTGGTCGACACCACTTAAATAGAAAATATCTCTGTGTTGCTCAAAAGGCATTGTACTATCTGCACTAATTGGATAAATATCATTTGAATTAAAAACAGCTAAACTATTTGGCTTCATTTGAGAAGCAAAATTTTTACGGTTTTTAACAAAAAGCTGCGTGTTTATTGGATGGTATTTCATGAGAATTCTAATTAAAGAAACAAATGTAGACAATAAAAAGGAAAATGAGAATCGACTTATCTTCGTCTGTTTCTTCCAGAATTTCTTCTGTTTTTATTTTTTGTAGTAGAAGGTTTTTCGTTTCTAGGACCTCTATTTTTCTGATGATAATTTGTGGAGCTTTTTTTCTTGAAGGAACCTTTTTTCTGAGTTGCTGCCCTTTTTGCAGGAGCTTCATCAGTCGGTTCGAACCCTTCAATAATTTGAGTATCTAGCTTTTCTCCAAGTAGTTTTTCAATTTCTTTTTGATATTCTGTTTCTTCACTACAAACCAAAGAAATTGCTTCACCACTTGCTCCAGCACGTCCTGTGCGGCCAATTCTATGCACGTAATCTTCAGGAATATTGGGTAATTCAAAATTAATAACATGAGGCAATAAAGGAATGTCTAAACCTCGAGCAGCAATATCTGTTGCCACAAGCACTCGAATGTCGTTGGATTTGAATTGAGCTAAAGCTTTAGTTCTGGCAACTTGACTTTTATTTCCATGAATAGCAGCAGCAGAAATTTTAGCCTGAATCAATTTTTTTGTTAGCTTATTAGCACCATGTTTGGTTCTCGTAAAAATTAAAACTTGACTCCAGTTACCGTCTTTTATTAAGTTGGTAACTACTTGAGTTTTGGCTTTCTTATCAACAGAATAGGCTTTCTGAGTCACCATTTCTGCAGTAGAGTTTTCAGGCTCAGCTTCTACCATTACAGGATTTGTTAAAATTCCTTGTGCTAATTTTTTAATCTCTTTAGAAAAGGTTGCAGAGAACAATAAGTTTTGCCTTTTATAAGGCATATAGCTTATAATTTTGTTAAGGTCTCTGGCAAAACCCATGTCTAACATTCTGTCAGCTTCATCTAAAATTAATACGTTAATTCGCTTGAAAGAAACAGCTTTCTGATTGTGTAAATCCAACAATCTTCCTGGTGTAGCAACTAGAATGTCTACACCTTTTCGCAAAGTCGCGATTTGAGAAGAGGCTTTTACTCCACCAAAAACAGCAGCAGACCGAATGTTTAAATGTTTAGAGTATTCTCTAATATTATCATAAACTTGAGCAGCCAACTCTCGAGTAGGTGTTAAAACCAACACCCTTAAAGGTCTGTATTTAGGATGTTTTGTTTCAGATAGGTATTGTAAAACAGGCAATGTAAAACCTGCTGTTTTTCCTGTTCCAGTTTGAGCAGACGCTAATACATCTTTTCCATTTAAAATATGTGGAATTGCTTTTTCTTGAATGGGAGAAGGAGTTGTGTATCCTTTTTCTTTAACAGCTTTAAGTAAAGCTTCAGATAAACCTAAGTCTTTAAACGACATATATGTTATTTAGGAAAAAACGAATGACTTGTTTCTTCGGAATAGTTTTACAAATGTACGATGATTAAAGAACCACAAATTTTATTTGTGGCTTTTATTTCATTGAACACCTTATTTGAATAATCAAAAATTACTAAATTCATACGCTCAATTAAATAAAATCAAACATGAAATTTATCCTTCAATTCGCTTTTTGTCTTTTAACAGTCACAACTTTTGCACAACAACCTGCCACCAAAGCAGATGTTGTAAAGAAAGCGCTTAAAGACAAACAGGAGCTAACTAAAAATTCAATTATAAAAAACGTCCCATTTACAAATATTGGACCTACAATTATGAGTGGTCGTGTTGCAGATGTAGATGTTAACCCAAATGACCCAACAGAGTTTTATGTTGGTTATGCTTCAGGAGGTTTATGGTATACAGATAATAATGGAACAACTTTTACACCAGTATTAGACAATAGCCCAACTCAGAATGTAGGAGATATTGCTATTGATTGGAAAAACGGAACAATTTGGTTGGGAACTGGAGAAAAAAACTCTTCTAGATCAAGTTATGCAGGAATTGGAATGCTAAAATCTTCCAATCAAGGAAAAACCTGGGAACATTTGGGTTTGACAGATTCGCATCATATAAGTCGAATAGTCATCAATCCAAACAACCCAAATGAAGTTGTTGTTGGTGTTATTGGTCACTTATATTCTCCGAACCAAGAAAGAGGAATTTTTAAAACTGTTGACGGAGGTAAATCGTGGAAAAAGACACTATTTATCAACGAGGACACCGGTATTATTGATGTAGTTGCAGCCCCAGAGAACCCTAGTGTTTTGTACGCTGCGTCATGGGAGCGTGAAAGAAAAGCTTGGAATTTTGATGGTGATGGAAAAAACTCAGCTATTTATAAAAGCACTGATGGTGGAGATTCTTGGACAAATATTTCTCAAAACAATGGATTTAGAAATGGAGATGGAGTAGGACGAATTGGGCTTGCGGTTTTTGATGAAAATACAGTCTATGCGTTGCATGATAGTCAGTTTAGAAGAAAATCTGATGGAAAGAAAAAACAAACCTCTGGCATATTGACTAAAGAAGATTTTAAAACAATGTCGGTTGATGAGTTCTTAAACCTTTCAGATAAGAAACTGAATGGCTATTTAAAAACAAATGGATTTCAAGAAAAATATCGAGCCGAAAACGTAAAACAAATGGTTCGTGCAGGTTCTGTAAAACCATTAGATTTAGCGAAGTATTTAGAAAATGCGAACTCTTTATTATTTGATACACCTGTTGAAGGAGCAGAGGTTTTTATTACCAAGAATGGTGGAAAATCATGGGAGAAAACTCATAAAGGACAAATTAATGGAATGTACTTTTCATACGGATATTATTTTGGTGAAATTAGAGTTGACCCTCAAGATGTTAAGGGAATATACATTTTAGGAGTTCCAATTTTAAAGTCTAAAGACGGTGGAAAAACTTTTACATCAATTAGCAGAGAAAACGTTCATTCAGATCATCAAGCTTTATGGGTAAACCCTAAAAGATCTGGACATCTAATTAACGGAAACGATGGGGGGTTGAATATGACTTATGACGACGGTGAAAGCTGGAACAAGTTAAACGTTGCGTCTGTTGGTCAATTCTATTCTGTTTATGCTGACAATCAAAAACCCTATCATGTATACGGAGGTTTACAAGACAATGGTGTTTGGACGGCAGTTCACACCGCTAGGATTAACAAACGTTGGCATCAGTCTGGGCACAATCCATATACATCCATTATGGGTGGAGATGGAATGCAAGTACAAGTAGATGATCGAAACCCATATATTGTTTTTACCGGATATCAGTTTGGAAATTATTTTAGAGTCAATAGAAAAACAGGAAGGAATAAATACATTCAACCAAAACATGCTTTAGGAGAAAATCCATATCGTTTCAATTGGCAAACACCGATTCATTTATCAAAACACAATCAAGATATTTTGTATTTAGGAGGAAATAAATTGCATAGAAGTTTGAATCAAGGCGATACTTGGGAAACTATTTCTGGTGATTTAACTACAGGAGGAAAAAAAGGAAATGTAGCTTACGGAACCTTAACAACCATTTCTGAATCACCTTTCCAATTCGGTTTATTATATGTTGGATCTGACGACGGATATGTTCATGTTTCTAAAAATGGTGGTGGATCTTGGAATCGAATTTCAAATTCTTTTCCAAAAGATTTGTGGGTAAGTCGAGTGATTGCTTCAAAACATAAAAAAGAGCGAGTTTATGTAACCTTAAACGGATACCGTTTTGATGATTTTACTCCTTATGTTTATGTGTCAGAAGACTATGGAAATACATGGGAAAATATTTCAAGCAATATTCCTGCATCATCGGTAAATGTGATCCGTGAAGATTCAAAAAACTCTAACTTACTCTATGTTGGAACCGACAATGGGGTTTATGCGTCATTTAATAAAGGAGAAAAATGGTATCCATTTGAGGGTGGATTACCCAATGTTGCTGTTCATGATTTAGTAATTCAGCCTGAGGCTAAACATTTAGTTATTGGAACTCATGGAAGAAGTATATATAGAGCAAACATTGCTCCTTTACAGTTAATGACTGGTGAGTTAATAAGTAAAAACACACACATTTTTGAACTTGCAAATATTAGAAAAAATAGAAGGTGGGGTAGTTCTAGAGCAAATTGGGCAAAACCTTTTACGCCCAATATTTCCATGCCTTTCTATTCTAAAGCAAGTAAGCAAGTAAATATTGACATCTTTCTTGGAAATATCAAAGTAAACTCAATGAAGTTTAAAGCAGACAAAGGTTTTAATGATGCTAGTTTTGACCTTTCTTTTTCAAAAAAAGGCAAAAAAGACTTTTTGAAAGTTATTAAAGGAACAAATATTCCAAAAGCAACAAACGGTGTCTATTATTTGCCAAAAGGCACTTACACGGTTAAAATTAGAGAAGCAGAAAATAGCTTTCAGATTAAATAATTATAATCATTCTAAATACAAGGTAAAATAGTTTTGACAGCTTTGTTATCAAACGTTTGCGTTGTACCTTTGTATTTATAACTAATTATCAATAAAATGAGTGGAATTTTAAGTTCTTCGATTGGAAGAAAGTTTGCCATGGCACTATCGGCTCTCTTTCTTATGATATTTCTTTTACAACACTTTGCAATTAACATTCTTTCTGTGTTCAGTCCCAACGCTTTTAATGAGGCGTCACACTTTATGGGAACTTTCTGGGCAGTTCAGTATTTGTTGCAACCTGTGTTAATTTTTGGAGTGATTTTTCACTTTGTCATGGGTTTTGTATTAGAAATTCAAAACAATAAAGCAAGACAAATCAAATATGCTAGCAATGTAAAAGGAGCAAACTCAACCTGGGTGAGTAGAAATATGCTTTGGACAGGATTGGCAATTTTAGCATTTATGGTGTTACATTTTATTGATTTCTGGATTCCAGAGATTAATATAAAATATGTTCAAGGTGACATGTCAGGATTGTTAGATCCAAATGTAGCAGACAGTGGTTATAGATATTATGAAGAGTTGGTTCACAAGTTCGTTAGCCCTCTTCGTGTTGGTGCTTACATCGTTGCATTTGTATTCTTGATTTTACACTTGTTACATGGATTTGATTCTGCATTTCAATCAGTTGGAGCAAATAATAAGTATACTAAAGGATTGAAAAGATTTTCTAAAATCTATGCAATTGGAATACCAGTTGGATTCATCTTTATTGCATTATTTCACCATTTAACTCATTAAACCTTATCACTATGGCTTTAGATTCAAAAATACCTCAAGGACCACTAGCAGATAAGTGGACAAAACATAAAAACGAAATTAATCTTGTCAATCCAGCAAACAAACGTTTGATTGATGTAATCATTGTTGGAACTGGCTTAGCAGGAGGTTCTGCTGCAGCAACTCTGGCAGAGTTAGGGTACAATGTAAAGGCATTTTGTTTTCAGGATTCTCCAAGACGAGCGCATTCTATTGCAGCACAAGGAGGAATCAATGCAGCTAAAAACTATCAAGGAGACGGAGATTCTACTTACAGATTATTTTATGATACCGTAAAGGGAGGAGATTATAGATCAAGAGAAGCAAACGTGCATCGTTTGGCAGAAGTTTCTACTAATATCATAGATCAATGTGTGGCACAAGGAGTTCCTTTTGCTAGAGAATATGGAGGCTTGTTAGACAACCGATCTTTTGGTGGTGTATTAGTGTCTCGAACATTTTATGCAAAAGGGCAAACAGGGCAACAATTATTGTTAGGTGCTTATGCTGCGATGAATCGTCAAATTGGACGAGGAAAAATTAAAATGTACACACGTCATGAAATGTTAGATGTTGTCATTGTTGATGGAAAAGCACGTGGAATTATTGCAAGAAACTTAGTTACTGGAGAAATTGAAAGACATTCTGCTCACGCAGTTGTTTTAGGAACAGGAGGGTATGGTAACGCATTTTATTTATCAACATATGCAATGGGTTCTAATGTAACAGCAGCTTGGAAAGCACACAAACGTGGAGCTTACTTTGCAAATCCGTGTTACACACAAATTCACCCAACTTGTATTCCAGTTTCTGGAGATCACCAATCAAAATTGACATTGATGTCAGAATCATTGCGAAATGATGGACGTATTTGGGTGCCAAAACACAAGAAAGATGTTGAAGCAATTCGAAATGGAAGCTTAAAACCAACCGATCTTGCAGAAGAAGATAGAGATTATTACTTGGAAAGAAGGTATCCAGCATTTGGAAATTTAGTCCCTCGTGATGTAGCCTCAAGAGCAGCAAAAGAACGTTGCGATGCTGGTTACGGAGTTAATAAAACAGGAGAGGCTGTATATTTAGATTTTGCTGATGCAGTAGAGCGATATGGAAAAGAACAAGCTTACGTAAAAGGATTGGATGTAAATGATAATGCTCTTGTTCAAAAATTAGGAAAAGAAGTAATTGCCAATAAATATGGAAATTTATTCCAGATGTATGAGAAGATTGTAGATCAAAACCCTTATGAAACACCTATGATGATTTATCCAGCGGTTCACTACACAATGGGTGGATTGTGGGTAGATTATAATTTGATGACTACAGTCCCAGGGTTGTATGCAATTGGAGAAGCTAATTTTTCAGATCATGGAGCTAACCGTTTAGGAGCTTCAGCCTTAATGCAAGGATTAGCAGATGGATACTTTGTTCTACCTTACACTATAGGTGATTATTTAGCAGATGATATTCGTACTGGAGAAATCCCAACAGACTCACCAGAGTTTGAAGAAGCTGAAAAGAACGTTAGAGAATCGATAGCAAAGTTTGTTAATAACAAAGGATCCAAATCAGTAGATTACTTCCACAAGAAGTTAGGGAAAATTATGTGGAATAAGTGTGGAATGGCAAGAAATGAGAAAGACTTGAAGTCGGCAATTAAAGAAATTGCAGAATTGAGAGAAGAGTTTTACAAAGATGTTTTTGTCCCTGGATCTGATGATGAGTATAATGAAGAGTTAGCAAAAGCAGGAAGAGTAGCAGACTTCTTAGAGTTGGGAGAGTTGTTTGCTAAAGACGCTCTAGAAAGAGAAGAGTCTGCAGGAGGACACTTCAGAGAAGAATATCAGACAGAAGGAGGAGAGGCATTAAGAAGACCAGAATTTCAATTTGTTTCTGCATGGGAATACAAAGGAAAACCTAGTGAAGCAGTGCATCACAAAGAGCCTTTAGATTATGAGAATATAGAAGTTAAAGAAAGAAGTTATAAATAAGAAGAAATGAATTTAATATTAAAAATATGGCGTCAAAAGAACGCTAGTGATAAAGGTCAAATTATTGATTATAAAGTGAATGAAATTTCACCAGACATGTCTTTCTTAGAAATGTTAGATGTTTTAAATCAAGAATTGATTGAAAAAGGAGAAGAACCTGTTGCTTTTGACCATGATTGTAGAGAAGGAATCTGCGGAACTTGTTCTTTATACATAAACGGAAGAGCTCACGGTCCTCAAACTAAAATTACAGCTTGTCAATTGCATATGAGAAGTTTTAAAGATGGAGATACAATCTACATTGAACCATGGAGAGCAGAAGCATTTCCTGTAGTAAAAGATTTGATTGTTGACAGAAGTTCTTTTGATAGAATTCAGCAAGCAGGAGGTTTTATTTCTGTAAATACATCAGGAAACACTCAAGACGCAAATGCAATTCCAATTGAAAAGGAAAATGCTGATAAAGCTTTTGATGCAGCTACATGTATAGGTTGTGGAGCTTGTGTTGCAAGTTGTAAAAACTCTAGTGCGATGTTGTTTGTATCAGCAAAAGTATCTCAATTTGCATTATTACCTCAAGGTCAAGTTGAAGCAACTGACAGAGTATTAAATATGGTAAAACAAATGGATGATGAAGGCTTTGGAAACTGTTCAAATACAGGAGCATGTGAAGTAGAATGTCCAAAAGGAATTTCTTTAGAAAACATTGCTAGAATGAATCGTGAATATTTAACAGCAAGTTTAAAAGGATAAATATTCCTTATATAAAAGTATAAAACCCCAAGCTTAAGCTTGGGGTTTTTATTTTCTTCCAAAATCAGCAGGAATTTCACCCCAAGCTTTGGTTTCCCATTTTAAAATAGGATTCTTGTAAGAATTATCTTTTAGCCACTTTTCTGCTCTTCGAATAAGACTTAGCAAATCACTATTGCTAGAGTCAAAAGTAATGTTTGTTCTACATTGTTTCTTTTTTATCCATGACATGGCAATTTTAGAGTCTGAATAAATTGGCATTTTATGAAGCTCTTTTCTTTTTAGTAAAGCTAAACCATGAACTAAAGCTAAGAATTCACCAATATTATTCGTTCCATTTTCAAAAGGGCCTTTTTTAAAAACCTCTTTTTTGTTATCATTTAAAACCCCTCGATATTCCATTTTCCCTGGATTACCACTACAAGCAGCGTCAACTGTTAAAGAGTTTTCAATAGGGACACCATATTTTGCTTTTTCAGAAGGAGATAAACTAACTTTTTTAGCACTTTTTCCTTTATAGTCATTATAGTTTTTTTTGAAAGCGCTTTCAGCCTCTTTCTTATGGAAAAAGGATTTGTATTGAGCTCCTTCAAAACCCTGAACCAATGTTTTTACTTTGTCCCAAGAATTAAAAACACCAGTTTCTTTTCCTTTCCAAACAACATAAAACTTTTTTTTAGCCATTTAAAAGAGTCTTTTCTATAATTCTAGGGAAATGTTTGTATTCTAATTGATGAATTTTATGAGCAATATCCTCTGGTTCATCTGATGAAGAAACAAGAGTTTTTGCTTGAAAAATGATAGCACCTTCATCATAATTTTCATTAACATAATGAATAGTAATTCCAGATTCTGTTTCTTTATTTTCTTTTACTGCTTTATGAACATTCATACCATACATTCCTTTACCGCCATATTTAGGCAACAAAGCAGGGTGAATATTTATAATCTTATTTGGATAGTTGTGAATCAGGTTTATTGGAACTTTCCATAAAAAACCAGCTAAAACAATCGCATCAGAGCTTTTTTGCAACTCATCTATTACAATAGTTTTGTCATAAAAATCACTCCTGTTAAAAACAAAATAATCTAACCCTAATCGATTACACCTTTCTATAACACCTGCTTTAGGATTATTTACAAATACGGTTGAAATGGAAAAAGTTTTAGAACCTGTAAAGTAATTTGCAATGTTCTCAACATTAGAACCAGAGCCTGAAGCAAATAAAGCAATTCTCACCATTATCAAGTATATCAATTACAAAAGAAAGAATTATAATTCAGAATCGAGAAAATTTGCTACATTTAAAATTCATTATTTAGTGCAAAAATTCGTTTAAACTATAAAGATTTGTATTTTTGCCTCGATTTAAATTTAAAAACTAAAAATTATGTCAGACATTGCATCAAGAGTAAAAGCTATTATCGTTGATAAATTAGGTGTTGATGATAACGAAGTAACAGCAGAAGCAAGCTTTACTAATGATTTAGGAGCAGATTCTTTGGATACTGTAGAGCTAATCATGGAGTTCGAAAAAGAATTTGATATTCAAATTCCAGATGATCAAGCAGAAAACATTGGTACTGTAGGTCAAGCGATTTCTTATATAGAGGAAGCTAAAAAGTAAAACATACAAATGCAATTAAAAAGAGTTGTTGTAACTGGACTAGGCGCATTAACACCTATAGGTAACAATATTAATGAATATTGGGAGAGCCTCGTTAACGGTGTTAGCGGAGCTGCTCCTATTACTCATTTTGATGCCTCCAAATTCAAGACTCGTTTTGCATGTGAAGTTAAAAACTTTGAGGTTAGAGACTTTATAGACAGGAAAGAAGCTCGTAAAATGGATAAGTTTACTCAGTATGCAATGGTTGCATCTGATGAAGCTATCGCTGATTCTAAATTAGATTTAGACACAATTGATAAACTACGAGTAGGAGTAATTTGGGGAGCAGGAATTGGAGGTTTAGAAACTTTTCAAAATGAAGTTCTTAATTTTGCTTCTGGAGACGGAACACCTAGATTTAATCCGTTCTTCATTCCTAAAATGATTGCAGATATTGCTCCAGGAAATATTTCCATCAAAAATGGTTTTATGGGGCCAAACTATACAACAGTATCTGCTTGTGCATCTTCAGCTAACGCGATGATTGATGCATTAAATTACATTAGACTTGGACATTGTGATGTAATTGTAACAGGAGGAAGTGAGGCCGCTGTTGCAATTGCTGGTATGGGAGGTTTTAATGGTATGCACGCACTTTCAACTAGAAATGAAAGTCCAGAAACAGCATCAAGACCTTTTGATGCAGAGAGAGATGGGTTTGTGTTAGGAGAAGGAGCTGGCGCTATTATTCTTGAAGAATACGAACATGCAAAAGCTAGAGGAGCAAAAATTTATGCTGAAGTTATAGGAGGAGGCATGTCATCTGACGCTCATCATATGACAGCTCCACATCCAGAAGGAATTGGAGTAATTGCAGTAATGAAGAATTGTCTTCAAAACTCTGGAATTAACCCAGAAGATGTAGATCACATCAATACTCATGGAACTTCAACACCTTTAGGAGATGTTGCTGAGTTAAAAGCTATTTCTGAAGTATTTGGAGATCACGCAAAGAATATCAATATCAATTCTACAAAATCCATGACAGGCCACCTTTTAGGTGCTGCAGGGGCAATTGAATCTATTGCATCTATTTTGGCAATGGAGCATGGAATTATACCACCAACAATCAATCATCAAAATATTGATGAAAATATCAACCCAGAACTAAACCTAACTCTTAACAGAGCACAAAAAAGAGAAATCAAAGTTGCTATGAGCAATACATTTGGCTTTGGTGGACATAATGCATGTGTTGCATTTAAAAAGTTAGATTAATCCTGAATGAATTTTATTCGAAAAATAGTAAGCTCATCCTCAAAATCAGAAGATGAATTTGCTAATGAAATTCGAAAACTTCTCAACTTTTCTTTCAAAGACATATCACATTACGAAAGAGCTTTCACTCATAGATCTTTAAAATTAGAAGATGAGAATGGAAAACCATTTAATTACGAAAGATTAGAGTTTCTAGGAGATGCAATGTTGGGATCTGTAATTGCCTCTTATTTATATAACAAAGCACCTAATGGTTCGGAGGGTTACTTGACACAAATGCGATCAAAAATTGTAAGCAGAGACCATTTGAACGAGTTAGGAAAAGATTTAAATCTATTTAAATACGTTAGAAGTAATATTTCAGAAGATAATACAGGAGATAATATTTACGGAAATATTTTTGAAGCTTTGATTGGAGCTATTTATTTAGACAGAGGGTATCAATATTGTAGCAAGTTCATCCATGAGAAAGTAATCATTCCTTATGTTGATATTGATAAGTTAGAAGGAAAAATAACAAGCTATAAAGGATTGATTATAGAGTGGTGTCAGAAGCAAAAAAAGCGATACGATTTTGATGTTTATGAAGACACAGGAAATGAATCAATAAAGCACTTTAGTGTAAAGATAAGTATTGATGGCGAATTAGTAGCTAAAGGTAGATCTACATCAAAAAAGAAAGCAGAAGAACAAGCAGCTAAAAGAGTTTATTATGCTTTTCAAAAACAAATTGAAAATCCATAGCGATAACGATTTCGTTAATTTCTTACTAGCGTTATAAAACAATCAGTAATTTAGCTGTTGATATTAACAACAAACAAGCCTATTAAATGCAGGTTCATTCACTTGACTTAAATGATTTTTGTGAAGAAAACTATTATCTAATAGGTATTCATACTGCTTTAGAAGACTTTAAGCTAGCTTATTTATTAAATAACAGTTTAAAAACACAATTTAAAAGAGCTCCTTACAGTCTAGATTTCCAAAATATAGGAGGAAAAGCATCTTTTTCAATTTTTTCGTATTCTAATGAAAAGTATGATTTTGATTGGTACTTAATTGCAAATAGTTTTTCAGAAGAGCGATCTAATTCAAATGATACTATTTTATTTGCAACAGAGACAAAGACCTGTCTAATTCCAGAAAAGAAAAAAGTTGATTTTTTTCTAAAAATTGTTGGAGAGGCAGAATATAGCTATCTAGAAAAAAGCTTAGATACACTTAATAAAATACCACAAATTGTAACATCATATCAAATAGATATTAATACTTTAAAGTCTAGAGACTACTTAATTTTCTAATATGGGATTGTATAAAAAAACAAAAATCGTTGCTACACTAGGACCAGCAACAAATACAAAAGAAACCTTAACACAACTTGCATCAGAAGGAGTTAATGTCTTCAGAATCAACTTTTCTCATGCAGATTATGACATTGTAAAATGGCAAGTTAAAACAATACGGGAAATTAATAATGAAAACAGATTTAATGTTGCAATTCTAGCAGACCTTCAGGGGCCAAAGTTACGTGTTGGTGTTATGAAAGAAGGCACCACATTAAAAGCAGGAGATACATTTGTTTTTACAACAGAGAAATGTGAAGGTGATTCTGAGAAAGCCTTTATGACATATCAGAATTTTCCAAGAGATGTAAAAGAAGGTGAATCCATTTTAGTTGATGATGGAAAGCTTCATTTTGAAGTGGTAGCAACAGATAAAAAGACTACAGTAACTACAAGAGTTGTTGTAGGTGGTGTGCTGAGCTCTAAAAAGGGAGTTAATTTACCAAATACAGCTATATCACTACCTGCATTAACAGAAAAAGACAAAAAAGATGCAATTTTTGCTTTAAAACAAGAAGTAGATTGGATTGCTTTATCTTTTGTTAGAACACCAGAAGATTTGAGAATGTTGAGAGACTTAATTGCTCAAAACTCTGATTATAGAGTCCCAGTAATTGCTAAAATTGAAAAACCTGAGGCAGTAGATAATATTGATGCATTAATTCCTTATTGCGATGGATTGATGGTTGCTAGAGGTGATTTAGGAGTAGAAATTCCAATGCAAGAAGTTCCTCTAATTCAGAAGAAACTTGTTTTACGTGCTAAAAAAGCCAGAATTCCTGTAATTATAGCAACTCAAATGATGGAAACAATGATTGAAAACTCGGTTCCTACGAGAGCAGAGGTAAATGATGTTGCTAATTCAATTGTAGATGGTGCAGATGCTGTGATGCTTTCAGGTGAAACCTCAGTTGGAAAACATCCGGTTAGAGTTATTCAAAAAATGACACAAATTATTTTGAGTATAGAAGATTCATCTTTGATAAAAGTTCCACATGAAGCACCTCATATTAGAACCAATCGATTTATAACTAAATCAGTTTGTCATCATGCAGCTATTATGGCTAACAATATTGAAGCAGCAGCAATATGTACGTTAACAAACAGTGGATATACAGCTTTTCAAATATCAGCTTGGAGACCTCAAACGTCTGTTTTAGCATTTTCTACAGATAGAAGGATTCTTGGTAAGTTAAACCTTCTTTGGGGTGTGAGAGCATATTTTTATGATGAAAATTTAAGTACAGATCATACTGTAGAAGATATCAATACAATGATTAAAAACTTAGGATATGTTAAGCCAGGAGATTTTGTTATCAATTTAACAGCAATGCCAGTTGAAGAGCGAGGAATGGTAAATACACTTCGAGTTTCAGAAGTAAAATAGTTATAATTTTAACTTTTGGATGCACATAATTGCATCATTACTTACAAATGGCATAGGCATCATATCATCTGTTCTAGGCTGAAGTTTAAACATCTTATTTTCCAATAAATCATACGAGATTTCATTGACATTTATAGTAGGTTTTGAATCTGATTTAAGAACAAACTTTAACTCTAAACTTTCATCTGAATTACCCATATGATACACAAGAAAGGTTCCTTTTTTTATTGAAAAGGGTTTTCCATCATTCACAAGAGCGTTATTTGCAAATAAGCTTTCAAAATAAATAGTATCAGTTACACTTAATTCGTATTTGTGAATTTTTCTTTGTGGAGTGATAAAGATTGAAACCTCTCTTAGATTGTTTATAATAGTATCTGAATTAATGGAAAGTAAGGAGTTTTCTATTTCTTTGTTTTCAGCCTCTTTATAATATCTAAATCGAGTATTGTATTTACTTTTGGTTTCTGCACTTCCGATACTTCCTTTTACAGGATTATTACCTAGCTTTTGACTAGTATATTCATCTAGATTAGAATTGTAACTCCCCCAGATAGCTGAATTATCTTCAACATTTTTCACATAGACCAAACTGTTAGGTTTTTTATTTTCCTCACTAAAACCATTGTTAAAAGAAGCAATAACAAAAAACACTATCGCTAACAAACCAGAAAGTCTTGCAAACCATTTTCTTATTGCATTTTTGGTTAAAACAGGAACTAACAAACCAAATAATAACGCGATAAACACTGTACTAATAAATAAGTTCTGTAAACCCAAACCAACAGGGAATAGCTTTGTCATTGGCGCAAAAACATATAATGTAGGAATGCTAAGAATGGCATACAATAAGGTCCTTTTTTTTCTTGATTTTTTAAAAATCTCTGAGACTAGAATTAGTAACGCGATAATAACTGGAATGATAAAAAAGCCAGCACCTTTTAAATATCCGCTTATAAGGAAATTAATTACCAACCAGATAAAGATTGGAGCGACAAATAAACTGAGAGTATTTGTTTTTTTTACAAAAGGTTTATAAATTAAAAACATAAACCAAATGGAGAAAAATGAAAATGCCCAGATATACCAGTAACCGTTATAGGTAAATCCATGTAACATATCTTTATATCCTGGGTGAATCCATAAAAGTAATTTCCATAAGAAAAAAGTTGCTCCACCACCACCAGCGATAGAAATAATTGCAGGAATAAACCCAACTAAAATTGACTTAAGATTTAATCTATTTAATCCAATCCCAAAAAAGATAAGTACAAGAAAAACGATAAAACAAACTATTAGCATCGTAATTCCCCAAGAAAAAGGATAATGTATCATTTTCACAAAAGGAAAGTTTACATATACATAATCCTCATCAGAATCAAAATTAGAGATATCTGAAAAAGCAAAATAATCTAATGAAGACATTAAGTAGTCTGCTTGATGTTGTAATGTAGTTCTATCCAAACGGTCAAAAGAATCTTGAGCTGTATGGTAGTCAAAGTGATCACCAATAAAAGCAAAATTGAATCCGTTTATATTTCCCTCTTCTCTAAAAACCGTTAAATCAGTATCATTAGGAAGCATTTTGTAAATGCTGTACATTAATGAATTTGCAGTTGGATAGTTTGGGTTTGCTTTTAAAAATTCTGAAATTAACTTTTGATTTTTCCCATTCGTTTCCATTAACATATAACTTGGCCCACCACTTCCTCTAGCTTCAAAGTTTAAAACCAAACCAACATCTTTTGCCCAAGGATGATGATTTACAAACGCTTTTGCTCCTAATAAACCTAACTCTTCAGCATCAGAAATTAAAATAATAATATCGTTTTTTGATTGTTTATTTTTTGCCAAAAAAGCACGAACCCCCTCAAGAATTGTAACTAATCCAGAACCAGCATCACTTGCTCCTTTTGATGAATGTGGATTAGAATCGTAATGTGATAAAAGCAACAATGCTTTTCCATCTTCACTTCCTTTAATTCTTGCTAAAATATTTTCTGCTGTTGTTCCTGCAAACCATTTTTTATTGACTACTGTTTGATATTGTATGCTTGGGTTTAACCCCATTTTATCTAACTCATTAAACAAATAAGTTTGAACTTTTTTATGTTCAGGACTACCAACATGATGTGTTTTCTCAGAAATAACTTTTAAATGAGAAAGAGCATTTTCTACAGAAAAATCTGAGGGACCTTGTGAAGACTTTACAGAATATGGCATCATATCATAAAAACCCCAAGAAACTGCAAAAACAAGAATTATAATGGATATGAGAGAAGCGTGTTTTTTCATTAAAGTTTGGTTTGTATAAATGTAAGAAATTAAAAAAAGATAAATAATTTATTGAAAATTGGTTAAAATCTGTAATTTTAGAGAGAACAAAAATAAAAACACAATGGGTATTATAAGTTTTCGAGGGAAAAGAGATAAAAATATTTCAAAGCCAGCTGAACAAATTTTAGTATCAGACTATATGACAACCAAGTTAATTACGTTTTCAGCAGATCAAAGCATACATGAAGTAATTGCTGCTTTAACAAAGTATAAGATTTCTGGTGGACCTGTTGTAAATAGTAAAAAAGAGTTGATTGGAATTATATCTGAAACCGATTGTATTAAACATATTGCCGAAAGTAAATACTACAACATGCCAATGGGCAGAATTCATACAGTAGAGAAAAATATGGTTGCAGATGTTGATACAATTGATAAAAACATGAATATTTTTGATGCTGCGAACAAGTTTATAAGCTCAGGTAGAAGACGTTTTCCCATTGTCGAAAACGGTCGATTAATTGGACAAATTAGTCAAAAAGACATTTTAAAAGCGGCTATGAAAGTAAAAGGAACTAATTGGAAATAACAATTTAGTCTCTCTTAATTAACAAAAAAGTTTCGTTTTCTATCGCTAAATATCCTTGATCATATACATAGTAATATGTATTTCCAGTTTTAGTCTTATAAATAGAAGTGAAGAATTGAAAATCAAAACCCTTGTCATATAAACGAGATCTTGATATTTTAGTTTTGCCAGAGATATTTAAGTCTGACAATATTTTATAGTTTTTTCTTAAACGATTGTTTGTGTTTCTTATGAGGTTTTTACTGTCTTTATTTACCTTGTTGTTATAAGAATTCCGACAATAATCTGAACAAAACTTTTTGTCAATTCTACCTTTTACAACCTCTCCACATTCTAAACATTCTCTGTTTTCCATAGTTAAATTTTTTGTAAAGTTAGTAAAATAAAAAACGTTTACAAACGACTACAATTATTCACAACCGAAAGTAATTATTTTGCAACCGAATGAAACTTGAAAGCTGTCTCATCTTTGCAGTGTCAACGAAGTGCTGTGCTTAATTCAGTATCCGAATGACAAGTCTTAACTGTTTAATTTAAAATAAATATTATGAACGCATTAAAAAACAAAGTACAGTTGATTGGAAATTTAGGAAACAACCCAGAAATCATCACTCTAGAAAGTGGTAAGAAACTAGCTAAATTTTCTGTAGCTACAAATGAGTCTTACAAAAACTCTAATGGAGAAAAAGTTACAGACACACAATGGCACCACGTCGTTGACCATTTGTACCCTAGAGTTAACAGCAACTTGGCAGCCTAGCCGAGGATACCCCTCCCAACCATCAAGCTACGGAGAACATTTACGTAAAGGAAGATTGGATTTAAATCTTACTCGAAGAGAATTAGCCATGATCCTTGAAGTATATGAATCAACTATAGATAAATGGGAGCGACAAGGGATGATACCACAAGATCAGAATCAAATAAAAATCAAAGAATTTTTTGGTTATGACCCAATGAAAGAAAAAGTAATAATTTAAAAAACAGATATCATGAGTACATTAAGAAATAAAGTTCAATTAATAGGAAACTTAGGAAACGATCCAGAAATCATCACTTTAGAAAGTGGAAAGAAACTAGCTAAATTTTCATTGGCAACCAATGAGAGCTATAAAGATGCAAGTGGAGAAAAACAAACCAAGACTGACTGGCACAATCTAGTTGCTTGGGGGAAGACAGCAGATATTATTGAAAAATATATCACTAAAGGAAAAGAGATTGCTATAGAAGGAAAACTCTCAACAAGAGGCTATGAAACCAAAGAAGGAGAGAATCGCTATGTAACAGAAGTGATTGTAAACGAATTGCTAATGTTAGGAAATAAGTAGTGGGGAGAATTTACTATGAATATGAAACCCTGACGATTATAGTCAGGGTTTTTTACTTGGGTAAATCTTTTGTAGAATTCCTTTTTATCAATTCAGTTTCTAGTTCAATGACTTTAGGAAGAAAATCTTTTCCTTTCTTTTTCATTTTTAACTCTTTATACAATTGTTTAAATGCGGCTTTCCCAATCTTATAACCAGGTTGATTAATAGTTGTTAAAGAAGGAGTAATTGCAGAGGACATAAACCAATTGCTAAAGCCAACAACAGAAATTTGATCAGGAATTTTGATTCCCACTTCATTAAAAATAGAAATAGCTCCAATTGCTACCAAATCTGGATTGGTAAAAAGTCCATCTACATCTTTATGTTCTGCAATTAATTGTTTTGCAAAAAATTGTCCCTCTTCATAGCTCAAGTTTTCACATATATAAACTAAAGAGGGATCATAATTGATTCCATGATCTTCCAATGCCTTTTTATATCCCAAGAACCTATCTATTGAGTTTTGAGGAAGCAAAGGACCTCTAAAGTGAGCAATGCGTTTACAACCAGTATCTATGAGGTGTTTTGTGGCGGTATAAGCAGCTTTTCTATCATCTATTATAACTTTTGAGCAGTTCACAATTTTTGCAATCTTATCGAACATTACCAAAGGGATGTTTCTTTCTATTACACTATTTATATGAGAAAAATCAACAGTAGAATTAGCTAATGAAATTAAGATTCCATCTACTCTTTTATCAAGTAAAAGATTAATTTGCTTTTTCTCCATCTCTTGAGATTCGTTAGATTGAAGAATGATGACTAAATATCCTTTTTTTTCAGCTTGACCGACAATACCCTTAATAACACTTGAAAAAAAGTGGTGTACTATTTCGGGGATAATAATTCCAATTGTTTTCGATTCTTTGGTTCTTAAATTTACTGCGAATGTATTTGGTCTGTAATTTAATGTTTCAGCTAAATTAAGGACAAGAGCTTTTGTTTTATTACTTACATCAGGATAACCTTTTAAAGCTTTTGAAACTGTGGTGACAGATATTCCTAAAGTTTCAGCAATATGCTTTAAAGTAACAGGTTTCATTAGAAAGAGATGTTTTTTAAGCTTTAAAAAATTGATATCAAGATGGGTAAATATATTAAAAAAAAGAAATCGAAAACGTTTTCGGTAAAATCGAAAACGTTTTCGATTTAATTATTGATAAAAAAAAAGGCTTGAATAATACATTTGATAAAATAAAATCATTAAAATTCACAAATTCACAAATTCAAGATGAAAAAATTTACACGATTAATCAAGCAATTTGCTTTTGTGTTCATCACATTAGGATCTATAACTGTTATGGGACAGTCGACCATTTCGGGTTCTGTAAAAGATCAAGCTGGTGAGACACTTCCTGGAGTAAGTATCTTATTGAAGGGAACAACTCAGGGTGCTGTTTCTGACTTTGATGGAAACTACCAAATATCAAATGTAGCGGATGGAACTTATAAATTAGTTGCTTCCTACATTGGTTTTGACTCATTTTCAAAAGAAATTATAGTTGATGGAAATAATATTACGTTAAATATAGTTCTAGTTGAAAATGCAGAATCTTTAGATCAAATTATTATTACGGGAGTTACCAATCCAAAGTCTAAAATTGAATCTAGTGTTTCCGTTACCACAATGAGACCAGAGACAATTAAGCAATCTGCACCAAGAACAACGGCAGAAATTTTCAGAACTATTCCAGGAATTCGTTCAGAGTCATCAGGAGGAGAAGGAAATTCAAACATAGCAGTAAGAGGTGTCCCAATTTCTTCAGGAGGATCTAAATATGTTCAATTACAAGAAGATGGATTGCCAGTTCTTTTATTCGGAGATATGTCTTTTGCTACGGCTGATATCTTTACAAGATTTGATTCAAATATTGCTAAAATTGAAGCAATAAGAGGAGGTTCGGCATCTACATTGTCTACAAATTCACCAGGTGCAATTATCAACTTAATTAGCAAAACAGGAAAAACTGAAGGAGGGTCTTTGGGGTCTACTTTTGGATTGGATTTCAATTCTTTTAGAACAGATTTTGAATATGGAACACCTATTGGAGAAAACTTATATTTTCATGTAGGAGGTTTTTACAGAGCAGGAGAAGGAATTAGAGAAGTTGGTTTTACAGCAAATAATGGAGGTCAATTAAAGTTTAATTTGACCAAAGAATTTGAAAAAGGATACGTACGAGTGTATGGAAAGTATTTGAACGATAGAGCTGTAGCTTACTTGCCAATGCCTATTCAAGTTTCTGGAACAAATGATAACCCAACATGGTCAAGTTTACCAGGATTTGATGCAACAAATGGTTCAAATCACACACCTTTTTTATCACAAAATGTAAGATTAGGTGCAGACGGACAAGTAAGCAGATCTAGTGTAGCCGACGGAATGCGTCCAGAATCTGTATCGATTGGTATAGAAACATCTTTTGAATTAACTGATGGATGGAGAATTAAGAACAATGGTCGTTTTTCTAGTAATAAAGGAAGATTTGTTTCTCCATTCCCTTCTCAAGTTGCGACAGCATCAGATATCTTAGGAACTGATGCTAACTGGGATTCATTAAGTTATGCAACTGATGGGACAGCGGTGCCAGCAAGTGCCTTGGTTTCAAGAATTCATATGTTTGATACAGAATTAAATAACTTCAATAACTTCATGAACGATTTTAAATTAACGAAGTCATTTGATAAAGTGAATGTAACTTTTGGATATTTTAAAGCATTACAAAATGTGTCAATGTCTTGGTTGTGGAACTCTTATTTACAAGAGGCAGTTGGAACAAATGCTAGGTTAATTAATGTTCAAGATAATACGGGAGCTTCTCTTAGTGAGAACGGATTGTATGCTTATGGAACACCTTTCTGGGGGAATTTACACAGAAATTACGATACACAATACAACATCTCCGCCCCTTATGCAAGTTTATCTATTGAGGCTTCAGACAACTTTAATATTGATGCGAGTATTCGTTACGACTTAGGAAGAGTCGATGGGTCCTTTGCAGGTGGTGTTGAACGCTCTTTTGATATGAATAATGATGGAACAATCTCTGCTCCAGAACAAAGTGTTTTTGCTGTAGACAATGCAAATGTTTCAACCGTAAATTATAACTATGATTATGTTTCGTATTCTTTAGGTTTCAACTATAAAATAGAGGATAGACAAGCTGTTTTTGCAAGAATCAGTAGAGGTGCTGCTGCCAAGGCAGATAGAATATTGTTCTCTGGTTTGGATTATTTAGACGGAGATAGAATCAACGCGTTGGACTTTATTAGTCAGGGAGAATTAGGATATAAGAGAGGTTTTGATAATGGGGCACTTTATGCAACAGTATTTTATGCAAAAACTTCTGAAGAAGGAGGATTTGAAGCAACGTCAAATAGCATCATAGAAAATGATTATAAGTCTTTTGGTCTAGAATTAGAAGGTACCTACAGTGTTGATAACTTTAACATTCGAGGGGGAATCACTTATACGAATGCTCAAATAGATTCAGGAACTAATGATGGGAACACACCCAGAAGACAGCCTGATTTTATGTATAACTTAATTCCAACCTATACTTTCGGCAGTAATTTGCAAAATAGTATTGGGTTGAGCTTCATTGGTCAGTCCAAAGCATACGCACAAGATTCAAACGAATTAATTATGCCTGGATTCGTTATTGTGAATAGTAATTTTGGTATTGGAATTACTAAGAATTTTGCAGCCAATCTTTCAATAAATAATTTATTCGACTCATTAGGAATAACAGAATCAGAAGAAGGGAGCATAACTTCAGGTCAAGTAAATTACGTAAGAGCGAGACCAGTGCCAGGAAGATCAATTTCACTAGGCCTTAACTATCGCTTTTAATTAAATCCTAAGTTCGTCATATTGTTTGATTATTAAATCCAGAAAAGGGCTCTTTGCTAAAACTAACAAGAGCTCTTTTCTTACATTAAAGTTTTACCTTTCATTATTCAAGTTTACGGACCAAAAAGCAAAAAAAGATGCTTAAAAAACCAAGATTAAGTTTCTGGCAAATATTAAATATGAATGTTGGATTCTTCGGAATCCAGTATAGTTTTGGATTGCAACAAAGCGCTGTAACTCCTATCTATGATTTTTTAGGTGCAACACCAGATACAATTCCTATTTTACATTTGGCAGGTCCAGTGACAGGCTTATTGGTTCAACCTATTATAGGAGCGATGAGTGATAAAACATGGAGTCCAAGATTCGGAAGACGTAAACCCTATTTTCTAATAGGTGCAATTCTATGTAGTTTAACTTTATTGGCATTTCCTTTTAGTAGTTCATTATGGATGGCAGCAGGTTTGTTATGGATTTTAGATGTTGGTAACAACACAGCAATGGAACCATACAGAGCTCTTATTGCTGATACATTAGATACAGAACAACAACCATTAGGCTTTCAAATGCAAAGCTTCTTTACTGGTTTAGGGCAAGTATTGGCAAACTTATCAATATTTATTTTCCCTCTCATTTTTGTAGGAACTACAGGTTCTTTACCAACGTGGATTTATGCATCCTTTTTCTTAGGCGCTGCTTTTTCCATTGGAACAGTCTTATGGAGTAATAGTAGAACAAAAGAAATACCGCCTACAGAGGAAGAATTCACAAAGCTTAAAAGTGAAAAAAGAAGTGCAATAGGACCAATGATTGAAATTTTTTCTGCCATTAAGGATATGCCAAAAGTAATGTGGCAATTAGCTTTGATCTATTTGTTTCAATGGTATGCGTTGTTTTGTTATTGGCAGAATTCATCAAAAAGTGTAGCACTTTCTGTTTGGAATGCAACTCCCGATAATAAAGAGATTTATAGTGAAGCTGTAAGTTGGACAGGTTTGGTAAATGGTTGGTATAACGTGGTTACTTTTTTAATAGCTTTTGTTTTAGTTCGATTTGCAAAAAAATACAGTCCTAAAAAAGTACATGCCTATTGTTTATTAATTGCTGCAATTGGCTTTTTAGCTTTTCCACACATCGAAAATAAAAATTTACTATTCTTTGCCATAACTGGTTTTGGTATTGGATGGGCAAGCATGATGGGAATTCCTTATTTAATGATTGTTTCAGATATTCCGAAAGAACGCTATGGTGTTTATATGGGAATCATCAATATGATGATTGTAATTCCAATGATCATTCAAACCTTATCATTTGGATATATTTTAAAGAATTTTTTAAATAACGACCCAAGAAACGCAATAACTTTTGCCGGTATTTTATTATTGATTGCAATGATTTTTACTTTTTTAATTAAGTCCAAGAAAACCCCAGTTAAAGAATAAATAAATCGTGCAAAAAGCATTAGAATTATTACATAAAGCTAGTAACTCTCAAGGATTTCTTGCAAGTACAAGCAAAACATCAAACTATCAGCGTATTTGGGCTAGAGATGGAGTGATCTGTGGATTGGCTGCACTTCTTAGCGGAGATAAAAATTTGATAGAAACTTTTAAAAAAACTTTAGAAACTTTATCGAGACATCAACATGATTTGGGACATATTCCGTCTAACGTTCATTTTCTCGATGAGAAGCCTGAGGTTAGTTTTGGGGGACTAGCAGGAAGAGTTGATACCATTTCATGGTATATTATTGGAATCTGTAATTATGTATTTTTTACAAAAAAGGAATCTTTTTTACATCAAAACAAAAGAAGTATTGAAAAAGGATTCGAACTTTTAAGTGCTTGGGAGTTTAATAACAATCACCTTTTGTATGTTCCTAGATCTGGAAATTGGGCGGACGAATACATCACAGAAGGACATATTTTATACGATCAACTACTAAGGTTATGGGCATTGAAATGTTATTTGCATTTTTATCCTAATGACGAATACTCTAGAAAAAAAAAAATAATAGAAAAGAAACTCATTGAGAATTATAAAAGCGGAGAAACATCTGAACCGTATCATCCAAAAGCATATAAAGAATTGAATGATTCTCAATATTGGCAAGCATCTATAAACCCGTCTGGCTACCAAAAAATGTTTGATGCGTTTGCTAACTCTTTAGCGTTAATGTTAAACCTTGGAGACATTGGCTTTCAAGAAAAGGTCATCTACTTTTCTGAAAAACTTAGGAACAGCTTATCTCTAAAGCTTCTACCTGCATTTTGGGAAACCATAAAACCCCAACAGACGGAATGGGAATTATTACTTGACAATTGCAAATATGAATTTAGAAACCACCCCTATGAATTTCATAATGGAGGGACTTGGCAAATGGTGAATGGCTTTTATGGAATTGGCGTTTTTCAAAAAGACCCTTTAGTAAGTAAATATGTTTTAGATGAGATCAAAAAATTAAACAAAGTTAAAGATTACTCATTCTATGAAAATTTTAATACGAAAACACAAAAAGCGATCGGAGTTCCGTATTGTAGTTGGTCAGCAGCGGCAGAAGTTATGTTAGAAATGTACTTAAAAGGTAAAAAACTTTTGATTTGAAACAAAAAAGAAAGAAAAATATAGTGTGTGTTGGTGAATCTTTGATAGATTTTATAGGTCTTCAGTCAGGAGTGAAGATAAGTGAAACAAAAGATTACCATCGATATTTAGGAGGTTCTCCTACCAATGTGGCTATTAATTTGGCAAGATTAGGATTGAATGTAAAAATGATCTCGACAGTTGGAGATGATGGTTTTGGGTCTTATGCGATTAATAGATTGGTTGAATTAGGAGTAGATACATCAAGTATCAGAAGAATTAACAAGATTCCTACCAGTATTATCTTCGTATCTAGAACTTCAAGAACTCCAGAGTTTATTCCTTTTAGAGAGGCAGATGTGCATATTACAGAAAGTCAAATAAGAACAGAAATTCTTGAAGAAGCTGGGGTTTTTCATACAACTTGTTTTGCTTTGAGCAAAAATCCAGCAAGAGAAACGATACTCAAAAAAGCAAAAGAAGCATATTCTTTGGGTTGCAAACTCAGTATTGATATCAATTTTTCAAATAAGATTTGGAATGATAAAGAAGAAGCTATTTCAGTTCTAAAAGAATATTGCTCATACAATCCTTTGGTGAAGGTCAGCGAAGACGATGTACAAAGATTGTTTGGAAATGAAATTTCTCAAGAAGAGCTCTTTCATTTTTTCCATGAAAACAATGTTGATACCGTTTGTCTTACGCTTGGAGTAAATGGAGTTATCCTATCACAGAAAGGCCAGCATCCTAAAAAATATGATGCGATTAAGGTAGATGCGGTCTTAGATGCTACTGGAGCCGGAGATGCTTTCTGGTCTGGATTTTTATATGCTTATACGGAGGAGAAAAGCATGGATGAATCTATACAAATGGCTTTGAAATTAGCTGCTCTGAAATTACAAAATGTGGGCAGATTACCATATAACATTGACATTTTATTAGAATTATCAAAAATAAGCTAGCAATCTATGTGCTTAACTTATAAATTATAATTACTTACCAAAGTAATATTTCCTTCATGCTTCTAATTTTTTTCAAAGGAGAGAAAGTATTCCTCGTTGCAACACACAATATTGTGGCTTGGGACAAAACAGCAGAAATTATAGAAAAATATTTGGCTAAGGGAAGTGAAATAATGGTTGAAGGAAAATTAACTTCTAGAAGTTATGAAACTAAAGAAGGAGAAAAGAAATATATCACAGAAGTAGTATGTAATGAAATTTTGATGTTAGGATCAAAATAAATACAGAAAAATTGCTATAAAATAAAGCCGCTCATTCGAGCGGTTTTTTTTAATTGATGTTTATTGTTTAATGGTTTTAATAGCCTTGTCCATATCCTTTTGAGGTAACTTACAAGTACCATTTGTACAAACATATATGTAAGTTTCACCATCAATGAATTTATTCGACAACAAAGGAGGTTCATTAGATACCTTTTCAGAACCTGTAATAATGATATTTGGCAAGTAGTTTTTATACAGTTCTTTATTAGCCTTAGTAGCTTTATCTCCAACCACAGCAACTTCATAAAAAGGATTTGTGAGGTTTGTCATTAAATGTAACCAGTTAGAGTAGCTTAACGAATTGTTTAGAATTTCTGTTTTCAGATTGTTTAACATCTGTTCTGAAAGTTCAATCATCTTAGTATCAGAAAAGAAATGACCTAGTTTAAACAAATTGTTTCCAAGAATTGAATTAGATGAGGAAATAACACCATCAACAACATCAATCTTTCTTGTGATAAGATTTTTGTCTTCATCTGAAGTGTAAAAAAACATAGCGCTTTTCTCGTCAAAAAAGTGATTGATTGTATACTTAATCAAAGCTCTAGACGTGTTCAAGTATCTTACATCCAAAGTAACTTCGTATAAAGAAATAAATGACTTTATTACTGTTGCATAATCTTCTGCATATCCGTTAATTGTGCTTTTACCATCCTTAAAATTCCTGTTAAGACCTCCGTCTTTACGAAGTTGATTGGTCATTAAAAATTCAGCATTTTTTATCGCTTTTTGTAAATACTCTTCGTTGTCAAATGCTCGATACGCATCTACATATCCTTGCAACATTAAAGCATTCCATGAAGTTAGAACCTTATCATCTAGGTTTGGTTTATTTCTTTGATTACGAATTTTTAACAAACTTTTTTTCCAAAACTTAATTTTCTGATTGAGCTCTTTTAAAGTAATCTGATGTTTTTTTGAAAAAGCAGTATCAGATTGATTTCTTATAAGCACATATCGATCATTCTCCCAAAGCCCAAAATCATTTATATTATAATATTCCTTGAACAACTCATAATCTTCTCTAATTAGTTCTCTGACCTCATTTTTAGTCCAGGTATAAAAAGCTCCTTCTTCTACTTCGTTATTTTGGTTTTTACTGTCTGCATCTAATGAAGAATAAAAAGCTCCGTTATTTGATGATAATTCATCATCAATAAAAGCGAGTGTTTCTTCTACAACTTTTTTATATAGACTATTTTTATCCTTTAAATAAGCTTTAGAATATAGGCTAACCAATTGAGCATTGTCATAGAGCATCTTTTCAAAATGTGGAATATGCCACTTTGAATCAACAGAATACCTAGAAAATCCACCACCAATTTGATCATAAATTCCTCCGTAAGCTAGTTTAGTCAGTGTCTTTTTGACAAAAACATCTACTTCTTCATCATTAAACTGATGTTGATACCGTAATAAATATTCTAGTGTATTAGGCATAGGAAACTTAGGAGCACCTTTAAAACCACCATGAACAGTATCTAGTAATTTTTTAGATTCATTTATTGATAATGAGAGTTCTTCTTTTTTAAAAGATGCCTCATCTTTATTGAGAGTGATAAGATTGGATTCTTGAAGTCCTTTTGTTAACCTATCAGCATACTCAATAGCTTTTTCTGGATTTTCTTTGTAAAGTTTTGAAATATCTACCAATACCTTTTCCCATTGACTTTTGGTGAAATAAGTTCCTCCAAAAATTGGTCTTCCATCAGGTAGTGTAATACAGTTTAACGGCCAACCACCACTTCCTGTCATAAGTTCAACAGCATTCAAATAAATCTGATCAATATCGGGTCTTTCCTCTCTGTCTACTTTTATATTAATAAAGTTTTTATTCATTAATTTGGCAATAGAATCGTTTTCAAAACTCTCCTTTTCCATTACATGACACCAATGACATGCAGAATAACCTATGGAAATTATAATGAGTTTATTTTCTTTTTTTGCTTGTTCTAAAGTTTTATCGTTCCAAGCTTTCCAGTTTACTGGATTGTATGCGTGCTGAAGTAGATAAGGGCTGGTTTCATTGATTAACTCATTCCCTTTCTTACGGTTTGATTCTTTTGCATCAGAGCAACCAAATATAAATAAGAGTATTAAATAACAAGAAATTTTAAATACAGTTTTCAATGTTACGAGAAATAAAAATTAAAGATATTAATTCTTTAATGAAGAATAAATGATGAGACTATCAGAAATAAAAAAACGCTCAAAAATTAATTTGAGCGTTTTATAATATGATTAATTAAAGCAGATTCAACTACTCTTTAATTAATTTCATTGTTTTAGTTCCTACTTCTGTTGTAACCTTAGCGATATAAATACCACTAGACAAACCTTGTGAAGGAATTGAAATATCAGAACTATTATTCTTCTTACTATATACTCTACTACCTAATAAGTTGAATAACTCAACTGATTGAATTGTATTATTTCGAGTACTAATATTCCAAGTATTTGATGTTGGATTAGGAGAAACAGTAGATTCAAAAGCAGTGAATTCATTTCTAGATAATGGATTTCCTTTAGTTAAAACAAAATTATCTAAGTAAAGAAATCCTCCATTGTCTCCTGACTGCCCGTATTTGTCAACTTTCCATTGGAATAATGCCGTGTCGTCAAACCCAAGATTTGTAAAGTGAGACATTGGAATCGAAACTTGTGTCCAAGTTTCTGATACAACATCTGCACTATCACCAGCACCTACGCTACCAATTTGGTAAGAAAATTCTTGTACAGCTCCGTCATTATCTATCAATATAAAGACAAAACCAGGAGTCCCTTTTGTGTTTGAAAACCAGTAGTTAAAATTCACAAAATCATAATCAGAAATATCATCAGGACCACCTTCACCATTACCATATCCATCATTATTTGTATCTACTTTTAAAGCATTGTTTACAGCATCAGTTGGGTCTAAATCTACATCAGTAGCTGAACCAAAAGGATATACAAAAGGAAATGTAGTTGTGTAATTATTGGTATCATTGTAAAAACTGTACACAGTTGCATTTCCAGTTGTTGGTACAGGAGCAGCAGTTGCAGGTTCAGGATCTGGTGTTGTAGTCACAGCATCTCCTGTTATATTATCAATATAGATTGTTCTTTCGATTTCTGGATCATGCCATCCCGATCCATTCCAGTTAGGGAAAAAAGACATTTTTCCATATGCACCATTGGCAACACTAGTACCATTAAGAGCTTCATTAAACGTAAAGGTTAAAGTTTCCCAACCAGTACCTCCATGAGCTTCGTCAGCACCTGCTTTTACAGCTCCACCAACTCCACTACTAACTTCTGCATATAACGTAAATGCTGAAGTTGAATACACATCAACACTTACAGTTTGAGTCACTGGATTAGTTACATCAAGTTTATCTCCTTGAAATACCAAGTCAGCACCTTGCCATGGGTTTCCAGCCTGTACAACGATAAGTTCTCCTACAGTTGCAGAACCATTAATTCCATCTACACTTGGGTTGGCAACAACATTAGCCCCACCCAAACCTTCGAAACCTGATAAAACAGGAGTGCCCTCGAAGTTTTCGAGATTAGTTTGTTGAGAAAACCCTATTGTGGTGATTAATAAGGCTAATAAAAAAGTAATTTTTTTCATAATTATTATTTTGATTTATAAGTTTACTAAATTAAGTGATTAATTATTACTTACTTCTTAAAAACACCTATACAAAAACTATACAACAGTAATTAAAAGCAGCTTTTTTTATTGTTTTACTATTTTTTTGTTCACTTTATCAAATACAGAGACAAATTCATTGTTATTTGTTACAAAAAATCTGACACCTTGTTTGGTGTTTTTTTGAACAGTTATATCTCTACTATCTTTTGGTATATAGAAGCCACTTTCTTGAGCAGAGACAAAAGTGAAATCAAGATTTTTATTACCTAAGAAGACTCCTCCATAACCAGCATCATATCGAGTTGTTTCTACTTCTACACCATAATGATTTCCAACAATTATGACATCTTTATATCCATCATCATTGATATCCATCACAATTGACGACTTAATTGGTGATACTTGAGCTTCATTTGGAAGAGATTTTTTAATTAGTACACCATTTCTGTTTTCTAGAATAATACTTTCAAAATTCTCTATTTGATACACCACAGCTTCATCAACTTTGTCTTCGGGTAAAATATCTATCAATTTGGACGAGGCAAAACTGTGATAATCTTTGAATTTTTTTGCAACATAGGGCATTTGTTGACTCGTACATTCTCTTCCTCTCAAGGGAACATAATCAGTTTTGTAAAACTTTGCTAAGACAACATCGTTGGTTCCATTGTTGTCAAAATCGTTCGTATATACTTTAAAAGGATGCTCTTTGGAAGCTTTGAATTTGTTATTTTTTCCAAGATTTCCAAGGATATAATCTTCGTCTCCATCGTTGTCTAAATCGCTTGCCGTGATAGACCACCACATTCCACGAGTGGTATCGTTTAAACCATATTTGCTACTCACATCGCTAAAGGTTCCTTTCGAATTTTCTAAGACAGTAACAGTCATCCATTCGCCCACAATGATTAAATCTTCGTCTTGATCGTTGTCTATATCTGTAAATACAGCATCGGTTACCATTCCCAAATCTTTCAAATCAGGAGCTATAGAAGAAGATGCTTTTTTAAAAAATCCTTTATTATTGATCAAAAGATAACTAGAAGCAGGGTAAGTGTATTTTCCTGAGATGAGTCTCGTTCCTACAAACAAATCCAGATCTCCATCATTGTCAATATCTGATACCTTAACTGCTTGCGTGCTTTCACGAATTACAGGCAGCGTTTTTCTATTTGCTTTTCTAAAACTACCATCTCCATTTCCGATATACAATCGGTCTTGTAATAATGGGTTTCCTTGTTTGAATTCATTTCCACCACTAGTTACATACAAATCGAGTTTTTTATCACCATTTGAATCAAAGAAAACAGCACCAAGGTCTTCGGAGGCTTTGTCTTTTTCCCAAGGTTGAGATTTGTTTTTGACATAATTTCCATCGTTGTTTTGAAGATACAAAACACCACTTTGATTTGCCGCTCCACCTATAAAAAGATCTTCTAAACCATCTCCATTTACATCGGAAGAAGCTATAAAGGGACCATTTTGAGAAAGCTGATGGGGCAATAAGATTTCTTCTTTAAAATCATCAAATTGATTTTCTTTATGTTTAAAATCTAAACCAATACTATTGGTGTTTACTTCTGACAGTAGTGTTTTATTAATTTGAGCTTCTTTATCATATGCTTTAGCGTTTGAATATTTTGCATTGATTGTTTTATTTGCAGAAACATTTTTTAAGATATTTTTTTTCCCATCAGGCCATATGACTTCAATTTTTTCTACTTCTACATCCTTACCTAAACCAAAGAACAAACCAGGTTCTACAGATGAGACAAAACCACGAGTTGCATTGTTTTCAGCAATCTGTTTTTTTTCTTTTTGAAAAACAATAGCTTTAGCGCCAAAACCAAAAGGATTTTTTTTAGGCCCATCAAATTTGATTTTTAGAAAATTTCCGTTTGCTTTATTTTCATAGACAAAAGCCTTGGATTCCATATTATTGATTACCACATCTAAATCTCCATCATTGTCTAAATCTCCATATGCCATTCCATGTGAAAAGCTTGGTGTATCAAAGCCCCATTCTTTGGAAACTTTCTCAAACTCAAAATTTCCTTTATTTCTAAATATATAATTGGAAACAGGGTTGGAGGGAGTATTTTGGCTTAGCTTAAATAACGTATCTATTGTTGTTTTTTTATCTAAATTTTTTAAGATATTTCTGTAATCATTATTATCGACATCTTTTTTAATTCCATTAGAAACAACTAGGTCTTTCCATCCATCGTTATCTAAATCAACTAGAAGGCTAGACCAACTCCAATCTGTAAATGCAACACCAGACATATTTGCAACATCTGAAAAACTACCCATACCTGTGTTTATTTGCAAAGTATTAGTCATATATTGATAATGAGCTCCTGCATTTACTAATCTATAAAACCTTTCAGAACTCATTGAGGCCATATTAGTTTTGGATCTATAATGGTCTTCAGGTGTCATATCGGTTGTTACCAAATCAATTAAACCGTCGTTGTTAATGTCACCTGAATCTGTACCCATACTTAATTGAGTGATATGTTTTAATTCTTCGTTAATAACATTTCGAAACGTTCCATCGCCATTATTATAATACATAAAATCTGGTTCAGCATAATCATTTGCAACGTACAAATCTGTATATCCATCACCGTTAAAATCTGATGCACTTACACTTAAACCGTAAGCAAACAATCTAGAAATGCCTGATTCATTTGAAATATCCTTAAACTTTCCATTATCATTTCTATATAATCTGTCTCTAAAAGATTCATAATCCTTTTTTGTCATTTTGTTAATCAGCATAACCTTCTTATCTGCTAATTGATTAACTTGATACATATCTAAATCACCATCATTGTCCATATCAAAAAAAACAGCTTGTGTAGAAAAACCGGCATCATCAAGTCCATAACTTCTTGCAGACTCTGTAAAAGTTAAGTCTTGATTATTTATGAACAACTTATTTTTCCGGTCTTTTGAGTCTGTAGAATAACCGTTTCTGCTAACGTAAATATCTAAGTATCCGTCTGCATTCACATCTGCCATAGTTACTCCCCATGTCCAACCTGGATGTTTAGAAAGATTTGATTTTTTTGTAATATCTTCAAATTTAAAATCTCCCTTATTAAGATATAATTTATCTTCAACTTGACTTCCACCAAAGAAAACATCTGATAAACCATCATTATTAATATCCCCAATAGCAACACCTGAACCGATGTAAATATGTCCAAAATAGTAATGGTTTAAGTATTTTGTCTCTTCAATTTTATTATTAAAATCAATGCCGGTTAAATCAGAATTTAAGAGATCAAATCCACCAACTAAGTTTTCAGGATACATATCTCTAGTAGAATTATTACAAGAGATAAATAATAGACCCAGAATTAATGAGATTTTGAAACAACTTTTTTTTAAACCCATAATAAATTGAATTTTATAAATTTTTAACAGAAATAAACTAGTGTAGAGGTAAAATTAAAGATAAAAATTCTATTAAAAACAAAAAAACTTCCTTTTAAGAAGTCATTTTGTTTTTATAATTTGAAAGGAATATTAATTTTTGGGACTCTAAAATTTCTGACATTACAAGTTTTGGGGTTCTATCTTCGTAAAATAACCCCCAATGTTTTTCTGGCTCATTAGGATCAGGAGAACCTTTCCAAGATTCATCAAACGCTTCAAAAACAAATGTTAGAATAGAATCTTCATCGCACCAATCAACTAAATCTTTATAATAATCTCTTTGCAGCTCTTCATTAACATTCGAAGTACAAATACCTTGTCCGTTCGAATTGGTTGCCCAACCAGCTTCTGTAATCACAACTAGCTTATCTGGGTATAAATTAGCTACTTCGTAATAGTTTTGTTTCGTATAATCAATTGCCTCGTGAATATTTTTATACTCCCAAACAGGATATGTATGAATTGATATAAAATCAACTTCTTCTACCAGGGGTTTTAACTTATTCAACCAAGGAACATAATTTTCACAAAAAGTAACAGGCTGCATAGCCCCTTTTTTAACCATTTTTACATAGTTAATTACACTATCAACAGGAACATAATGATCCGTCCATTCAACACACGCCTCATTTCCTACAGAAAGAGAAAAAATAATTTCTTGATATTGATTTGCTAGCTTTATAAGTTTACAAACCTTGAAGTAATTATCTTCTTTATTTTTTTCTAATTGTTCTTCGGAATAAGAACCACCCCAAGGACAACCAAAATTGTTTTTTTCTGCATTGATGTAAGCACCAAGCATTACTTTTAGATCTAAATTTTCTTTAGCTATGACTTCTAAAACAGTCTTAGAGTGTTCATCACAATCATATAAGCGTAGATAGCTCCAATTATCTTTTAATAAATAAAGATCTTCTTTTACTTCTTCATAACTTGGGTATTTACCCCCTGGATGTTGCCCTTTTCTAAACCCAGAATAGCATATAGCATTTCCTGTAGCTACTGACAAAACATTAGCATAATTCATAAATTAATATCTTAAAGTTAGAGAGTAATTAAAATTTAAGTTTTTCGTGTTTATCCCAAAGACCCCAATAAGCTCCTACATCACCTTCGTCTCCTGTTTTCCAAGATTCATCAAAAGATGAAAAGTAAAAGATATCTATATTGGCTTTTGTAGACCAAATTTGAGAATTTATAAAGTATTTCATAGCATTTTCTTCAGAAGAAACAGCACCTCTAAGACTTCCTCCTTCACTAGGCCAACCAGTTTCAGTAATGATTACTTTTTTGCCTTGAGCGGAATGAGATGCTTGACCAAACATTTGTTGCATATGTGCAAGAGAACCATCTATATGACAACCTTCCCAATAAGGATAGCAGTTGCTTAAAATAACATCACTTACTTCTACTAATTCTGGATGTGTAGAAAACTCATAATAAGCATCAATATAACCCACAGGAACTCCAGGAATAGCTTCTTTAACTCGATTGATATACTCAAGTAATTCTTCTAACGTTAAATCATTTCTATACAAGACTTCATTTCCAACTGCAGCAATATCAACACAGCCTTCTTTGGCTAATTGAATTAAGCCAGCAATTTCTTTTTCGTTATCTTCTTTATCAGAACCCAACCAAGCACCAACCATAGTTTTCATTCCATGTTTATGAGCATAACGAGGAATATGTTCATTTCCTTCAATACAAGAAAAAGAACGAACCCATTTAGAATAAGGTTTTAAAATCTTAATTCGTCTTTCTACTTGTTCTTCTGTGATAATATCTCCCGGTTCTTGACCATCTTCATACATACTAAAACAAATACCATGCATCCCTTTTTTTAAAGTTTGCCTCCAAAGTTTCTTTAACTCATCTAGAGAGTATTTGCTAAAATCTATTCCTGAATGTTCAGTAAAATCTACGCCATAATAAGCGTGATAATCTTCATTTCTATACGACATTTCTTATTGTTATATTTTTAAATTTCTCCTCTTCTTTCTACTAAATCTGCTTTAATCTCACGCGCTCTTTTTTCACTTAAACTGTAGTTCCACATAATTAGTATAGCCATACCAGCTGTAACTACAGGAATTACAATATCAGCGATTCTTAAGTTGGTCATTGTCTCTGCACTCTGAGTAGGTGCATCAGAAATGAACCCAACAAACTTAAGCACAAAACCTTGAAGTACTAATGCCAATGCTTGTCCCATTTTCACCATCCACCAATAAATAGCACCAAAAGTACCTTCTTTTCTTGGCATTCCATTTTCTAATTCATCTAAATCACATACGTCTGCGGTCATACTCATCATTAAAGTGAATAAACCACCTAAACCAAATGCCATAAATGGTATTGGCATAAACATTAACCATGGATTTCCTGGATCAAAGCCCCACCATTTTAGGATATACCCAATAATGGAGATAAAGGTTGAGATTACAAAAGCACTTCTTTTACCATATCTATCAGCAATTTTAGAGATAATTGGAATTACAGCAAAAGCAGTAACTACAGCTGTGATTGTTGAAAACCAAGCAGGCCAATTACCAGCTGCCTCGAAGCTTCCGTTAAACATGTAATATACAATGATAAAAAAGCTAAATGAAGCAACTAACTGAAAGCCATTAAAAACTAAAAAAGTAGCTCCACATAACTTCATAAAAGGTTTGCTTTTAGAAACTTCTACAATTCCTTTAAAGAGTTCTTTTAAGTTTGTTCCTAAAGATTTTAAGGATATCTCTTTTCGATTCTCCATGTTGGCAGAATCTAGACCTTTACAAAATAAAGCAGGCAAAACCCCTAATAATAAACAGACACCACCAACCATAATAGATAGTTGCCTTACTCCAATGGCTTGAGTTTCGAACAAGTCTTTGTCTGCTATTAATACCCAAAACCAAGGAACGATCATCCAAGCAATCTGACCAATAGTCTGTGAAAAAGCCATTAATCTCGTTCGCTCATTATAATCTGAGGTCATTTCATACCCTAATCCAACTAATGGAGTGGCAAACATGGTGTTTCCAATTAAGAATATCATTGAAAAAATAAGGAAGTACCAAAAATTATAATTCTGAGAATTGTCAGGATCTAATTGCCATAATAAGGCAAATAAAATACCACTCAGAATTGCACCTACAAATATATAAGGCCTTCTTCTTCCCCATTTAGACTTAGTATTGTCAGAGATGAATCCCATAATAGGGTCTGTAATAGCATCAAAAATTCTAGGTAAACCTCCTAATAAACCAGCTAAAACTGGATCCATACCAAATGCGGTTAAAAGGAAAAACATAAATATACCTAATGCTCCTGGGAGTAAATTAAGTACTAAATGACCTGCACCAAATGCAGCTTTTTGACCCAAAGGAACTCTATCCTTGGCGGCTGTTTTTACGATACTCATAATTAGTTGATTATTATAGTTTCTATAGCTTGAGCGTTAATTGTAATTTTTTTATTTAATCCTTCTAAAGAAAGTTGAAAGCTTTTTTCTTTCATACCTTCATTGAAAACGACTACAGCAATAGAATTATCAGGGTTTTTAGCAGCTGTTACCATTAATTCAGAATCTGAATTTTCGACTCCAATTACTTGAGCACCAGGTCTAATGTGCTTGCTAAAATGCATCATTACATAGTAGATAGGAGTAAAATAAACCTCATCAGAATCTGGGTCAACAATTATGGGAGCAACACACCAGTTTTTAAACCAGTTTGGCCCTCCTTGTTTATCTAAAACCATATTCCAGTCAATCCATCCATCTACCCAGTTATTAAGACACCCAATAATATCTCTAGCATATCTATTTATGGGTGCATATTTAGGGTGTAAATGTTTTTGATCTTCTGGCGCCCATGTCCATCCCCAATCAGTAGCTTCTTTTTTCCAATACCATGCATCATCTTTCCAAACAGGCACTTGTGCATCCACACAGGCTTCTGATTGAATTAAATATTTATTAGGCGATTTTTTGTGAGCATATTGAAGCTCATTAGGAAATATATCAAAGGTGCTTGCATACCAGTGAATCGCCGTACCATCAAAATATTTTGAGCTAGTTTTATCTTTATACATAGCATCAACCCATTCATTTAAATGTTCTCTATTTTGGTCATAACCAAGAATTTTCACATCATGACCATCTGCTTCGAGTTTTGGTCCTAAGTATTTTTGAACAAAATTTGTCATTTCTTCAGGTGAAAAATGCATACTTTCCCAGTTTCCATCATTTCCTAAAGGTTCATTTTCAACTGTAAAACCCCAAATATCAATACCTTCAGCTTTGTAAGCATCTATATACTTAGAAAAAAATAATGCCCAGGTATCATTATATTTTGGCAATAATTTTCCACCTCTCCAATCATTATTATCTTTCATCCATGGTGGAGCTGTCCAAGGCGAGGAAAGAATTTTAAAACCCTCTTTAGAAACTTTCATAGCGTCTTTAATCATTGGGATTAAATCATTCCTGTCTTCTTCGATAGAGAAGTTTTTAAGCTCAATATCTCCGGCTACAGAAGCATATGAATAATTACTTAGTGAAAAATCACATGAATTCATGTGAGTTCTGGTTAAGGAATACTTTGCTCCAGTTTCACCAAAATAAGCCTCAATAATTTTATTTCTTTTGTCTTTGCTTAATCTGTTTAATAGTGAGGCTGACGCCTCTGTAAAAGACCCTCCAAAACCTGTAATGGTTTGAAATTTTTGATCAATATTTAAACTGATCTTTGAGATACTATCTAACGAATTAAACTTTGTAACTTGAGTAAATTTATTTCCTTGTCTAGAAGTCTCATATACTTGGACAGAGTATTTGGAATCAACATCGTTACACCCCATGACAATTAAAAGAATAATAAAGCAAAACTTATTAATGAAAGGTTTCATTTTTTACAAATTAACAAATTCTCTTAATCAGCAGAGTAGACCCTAACATAGTCTACATACATAGTTTGTGGTAAAACAGTATTTTCGTTAGGAAAACCTGAAAAAGTACCACCAACTGCTACGTTTAAGATCATATGGAATGGATTGTTGTTAAACACCCAATCATCACCATCTTCTAAATCAGATGGAGTAATTTGATTGTATAAAACATCATCAACATAATAGTTTATATAGTTAGGACCCCATTCAACACCAAACACATGAAATTCAGTATCAAATCGACCTGAAGTTAATATGTAGTCTTTTGTAATTGGATTGGCTCCTGAATAACCTGGACCATGAATAGAACCGTGAGTTACTGTTGGCTCCTGTCCTTTATATTCCATAATATCTATTTCACCAATTTGTGGCCAAACTGCACCACCAGAATCATCTCCTAACATCCAAAATGCAGGCCATAAACCTTGACTCCAAGGTAATTTCATTCGTGCTTCAAAACGGCCATATGATTGTTGAAAAAGTCCTTTTGTTGTTATTCTTCCCGAAGTATAAGCAAACCCCATAAAAGGTTCTTCCTTTGCAATTATTTTTAACATTCCATCTTCAACAACAACATTGTCTGCTCTGTCGGTGTAATATTGTCTTTCTTGATTACCCCAACCCGGAATGCCTTCTGCAACGCCATTACCGATAACATAATCCCAGTTTGCAGGATTAGGAGCTCCATCTGTACTAAATTCATCACTCCAAACTAATGTTTCGAAATTTGTAACTACCTGGATTTCATCATTTTCACAATTGGTGAAAAAGACAAGTGCAAAGGCAACAGAAGCTAAAATAAAAGCTTTGCTTTTGTTCATCCAATTAAGTCTATTATATCTGTTTAAATTTTTCATTTTTTTTGTTTAAATTACGTTTGACTTAACTTATTCTTTAGAGAAAAATATATTATCTACAGATAAATTTTGAATACCTGCAGGCGTATCAAATAATATAATTCCCAAAGCATTTCTTTGTAAACCAGGGAAATTACTTAAAGGTATTTTTAAACTAACCCATTGATTACTTTGTAAACTGGCAGAATTTACTGTGAATGAAGCTGCACTCTGCTGTGCCCCACCAAAACCATTAATTAGTTCAATTCTAATAAAATCACTAGAGCCAACATTTCCATTAACTCTGAAATCTATATTAAAATGAGTCATATCTGTAGCATCTACAGGAGCAACACCTGGACCACCATATCTTCCATAAAACTCAATCCCCACAAAATTTAATAATGTATAGTCAATAATATTGTTTCCATTTTCAACAACAGCTCCACCTAGAGTGGTTTGAAAAGGTTCATAAAAACCATTGTAACCATCTACAGGTACATTTGCGTATAAATCACTAAATATTGAAATGATTCTTTGATCAGTAAATGATTGAACATTAACCGATCCATTAACATCAACACCATCTAGTGTAGCAGTAATGTCTGCTTGTCCTGTAGTAATAACATTTATAAGCCCATCTGAGTTAACAGTGGCAACACTTGGATTGGATGATGTAAATTCAAAGTAACTAGGTTGAGTACTAACGGTAACATCTCCACCAGTATCCAAATTATATGTGCCTGTAAAACCTGAAATATTTAGAGATTGTCCTGGAGTTGAAATAAAATTAGCAGTAACTCCTCCTAACATTGTTGGTCTTGATTGACCATAATTTGTAATTTTTTCAAATTTAATTTCATCTAACCAGAAAGTATATCCAACACCACCATTTATGTTTGAATTAGCTGCGAAGAGAAACATACCTCTTTCTTGAACTAATTTTGAAGGATCAGGAATTGGAATAATGTATTTTCTCCACGTAGTTGATAATTCTACATTACTTGTAGAAGTTGCATAATCAGTTAAGGAAACTCCAACAGGAAAATCTTTCCCAAAAGTTGTTCCAAAACCTATTTCAGCAATCGTTGCGGTAGTAGAAGCTTTTGCCCAAAAGGTAAGCGCATTGTATTCGGTTAAGTCTCTACCTTCACCTCGGTCTCTAAAAATACCACCTATATAAGCTCCACTAGGGTCTGTTTGAGAAGGCACATCAATTTTTATAGATGATGTTCCTTCAAAGGAAACAGTATTATCTACATCAAAACCATCTACATTAGCTCCAGTTGCAGGATCAAAGGATACAAAGAATTGATCTGTAAGACCTACAGGGTTATCATTAAATACGAAAGCTTCATTATTAAATGTAGCTGGGACAACGTCGTCAGAAAGTTCTCTTTCACAACTTCCAAAAATTAGTAGAAGCGTTATTAAAGGAAAGACAAATTTTATTATTCTATTTTTCATCGTTTTCATGTCTTTATTATTTTCCTAAATTAATATGAATATAAGTCATTATTTCCCACTCTGAACCATTTGGAAATCCTACAGGGCTTACAATTGGGTCAAAAGGAAAATCATCAGAAGTTACATTTGGAGAAAACCTTGGTGAAAAACGATCTAATGATCTCCAGGTTCCTCTAACTCCAATTTGAGTGCTAGGTAAAATGAACCAATCAGGTTTGCTAATTGATGTAGAAATATCTAACATTAACTGCATTGGAAAAGTTAAGTTAAAGTCTCTATGATAATCAAAAGGACCCCAATCGTTTATTTTTATATGTGCATTAACTTTCATTTTTTTATACACCGATCTTATGTCTCCACCAAATCTTTTAATAGTTCTATCTGAGTCACCATTAGCTTGTCCGTTACCATAGTAGAAATTTCCAATAAGACCAAAGTCGCGTCCAATTTTTGAAACCATTCTAGTGTGAGCTTCCCATAAATTTTGAGCAGGCACAGAAGTTCCAAACGCAAAAAAGTCACGATTTGCATTGAATCCAATGTGAGAATCCATTGTAGTTGGTAAATTTCTAAAAACAAATCCAGCACTCATTGCAAAAGGTGCGTCTTCAGCTCTATCATTGTCCCATTGGTACATCCAAGTACCAGGAGTAGGGTCATATGTGAATAAAATTTCAGCAGCAGTCATTTCTCTGTTTCCATTTCTTACCACAAAAGGATCGTCAATCCAGTTCCTTAATCTACCTGGAGCATCAACACCATTTGGCATTGGATCAACAAGAGGTTGTTGATACATAAAATTTGGAGCAACTTGAACATTTCCAACAGAAAATGTAAACCCTGTTAAAAAGTTCGCCATGTTTCCACTACCGCTATCTTTTAATTTCCAGCCAGTAAAAGTTTGTGTTTGATCAAAACCTCCATTAGCAACTAGTCCCATAACGGATCCTTGTGCATACCAATTAAATTTTCCGCCGGAATAAGTAATTTTTCCTTTTCCTCCCCAATTGTCTGAAGATTTAATTTTATCAACCACTACATTTCCATTTGCGTCAATATCTTGATAAGATATTCCGTTTAGGGGCCTCCCCCCCCAAATACCTCCAACAGCTAATTCTACTTTTCCAAATTCTCTTTCAAATACTAAAGTAGCTCTTTCAGTAGGCCAAGCAGGAATTACACCTGATCGAACTTGATCTTGATTTAAGACACGTCTACCGCTTTGATCAATAGGAACATCCTTCCCTCCACCAAAAAACAAGAAGGAGTTTAAAGATTCATCAAAATCTTTGTGATAAATACCTGTCACATCCCAATGACCTAATTTTTTTCTATATTTTAATAGCATAGCAGGGTTTGCTCCCCACCAAAGCTGTGGCCCAATAGCTGCTTTGAATCCAGACAAAGACCCTTTTCCATCTACTTCAAGCCCCATTATTTCACCATTGTAAATATCTAAATTCGGGCCATAATTAGCTTCAGGATATAAGCCAAAGAAATCTCCTTCGTATCCCCAATGATAATGTCCTGTTCTATAAAATCCTCTAAAATCAAAATTTTTGGCATTCCACTCAAATTCTGCCTGATAAACACGAACCCTATTGTTGTCATTTAAAATTACATTTTCTCCTGTAGGAGAAGCTACAGTAACAGGCAAAGAAACATTTTCATAGAAAATTTCATTGATTTGATTTGCTGCAACATTACCCACAATGTTGAAAGTTGCTTTAGCTCTAACGCTTGCATTAGGTCTTGCTTCAATCCCTACAAAATAAGATTGCATATGATCAAACCCAGTTCTGTTAGGAGAGGTGTTAGGCTCGTTAGGATCTGCTTGAGTAGGAGTTGTTAAAAGACTTCCTCCTGTATTAAAAGTTGAAAATCTAGCCGTAAATTGACTTAATCTTATTTTTTCAGTATCTCCACCACCACGGGCAGCTTTATCACCTCTTGCTCTTAAAACAGCATCCATTAAGTTTACTTTCTTGAAGAAATTATCTACAAATTCTGCTGTAACGCCTTCACCGTAAATATCAAGACTATGTACATCTTTTAAAGCATAATATGAAGCTCTCGGATATAATGTGTATAAACCTCTTTCATTAGTTGGGCCTTTTGCACAAATACCAAACCACTCTTCATTCATGTTATTTGCCCCAGGATATGCCTGGTCAATTGTATAACCTCCGGCATTCCATGTAGATTCTGTTTGATGTGTATCCGCATCTTTTCTATCGTCAAATCCAGCTTTCCACCATCCATCTGAGAATTGAAAAGTAAAACCCCCAATAGAGTTTCCTACTTTTCCTAATCCAGCAGCATTTTGGTAAATTTCTTTCCAGTTTTCAACATTATAAAAAGCTTGCATTCTTTGATCCTCTGCATTTTCAATCGCATTATAAGAATCTGAACCAAACTCAGTAAACATAATAGGGATGTTTAATTTATCTTTCACCACCTGGAACATATCTCCAAAAGATTTACCACGATAAGCATTAGTACCATATATGTCTACGTCTTTACATTCCTCTGCAATTATGTCAATAAATAAAACATCACCATTACAAATAGCTACAGGGTGGTTTGAATCTATGGCTTTCATAGCTTTAGCAGCCTCATTCATTAATTTATACATTGGCCGACCTCTTAACTCACCTACAGCATTTATTTTTTCTTCTCCATCAGGGAAATCTTCTGTTTCTGCTCCTTGCCAGAAAAGACCATAATTATTTTCATTTCCAATTAAATATAATAGGATACCAGGCACATTTTTGTACTCAGTAACCATGTTTTTAATTGTTGACATTAACAATTCTTTTGTTCTTGGATCTTTGTAGTCCGTGATTGGGGTCCAAACACCATCAATGGTTAAACCATATCTCCCAAAGGAATCGTTTAACATAGTATAAATACCATAGTTTTCATAAATATACTTTACCCACTTAGCAGGAACACCAGTATACTGACGAATTACATTTACGTTCATGTTTTGTAGAAGCGCCATTTCTGCATCCAAACCTGCTTTGATAATGTCATCAGATTTTTCATAAAATTTTGCATCTACTACATTTGTTCCAATAGGGACATAGTCCCAATTCATACCATTCATCATGAAGTCTTTTCCATCTACTTGCAGCTTCATTCCATCATTGTTTTTAACAACTCTTACTTTACTAGTTTGAGCAAACAATGCAGCTGTACATATGAAAACAAAAAAGCTTAATAAAATTTTTCTCATTGTGTCTTAAGATTTAGTTTATCTAAGTTATGTCAATGTTGATTTATTGACAGTACCACAATCTACAAACTATTTTGATAAATTCATAAAAATCAACACTAAGTATGCTCTATAGTGATAAAAAAATCTAACTTTTTTACGATAATGGCAATTTACTCAGTGTTCGTCTAAGGTAGAAGTCTTTCTCTGTCTTTAGAAAAAAACAAAAATTTTCTAGGATAATAAAAAATGTTGTGGTGATGTATAGCTTTTGTTGTTAAAACAAACTGCTTGCAAGGCCTTTATAAACCTAGTATTATGTTAAAAAAAGCAAATTTTACGAAATCGGTGTCGTAAATTTAATGTATGGGTATAATAAGATTTTACTTGTTAAAAGGTGGCGCAAGAACATCTTCCATCAACAAGTCCTTATTACCATTGTAGGTTTTTTTTATGGGATTTCCATTTCTGGTAAGGCCTTTGAAAGTTCCGTTATCTACTTTTTCCCAAAGAGCGTATTTTGCTTTTCCTTCAATTGTAAACAAACCAAAATGGTTTTCAGATCCTTTTTGGTTATGAGCATCTTTCCACTTTTCGTTAAAAGCTTCAAAGTAAAAACAAGACACATTGTTTTCATTTGACCATTCTCTTATGTGATTGTAATACAGAGCTTCTTTATATTCATCGGTTGCTTTTGAGCCCTTTAGACCATAATGTCCACTTGAAATAGTAGCCCATCCTGTCTCTCCAATATGAATTGGTTTTTTTATGCCTAAGCTTTTTATATAGTTGCTAACTGAATCGTATTGAGCTACAGCAAACTCTTTGGCTCTTTTCATTGCATTATGAATTCTTTCTTTTTTACTCAGCTCTTTCTCTTCATCTCTTGATTTCCAAAATTCTGGATTATAATGAGAGTTGTGATATGGATAAATGTGCATTGATATATAGTCAACCTCTTCTACCAATTTAGCTAAGTCTTCTGTATGATAAGTATCATCTCCACCACCCCAAGAAGCATAATCATCTGAACTAGTAATCCATAAATCTTTGGATAGTTTTCCTTCTTTTTTTAAGTTTTGTAAATGACTAACCCATTTTAAAATAACATTAGGTTGTACATAATAACTTGCAGCCCAACGAATCATAGCTTCATTACCTACAGCAATTACTTTTACAATATCTGGATATTTATTTGCTAAATCGACAGCTCTTTTTATTTCTCCTTCATTTTGCTCACTTTCAACATTATGATCTGGTTCTTTATCTGTCCAAGCATTTTTACAGTCAATCCAAGCACCAAGCATTACATACATTTCAAATGAATGATCTTCTTTTTTTAACTCTGTTATAGCCTTTAAAACATTAGTTGCGTGAGGTAACTGAACGTTGTATGTTCTTAAAATCTTAATATCTAATGCAGATAAAATTTTCAAATCATCTTTTAACTCTTCTAAAGTTGGTTGTATTTCTCTAGACTTTTCTCTATAACCTCCGTAAGAAATAGCTAAATAATTAGGGTTTCCTAAAATATCTGCTGCAGTTTTATGTTTAGCTTTCATTTGTTTCTTCGAATTGTTTGTACATGAATTTATAGAAGTAATTAAAAGAAAGCACATTAGTATTTTTAATAATCTTACCATAATTCTAGTTTTTAATTCGTTATTATTTTTTTACAAAAACAGTAACTTTTTTGATTTCTCCAGTTCTTTTAAAAATATGAGAACTAGAATCAGCATCAAGAGACAATCCTGAGATAGTTTTTGTAGAATTGTCTTTTAAAGTTACTTCAATTTGTTGGTTATTAGATTTTTTATAAATGATAGGCACTTGACAATAAGTAAAGGCTAATGAATTAACCTCGAGAGGTAATTCTATTTTATTGTGTCTAACATCAACATAGCTTAATGTACTTTCTTCCTTTAGGAACTCTTCTGATCTTAAGATTCTTGGACTAAAAGTTAACTTACCATCATTGATTTGAATTCCGATCTCACCATACCTACTTAAAATATCTTCTTTTACTTGACCTGTCATACCAGGCTGTTGTGCACCTTTCGTTGCAGGTGTATGAGAATACGGATCAGTTGGGAATGCACCGTATAATTTTGGTGATTTGTTTAAACCAATACCTTCATTAATTTCAAAATAGTGGTCAAATAGTTTTCCAATCAATGCTTCATCCGCTTTTTCTTCAATTGCTTTTTGGGTTACTTCATAAACTGCTAACAACAACTTAGAAACCATATGCCAATAAATAGACCCTAAACCTTCATATCCAAAGAATGTTCCTGACCTACCTGTAAAAGATTTGTGATCAAACATTTCTTCGTAGATACTAAGCAATAAACCTTTCTCTTTTTTCACTAGAGAATTATATTTTTCAGGTAAACTAGCTAAACCTTCTTTTAGTTTTTCTGCATTATTAAATGTCCCTTTAAAATGATACAAACCATAACAATCCTCTGATATAATTTGTTGGTTATTGTCTGTTAACAAGGTGTTTAGTAATTCAGATTTTGCAACATCTTCTTTAGGAATGTTGTTTTTATCAACAAACCTAGATAAATCTTTGTCTGGATATAAAATATAACTGTATTGATCTGGTCTAAACAATGAACTATCCTTTAAGCTATTTAAAAGTTCAACACTTTCTAATGTAGATAAAGAGCCTGAGCTTAATGCAGCTACCTGACCTTCTAACATTTCAGGTAAGTAATCTATTGACACCTTATCATTGATAACAGTCATTAAGTTGTAAGCATGAAATAATTTATCTGACCTTTTATTTGCTTTGATAGAGTGTTCTAGGTACTCTAATGAAACACTTATAAATTCTTGCAGATTTTCCTTAGTGATATTTTTGCTATACCCTCTAAAACCATTGTCATAAATTTTTAGACGATATTTACTTGCAGGTTTACCTAGTCCATCCAAAACAGTTTTTCTATCCTGATCTGAAAATCCTTTCATCAATAAATCCTTATTATCTACTAAAGTCTTAGAAACGTTTTCAAAAAACTCAACAAGCTCTTCAGATATTGCATATTCATCAGCATTTGATTTCTCTAAAACACTTTGGAAGAAACTTAAAAACCTTCTTAGGTAATATAATGTAACCATTGATACTCCGTTACCAACTAACGCATTATTTGCATCATTCCACTCTGGTCGTTGAGTGTTCATCCAAATACCGCCTTCAGGAATAAAGTTGGACATTTTAGCTAGTACTGTCGCTAATATTTTTTCTATAAAGTTTACTTTACATATAAAGAAGTTCTCGTCTCTTAATAGAGCACCATCAACACCAATTTCACTTCTTTTTTGCTCAATTTTTGCTTCATTTTCATCATCAAAAACTATTGTCTCTTTTGGGTTTTCTAAAATTTCATTGTAACTCTTAATCCTGTAAGGAACGTTAGCGTACACAAATAAATCTTGAGTGAAATAACTTTCTAGTTTTCCTGGATAATAATCTTCAATAAACTCAAGAAACTTTAGTAAATAAATGATTTGATGATCTCCCCAATATCCTATATAAGACCAAGGATTGTCTGGTTCAATAGTCTCCCAATCAAAACCACCTTTTGTAACTCTATAAGGATTATAACCATCAAAAGTAGTGGCGTTTAAAAACTTATGAATCATACCTTCAATAAATTCAGGATATGAGTGGGCTAAAGCCTCCCAGTTTTGGAATATATCTCTCCAGTTCCCTTCGTAGTCTAGTATTTTAGACCCATCTTCTTCATTTCTTGTATTGATAGAAAAACGATTCCAAGGCCTACTTGGATCACCATGTCTTCTACTAAATTTTAAAGGTAAATACTCTAAACAAAGTCGTTTAAAGTTTTTGTCATCATCATTGTTTGCAATTTCTTTTAAACTTTCTAATGAGAAAGAACCTGGTAAATTATTAAGAATTGATTCTTTCTTCTTGTAAACTTTTCTATTGGCTTGAGACATGTATTTAACAAAATCCCACTTTTCTATTGTATAACCATTATCAAAAATTCCACCTCTCATTATATTAAAAAGTGTGTTTGAAAAATGACGAATATTTCTGAGTTTATCAGCCGATTTTTGAATACCATCAGAAGAACTCACAAGATTTACAAGTTTGGTAGTTCCAGATTCAACGTCCTCTTCAATAGAGGTCTTCAAATTCTTATTTTCTAAGATGGTTTGCTTTATTTGATTTATTGCAGAAATGGATTGGTTTACATCTGCAACAATCATCCAGTCTTTAGATTGATTTGATTCTAATTTAATTTTAGTGTGAACAAAATAAGCGCCTTTTTCAGCTTTTATATCGACTTCTTCTTTTAGTTTTTCACCTTTTCTGAAGTTATCTAATTGTATTGAAGAAAGTAAGTAAGACGGATTTTCTATCCCTAAAGACCAAGCAATTGTACTTTTTAATGCTTCACTTGGTTCAGCTTTATCAACAATAATTGCACTTAAAGCAAAAATCCCAAGACCTGTATCTTTTTCTAATTCACTTTTCTTATATGCATCTACTAGGTTACTTGTTTTTATTTGCGTGTCATCTTCAACTCCGTAAGGAAGAATATTTTGAATTCCATCCAGAAGCTCTACATTTATGGAGCTCTCAGAGTTATTGATAATATTAGAAGTTTTTATAAATCCATACATATCTGATGAATTCCATTGATAACTAAAAGTGATTTCTAAATCGTGGTTGATTTCTTCAAAAATAATTTTATTACCAAAAGAGTTCTTATAAAGGTTTCTAGAAATATTATAAACCCCTTTGTGAAGATTAGAAAAAGGTTCCCACAAATATTTTCTATCGTCTTTTTGAATCAACAGTAAAGTCTTGCTTCCAGTGATTTCAGAAGACTCCGTAATTTTATCATCTGTATAGTATGGGAATAAAGAACCATTACTGTCTTTTCTTCCTGCAGATAGACCACCTCGACTAGATATAAACATCCAATGATTGGAATTACTTACAATGCTCATAAAAAATGGACGCATTGCATCTACATTAGAAATCTTGTAGTAATCTTCGTTATTTATCTTAACTCTTTTTCCTTTCACTTCCTTGTCAGAAAATGAGGAAACAACATCACCTAAATATATTGGGTTGGAAGTATTCATCTTTAAAAAAAATATTAAATCATCATTCTCTAATCCTTTAAATTGAGAAATCTCGTAAAAATAAAGCTAAAAACTGATTATTTGATAAAAATAAACGCAACAATAAACATACATCACAAATGAATATGTTTAATTTACAGGAAGAATAGGTAAATAGTGGGGCTTTAGACGAAATCCTAAGCTATGTGTTGAGGTTTTGTATGGGAAATATCTGCGTTTGTTGTGTTTTATATACTCAAGATATAGTCTGTTAAATTCTCTTTATGGTCTAGATTCATTTTCTTTCTAAGACGATATCTTTTAACCTCAACACTCCTAGGTGAAATATTTAAAAGTGGGGCTATTTCCTTTGAATGAAGGTTTAACCTTAGATAGGCACAAAGTTTAAGATCATTAGGAGTTAACTCAGAATGCATAGATTTTATCTTTTTTATAAATCCTTTATCTGCATTGTTAAAAGCTTCTTCAAAAAGCTTCCAGTCATCATTGTCATTTAAGTTTTTATCTATAATTCTTATGACTCTATTAATAGAGTTAGAGGTGTCAACTTTCTTTAATTCATTCTTAATTGTGTTTAAGAACTCATTCTTTTTTATCATACTCATAGTAGAGGTTGCTAACTCTCTATTTTTACTTTCTACATCTAATTTTAGTTGATCATTTTTGAGTAAAACGAGTTCTTTTTCTTTTTCAAGCTCTTGTAATTTAAACTCTCGTTGTTTTTTTTCAATTTGTTTTTTTGCTTTTTTCTTGTAATGACGCCTATTTAAAGCCTGAATAAAAGCAATTAATAGGATAAAAACGAGAACATAAACCAATACCATTAGATTAGATAAATACCATGGTTTTTCTATTGTAAAAGAATAAGAAGCGACTCTTTCACTAATAGTATCTCCATTTTTAGATTTAACTTGAAATGTATAGCTACCATATTTTAAATTCTCAAATCTAACAGAGGAAGAATTAGACCAATTACTCCAGCTTTTGCTCTGACCAACTAATTGATATTGATATTCAATATCTTGATAAACATTATAATTAGGAACACTAAAATAAAATTCAATGTTATTCTCTTCGTTGTTCAAAAAAGCATCATTCTTAAAGTTCAAACGACTGATGACCCCGTCAATACTTTTTGTTTCAACTGAGTTTATTGTTATTAAATTACTGGAATTAATAGGTGGGTTTTTAATATCAAAAAGCAAATATCCATTGTAAGACCCTTTTAAGTTTTTTCCAGATGGTAAAAGTGTAATATTCTCATAACCAGTAGCTCCTTCTCTAAGGGATTTTTTTAATGGTATTTTGTGAACTGTTGGCTTATTAGTAAGTTTTCCAGTGGTAACATAACTAATATGCTTATTAGAAAAACCCCAAAGGATATCTCTTTCTTTTTCATAAATAAGCTTTCCAGAAACATAACTAGAATCTGAATAAATTTTACTTAAAACATTGTCTTTGATAAATGTGTTTTGAGAAGTATTAAACTTAAAAACACCTTTGCTATTACCATAAATTATATTTCCTCTGTATTTTACAATACTCGAGTGAAGACCTTTAGCTATGGAAGTGTCTTTAGTGGTTTCAACAACTTTTTTGAAGTCAGAGTCTATTGTAAGTTTAAAGACACCTTTATACTCATGATTTACAAATACTTTATTCTGATCTAATAATTCAAAGTATTTAGCCGAATTTGTAAAGCCTTGGATTTTGTTCCGTATTCTCCATTTATTAAACTTTTTTTCTAAAACACTTAATCCAGTATAATCCCCTGAGATCAATAGATTGTTCTTAGCTTTTTTTACATTCCATGTGCCTTGAGTGTGAATTTTATAGCTTACAGAATTGTTCTTAATCACAAAAATACCAGAGTCATGACTACAAAAAATCTCACCGTTGATTTCCGATAAATTCCAAACCTGACCTTGAGTTCTTTCAATGTACTTAAACGGATTAGAAGTATTTATTCTTTTTGAAAACAAACCTTGATTTGTTCCTAAATAAAGGAAACCATTGTAAACTATAGATCTGTAAACTGTACCAAGAGCACCATCATAATTCTTGTATATTTTTATGTTAGAACTAGAGTTAATAATACTAACACCATTATCTAAAGCGAGCCAAATATTTTTATCTACATCCTCAAAAATTGATAGAACTGTGTTGTTATTAATTCCATCTTTTTGTTGAATTTTAGTAAATATTTCTCCATTTCTATTCATATACAAAAGTCCGTCAGAAATGGTCCCTAACAAATAATTTCCGTTTGATAGCTTTGAGCTATTATAGATGGTTCTGTTATTTAAATCACTACTGGATTTGTCCCACGGAGTAACTTTATTATTTTGTATAGAAAAAATACCCTCAGTGTCTGTTAAGACTAATAATTGTTCATTAAAATTAAAAATATCAATGATATTATGCTTTTTAAAAATATCATAATCACTAAATAAATTTTCCTTTCCTTGATCAATTATATAAATTCCTTTCTCTTTCATTTGAAAGAAAACGGAGTTGTCTACCTTAAAGATTTTTGAAATCTTAAACGGAGAATTTATAACCTTGTATTCTTCATTTTTAGTATTGTATAAGTATATTCTTTCTAAAGATTGAAATAATATCCAATCATCAACTTTTAAGATGTTCCAAAACTGCTCATCTTCTTTGACATTTATATCAAGAGTTTTTACCAAAGAAGTAAAAACTAGCTTTCCAAATTCGTCTCGAACCCAAAAACCAAAGTCCATATAAAAACCAGTGTAGATTTTGTCATCAATATATTTAACCGATCTAACTATTGTTTTATTTGGTGATGGATAAAGAGTCCAAGATTCTCCGTTATATTCCAAAAGACCTTTGTTGTTGGCTACATATATTAGTTTATTTTCATCTTGAGTAATTGACCAGTTTTGATTTTCAGCACCATAATCTTTTGGGCCAAAATTTTGAATAGGAGGGTGTTCTTGACACCAAGAAAACTCTACAAAACATAGCCAAATAAATATAAACTTAAAAAGCCTCATTGTTCTTTTGTATTAATATATTGAAAAACAATACACATAGTGATGTGTCATTGTTTGGGTGCTAATTTAAAACAATATTAATATACATTAGTATTTATTCATCTTATGAATATTGATTGTTGTGGTTATAAAGTGTGGTTTTTAATTTTTAATTCATGAAATTATAGTTAAAACTTGTTAAAAAACTTACACCCTTTAATCAAAAACTATTTTTTGTAACTTAAGCTGCTTAAATATTAATCAAATAATTATGCCTAATTACACAATTACTGTTAACGGGAAATCAAAAACTGTGAATGTAGATTCTGATACTCCTTTGCTGTGGGTTTTACGTGATGAACTTGATATGGTCGGGACCAAATTTGGTTGCGGAATAGCTCAATGTGGAGCCTGTACTGTTCATGTTGGAGATACTGCAATGAGAAGCTGCTCATTATCCATCTCTACAATTGTTGGAGAATCGATAACAACTATAGAAGGAATTTCAGAAGAAGGAAATCATCCAGTTCAAGAAGCCTGGAAAGAAATTGATGTCCCTCAATGCGGATATTGTCAAGCGGGTCAAATTATGACAGCAACAGCATTTTTAAAAGACAATCCAAATCCAACAAAAGAAGAAATTAGGCAAGCAATGCATTGGAACATATGTAGATGTGCTTCATATAATAGGATAGAAAAAGCTGTTGAAGTTGCTGCAAGCAAACTTTAAATTAGAAAATCATGAAAGAAAATAATTCAAGTTTACAATTTAGCAGACGTGGTTTTTTAAAAACATCAGCATTGGCAAGTGGAGGAATGCTTATTGGTTTTAATTTGTTTATAGCATGTAAACCAGAAGCAAAACCACCAGTAGATATTTCGCAATTGAATTTTAATGACTTTAATACATTTATTAAAATTTCAAATGAAGGATACGTTACCATTTTTTCTCCAAATCCAGAAATTGGACAGGGAGTAAAAACGTCTATGCCAATGATTATTGCAGAAGAATTAGATGTAGAATGGAATAAAGTCAATGTTGTTCAAGGAGTTTTAGACACAAAAAATTATCAAAGACAAGTTGCAGGAGGAAGTCAATCTATTCGATTTGGTTGGGACGCTTTAAGACAAACTGGAGCTACAGCAAAACAAATGCTAATAAATGCTGCTGCTGCAAAATGGAATGTTGACCCATCAACATGTAGTGCAGAAAATGGAATTATTACAAATGATAATGGAGAAACACTTGGTTATGGTGATTTGGTAAATGAAGCTGCAGCTCTTGAAGTACCAAAAAATGTTAAATTAAAAGATCCAAAAGATTATACCATAATAGGTACAGATGCAATTAATGTTGATATTAATAAAATTACAACCGGAAAACCTCTTTTTGGTTTAGATTATAAAGCCGAAGGAATGGTATATGCCTCAGTGCTTAGACCACCATCATTTGGAAAAAAGTTAAAATCTTTTGATGCTACTAATACCAAGAAAGTAAATGGTGTGCTTGACGTGTTCCAGTTTGGAGAAAAATTAAAATCTATTGAAAATCAAGCAGGACGTTTCACAAGGATAACAGATAAAATTGCAGTTGTTGCTACAAGTACTTGGGCGGCAATGAAAGGGAAGAAAGCTTTAGAAGTTGTTTGGGAAAATGAATCTAAATTAGAAAACACAGAAGATCACGATAAAGAGTTATTCAAAATATTAAATGGAAAAAAGTTCTCTACACCTAGAGAGGACGGAAACATAAACAAAGCATTTGCTAATGCTGATAAAGTCATAGAAAAAACATACGAATCTCCTTTTTTACCTCACAATTGCATGGAGCCTATGAATTTTTATGCAGATGTTCAAAAAGATAAAATACATTTAGTTGGACCAACACAAACACCTGCTTGGGCACAAGGAATGATTGCTGCTGCATATAAAATGAAGCCAGAACAAATCCATATAGAAATGACTCGAATGGGCGGTGGTTTTGGAAGAAGATTGTATAATGATTTTCTCTTAGAAGCTGCTGAAGTATCAAGTGTTATTAAAAAACCAGTAAAAGTAGTTTTCTCTAGAGAAGATGATATGGCAGCAGGTACTTACAGACCTGCAATAAAATACAGAATTAAAGGAGCATTAAAAGATGGAAAAGTAACTGGATATCACTTAAAAGAAGCTGCTATCAACGGAAACATGTATGGCTTGATACCTAATTTTTTCCCAGCAGGATGTATTCCAAATTATAAAGTTAGTACAGGAAATTATAAGAGTACAATGACAACTGGAGCTTGGAGAGCTCCCTACACAAACTTTTTAGCATTTGCAGAGCAAAGTTTCTTTGCTGAATTAGCTGCTGAATTAGGAAAAGATCACCCTCAATTGATGATTGATTTACTCCAAAAGGTAAAAGGAACAACCGATGATAGAATTGAATATTCTGGAGAAAGAATGGAAGAAACAATCAACCTTGTTACTTCAAAATCTAATTGGGGTAATGCTAAAGAAGGAGTTTGTCAAGGGTTTGCTGCCTATTACAGTCATAATACACACGTAGCCGAAGTTGCAGATGTTATTTTAAAAGATGGTATACCTGTAATAAAAAAGGTTACTGTTGCTGTAGATTGTGGAGTCGTTGTGAATCCAACCGGAGCAATCAATCAAATTCAAGGAGGTGTTTTAGATGGAATAGGTCATGCTATGTATGGTGATTTTTCCTTTAAGGACGGAGCACCACAAGCCGTAAATTTTGATAGATATAGATTGATTAGAATGCAAGAAACACCTGAAGTTGAGGTTCATTTTGTGAAAAATGATAAGTCTCCTACAGGTTTAGGAGAACCTGGTTTACCACCAGCAGGAGGAGCAGTTGCGAATGCAATTCATGCTGCTTTAGGGAAAAGATTGTATAAACAACCTTTTATAAAAGAGCTTCCAAAAAGTAAAATTTTAGGATAAATCAATTAATTTTTGATACGCTTCACTCGTATCAACATCAAAATAAGGGGTTTCAGTATCTACAGATGAAACCTCTTTTTTATATTTTTTAATTAATGGTTTAGCACCATCATCATTTATAAGAAGTGAAAGTTCATTAAATAATGATTTATCAAATACAGCAGGCACACCAGAGGTTTCTTTGTATTGAGTAACAATTATTCTTTTTGCTTTAGAAACGGATCCTTCAATTAATGCTTCATAATGTTCCTGAGAAATCAAAGGCATATCACTCAAAGTAACCAAAACTCTGTCATATATACCTTTCTTTTTTATAAATTCAATTCCTTTGCTTAATGAACTACCCATACCATTTTCCCAATCTTTATTAATAACAACAGTTATAGATTTTGATTGACTTCTAATAGAATCAAAAACTTCTTTAAAATAAGCCCCAACAACAACAAATGTTTGAGATCTATCTATAGATTTAGTTTGTTGTATTGTATGAGATAATAAAGTTGAGTCATTGTAAGGCAAAAGCTGTTTTGGCTTTCCCATTCGTTTAGATTCTCCGGCAGCGAGTATTAAAATTGCAGTTTTAGACATTATTGATGTATTCCTGTTTTTTTATCTTTTAAAGACATGGGTTGTTGATTTCTAATTACTGATAATATTTCACTTATGATAGAGACAGCAATCTCCTGGGGAGTTTCTGCTCCAATATTAATTCCTGCAGGTCCATGAAGTTTGTCAAAAAACATATCATCAATATCTTCATAACGCTCTAGGAGCTCATGAATGAGTTTTTCTCTTCGTTTACTAGGACCTAACAAACCTAGATATGGAACATTCATGTTTCTTGCAGCCGATACATATTTTACATCTTTCACATAACTATGAGTCATAAAAACTATAGCTGTTTGATTGTCGTAAGAGATATTCTCGAACTCTTTTTCGTCAATTCCATAATAATTTCTTGCTCCTGGAAAATTTTGAATGTTCTTTGGATCATCTGGTGGAGCAACAATATGAACTTCCCAACCGATGTTCGATGCAAATTTACAAAGTTCTACAGAATCATGCTCAGAACCAACAATAATTAATTGAAAACCGGGTTGAATAGTTTGCTCAAAGACGGATAAAATTTCAATATTTTTTGACTGACTGTTAATTTTATGCGGTTGATTATTAAAAACAAAAGTAGAACCTCCCTCGTTCCTATCTTCCTCTTTTTTTGAAAAGTAAGATTTAATATGAAAAGACTTTCTAGAAGTACATTGTTTTTCAAAAGCGTCAAAAAAAGAATTCTGAGGGTGAAATATTTCAATTAAAATGTAAAGAATCCCTTCACAACCTAGTCTATACCTACCATCATAAACCATCAGTTTTGGTTTGCTGTCTTTAAAAACACTTTGAGCTTGTCTAAGGATTTCTTTTTCTACACATCCACCACTTACTGCACCCATCATTTTACCATTTTCTTGGATAGACATTCTTACTCCGGGTTTACGGTATGAAGAACCTTCCAAAGAGACAACAGACGCTAAGACAGTTTTTAAACCGCTTTCATTAGCAATTCTAGCAGAATGGATAATATCTTTTATTTCGTGGAGCATAAGAGACTACCAAATTACAAATTTTCAAGTCAGATAAAAATGTATGATAAAGAAGTTTTATTATGTTTAAGAAAAATTCAAAATTCTGGAGTCTCAATATAATTTGAGACCTAAAGAAATGAAACAAAATTCAAAATTCTTATATATTTGAGCATGACACTTTTACCATTTTTCTCTTTTCCAGACTTTAATATTCATAGTACTCCATTACTTATTTTAGTATTACAAGGTTTACTATTTGTATTCTTATTGTTTGCAAAGTATCTTAAACACAAAAATCCGTCTCATCTATTATTAGCTTTAATTTTATTATTAGTATGCTACCATCAAACTTGTTACACAATTGGTTTTATGGGTTGGTATAATGTATTTAGGAACACCAAAATTAATTATTGGTTAATGCCAATTTCTTTAGCATTAGCACCAATGATTTACTTGTATGTTAAATCGATTACAACCTCAAAATTTGTCTTTAAAGGAAAAGATTGGTTTCATTTTTTTGGAGCTTTCTTATTGGTAGGGTTTCGAATATTTATTTATGTATACGATTCTATACAACCGGGTTTTGATGAAACTCAAAATGGAGTTTTAAAATTAGCTGTTGATGAACCTATTGTACAACCAATTTTAGTGTTTTTTGATTTTGCTGCAATGTTGTTGTATCTAGCATTTACGTTTCAGTTGTTTTATAATTATCGAAACAAAATTCAGCAGTATTTTTCTAACACCTATAAATTAGAATTAAATTGGGTATTAAGTTTCTTAATTCTTTTTTCAGCTTTCTTTTTGTACAGTTTTATTCAAACTATCATTAATGTATTAATCACTCCTTTAAGTTATACTCAACAGTGGTGGTTGAATTTATTTATGGCTCTAATTACTTTATATATTGGGATTACAGGATATTTTACAGACACAACCAAGTTAAAAAAGCTAAAGTTTAGTTTTACACCAGATACAATTAGTATTCCACAATCTGATAAATCAAAACCTGTTTCGAAAGAAGAAATTGATTTGTTGAAAAGTCATATGGAAAAACAAAAACCGTACTTAAACCCTGATTTAAATTTATCTGATTTAGCCAGTGAGCTGCAAATGACAAGAGCTCAACTATCTCAAGTAATCAATTCTGGATTTCAAAAGAACTTTAATGATTTTGTAAATAGCTTTAGAATTAAAGCTTTCAAAGAAAAGCTTAAGCAAGGTAAACACAAACAACTTTCTTTATTAGGAATTGCTTACGATTGTGGCTTTAATAGTAAAGCAACATTCAATAGAGTTTTTAAGAAACTTACACAATCTTCTCCAACAGAATTTTTAAATTCTATATCAAGTTAAGACGTCTCAAATCGTATCTAAGACTCCATTAAATGTATTGAGTCTTTCAATCTTCAAATGAGTTGCACTTTTGTTTCATCAAAACGAAATAAAATTAATAACTCATGAAAACAGTATTTTTAAAAGTATCAAAAACAATCATTACCCCAGTAGTTCAGAAGCATTGGTTTGGCGATTTACTTTTTGCAATTCCTAGAATTGTATGTGGGTTTTTATTGACCTCAAGCTTCGGGTCTGATAAATTTGGTTTGCCATGGTCATCAACTGATAACCTAGCTTTTTTTGAAGTTGTAGCGTGGTTTCCAAAAGATGTTGCAGAATATGGTGGAATCTTTGCACTTGCTCCGGTATTTTTTGCTTGGATGGGAGCTTTTAGTGAAGCCGTTGGAGGTTTACTTCTTTTTTTAGGTTTTAAAACCAGAATTGCTTCCTTTCTAATTTTATGCACAATGTTGGTTGCTATTTTTCTCCAAAAATGGAACGGACATATTTGGGGAATCTTACCCGCTATGGGATTTCTTTGGGTATCAATATTTACCATGTATTTAGGTTCCGGAAGATTTGGAATCGATTATTTAATCTCTAAAAAATTATAGTTATGAAAAACTTTATAAGAACAATCATTTTAGTTGCAATCACAATCCTATCAAGCTGTGTTCAAGAAGAACATGAAAAAAAAGTAACTCTTTTTGTGGATATGAATGCAGAAGAAAATTTTGAAAGCGTAGGTGTTCGAGGAGATTTTTTACCAAATCAATGGAGAGAAACGGTTTTGATGTCGGACGAGAATAAAGACGGAATCTATGAAATTACGTTTACAGAAAATACAGCAGTCCATGGCATTTCTTTCAAGTTTGTAAAAAATAACAATGAGTTTGAATTACAAGATCAAGAAAACAGAAAATTGATTTTTGAGTATAAACCAGAAACAATACAATACTTCACAATATTTAACAATATGAATTCTAAAATTAAAAGAAAATGAAAAAAATAATAGCATTGATATTTCTGGTTAGTTTACCTGTTATATCTCAAGTAAAAGGAAACAAAACGATAGAAACCAAAGCTTTTAAAACAACAAATTTAAAAGACATAAAAATTAATTTATATGCAAATATTACAATAGATCAGTCTGCTGAAGAGGGGATGAAAATAACAGCAGACTCTAATTTATTTGATAAAATAGATACAGAGGTTGTTGATGGAAAGTTACATTTAAATCAGTTAGAATGGATTCAACCTTCACAAGATATTGTCATAACTATTGGAGCTCCAAAGTTAAAAAGAGTAGAAAAAGGCACACACAAAACACTAAGAATTGTGAATGTTAAGAATGATTATTTACAAATAATGGCTCCAATTGGCAAAGTTGTGGTCTCAGGAAAAACAAAACAACTGAATTTGGGAATCGAGAATGGAATTGTTGATGCCTCTAATATGATTGCAGAAAATTCTAGAGTGAATATTTGGAGTTCTGGAAAAGCAAGTTTATATGTAGAAAACGAAATCTATTCTATTTTAAATGAAGATGCTCGATTAGAATTGAAAAACACACCAAAATTTTTAAAAGGTGATACAAAACAGTATTTGAAAAAGCAGGAAAAGAAACAGAAACAAGATGTGAAATGGATTCGTTTTAAAATTAAAAACAACTCTTGGAATAGAAATCAATTTGTGGTTGTAGGACCCAAAGAAGATGGAAGTAAGTTTAGTTACGGTTTTCCAATGATGCCAGGAAAAGTTAGAAAAGAGAATTGGAGTACAGGTACAAAAGTCTATAAAGTAAGTAAAATAGGATTCAGAAAACTATTAGTGACTATCAAAGCAGAGGATGAGGGAAAAACCGTCAAACTTTTTTAACATCAAAACAATACAACAAAAGGCTCTGAAAATCAGAGCCTTTTTATCTTTGTAAAAAATTAACATCATGAAAAATTTACTACAAAGCTTTTTGATACTTATTTCGTTTGTAGGCTATTCACAAGACAATGTCATTCAAAAAACAGATTATTGGAAACAAGGTAAAGCAGAAGTAAATGTGTATGAACTATCACAAAACAGATATAACAATAATCATTCTGGCACCTTAGTAAGTGTTTTTGTAACGGAATTTTTTGACAAATAAACAGGTTAAAAACGAATTGTACACCAACAAAAACTCTACGTGGACGTTCAAAAACATTCAACTAAGAAAGTTTACAACAGGAGTTTATGACTATTCATTGTTTTCTTCTGTATTTACTCCAATTGACCTAAAAACATTTCCTCAATCTTTGAAAGTGACAGCAACTTCTCAAGAGTGGTGTGGAACTATTTTTACGCAGTTGAATTTTAAAGATTCAAGATTTAATGTAGAACAGCGATCTTATTTTGAAAGAGAAGGTGATGTAAACTATACAACAGAAGAAGCATTCATTGAGGAGGAAATTTTTACAGTGTTAAGAATGAATTCACAGTTATTAACAACAGGCAATTTTACTATGATACCTTCATTAAACTTTAATCAGCTAAAACACTTAAAAACTAAAAGTGTAAATGTAAAAGCAGCTATTTGGACCTATAAAGAATCAGAATTTCAAGGAGAAAAACTTAATGAATACCGAGTTGTTTTTCCAGATTTAAAAAGAAAACTCAGAATTATTTTTGAAAACAAAGCTCCCTATAAAATTGTGGCCTGGCTGGATAGTTTTCCCTCTGCTTTTGATAAACAAATACGAACAACTAAAGCGATTTTGAAAAAACAAAAAATGTTGTCTTATTGGCCTCAAAATAGTTTAAATGATTCGAAATTGAGAAAAGAGTTAGGGCTTTAAATTTTAATTAACACTTCACTTTAAAAACTTTCTTCAATATATCTTCTAGCAAGCACCATTTTGTAAATGCAGATTGGATCATATTTATACCTATAAACACACCAAACCAAAGCCAATGTATACTTACATAATAGGTTAATGTTACCATCAATAATACCATAAACCCTACAATAATTCTAAAATACATATTCAACATAATCTTTTAATTTTTATTATTTATAATTCTTCTTTTCAATCATATAATATACTAGAGGAACGACTAACAATGTAAATATTGTTGATACTATTGTGCCTCCCATTAATGAAATTGCTAAACCTTGAAAGATAGGATCAAATAAGATGACAAAAGCTCCTATTACAACTGTACCTGCAGTTAATAAAATAGGTGTTGTTCTTACAGCTCCTGCTTCAATAGCTGCTTGTTTTAACGGTATTCCTTCTACTGTTCTTAGGTTGATAAAATCAATCAATAAAACAGAATTTCTTACCATAATTCCTGCTAAAGCAATCATTCCAATAAAGGATGTTGCAGTAAAGAAAGCGTCCATCATCCAATGACCGATTATGATTCCTATTAATGATAATGGAATCGCAACCATCATTACAACAGGTGCTTTAAAGTTTTGAAACCACCCAACAATTAAAATATAGATTAAGATGATGGCACCTAAAAAAGCAATTCCTAAATCTCTAAAGACTTCTAATGTGATTTGCCATTCACCATCCCATTTTACCGTATAATCATCCTCAAAATCTGGCTGACCTAAATACATTTCGTTTAGTTTATATCCTTCTGGAAGCTCTATTTTTTCTAACTTTTCTTCCATTCCTAAAATAGCATATGCAGGACTTTCTAATTCTCCCGCCATGTCTGCCATCACATACACCACACGTTTTTGATTTTTTCTAAAGATGCTTTTATCAGAAATAGTTTCTTTAATTTCAATCAAATCAGCAATAGGAATTAGATTACCGGATTTTGATGATATTTTTAATTGAGAAATATCTGAAATAGTAGATTTTTCTTTTTCCTCTAAACTCAGGACCAAACCAACCTGATTTACTGCTTTCTCATCATACAAAGTTGTGATGAAACTGTTAGACAAAGCCATATTCATTGTATAAGCAATTTGTTGTGGTGCAACACCATATAACATTGCTTTTTCTTTGTTAATTTCAAATTGATATTCTTTTTGATCTGCTTCAACCATCCAATCAATATCAACAACATCGCCTGTGTTTTTTAGAATATTTTGAATGCTATTGGCAATTTCAATTTGCTTTTCGTAATCTGGTCCGTAAACCTCAGCTACTATGGTAGATAAAACTGGTGGACCTGGAGGAACTTCTACTAGTTTTACGTTGGCATTGTACTTTGACGCAATTTTCTGAATCTCTGGTCTTAATAATTTTGCAATTCCGTGACTTTGAATAGATCGCTCTCCTTTATCAATCAAATTTATTTGAATATCTGCCATATTAGATCCTCCACGTAAATCGTAATGACGTACTAAGCCATTAAACGTGATAGGAGCAGAAGTGCCCACATAATTTTGATAGTTCACCACTTCAGGTCTAGTAGATAAATATTGTGCGATTTCTTTTGTAACAACAGCTGTTCTTTCAAGCGTTGTTCCTTCTGGCATATCAATAACTACTTGAAATTCATTTTTGTTATCAAATGGCAACATTTTCACAGCCACAGAATTTGTAACAAACAATCCCATTATTGCTATTAATAAAAGGAAAGTTCCTCCTAAAAACAACCATCTTTTAGTTCTGTTTTCTAACAAAGGTCTTTCTAACTTGTTGTAAATTCTATAAATGAAAGTTTCCTCTAAAGGCTTTTCTTTTTTCTTTTCAACTCCTTTTTTATCTTTTTCCCTTAAGAAAATATATCCTAAATATGGTGTAATTGTTAATGCTACAAACAGAGATAATATCATGGCAATTGAAGCTCCAATAGGCATTGGTGCCATATAAGGACCCATTAAACCAGATACAAAAGCCATTGGTAAAACAGAAGCAATTACTGTAAATGTTGCTAAAATTGTAGGGTTTCCAACTTCATTAATTGCGTACAAAGCAGCTTGTTTAAAAGACAAGCGTTTCATCTTAAAATGTCGATGCATGTTTTCGGCTATAATTATGGAATCATCCACAACAATACCGGTAACAAATACCAAAGCAAATAATGTGATTCTGTTTAAAGTATAATCTAACATGTAGTAACTTAACAATGTTAATGCAAACGTAATTGGAACTGATAAAAACACAACCAAACCACCTCTCCAGCCCATAGCTAACATTACTACAAAGGTTACTGCAATGATAGAACCAATAAGGTGTAACAGTAATTCTGACACTTTATGAGAAGCCGTTTCTCCGTAATTTCTTGTTACTTCTATATGAACATCATCAGGAATTAAAGTTGTTCTAAGATGTTTTACTTTACCCAAAATAATATCAGAAATTTTCATAGCATCTGCACCTTTCCTTTTAGCTACAGAAATTGTGACTGCTGGATATTCTGATTTATATTCTGCTGATTTTTCACTCGCTTTTCCAAAACCTAAAGACACATAGTTTATAGGAATCTCTGGACCATCAATAATTTTAGCAATCTGTTTTAGATAAATTGGCTGATTTTGTTGCACACCCACTACTAAATTCTCTACATCAGTTGCAGAAGCTAAAAACTTCCCTGTATTCACTAAAAATTCAGTATCATTTTTATTAATACTTCCAGACGTTAATTGTGTATTATTGGCTTTTATCATTTTAGAAACTGATAAGAAATCCAATCCACTTGCAGCTAACTTATCCTTATCTAAAACAACACGTAGTTGTCTATTTCTTCCACCAATTTTGTGAGTAATAGATACATCGTTTACTTTCTTAATTTCATTTTCTAATTCTTGTGCAATTTGACCTATTTGATAATCATTGTAGCTTTCACTCCACAAGGTTAAACCTAATATTGGCACATCATCAATAGCCCGAGTTTTTACTAATGGAAGCGTAATACCTTTCGGCATTTTATCCATGTGTTTGTTAATTTCGTTGTATAATTTTACAAACGAACGTTCAATATCTTCCCCTACATAAAACTGAACAATCACCATTGCTTTTTCGTTCATAGAAGTAGAGTACACATATTCTACACCTTTAATATTGGATATTAATTTCTCTAAAGGTTTTACAACTCTATTCTCAACTTCGGTAGGACTTGCTCCAGGATAACCAACAAAGATATCTGCCATTGGAACATCAATTTGCGGCTCTTCTTCTCTAGGTATTAAAAACGAACTATACACTCCAATCACTATAAAAACAATCATGAGTAATACAGTAAGTTTAGAATCGATAAAGACTTTTGCAATTTTTCCAGCTAAACCTTCTTTCATATTCTTGTTATTTTTGATTGTTGTTATTGAATTGAAATTTTTGCCCCATTATATAATTTCCCATTAGCAGATTGAATATAAGTTTCACCTGTACTTAACCCAGATAAAACCTCTACTTGATTACCATACGTTTTTCCTAAACGTAACCATCGTAACAATGCTGTGTTTCTTTGACTTACAGTATAAATTCCAGATAATTGACCGTTTGTAATAATAGCATCAGAAGGGATTAAAATCAAAGTAGATTTTGATTTGGTTTCTACTGGAAATTGAACTGTAGCAAACATTCCAGATAAAATATTGGCATCTGTTTTATCTAAAGCTATTTTAACTAAATATTGTCCTCCTGTATTCTTTGCAGATATGCTTACCTCTGTAACTTTTCCTTCAATTATTTTATCAATTGATTTTACCGAAACCGTTACCAAAGTACCTTTTTTGATTTGAGAAATTTCAGATTCTGGCACCATGGCTATAACTTCAAAATATCTTGGGTTTTCTATGCCTATTAATGGCATTCCTGGATTTGCCATATCTCCTTTCTTGATGTTTTTACTCGTAATTATTCCGCTAAAAGGAGCTAAAATATTACTGTAATCAAATTGTGCATTGACTTCATTTTTCATTTGATTTGCAGACTCTAAGCTAGCTTTGGCTATTTGATAGCTTGTCCTCATATCATCCATTTCTTTTTGAGTGATGCTCTTACTTGCAAATAAATTTTTAAATCGATTGTAGTTTTTCTCTGTATTTAAAAAAGTTGTTTTTGCCTTGACAATAGACGCACTTACTTGTGCTTTTTTTGCTAGTAAATCTTTATTGTTTAAAGAGATTAACAGCTGTCCTTTTTTTACTTCATCACCTACATTTACATAGACTTTATCTACAAAGCCCATCATTCTTGTGCTTAAATCTGCACTATTTGTTGCTTGTATTTTTCCGCTTACAGATAAAGTTTGATTATTTGTGTTTGCTAAGATTTTACCAACAGTAACTTTAATTTTAGGCGAATTATCAACAACAGCTTTTTTGTCATCCTCACTACAGCTTGTTATAAAAATTGAAGCTGATAACACTGTCATTATATAGATATATTTTTTCATAATTGTGGATTACTCTTTTGTTAAAAATGTTACATACGCTTGAGTAAAATTGTACTCAAAAATGGTTTGATAATATTCTAATTCTTTTTGTATCAATTGAGTTTCTGCTTGTAATAAATCAGATGTTTTTTCTAGGCCTTCTTTGAATCTATTCTTCCTAATTCTCAAAGATTCTTTTGATTGTTCAACTGCTAATGCTGTCAATTCTAGTTTATTTTTAGCATCTACTAATTGACGTTTTATTTTATTCAGCTCTAAATTACTTTTGGACACATATTGCATGTAGGCTAACTTTGATTTTTCTAATACGGCTTTACTTTTTTTAAGTTTTCCGAAACGTTTAGAACCTTTAAAAATATCCCAGCTTAATTGCGCTCCAATCACATAGCCATTAGCATTCCCTTGAAAAGCATTGTTATCATACATTTCATAGCTACCAAAAGCATTTAGACGTGGTAGAAAAGCCATTTTATCAGCTTTATTTAATGCTTCATAACCTTTTAACCCAAGTTCCATAGCTTTGATATCTGATCTGTTTTCAGAGACGTTTTTATCATCAATACTTAAGTTTGATAACCATAAACTATCTTTTGGTTTGTATAAAACATCGGTCTTATCATTTATTAAAAAAGAAAGATAGTTTGACGCATTTTGAATATTGCTTTTGGCCGTTTGAAGTTGATTTTTAACTTCTGTAAGTCTTATATCAACATTTAATATATCTGCACGTTGTAAGTAACCCTCATTGAAGTTATTTGTAGCTATTTCTTTTGTAGTTTCTGCTGTTTTTAACGCTTTCTCTAAAACCTCTACACCTTTATAAGCCAATTGCAATTGCATATATGCTTTGTCAATTTCTAAAACTAGATATTCCTTAGTCCGTTTAGATTTTAAAGACATCGCATCCATTTTAGACTTTGCTGCTTTTCTTTTATAAAGTCCATCTAAGTTAATTAGAGGTTGTTCTATTTTTAGAATTGTTGCAAAGTTTTGAGTTTGAGTAGGGTTGTTTAATAAGCTTGGGTTAAAATCATTTTGAGTTATAATTCCTTGATTCAATCTTGATCCAAATGCCATTAAAGGATTAGTTGTAGAAATACCTGTATGACTTGCAGTAATAGTTGGTAAATAAATAGCATTTGTTTGTGAAAAAGATGCTTTGGCTTTTTCAACATCTTTTTGAGACATTTGAAAGCTCAAATTCTTATTTTGAACTTCTTCAATAAGTTTTTGCTTAGAAACAACAATTACCTCTTGTCCAGAAGAATTGTATTGACTTAGAACCATTAAAACTAACATTATTTTAAAAACTATTCTTTTCATTGTAAGGTTATTTACCTTGCAAAAATAGTTTCAGAAAATCACCCTATACGTAACATTTGTTACTGAAGAGTATTAATTAAGATTGATGAAGTTTTATGAACAATTCCATACCTTTCTATTGGGATAAGAATTGTAACAAGGCTCCATGATTTCTATTTTAAAACACATCTTAAAATAGTTGATATATTCCTCTTTGTTTCCGCCAAAAGGAGGATGATCTTCATTTAATTTGGCATCGAAAAGCAATCCAACGAGTTTTCCTTTTTGGTGTAGAATGGAATGCATTTTAGTTGCATATTTTTGTCTTAAATTAGGGTTGATTGCACAAAAAAAGGTTTGCTCAATAATCAAATCAAAATGACTTTTTAAATCAAAAAAATTTGCATGAATTAATTATGAGTCTGGAAATTTTGGAACTCTTTTTTTAAGATTTTCTAGAGCAACTTTTGATAGGTCAACAACAAATACATTTTGGAAACCTAAGTTAAAAAGATATTCGGCTTCATATGCATTTCCAACACCAGGAATTAAAACCTTGAGTTCTTTATTCTCTAACTGATCAAAATAAGATTTTAAAGGTGGAGAAACTTCTCCTAAATCCCAACCTATTTTATTTGTTTCATACTTTTTTGTCCAAAACTTATCATTCAATTCCATTGTATAAAGATAAATTTTATTGATAAAAAAGCACCTATTCATTTAAAATAGATTCTTTCTACCAACGATTTAAAACTATCTATCTCGCGCCCATTAATTATTCTTTAAAAGGTATGTTTAGAATTAATATTTAATACTCCATAAACCTCTAACTTGATTCACCTCATATCCGATTGCTTGATCTTTAGGATATAATTCTTTAAGTGCTAATAAAGTTTTCTCAATTATGTTCTTATTCCGTTTTCCATGACACTGTAGGCAAATTTGATTTGTAATAATAGGAGCATAATATTGAGTTTTACCATTTGTTAAAAGTCTTGTTTGAGGTTTCAATGGCTTATTTTGATGTATTCTTTTTTGAAACATTTCAATTAGTTCGGTTTCTTCAATAGTTGCCTTATTTGTTAAGTTCCGTGGCTTGTTAGAAACCCTTTTAATATCTGCATTTAAAGTTACAGACATGCTGTCTGTAATAGGAATTGCTCTTGTATTACAATACTTAAGCGAAGCAATAACACCTTCTTTTTGAATAGTTTTAATTAGATTTTTTGCTAATTGTTGTTTTGTATTCATTGCATATTGAGACCCTAAAATTTTCTTTTGATTTTGATTTTTTCCTTTCATCTTTCCTTTGCGTTTATTCCCTCTTTCTTGCCAATGATTTTCAAACCAACTAGGTTCTTCGATTTTGTTATTGTAGATATAATCTGCAATTTTTTCTAAATCTTCTTTTTTGAAAATTTGTTTAGGCATAAGATTGAACTTTCGAATAGCACCTTTCATTTTGGCTTTATCTTTAGAGGGATTCAAAACAAAACTGACAAAATCTTCGGTAAATTCTTTTTGAGTTGTATGTTTGCTAACGTAGTGCCTTTTGACCGCGATCATTGGTGGTGCAATTCTAGAATCATGTGAAGAAGTTATATTATGACATGCATAACAAAGCTGCTTTATCAAAACTTTTCCTGGGTGTTCTTTCGTATAAGAAACATTTGAAGCTTTTTTTGAATAATCTGCTGATTGTGAATTATTACAACTTATAAAAACCATTAAAATGATGAAAAATAAGACTCTCATTGTCTGATAATTTTATTTCATAAAGTTACCATCAAAAAAAGAATAATTTTGTAACAAATGTTACACTCTACAAATCGATAACTTTAATTTGATTTCTGTGAAGTTGAATCTTACCTTTTTTCTCTAAACCTTTTAAAAGTCTAGAAATAACTACTCTTGAAGTATGCAAATCGTCAGCTATTTCTTTGTGTGTAGTTGAAATTAAATCATTACTATTTACCATTGCTTTATCTCTTAAGTATTTTAGCAATCTTTGGTCCATATTTAGAAATGCTATTGTGTCTAAAGCTTCTATAAATTCTTGAAGTCTACTGTGATAACTTTGCAATATAAATTCTTGCCAACTTGTATAATTGGTCAACCAGACTTTCATTTTTTCTTTAGGAATCATTAAAAGTTTTACATCGGTTTCTGCAATAGCTCTTATGTTGCTTTTCGTTTGACCCATACAACAAGATAGTGTTACAGCACATGTATCACCTTTTTCTAAATAGTATAAAACCAGTTCATTTCCATCATCATCTTCACGCATTATTTTTATAGCTCCTTCTAAAATCAATGGAATGGAAACAATGTAATTTTCGATATCAATAATGGTTGAATTCGCTTTAAACTCTTTGTAAATAGCAAAAGACTCTATTTCATCTAGTAACTCTTTTTCAAAAAGATAGGCATAAAAAGTATGTAAGAGTTCTTTCAATTGTTAGTTTCTAGTGATAGTAAAAATACAAAACTTAGACTATAAAAAAATGTTGTATATAAGTTTGATTGTTTAATTAGAAGAAAATTTCTTGTGCCAATCGAAAGGTGTTTGCATGTGCTTCAACAATAACTTTGATATCTTCAGAATATCCTCCACCCATGCTACACATTATTGGAATATTATGGTCACAGGAAGTTTGCAATACAAATCGATCACGTTCTTTGCAACCTTCTAAACTGAGAGAAAGTTTTCCTAATTTGTCTGATTCAATAACATCTACTCCACATAAATAGTAAATAAAATCAGGCTTTTCATTACGAATAAGCTTAGGTAAGGTTTCTTTTAAAAGAGATAAAAACACTTTATCGTCCGTTTCGTTTTCTAAAGGAATATCCAAATCACTTTGCTCTTTATGAAATGGATAATTGGTTCTTCCATGCATAGAAAAGGTGAAAACAGCATCATTATTTTGAAAGATTTCTGCTGTTCCATTTCCTTGATGTACATCTAAATCTACAATTAAAATTTTTGAAGCTAACATGTTTTCTAATAAGTATGTTGCACCTATGGCTTGATCGTTTAGCATACAAAAACCCTCGCCTCTGTTGGTAAAAGCATGATGAGTTCCTCCAGCAATATTCATTGCAATCCCATTTTGTAAAGCAAATTCACTAGCTTTAAGAGTTCCATCTGCAATAATCATTTCTCTTGCAATTAATTCTTCACTTAGAGGAAATCCAATTTTTCTAGCCGCTTTTGAATTGAGTGTAATATTTAATAAATCAGAGACATATTCTGCATCGTGAACTAGAAAAAAGTATTTGTTATTGGGGATTTCGGGTTCAAAAAAATTGTCCTCAGAACATGTTCCTTCATAAATGAGTTGTTGAGGTAACAAATCATATTTTTCCATCGGGAAACGATGCCCTTTTGGTAACGAATGTTTATAAATAGGATGGTATGCTATTTTGAGCATTAACTAATCTGCTGTCCGTTTGATACTTCTCTTTCAGGTTCTACAAAAGCTAACTTTCCATCGGGAGTATCCGTCATTAAAATCATTCCTTGACTTTCTACACCTCTAATTTTTCTTGGCGCTAAATTCGTTAAAACCGTAACTTGCTGTCCGATGATTTCTTCTGGTGAGAAACTTTCTGCAATTCCAGATACAATCGTTTTAACATCTATTCCAACATCTACTTTTAGTTGTAGTAACTTCTTAGTCTTAGGGACTTTTAAAGCTTCTAAAATAGTTCCAACTCGAATATCCAATTTTGTAAAATCTTCAAAATCAATCGTTTCTTTTTGAGGTTCAATAGTTTTATTTGCTTGTTCATTGGCTAATTTTGTAGCTTCTAATTTTTCTAATTGAGCTGTTACAACTTTGTCGTCAATTTTAGAAAAAAGCAATTCAGATTTTCCAATTTGGTGCCCAGCTTTTAACAAAACATCCTTTTTTGAAACATCTTCCCAAGACAATCCTTTGTCTTTATTGCAGAAAAGAATACATAACATATTCTTCAACTTAGCAGAAGTAAAAGGGATAAAAGGTTCAGAAACAACCGCCAAACCTGCTGCGATTTGTAAAGCCACATACATAATAGTTTTTACACGTTCCTCATCTGTTTTTATCTTCTTCCAAGGTTCTTCATCAGCTAAATATTTATTTCCTAAACGAGCTAAATTCATCAATTCTTGAGAAGCTTCTCTAAAACGATAACGCTCAATAGATTTTCCGATAATAGCTGGATAATCTTTTAAAGTAGCCAGAGTATCTTCATCAATCTCAGTAAAATCTGATGGTTCAGGAATAAAACCATCAAAGTATTTATGAGTTAACACAACAACTCTATTGATAAAATTCCCGAAAATGGCAACTAACTCGTTGTTATTTCTTGCCTGAAAATCTTTCCAAGTAAAATCATTGTCTTTACTTTCTGGAGCGTTAGCAGTTAACGCATAACGTAAAACATCTTGCTGATTTGGGAATTCTTCTAAATATTCATGTAACCAAACTGCCCAGTTTTTTGAGGTAGATAATTTATTACCCTCTAAATTTAAAAACTCGTTTGCAGGAACATTGTCTGGTAGGATATAATCTCCATGTGCTTTTAGCATAGATGGAAAAATAATACAGTGAAAAACGATATTATCTTTTCCGATAAAATGCACCAGTTTGGTGTCTTCTTTTTTCCAATAATCTTCCCAGTTTTTATTTTCTCTAGCGGCCCATTCTTTGGTGGCTGAAATATATCCGATTGGAGCATCAAACCAAACATAGAGAACTTTTCCTTCTCCACCCTCTACAGGAACTGGAATTCCCCAATCTAAATCTCGAGTTACGGCTCTAGGACGTAAACCATCATCAACCCACGATTTTACTTGTCCATATACATTCGGTTTCCAATCTTTTTTATGTCCTTTTAATATCCATTCCTTCAAGAAATCTTCATGCTTATCTAAAGGTAAAAACCAGTGTTTTGTTTGTTTTACTGAGGGAGTATTTCCAGTGATTGCAGATTTTGGATTGATTAAATCGGTTCCATTATGACTGGTTCCACAGTTTTCACATTGATCACCATAACTCTCTTCAAACCCACATTTTGGACAGGTTCCAACCACAAAACGATCTGCTAAAAACTGATCTGCTTCTGCATCATATAATTGTTCTGTAACTTCTTCAATAAATTCTTCTTTTTTGTGTAAGTCAATAAAAAATTCTGAGGCGGTTTCGTGATGAATTTGAGCTGATGTTCTAGAGTAATTATCTAAAGAAATTCCAAAATCTTCAAAAGATTTTTTAATGATTGTGTGATACTTATCAATTATATCTTGAGGAGAAACTCCTTCTTTTTTAGCTCGCATAGGAATAGCAACTCCATGCTCGTCACTACCACAAATAAAAGCAACATCATTTCCTGTCAATCTAAGATATCTAGCATATATATCAGCAGGCACATAAACTCCCGCTAAATGACCAATATGTATAGGTCCATTAGTATACGGCAATGCTGCTGTAATTGTAAATCTTTGAGAAGAACTCATTTTGGCTCAATTTTAGTAGCACAAAAGTACAAAACCCAACGTAACATCGTTTTGTTTAACAGATGAAAATAGATACTTTTACCAAAAGCTTTTGTATGCAAAGACGAATCTTATTCGTACTATTACTTTCTTTCAATACCATTTTGTTACTAAAAGCTCAAAATGATTCAACAAAAGTATCTGTGAAATTAATTCAACCCAACTATTTAAAACAAGGAGATAGCATTGCTATTGTTGCTCCTGCTGGAATTTTAAAAAACAAAAACGAAGCGATTAATAAAGCGAAAGAATTAGCTGAAGGTTGGGGATTGAAAGTTTTGATTGGCAAAAATGTTTTTAATCAAAACAATCATTTTGCCGGAACTGATAAAGAACGAGGAGAAGATTTTCAAAAAGTTTTAGACAATCCGAATATCAAAGCTATTTGGTGTGCAAGAGGAGGTTATGGGTCCGTTAGAATTATTGACTTACTAAATTTTTCCAAATTCAAAGAAAACCCAAAATGGATTATTGGATATTCAGATATAACAGCTTTTCACAATCATTTAAATATTCTTGGAGTTGAATCGATTCACGGATTGATGGGAACAAGTTTAGATTTTGATGAAGAAGAATCAAAACAGAGCAAAGAAACCTTAAGAAAAGTGTTATTTGGAGAAAAGTTGAGTTATGAAATTGAATCATCAGTACATAATAGAAAAGGAAAGGTTAGTGGGGAGTTAATAGGTGGAAATTTATCTATAATGGTTTCTATGCTCGGAAGCAAAAGTCAGTTAGATACAGATGGAAAAATTTTATTTATTGAAGAAATAGGTGAGTATAAATATGCTATTGATAGAATGTTGCAAAGCTTAAAAAGAGCTGGTTATTTTAACAATATACAAGGTTTGATTGTTGGAGACATGAGTAACATTAAGAAGAATACAACTGTTTGGGGAAGTTCTCTAGAGCAATTGATTTTGGATGTAGTTTCTGAATATGATTTTCCAGTTTTATTTGATTTTCCAGCAGGACATGAATATGATAATAGAGCCTTGATAATGGGAAGACAAATTGAAGTAACAATAGATAAATACAATTCTTTTATTCGTTTTAAATGATACAGTTTTTCGAAAACTTTTTTTCAGAATTATCCTCTTTTGTTTGGGGTTTACCACTTTTGATTTTATTAATAGGAGGTGGGATTTATCTATTGATTCTCTCTAGGTTTTTACCTTTTCGTCTTTTTGGTCATGCGATTTCGGTTTTACGAGGAAAATATGATGACCCAAATGATCCTGGACAAATTAACCACTTTCAGGCTTTAACAACGGCATTATCTGCCACTGTTGGAATGGGAAATATTTCTGGAGTTGCTGTTGCAATTGCAATTGGAGGTCCAGGAGCTATCTTTTGGATGTGGATAAGTGCTATTGTAGGAATGTCAACTAAGTTTTTTACTTCTTCATTAGCTATCATGTTTAGAGGAAAAGATAGCAATGGAGAAATACAAGGTGGTCCAATGTACTTTATTGTAGAAGGTTTAGGGAAAAAGTGGAAGTTTTTAGCGATATTTTTCAGTTTTTGTGCAATGATTGGAGCTTTACCTGTTTTTAATGTTAATCAGTTAACGCAGGCTGTAAATGATATTTTATTAGCTCCAAATGGAGTTGAAGTAGGGTTTTCTACCAACTTAATTATCGGAATTGTTTTGGTAATTATCACAGGAATTGTTGTGATTGGAGGTTTAAAACGAATTGGAAACGTAACATCAAGATTGGTTCCATCTATGGTGTTGTTATATTTCATTTTAGTTGTAGTCATTTTAATTGTCAACTATCAAGAAGTTCCAAAATATTTGGTAATGATATTTACAGATGCTTTTGATGCTAACTTTATCAAAGGTGATGCGCTTTTTGGTGGAGCTTTAGGAGCCCTAATTCTTCATGGAATAAAACGAGGAGCTTTTTCTAACGAAGCAGGAATTGGAACAGCACCTATGGCTCATGGAGCAGCAAAAACTTCTGAGCCTGTAAGAGAAGGTTTGGTGGCAATGTTAGGGCCTTTTATAGATACAATTATTGTCTGCACGCTAACAGCCTTAGCAATATTAGTTACAGGTGTTTGGCAAACCAGTGATACAAATGGAGTTAGTTTAACTGCAACTGCTTTTGGAAATGCAATACCAGTTTACGGAAAATATTTATTAATGATTTGTGTAGCTGTTTTTAGTATTTCTTCTTTATTCTCTTACTCATATTACGGAACCAAAGCAACATCCTTTTTATTCGGTGCAAAAAACAAAAGTTATTACAACTATTTTTATGTGATTAGTATCATTATCGGAGCAACAACCTCTTTAGATATGATGATCAATATGATTGATAGTTTGTTTGCTTTGATGGCAATTCCAACCATGATAACAACACTTATTTTGGCTCCAAAGGTGATGAAAGAAACCAAAAGATATATTCAAAAACTAAAGGATAGTAGGAACTAAATTTCCTTCTTGATAAAAGGGTTGAAACCGAGCAAACAACTCTTCTGAATACCAACCTAACTCTCGAGTTTTCTTCACCATTTCTGCATGTTTTGGATTTTGATAAGCGTAATTCATCATGGCTTCTGCATTACTCCACAAAGAATAAGTTGCTTGCATTAACAATGGAAACTCACCAATTCCTTTAGAGAAAATTAATTCGTCATAATCATTCATAGACTTTGAAACAGAAGGAACATACCTCCAAAACTTATGTGCTAATTTAGGTTTGATTGTTGCTCGTGTAATAACAGCTAAAGGCTTTGTTTTGTCAAATTCTACAGAAGCCTCAAATGGATTTTGTTTGCTCCATTCCCCATGACTTTTAATAGTATGCATCAGTAAATGACTAAATCCTTTTGCAGTTTTTGTGTATTCTTTTAGAGGATTAGAATTAATAAACTCTTTGGCAATTTCTTCTGTATCAAAAACGGCAACAAAACCGAACGTAGAAAAATCGGGTTTTATGGAAAAACCATTCCCACTTCCAGTTCCTAAAGGTTTAAAAAAAGAAAGACCTTCAACTTCATTTAATGAAATTGGAGGTCTTCCCATTCTTCCCAAAGCATGCCATTTGTTTTTTAACCCCGAGTATTTAAAAAATGAAATTAAGGTAGTTTGTGGCATGAGTTAGGATGAGATTCTGAACATAATCCAGAATGGCTTTCGTAACAAAAATACGGAATAAAGTATTGTTATAAGCTCAGAATTACTTCAAAACCAATAGCATCAGAAATGGCTCCATCTCTCATTTTGCTGTTATAACTAATTCCCCAAAGCATTCTATCGATTTTAAACTTGGTAGTCAGTTGCTTTATTTCAAAATTTACTTCTGCCTGAAATTTTACTGAATTAGTGATGTTTTTAATCGTCATTTCAGCTTCTACTTGTATATGAGTAGGATCATGATATTTAACTTTCGTAATAACCAATTTCGCTTCAGGATGTTTTGAAACATTAAAAAAGTCATCATTTTTTAGATGATTGACAAGACTTTTATTTGCCTTTGAATCTTTTATATCTGTACTATTAATTGAATTCATATCAATAGTAAATTGTCCTCCTGTAATAACATCACCTGTTTTAAGAAAGTATCCTTCTTTAAATTTGATATTACCATCATGACCACCAAAGTAAAAGGTATAATAACCATACCAATGAACATTGCTTTTAGAAACATTTATTGGAAGTTTTTGTTGTTGTGCTTGCGCTAATGATATTCCAGCAATTAGCAAAAATGTAATGAGTGTTTTTTTCATGATATTTTGATTTTTGGTAAAACTAGATCGACGTTAAAGTAAGAGTGTCAAAAAAGTGCAAAAGAAATGTCAACAGTTGTAAAAAGTCATCAAATTATCTGTTCTTTTACATAAATTATGAGTAGAAGAATCATTCATTTGTTTTTAGTACTAGCAACCTTATTCTTTTTTTATTGGATTGTTTCTGATTCAGGAGAAGAGAACAAAAGTTTTTCTGAACGAGTGAAAATCTCCTTACGTGATGTTGGAAATCAAATATTACTTATAAATCAGGATAGCACGAGTCTCATTTTTCCAATCAAAGAATTAGAATCTTCAAAATATGAGCTTTCTTTTCAGAATACTTTTGAAGTGGTTCCAGATAGTTTGGTGTCTATTGTACAGAGAAGTTTAAAGAAGGCGAATTTATCTGAGAATTACAGAGTAGAGGTGATTCAATGCTCAGACAAAGAGGTAGCATATAGCTACGAAATGAATGCAACAGTAGAAAACACCATCATCCCTTGTATAGGTAGAGCTTTACCTGTAAGTTGTTATACTATTGAGTTTCGATTTTTAGATACAGAAATCCCTTTTCTAAAAAAAAGAACCATTCTCTATATTCTCATTTTTTTAGGTTTCGTTCTTTTACAATTTCTTTTTTATAGTAGGAATCCAAAGAAAATAGTTCAAGAAATTAATAAAGAATACACCACAATAGGAAGTTTTTGAAGTTTTACCCCGAACAGAATAAACTCGTAAAAGAAGCAGATGAAATTAGTTTATCAAAGAAAGAGTGCGAGTTGTTAGAAATTTTCGTTGCTAATCCCAATCAAGTGCTTAAAAGAGAAGATTTAACCAAAAGGGTTTGGGAAGACAATGGAGTTTTCGTAGGACGAAGCTTAGACACTTATATATCCAAGATTCGAAAAAAATTACAGGAAGATGATTCCATTAAAATCACAAATGTTCATGGTGTAGGGTATAAACTAGAAATTATTCCTTAATTTCTTCCAGAATAGTATTCGACAGTTCCTTTCCCTTTTCATCAATTGAAACAAACCAAACATTGGTGGTACATTTTCTATTAAAGATATCTGAATTTGATGTGCATTTTTGAATTGTTCCTTTAATTAGATAGCCATTTTCTGTTTTTTCCGCCACATACCCATATTCATTGAAAAAATCTCCATAGGTATTTTGCCATTTTTTATTCCCTTTTTTATCAACCTTAATAACAAACATATCATAGTTCCCTTTTCCATAGGAGCTAGTAGATCCTGTTATCAGATATCCATCTTTAGTTTCTAAAATAGAACTGGCTTTGTCATAGCTCTTTCCGCCAAATTGTTGAGACCAAATCTCATTTCCATTTGGGTAGTTTTTAGTTAGTAAAATAGATGAAGAATTATTATTTCTTGAACCAATTGTAGTTACATTAATAGAACCATTTTCAGTTTCAATTTTTGGTTGAAATTTTAAATTTGTTTTCTTCTTAAAGATAATATTAAGTGCCCTGCCATAGGTGAGTGATATTTCTGAAACTCTTTCAAACAGATCTCTTTGTGCTTTTAAAAAGTAATTTCCAGCTAGTAAAAATTTTCGATTATAAACAATCACATTATTAAAATCCTTGTCACTAGAGAGCTTAAACTTTAACTTATTTTCTTTAGTTAATTCTAGTTGTAAACCAACATTTAATTCTTCATTATAATAGTCACCTATTAGTGCTTCTAAATCAGTTAAAGATGCTGGCAACTCTTCAATCCTTTGGTAACTCTTAGTTTTTCCAGAAGTGTAAAACTCTACCATTTGATCTTCATAAAAAACAACCTTTAGTGAAGGGTTATTTGTAAAAGAATATAGATTCTGACCTTCTGAAACCATTTCTATCGTAAAGTTTTTCTCTTTCCAAAAGGTCTTTCCATCCTTTTCCAATATTTGCACGACACTATTTTTATTTGGATAAGTATATTTCCATAAAATCTTTACGGATTCCTTACTATTCTTATCCGTGTAGTATCGTTCATCATATTGTGTTTTCTTTTTTGACTCAGGAAGAATAGTTCTTAAGATTTCTTTGGCGATCAAATTACTACTGATGTTACCGTTATTACTCATAATAAAAATTGTCAAACCTTCCTCTAGAAAACGAAATGTCTGCGAATGAAATCCATAAGTACCACCTGAATGATGTACTGAAGTTCTTCCAAGTACATCTGCGAGTTCCAAACCAAAACCATAGGTCTTTATTTCGCTATTTGGGATAGGTTGCTGACTTTTAATCAAAAGAACATTATTGTTATGATTGGCATTCTGAACTGCTTGTTCGTAAGTTAATTGATCGTCTAATGTTGTAAATAAAAACCCTTCGCCATTTGTTTTTGTAACGGTAGGAACTTCCCACCATTCACCTCTTCCCCAGTCACTATATGGATTAGCCCTGTTTGGAATTACTTTCATATACCTCTCTACAAAAGAGGTTTCTTTCATGCCTAACTCTTCGAAGAACTTTTTAGAATACTTGTTGAAGCTTTCACCAGTAACTTTCTCAATGATCTTTGTTAGTAGATTATAATTAGTATTGCTGTAACTATATTTTGATCCAGGATTAAAACCTAAACTTTCTTGTTTTTCTATCAATTCCAAGACATCATCATTGTCCAGCCCAAATCGTTGCCACCAAACCTTTCCCTTCATGTCTAATAGCTCAACATAATCACGAATTCCACTTGTATGATTCAGTAAGTGTCGAATTTGAATTTTATCCTCAATATTGGGATATAGTTTTGGTAAATATTTTCGAATGTCATCATCGAGTTTTAATTTTTCGTTCAATGATAAATTTAAAATCATCAATGCTGTAAACTGTTTTGCAGTAGATGCGATATTTGATCTGGTTCTATTATCAAATTTCACCTGATGTTGAAGATTCGATAATCCACGATGTTTTTTATAGATAACTTTTCCATCTTTTAGAATGCCAACTGCTAATCCAGGGTCGTTTTCTTTAATTTTTGAGTTGACAATCGAATCAATTTTTTGAAGTTTTTCATTTTGAGCATTTATCACAAAGGATAAAAACAACAGAAGCAATACATTAATTTTTCTCATGATATCTAAATAAATTTGCTGCTAATATGATTGTATTGAATGTTTCTCACGCTGCAAATCTTGATTTGAGACCTATTTTAAGATATTTTTTCGAGATAATCTTTTGGAGATATTGAAGTGCTTTTTTTGAAAGCTCTGTTAAAAGTTGCTTTACTATTAAACCCACAATCATAGGCGATTCCTAGTAATGTAGTTGTGTGGTGTTCACCAGAATTCATTTTATCCTTTACCGCTTCAATACGATAATGATTGATAAAATCATTGAAATTCATTTTAAATCCAGTATTGATAGCAGAAGAAATATTTTTTGCGTTTGTGTCTAACAAATTTGCAACTTCAGAAAGTGTCAATTTAGGATTTTCATAAATCCTCTCCTTAGTCATCAACAAAAGAACTTTCTCTTTCCATATGTCAATATCTTTTTCAATAGATGATTCTTGAATTATTTCATCATCTAATGCATCAGAAAAAACATCTACAGGTTCTGAATTTCCACCATTAAAAATTGAAACTTTTACCGCATTCGCATACCCATTAATAGAGATGTAAAAAACGATAAAAGAAAAAGCAATATAATACCAAAACTGGCTTCCAAATTCTTCCCATTGTGGGTTAGAAAAAAAGAAAATGACTCTAATAACTAATAAGATTAAAAAGGCCAATAAGAAATTCTGAATCCAACGAAAGAGTATAGAATCTGCATAACTAACTACTTCAAAAATTAACTTCTTATATGATAAATACTTTCTTAGACTTAATATTAAATAGTACAGTATAGATGCTACACCTAAAAGTTGATACCAAGTTTTCAAATCTTTATCACGACCATCAGCATAAAAATAAAATTCATCTAAAATGACTTTATCTGTAATAAAAACAATCAAACTATAAATTAAATATAGAATAGAAGGAATAAAATGAATCCAATCTTTTCTGGATAGTTCAAAGGAATTGTTTAATAAGCTTTTAGTGTAAAAGTAAACCACTGGTCCAATTAACAATACTTGCATAAAAGGAACAAAAAAAAGGATTTCTCTTGTTATACCGTTACTATACCAATTAGCATATCCTAGCATATAAGGTGCTATGTAAAGTGCACATAAAAACAATAACAAACTTAACCATTTACTAGATTTACTGTTGTAAAGAATCCCTTTTCTTAAGAGTAAAAACGAAAAAATAATTCCATGAAAAAAGAATATGAGAAGCAGAGAGCTTTTTTGTCCAAAAGCAAAAGGGAAATCCATTGGCTAAAAATAGGATTTAATTTTTAAATTAGTGTTATGTCTAAACACTATGAATTAGGAAAGGAAGGAGAGCAATTAGCAATCAATTATCTAGAAAAAAATGGATATAAAATTCTAGAAAAAAATTGGCGCTATCAAAAAGCTGAAGTTGATATTATAGCAAAAAAAAGCAGCTGTTGTGGTTTGTATAGAAGTAAAAACAAGAACCTCAGATTATTTTGGAAATCCACAAGATTTTGTTTCACCAAAAAAGATAAAATTATTGACACATGCAATGAATGAATATGTAACATCTAAAGATGTAAATGTTGAGGTTCGGTTTGACATTATTGCAATTGTAAAAAAGAATTCTTTATTTGAAATTGAACATTTAGAAGATGCTTTTTTACACTTTTAATTTAGTTGCTTTAATATTTTTTTCAAATCTTCTAACTTCTCTGGGTTTGCAATAATTTTTTTGTCGCTATTTAGCACAAAATATGTTGGTGTAGAATTTATTTGATAGGTTCTAGCAACTTTGTTTTCCCATTTTTCTAAACCTAATACATGATGCCATCCTTTAAACTGTTTCATGTAGTTTTTCCAAACATCTGCCTTTTCTTCCATTGCAAAAGCAATTACTTTGATGTTAGGTTTGTCTTTTAAATATTTATAGACCTCAGGAACTTCTCGCAAACAATGAGAGCATCCAGTGCTATAGAAAAGCAACAAATAATTCTTACCGTCCGAAAGAGTAGAAAGGTTTACTATTTTACCGTTTTCTGTCCAAGAGAAATCTGGAGCGGTATTACCAATAGCTGTAACTAATTGACTTTTTATTTTGTCTTTGAATTCCTTTTTTTGTTTGTCTTTTGGGAGCTTTGAAAAATGATTATCAAAAAGATAGTCTACTACTTCAGCATTCTGCTGTGTTGCAAATTGAGTGACAAGAAATTCAATTACATCTGCTTTAAATGAGACATTTTTTATCTTTTCTAAAGATTGATTTGCTGCTCTTTTATAAAAAAGTTGTCTTTGATCTTTTTTTTGTGCAAAATTCATGTAAAAAACATAGTCTGCAATTCTATCAACCAAAAAGGAAGAATTCAAAAGGTTAGAGTTTTCAAAGTCTATAAAATCATAAAAATGAGAAATAGCTGTTTTAACATAATCGTTATATGAACCTAAAATCTGTGATGAATTATACCTTTCGGAGGCTTTGATAAAGTCTAACACAAAAGTGTTTTTTGACTTAGACTCAAATTGTTTCTGGATAGTATTTAACTTTAGAAGCTCTTTCTTATAGTTGCTAGCTATTATTGAAGAAGGTGATTTTAAATATGCAATTTGAGTTGAGTCAACTTTATATTGTTGTTTTGAAATAGCATTAGAATAATCTTGAAATAACTTATTTTCTTTAGAACTAATAATTTTTAGTCCAACTTGAGGTAAACTAGGGTCTATAATAAAGTTTATGTTCTCTTTATTAAAAAAAACATCTGCAAAACCATTGTTTTTTACATCATATGTAATTCTGTAAACAGCTTTTTTTTCTCCATCAGGAATTTCAAATTCAAAAGTTCCAGCTTGAACACTTTTACCGTTAATAGTTTTGGTTTTTTTGGTTAGAGAAGCGTTTTTAATAAACGTTTGTTTAGCTCCTTCAACCTTGTAAAGTAAAACCCAATTGTACTTTTTTATTGGCTCTAAACTCCCTTTAATTGTATATTGAGAATATGATACTGACGAAATAAAGAATAAGAGATATAAGAATTTTTTCATAATAAACTGCTTTTTTCAAGAAGCATACCAAAAGTACGAGTTCTACACTAATTTCTGTAAATTGCTAAGAAATAATTAACATGAGTTTTACCAATAAGGTTGTTTGGATAACTGGTGCTTCGTCTGGAATTGGAAAAGCACTAGCTTTAGAATTATCAAAACAAGAAGCACTTTTAATTTTATCATCTAGAAATAAAAACGTCTTAAAAGAAGTTCAAAAAGAATGTATGTATCCTGATAAAGTTCATATTATTGAATTGGATCTTATGGATTATGCCAATATGGAAATTAAAGTAACAAAAGCTCTAACTTTTTTTGGCAGGATTGATATTTTGGTTAATAATGGTGGAATAAGTCAGCGTTCATTAGCAAAAGAAACTACGATCGAAGTAGATAAACAAATTATGGATATTAATTACTTAGGTACAGTAGCTTTAACTAAAGCTGTTTTACCACATTTCATAAAGAATAATTCAGGGCAATTTGTTGTAACAACAAGTATTGTTGGTAAAATTGGTACACCTCTACGTTCTAGCTATGCAGCTTCAAAGCATGCTTTGCATGGTTTTTTTGATAGTTTAAGAGCAGAAGTTTTTGAATATAACATAACTGTTACGCTTATTTGTCCAGGCTTTGTAACCACAAACATTTCAAAAAATGCATTAACAGGAGATGGTTCACCACAAGAAACTATGGATAAAGCTACTTCAAACGGAATTGAACCTGAATGTTTTGCAAAATTGATGGCAAAAGCAATACAAAATAAAAAAGAAGAAGCTTACATTTCTGGTGCTAAAGAAAAATTAGGCGTTTATGTAAAACGATGGATACCGAAGCTTTACTCTTATATGGTTCGAAAATTATCGGTTACTTGAAAAACTCAATATTTTCAAAATATTGAATAATAGCCTCTTTCATCAAAACAGTTTGTTCTCCAGGTTTTAAGTTTGGAAGCTCAGAAATAACTTTATAATGAGGCCAACCATCATCATCAAAATAATCAAACTCATAATAACCATAGGGCTCTAACAACTTGCAAATAGCAATGTGCATTAGGTTTACTTTTTCATCTTTTTTAAATCTTTTCTTTCCTTGCCCTAGCTCTTGTACACCAATTAAATAGATAATTCCATCTAAATTTAAATCTTCTCCATCAGAAAATTGGAGCGTTAATTCGGCAACCAAATAGTCCCATTTATCCTTTAGTGTTTCAATTTTTTTTTGCTTTGTAACCATGCTGTAAAGATAGTATTTTGGTTTTTTTTGATCCATAAAATCTTGATTTAAAAACTATATATGTCTTTTCATATGTAGATTTATCATTGGTATTTATATACATTTGTCCCCATAATAATTGAAGCATGAAACCAACTACATTATTCAAAGTTTTAATTGTATTATTTATTTCTATGACAGCTTTTTCACAAGGAAAAGTGGAGAAATTAGATTCTATAATCATTACTTCAACTAGAATAGACTTACCATTTAAAAAGAACTCCAGAACAATTAATATAGTAACAGCTCAAGAAATCAAAAATAGTGCTGCAACCAATGTTGCAGATTTATTGCAACAAGTAGCTGGAGTTGACATTAGAAGAAGAGGAACCGGAGGAAGTCAAGCAGATTTATACATTAGAGGTGGAGGTTTTGATCAAACTTTATTACTAATTGATGGAATTAAAATGGATGATGCACAAACTGGACACCATACAATGAATGCAGCATTACCCATCGAAGTTATAGAAAGAATTGAAATCATAAAAGGACCTGCAGCTAGAATTTTTGGACAAAATGCCTTTACTGGAGCGATTAATATCGTTACTAAAAAAAGCTTACCAGATACAGTTTCGTTTAATGCAGAAGTGGGTTCGTTTGGACAAATCAACACTTCTTTAACCTTTGCGAAAGAAACAAAAAACACCTCTATCATTGCACATATTGGAGGGTTAACTTCTGATGGATATCGCAACAACTCAGATTATAACAACCAAAATTATTTTTTTAAAGGAATTTTTAATAAAAACAATCAGCCAATAGAGGTGATTGGTACATTTTTTGACAAGAAATTTGGAGCAGAAAACTTTTATACAACCAACCCTACCTTTAATGAATATGAAGAGACACAAAATAGCTTGATTGGAGTTTCTACTATATTCAAGTCAGATAAATTCAAAGTTACACCAAGAGTTTATTGGAGGAGAGGACAAGATATGTTTTTGTTACGTAGAGATGACCCAGGTTTTTTCAGAAACTTTCACATTACCAATAAAATTGGTGTGGAAACGAATGTTTCATACACATCAGATTTAGGAATAACTGGTTTTGGAGTTGACTTATCTCGATTTTCTATAGAGAGTAATAATTTAGGAGATAGAGTCAGAAATATGGCTAACTTATTTTTAGAACATCGTTTTAAATTTGGAAATTTTGATGTCACTCCAGGAGTAGCATTAACCTATTTCTCAGACTTTGATTTCAATGCTTTTCCAGGTTTAGATGTTGGAGTTCAATTATCAGAAAATTTTAGAGCTTATGGAAATATTGGTTATACGTTTAGAGGACCAACATTTACAGATTTATATTACAGTGATCCTGCAACCTCTGGCAACTCAGATTTAGAACCAGAAACTGCTTTTGCACAAGAGATAGGAATAAAGTTTGCATATCCAAATTTCTCAGGATCTGTAGCTTTTTTTAATAGAGACTCAGATGATTTGATTGATTATGTTAGACCGAACACAGGACTAAATATTTTTACCGCTACAAACATAGCTGAAGTCAATACACAAGGATTTGAATTTGAAGGAGCATATAATTTTAATGTAAAAAGCTTTAAACAAACTCTAACTTTTGGTTATACGTTTATAAACAATGATATTTTAGACCAAAATCAAGACCTTTCTCGCTATTCTTTAAACACATTAAGACATCAATTTATCACTAGGTTTTCATCTCAATTATTTAAGAACGTAAGACAAAATATTATCTATAAACATGCAGAAAGAACCATAGGAGACAGTTACAATGTTTGGGATGCTTCTTTGATAATAGATTTTAAGAAATTTAGCTTTACAATCACTGCAAATAATATTTTTAATGCAGATTATATTGAGTCTGGTTTTGTCCCAATGCCACCAAGTAACGTATTATTTGGACTACGTTATGGTTTTTAATTTTTAGCTAAAAAAAATTAAAACACTTTCTGAAATTTGAGATAATTTTTAACTTTAGAAACTAAAACGTATTTCTAAAGTTGAATTTACAAGAAGTAGATAGGTTTAAAACCTTATCTAAAGAAGAATTTATTAAGAATTATTTCAAGCCACAAAAACCTGTGGTTATTGAAGATTTCATTCAAGATTGGCCTGCTTATTCTAAATGGTCTTTAGATTACATGCAAAAAATTGCAGGTGATAAAACAGTTCCTTTATACGATGACAGACCTGTGGATTATAAAGACGGTTTTAACGAACCTCATACTACAATGAAAATGATTGAGTATGTTGACTTATTAAAAAAAGGAACCACGAAATACAGAATTTTCTTATGGAATATTTTAAAGGAGGTTCCAGAGCTCCAAAAAGACTTTTCATTTCCAAACTTTGGTTTGAGACTTTTAAAAGGATTGCCCATGTTGTTTTTTGGAGGAAAAGACTCCTACACATTCATGCATTATGATATTGATTTGGCCAATATTTTTCATTTTCATTTTGAAGGAAAAAAACAGTGCATTTTATTTGATCAGAACCAAAATAAGTACTTATATAAAATTCCGAATTCTCTAATTACAAGAGAAGACATTAATTTTTCCAATCCAGATTATAAAAAATGGCCAGCGTTAAATAACGCAAATGGATATATAACTCATTTAGAGCATGGTAATGTTTTGTATATGCCAGAAGGATATTGGCATTACATGAAATATATTACCCCTGGCTTTTCTATGAGCTTAAGAGCTTTAGCAAGAAACCCAATGCGCATCTTAAAAGCTATTTACAATGTCGTAATTATGCGATCATTTGATAATGTTATGAGACGAGTAAGAGGTCAAAAATGGATTGACTGGAAAAATGAATATGCTATAAAAAGAACTCACAGGGAAAATAAAATTTAAAAACAAAATTAAAAAGAGTTTCAACCATTTTGCTACCTTGCAGTAAAGCTCAAACCATGAAAATTTGCCACATTGTTTTTCAGTCAAAAGAACAAGAAAAAAACGTCATAGTTGGATGAAAATAGTTCCATTAGCAAGACATTACTTCTGTGTAAGATGTGAAGGCACCTATTTATACATAGAGCTGTTTGATGTAACCTTTAAACTAAAAGACTCCACAAAAAAAAGAGGAGATTTAGGTTAGTTAAAGAAGTGCCTAAAAACATCGTTTCCGTTTGCATATAGTAATAATGTTACAAGAATAATAAAACCAGCTACTTGTGCATATTCTAGAAACTTATCACTAGGTTTTCTTCCTGTAATCATTTCCCAAAGTGTAAAGACTACGTGACCACCATCTAAGGCAGGAATTGGTAATAAATTCATAAACCCTAACATGATGGATAAAAATGCAGTGATATTCCAGAATGCTTCACCACTCCATGTTGCAGGAAAAATACTGCCAATAGATATAAAGCCACCCAAACCTTTGTAGGCACCTGTTTCTGGATTTACAATTTTCTTAATTTGCTTTACTAACCCAGTAAGTGTATTGTAAGATTTATTAAAACCTGCAGGAATTGCTTCTGCAAAAGAATACTCAAAATTTGCTAATTCGTAATAACCTAACTTTTCCATATCAGAGACTCTTAAACGAGCAGGATACAAACCAAACCTTCCATCTTCATCAGTTTTTAAAGTAAAATTCATTAGTTGATTATCTCTTTTTATACCAACAACAACATCTTGATTTTTTTTATCATCTAAAAGCGTTCTAACTTCATCAAAATATTTTACTGGAGTAGAGTCGATGCTAACAATTAAATCGCGTTTTAAAATTCCAGCATCTTTATTAACAGATTCTTCTGTAAACTCTGCAGCAATGAACGGATATCTAGGACTCACAATGGGTCCAGCATCTTTTCCGCCTGCATCCATTAATTTTGCAATAAAATCAATAGGTAATTGTTTTTTTATTTTTTCGCCATTTCTTTCAATGGTAAACTCATTTCCATTGATGAAAGCAATTGTAATATCAAAAAATTTCTTGACTGGTTCTCCGTCTACTGTAAGTATTTTATCTCCATTTTGAAGGCCTAAATTCATAGTCAAAGAATCTTGAACAAACACACCGTCTTTTACATTTTCATTAGGTAAGTATTGCTCTCCATAGCTAAACATTAACATGATGTATATAAAAACACCCAGAACAAAGTTTACAAAAACTCCACCCAACATGATTATTAGACGTTGCCATGCAGGTTTGCTTCTAAACTCCCATGGTTTTGGTTCTTCTTGCAATTGCTCTTTGTCCATGCTTTCATCGATCATTCCAGCAATCTTAACGTATCCTCCTAAAGGAATCCATCCAATTCCATAAACAGTTTCTCCAACTTTCTTTTTAAATAAAGAGAACTTATAATCAAAGAATAAATAAAACTTCTCCACTTTTGTTTTAAATAATTTTGCAGGAATAAAGTGTCCTAACTCATGCAAAACAATTAATAACGAAAGGCTAAGTATAAACTGAGTAATTTTTATAACAATTTCCATCTAGGATATATTCAAAATATTAAGAGCACAAATGTACGGTATTCGGTAGAGTTGAAAAAATAGCCTCAAATCCTCTTTCTCTTTTTAACAAACTTTAACCTTAGCTATTATAAAATCAAAGAAAACACTTAAAAAAAATGAATTATGAAGTATCTTTGTGACTTCAAAAAAGGACTAGAAATTGGAATTAAAATTCTTTAAAAAATCGATACCTACTTTTATTTTCTTAGTGATATTTTCTGTCATTGGAATTACGGTTTTTTATCAATTAATGATGGTAGATGACACATTAAAAATTTACAATCCTATTGATGTAAACCCTAGGTTGGTAGATGAATCTGTAAAACATGTTAGAAACAGTCATTCTATTGCAGATTTTTCTCTCATCAATCAAAATGGAGAATTGGTTACTCATGAGAATTATAAAGACAAAATCTACATTGCAGATTTTTTCTTTACTCGTTGTCAAACCATTTGTATAAAGATGGCTTACAACATGAATGAGTTGCAAGAATTTTATAAGGATGATAACGATATTATGTTTCTATCACATTCTGTAACTCCAACAATAGACAGTGTTTCTGTATTAAAAGAATATGCCTTAAGAAAAGGTGTAATTGATGGGAAATGGAATGTAACAACCGGATCAAAAAAGCATATTTATGATCTAGCTCGTAAGAGTTACTTTGCTGTTTTAGACGAGGGAAATGGAGATGAAAATGACTTTATTCACACTGAGCAATTTGTTCTAATTGATAAAGAAAGAAGAATTAGAGGTTTTTATGATGGTACTGAAAAAGAAGACATGCAAAAAATTAAAGACGATATTGCTTTGTTAAAACAAGAATACAAAAGCAAATAACTTGTTTAGAATCATTCTAGTTTAGTATCTTTGCAGTCTAATTTTCTTACTTGAAAACAATTGCTTCCTTACATATTGGCGAAGTTGGATACATAGCAGTAAATGCACTTCCAAAAATACCTTTAAAATTGTTAGAAATGGGGTGCTTGCCAAGTGCTAAAGTCGAGTTACTTCAGATTGCACCTTTAAAAGACCCACTATATATCTGTGTTAACGGAAGTCATTTAGCCATACGAAGAGAAACAGCCAGTTCTATAGAAATTGTAAATTCTATTGATGAGTGAAAGTTCTGTTATACAAGTTGCTTTAGTAGGAAATCCTAATACAGGAAAAACTTCTTTATTCAATCAATTAACAGGATTGAATCAAAAAGTAGGAAACTATCCAGGAGTTACAGTTGATAAAAAAACAGGTTACTGTCAATTATCAGAAACAACAAAAGCCGCAATAACAGACTTACCAGGTACTTATAGTATAAACCCAACCTCCCTTGACGAAAGTATAGTTTTAAAAACTCTTTTGGATGCTAGGTATAAAAAAGCACCTGATGTTATTGTTGTTGTAGCAGATATAGAAAATTTAAAAAGAAATCTACTACTCTTCTCTCAAATAAAAGACTTAGAAATACCAACCATATTGGTGATTAATATGGTAGATCAAATGAAAAGGAAAGGTATTTCATTAAATCTAGATGGATTAAAAGAAGAGCTAGGAAATGATGTTGTCTTAATAAGTGCAAGAAAAAACGAGGGCATACTTAAAGTTAAAAAAGCTATTCTACAAAGCTTTGAGGATGCATCTGCCTCACCTTTATGTTCTATAAATCATAAAATTGATGCAGATTACTTTAACAATTTAAAAAATATTAGTTCAGAGTATTCTATGTATGAATTGTGGTTAATGGTTACTCAAAATAATTATCCATCAAACATAGATGAACAAACAAAAGAAAAGCTGATTGAGTTTAAAAATGATGTAATTAAATTAAAAAAGTATCAACACAAAGAAACCATTTACCGGTACAAAAAAATTAATAAAATTCTAAAAAAAACGTATGCTGTTGATCGCTCTCAAGCAACAGATTTACGCTCACGCTTAGACAAAGTTTTTACACATAAAATTTTTGGATACGTGCTGTTTGTAGGAATTTTACTACTCATTTTTCAATCTCTTTTTGATTGGGCAAGCTTACCAATGGACTTTATTGACTCTCAATTTGCCAACTTGAGTAATTACATAAAAAATCAATTGTCACCTGGTGTTCTCAATGATTTAATTACCGATGGTGTAATTCCAGGAATTGGAGGTGTGTTAATTTTTATCCCACAAATTGCTATTCTCTTTCTTTTTATCTCTATTCTAGAAGAAACAGGTTATATGAGTAGAGTAGTTTTCTTGATGGATAAAATTATGAGACGTTTTGGAATGAGTGGGAAGAGTGTAATTCCTTTAATTTCTGGAACTGCTTGTGCAATTCCAGCGATTATGGCTACTAGAAATATTTCTGGTTGGAAAGAGCGTTTAATCACTATTTTAGTTACACCTTTTACTACATGCTCTGCTAGGTTACCAGTCTATGCAATCCTAATAGCATTGGTAATTCCAAATAAAAAAGTATTTGGATTTTTAAGTTTGCAAGGACTAACATTATTGTTACTGTATGCTTTAGGGTTTACCACTGCTGTCATTGCAGCTGTGATTCTACACAAAACATTAAAAATAAAAAGCAAATCATTTTTTGTAATAGAGATGCCAGATTATAAACTGCCATCTATAAAAAATGTAAGTTTAGAAGTTATAGAAAAAACAAAAGCATTTGTTTTGGGAGCAGGAAAAATCATTTTAGCTCTATCAATAGTTTTGTGGTTTTTAGCCTCAAACGGTCCTTCATCATATGATTTAGTAGAGAAAACGGTGATAGAAAACCCAGTCAACAAAAGCTTGTCAATAGTTGAATTAGAACAGAAAATAGCTTCTGCAAAATTAGAAAAATCATACATTGGAATTATGGGGAAAACAATTGAACCCGTAATAGAACCCTTAGGTTACGATTGGAAAATAGGAATTGCACTAATTACATCTTTTGCAGCAAGAGAAGTCTTTGTAGGTACTTTGGCCACAATTTATTCTGTAGAAAACAATGATGATACGGCAACAATTAAACAACGAATGGCTTCTGAAGTAAACCCAACTAACGGGGAAAAACGATTTACGTTTCCTGTTGGAATGTCTTTATTAGTTTTTTATGCATTTGCAATGCAATGTATGGCCACCTTAGCAATTGTAAAACGAGAAACTAAAAGTTGGAAGTGGCCTTTAATCCAATTGTTTGGTATGGGATTTTTAGCATATATTTCGTCATTTATCGTTTATCAAATATTAAGTTAATGCAAGAAACAGTAGTTTATATTATCGTATTTTTAGCTGTCGCTTTTCTAGTAAAGAAGTATCTTTTACCATCAAAAAACAAATCAAATTGCAGTACAGATTGTAACTGTTAGAATTTTCTTAACAGAACATTAATACTCATTCCATTTAAGTAGTTTTATTTTTATGGATTCAAAACAAAAAAGAAATCAATAAACAATATAATATCATGAAAAAAACAATCTTAACAACTGCCTTTTTAGTATTTGCAGTCATTTTTTCTAATGATTCATTTGCTCAAAAATTTCCAGATATGGATAAAAGTCCAATGGATGTAGTCTCTTTTCCAGATAATTTTAGAAGATCAGATAAAGTCATCAGAATTACCTACAGCAGACCTCAATTGAAAGGACGTGAAGTGTATTCTTTAGCAAAACCAGGAAAAAAATGGAGAACAGGAGCTAACGAAGCAACAGAAGTAACGTTTTACAAAGATGTAACATTTGGAGGAAAAGAAGTTAAAGCAGGAACATATACACTATACACTGTTCCAGGAGAGACAGAATGGGAAGTAGCATTAAGTTCTCAAATCAATGTCTGGGGTGCTTATTTTCATAAAGATGAAAATGATGTTGCTAGAGTTAAAGTTCCAGTAAAAAAACACAACAAAACAATTGAAGCATTTTCTATAGCTATTGATGAAGAAATGACAATTCATATAGCATGGGGAAACATTATAGTAAGTGTTGATGTAGATTAATACATCTTTTATTATAAGTTCTTAGGCCGCAGATGTATCTGCGGTTTTTTTATGCAAAACAGACACTTAATAAGGTTTCCTATTTAGACAGAATAAATGTAAATTTGCCCACTTTAAGCAAGAGAATCAATGCAATACGATCACAGAAAAATAGAAAAAAAATGGCAAGAGTTTTGGGCAAAAAACCAAACATTCAAAGCCAGCAATCAATCTGATAAACCTAAGTATTACGTTTTGGATATGTTTCCTTATCCATCTGGAGCAGGTTTACACGTAGGTCATCCATTAGGCTATATTGCATCTGATATTTACGCTCGTTACAAACGTCACAAAGGATTTAATGTGATGCATCCTCAAGGATACGATTCTTTTGGCTTGCCAGCAGAACAATATGCGATTCAAACAGGACAACATCCAGCAAAGACAACAGAAGACAATATTAAAACCTATCGTCGTCAGTTAGATCAAATTGGTTTTTCATTTGATTGGAGCAGAGAGGTGAGAACTTCAAACCCTGAATATTACAAATGGACCCAGTGGATTTTTATTCAGTTGTTCAACTCTTGGTACAACAAAGATTCTGACAAAGCAGAAGATATTTCTAGTCTGATTGGAACTTTCGAAAAAATAGGAAATTCAGAAGTAAATGCTGTTTGTGATGATGATGTAGCAACTTTTTCAGCTGATGAATGGAATCGTTTTACAGACAAAAAGAAACAACAAGTTTTATTGCAATACCGTTTAACATTCCTGTCAGATACAGAAGTTAACTGGTGTCCAGCTTTAGGAACAGTGTTGGCAAATGATGAGATTGTAAACGGAGTTTCAGAACGAGGTGGTCACCCTGTTGTTCGCAAGAAAATGACTCAATGGTCCATGCGAATTTCTGCTTATGCTCAACGTTTGTTAGATGGATTGAATAGGATTGATTGGCCCCAACCTTTAAAAGACTCACAAACCAATTGGATTGGAAGAAGTCAAGGAGCCATGGTTTCTTTTGCTGTAGACGGACATGATGCGAATATTGAGGTCTTTACTACAAGACCAGATACAATTTTCGGAGTTAGTTTTATGACCTTAGCACCTGAACACGAATTGGTGTCAAAAATTACAACAGAAGCTCAAAAAGAAGAAGTTGAAACTTATATTGAAGCTACAGCAAAACGTTCAGAACGTGATCGAATGGCAGATGTAAAAACCATTTCTGGAGCGTTCACAGGAGCCTATGCAATTCATCCATTTTCTGGAGAAAAAGTTCAAATCTGGATAGGAGATTATGTATTGGCTTCTTATGGAACAGGAGCAGTTATGGCGGTTCCATGTGGAGATCAAAGAGATTATGATTTTGCAAAATACTTTAACATTCCGATTCCAAACATTTTTGAAAATGTAGATATTTCTGAAGCTGCTCATACAGATAAAGAAAGAACTGTCATTGCAAATTCTGATTTCTTAAGCGGATTGAAATACAAAAAAGCACTCAAACTTGTCATTTACGAATTGGAAAAAAAAGGTTTGGGTTATGGAAAAATAAACTATCGCTTACGAGATGCTGTATTTAGTCGTCAGCGATATTGGGGAGAACCATTTCCGGTGTATTATGTTGATGGAATGCCGCAAATGATAGATTCAAAATACTTGCCCATTGAGTTGCCAGAAGTAGAAAAGTATTTACCTACTGAAGATGGAAAACCACCTTTAGGAAATGCTACTGTGTGGACTTGGAATGTAGAAACAAATACGATAGTAGAAAACTCTAAAATTGACAATAAAACTGTATTTCCATTAGAACTCAATACAATGCCTGGGTGGGCTGGAAGTTCTCAGTATTTCAATCGATACATGGATCCAAGAAATACAGAAGAAATCTTCTCTAAAGAATCCGTTGATTATTGGCAGCAAGTAGATTTATACATTGGAGGTTCTGAACACGCAACCGGACACTTATTATACGCGCGTTTTTGGCAGAAATTTATGTTTGATAGAGGTTTGGTTCCTGTAGATGAGTTTGCCAAAAAACTGATCAACCAAGGAATGATTTTAGGCGAAAGCGCTTTTGTATACAGGTGGGAGTATGGGTTGAAAAATCAAAAAAGAAAAGTTGTTTTTATTTCTACAGGTATTATTGAAGATTCAATTGAAAAAGGCACTATGCTTGTAAATCACAATAAGGATTTAGAAGATTTAGTAAATAGATTAAGTTCTCTTCATGGTGAACCAATTTTTTCCTCTGAAACTCAATGGAGTCATTTTACTCCATTACATGTTGATTTGTCATTGTTGAAAACAGAAGGTAAAGGAATAAATAAAAAATACACAAATGAGCTCTTGCAAGAGTTATTTATAGAATGGAGACAAGAATTTAAAGATGCTGAATTTATCTTAGAAGACGGTGTTTATAAAGTTGGTAGAGAAGTAGAAAAAATGTCCAAGTCTAAATACAATGTGGTCAATCCAGATGATATTTGTGAGGAATATGGGGCTGATGCATTGCGTTTATTTGAAATGTTTTTAGGCCCGTTAGAACAATCCAAACCTTGGAAAACCTCAGGAATTTCGGGAGTGTACTCTTTCTTAAAAAAATTATGGAAGTTATTTTACAACGGAGATGAACTTTCTGTTTCTACTGAACAACCTACAGCAGACGAATTAAAAGTATTGCATAAAACCATCAAAAAAGTTGAAGAAGATATAGAGAATTTCTCTTTCAATACGTCAGTTTCTACCTTTATGATTGCTGTAAACGAATTGACTGCCTTGAAATGCAACAAACGTGAAATTTTACAACCTTTGTTAGTATTAATTTCACCTTATGCACCTCATATTGCAGAAGAATTGTGGAATCAGTTAGGAAATTCCGAATCGATTTCTACAGCTTCATTTCCTGTTTTTGATGAAAAGCATTTGGTAGAAAGCACAAAAAATTATCCAATTTCTTTTAACGGTAAAATGCGTTTTACGCTAGAACTATCCTTAGATTTATCTAGAGAAGAGATAGAAAAAACAGTCTTATCACACGAAAAAACACAAGCGCAATTGAAGGGAAGAACTCCTAAAAAAGTAATTGTTGTGCCTGGTAAGATTGTCAATATTGTTGGATAAATCGTAATACTAAAACAATTTAAAGCTGCTATAAACTTTTATGGCAGCTTTTTTGTGATGTCCTATTTAAGTATCTTGTACTTTTTAATATTTTAAAATGAAATTAGTAAAGTATAGTCTGTTTTTTAGCATTTGTTTTTTATTAATGAATTGTAAACCAGAAAAAAAAGAGTTTGTTATCAACTCTTTTATGGTTGGTAAATGGCAAACAAAATCAATCAGTATAAAATTCCCCACACATAAGTCGTCAGATTCTACTCATGTAATGAGAGAAGTTTTTACCGATACATCTGATAAACTTCCACAGTCTGAATATTTTAAAAATGGAACCTTTAATGCTTGGTTTTTAGACAAAAACGATGAGAAATTAGAGATGACTTCAGGTACATGGAGTATCAAAAATGATACATTATCTACGAAGTATACATATCTTGGAAAAGATATTTCACCTCAGTATACAGTAAAGGAAATTAAAGGGATTTTGAAATTAAGTTCCATTTATGATTGGGATGAAGATGGGGTAAAAGATGATGTTTTATATATGATTTCTAAAAAGATAGATTGATACAATTTAGAAGCATATCACTAAGAATTAGAATATTTATTGCCATGTTATTGTTGGTAATATTAGCGTCTGTATCTATTTTAATTATTACAATTTATCAATATGACGAACAAACCAAAGATTACAATCTTTTAAGATTTGGAAGGAAAGAAGAAGCCGCTAAAGAAAGTATTGATATTGAATTAAAAAGCAAAACAACCTATCCTGTTACAACAGAAAATTTACCCAAGATATTTAGAGAACGTATCTACGAAATTTCTGCAATTCACAATTTGCACATCACTATTTATTCTTTGCAGGGAACTTTATTAAAAACCTCAATTCCTACAGCATTTAGAGATGAATTACCAGAAGATTTAACCAAAGAAGTATTAGATACATTAGAGGAAGTACCAATTCACAGAATTTTAAACACAAAAGAGAAAGAAGGTATTACACAACAAACCTCTTATTCTTACATAGAAGACCCTTTGTTTAAACCTATCGGAATACTTCAATTGCAGCTTTCTCAGGATAATGAAGATCAAGAAAAAGAATTGCAAGAGTTCTTATCAAGATTAGGAATTGTTTACTTCTTTATGTTTGTAACAGCCATTGCTCTGGCTTACTTTCTGTCTAGTTATATTACAAGATCTATTAAGTCTATCACAGATAAAATGAAACGGACACAATGGGATAAGAGAAATGAAAAAATCCTTTTATCTTCTGCAAGTACAGAATTAAATATACTTGTTGACGCCTACAATAACATGATTGATGAGTTGGAAGAAAGTGCGGTAAAATTAGCAAGAAGTGAGCGAGAACAAGCTTGGAGAGAAATGGCAAAACAAGTAGCTCACGAAATCAAAAACCCTTTAACACCGATGCGATTGTCGGTCCAAAGTTTTGAGAGAAAATTTGATCCAAAAGATCCGAATATTAAAGAGAAATTAAATGAGTTCAGCAGTTCTCTGATTCAGCAAATTGATGTTATGAGTTCCATTGCTTCTGCTTTTTCTGATTTTGCCAAAATGCCAACACAAAAAAAGGAAAAAATAGAAGTTATAGGGGTTGTAAAACTTGCATTAGATATTTTTAGAGAAGACAAAATTATCTACCAACCCAAAGAGGAGGAGTTATATGCACAATTAGATAAAACTCAGTTAATTCGTATTGTAACCAACTTAATTAAAAATGCTATTCAAGCTACAGAGGATTCAAAAACTCCAAGAATTGTAGTAACTGTTTATGAAACCAATGGAAATGTAATTATTGAAGTTGCAGACAATGGAAAAGGAATAGAAAAGTCTGTAGAAGATCTAATTTTTGAACCTAAATTTACGACAAAAAATAGTGGTATGGGATTAGGATTGCCCATGATAAAAAGAATTATTGAGGCTTATGAAGGCACTATAAAATTTGCTTCAAAAGCTGGAAAAGGAAGCGTATTTACTGTAATTTTGCCTAAAACCTAAATCAAATGAACTTTCAAAATATTTTAGTCAATCAATCTAATGGATTGGCAACTATAACGATCAACCGTCCAAAAAAGTTAAACGCTTTAAACAAAGTTACTATTGAAGAGTTACATGATGCTTTTGATGAATTAAATAACACACCAGAAATAAAAGTCATTCTTGTTACCGGAAGTGGTGATAAAGCTTTTGTTGCAGGAGCAGATATTTCTGAATTCGCTCATTTTGATGTTGAAAATGGTGGAAAATTAGCCGCAAAAGGACAAGAAATGCTATTTGATTTTATCGAAAATCTTGAAACTCCTGTTATTGCAGCTATAAATGGTTTTGCTTTAGGAGGAGGATTAGAACTGGCTATGGCTTGTCATTTTAGAGTTGCCTCAGACAATGCAAAAATGGGTTTACCAGAAGTTTCTTTAGGAGTGATTCCAGGATATGGAGGAACACAACGTTTGCCACAGTTAATTGGAAAAGGAAAAGCCATGGAATTAATTATGACTGCTGGAATGATTTCTACTGAAGACGCTGTACAATGTGGTTTGGTAAACTATGCGGTTACTCAAGAAGAATTAATTCCTTTAGCTGAAAAGTTAGCTAGTAAAATCATGAATAATTCTTCTGTTGCTATTTCTGCAGCGATCAAAGCTGTAAATGCAAACTACAAAGATGGAGTTAATGGATTTAGTGTAGAGGTAAATGAATTTGGAAACTGTTTTGGAACCGATGATTTTAAAGAAGGAACAACAGCTTTTTTAGAAAAACGAAAAGCAAATTTTCCAGGAAAATAAAAAAGCGAGCCTAGGCTCGCTTTTTCCACAAATCAAAATTACGGTCGCTTACAGAGAAAATTCATTAATGTAAGTGCGATCGTTTGCTTTCATAATTACTTTATAATCTCCTTTAATATCTTTTCTAAGTTTATAAACTCTACCTAATATGGTACCTCCAACAACTTTATCTTTAAAAATTATCTCATCTTCATAATAGATGGTTACATCTAAAGCTTTTGAGTTAATCGCTAATTGTGATACCAAGACCTTATTGCTTTCTTTTCTAAAGACTGGCTTGAAAATAGTTGTTGCACTTTTTCTTTTTAAAGTAGTAATACCATTTTTTACAAGGATTGGTGTCAATTCAATTTTAAAATCTTTTTCAACTTCCAAAGTATAAGCTCCGTCGTTTAGCTCTATAGAATTTATAGCTTCAATTTTAGCTATTCCATTTTGTTTATATACTATAGCTCCTTTTGAGTCTTTAATAGACCAACTTTGTTTGGCTTTCTTTCTAGTGATTATTGTTTCTTCATTAACCACCTTAGTAGTTTCATTTGCGTAGCCAATCAATGTTCCTAACATTAATACTACAAATACACTTTTTTTTAAGTTCATTTTCATTTTCTTATTGTTAAAAATTAACACTACAAAGATGTACAGGTTTATGATTTTTAAAAACAATAGGATTGACCAATATGTTATCTATTTTAACCCTATTGATAAATATGTAACATAAAGAGGTTAAATATGAATACTTTATAGCTGATTTTGCGTCTGCCATTTTTAAAATTACTTAATATAAAGTTGCTTCTTATATGTTTTATTTGCTAAAAACTTAAGCGCTTTATATAAACTGAAAAATAAAAGCGATAATGCTAATATTGACAGTATTAAAATGATTGAAATTTTCATAGTTTTTCGTTTTAATGTTTTACAAACATATTTCTAGTAATCTCATTTAAAAACAATAGAATTGTCATATTTATATCTTAAATTACCCCATAAAATTGTATTTTTATGCATAAAAGGTAAAATAGAACACTTTTGTGATAATTATGTATAGAAAAGTGCTAAAAACCAAAAGTAAATTTGTGTTAAAATACCAATGAATAAAAAGAAGCCAACATTAGAGAAAATTGAGCCAAGTTTTGGTAGTTCTATACTTGCAAAGAGGCATACAGACTTTCAAGAAAACCAGAACCCCTTTTGGCATTTTCATCCAGAAATGGAATTGGTTTATGTAAATAAAGGTCAGGGTAAAAGACATATAGGAAACCATTTATCTTATTTTAACAATAGTCAATTGTTATTTATAGGTGCCTATCTACCTCATAACGGTTTTACAGATCGCTTAACTACAACAGGCTCCGAAACATTAATTCAGTTTAAAAATGAGTTTTTAGGGAAACATTTTTTTGATATTCCCGAAATGCTAAAAATCAAAGCACTCTTTGAAAGAAGTAAAAAAGGAATATTATTTGGTCAAGAAACAAAAAGAAAGTTAGGTAAAAAGATTGAGAAAATTCCTGAGAAAAAAGGATTTAAACAAGTTTTGTACTTGTTGCAAATCTTACATGAACTTGCTAAGTCTAAGGATTATATCATTTTGAACGCAGATGGTTATGCTTTTGAAACAGCACCACAAGACAGTGGTAAATTGGATAGTATTTATAAGCATATTAATGAGAACTTCAAGCAACAAATACCTCTTGAAGAAATAGCAGGCATTGCAAATATGACGATTCCTGCTTTTTGTCGATATTTTAAAAAAGTAACTGGAAAAACTTTTACAAAACTAGTAAACGAATATAGAGTTGTTCATGCTACAAAGTTATTGTCTGAAAGTCAAATGAGTATTACAGATATTGCATTTGAATGTGGTTTTAATAATTTCTCTCACTTCAATAAACTTTTTAAGGAAATAACAGGAAAAAGTGCTTCTAAGTACAGAAGCGAAATGACAAAAATGTTAGAATAGCTATTTTATACCATTCCATTCTTTATAAAACTGGTCTAAATAATCAAGCATGTAATTGTGTCTTTCCATAGCTAATTTTTTTCCAGTTTTGGTATTCATTTTGTCTTTCAGTAAAAGCAATTTTTCATAAAAATGATTAATTGTTGGGGCTTTAGAATTCTTATACTCTTCTTTTGTCATGTGAAGATTAGGTTGAATTTCAGGATCATACAAAGTTCTATTCTTAAATCCACCATAATTAAAACAACGTGCAATTCCAATAGCGCCAATAGCGTCTAATCTATCAGCATCTTGAATAACATCCAATTCCGGAGAAGAAAATGAGTCATTTGAATCTAAACTAGATTTAAAAGAAATGTATTTGATGATATTTTCTATATGAACAATGGTTTGTTCATCTACATTTTGTTTTTCTAAAAAATCTCTAGCTTTTTTGGGTCCAATACTTTCATCACCATCATAAAACTTAGCATCAGCAATATCGTGCAATAAAGCACCTAAAGAGACGATTAATAAATTTACATTTTCCTCTTTAGCAATGAGAAGAGCATTTTTATACACCCGTTCTATGTGAAACCCATCATGACCACCCTCGGCACCATTTAAAGTTTCTTTGACAAAAAGAATAGTAGAAGTAATAATCACTTGTTGATTCATAAGTTAAAAGATTGATTTACTTTTTTCTACTTGGGTTTTTTTTCTGAAGTTCTAAAGAATTGTTCCCATTTCCATGAAGATTTAAGCATGTCTTCTAAAGTAAGAGTTGCTTCCCAAGCAAGCTTCTCTTTAGCTTTATTTGTAGATGCATAAAGTGATTCCACATCACCAGACCTTCTTCCAACTATTTTATAATTTAATTTTTTGTCTGCAACTTTTTCAAACGTTTTGATAATATCTAGAACTGTAAAACCATTCCCTGTACCAAGATTAAAAACTTCAAAGTTTGTGTCTTCTTTATCATAGATCAATCTTTCTAATGCTTTTACATGTGCTTTTGCCAAATCTACCACATGAATATAATCTCTGATAGCTGTTCCATCTTTTGTATTGTAATCATCACCGAAAACTTGCAACTCTTTTAAAACTCCTGCTGCACACTGAGTAACATAAGGAAGTAAGTTATTTGGAATACCGTTTGGCAGCTCACCAATCAATCCGCTTTTATGTGCTCCAATTGGATTAAAATAGCGAAGAGAAATTGTCTTGAAGTCAGGATAGGACCTATTAAAATCTTCTAGAATTTCTTCAGCCATTTTTTTTGTGTTTCCATAGGGTGAAAAGGCTCTTTGGGTTTTTAAATCTTCGGTAATAGGCAGACTTTCGGGGTCGCCATAAACGGTAGCAGACGAAGAAAATATAAAATTATGGATATCATACTTTTTTTGAGCCTCGATTGAATTTATTAATGTATAGAGATTATTTTTGTAGTACATCATGGGTTTTTGTACAGATTCACCCACAGCTTTAAACGCAGCAAAATTGATGATTGAATCTGCATCCAAATGTTTTTGATAGGCTTTGTCAGCCTCAACTTCATTAGCTAAATCAACAAGTTCAAAAATGGGTTTTACGCCTGTAATTTTCTCAATATGATCTAAGATGAATTCTTTTGAATTTGATAAGTTGTCAAAAACAACTACTTCAAATCCATGTTGGATTAATTCAACAACAGTATGCGAACCTATGTAGCCACAACCTCCAGTAACAATTACTTTTTTATTCATTATAATACTTCTTTTATTCGTTGTACAGCTTGTTCTTTTCTTTTTCTTTCGGCAGCTTTTGCTGCATCTTTTTGAGCTTTGATTGCCGCTTGTTCTACTAGTTTAGCCGCTTTCTTTGTTTCTTGTATATTAAACTTTAAGTCTTTATAAGTAGCGTCCAAAGTCTTAACATCAAAAGCGCCAAACAAATCCTTTAATTCTTTGTAATTGCCTTTCAAGGCTTTATAGGCACTTTCCCATTTTATGAATTGCCTATTGTTCTCAAAATACTTAAATACTTCATACAAAATAGGATCTATAAACGTTTTACCAAAATCTCCAGTTGCTATATTTGCTACAATTTCTGTTTTTGAGCTAGGATCATCTAGTAATTTTGGGTTGGTTATTTTTCGTGCTAAAGACCAAACAAGCAATAAATTATACAAGGTGTTGTAAAAAGTAATTTTTTAATTCGTTTATTAATTATCCCTTTTTCATTATAATTGGACGTAATTCCTTTTTTAACTTTTCAAACTCTTGTTTAGTCATCATATCGATGTCCATTAACTCTTTTGCTTCTTTTAATTTTAAAATAGCTTCTTCTCTAGTCATTTTTCTATTTTTCAATAAAATTTCACCAGATTCAATTGCTAATTCAGTATCCATAACACTTAAATATTTATTAATTCCAAAGGCTTTTCCATTCATTTCTCCTAAAACCATAACAAGATATAATGGTTTCTTTTTACTTCCTCTGTGATAAGCTTTTATTTCGGTAACTATTGCTGTAGTATTTTTCAAACTATTACTAGCCATAACTTGTGCATCTCCATTCATAGCAGTCATAATACTTCCAAATCCAGCTGGTCTTCCCATTTTTACAAATTCATAAGTTTTCTTAGTTGTACTTCTGGTTTTTGAAATTCCACCTCTAGCTCTATTCCCATAACTTCCGGTATAAGTTTTCGAGCTTAATTCCTGATTTGTTGGGTTTCCTAAAACAACAGTATCTCCAATTCTAATTACATTGTCATTAATTGTTCTATACTTTTTTACTAATGTTCTATTTTTAATATTCTTGAAAAACTCAATATCTTGAGTGTTTTCATAAGTTAAAGAGTCAACTTCTCTTTGAGCATTCAAATTCAAAATTGTTATCAATGTAAATGCAAATAATGTAATAATCTTTCTCATAATTTTTATTTTAAATTTATTTTTAATTAATGTTCGTCTTTATTTTTTACAACGTGTTTGTATATGTTTTGTTGCGTAGTTTAAGCACCTAATTTAGCAAATACAAACCGAATAGAAAATCTGCGAGGAATTTCCAAAGTAGGCGATAGCCAGCAATTTTTTATATACGGTGTTGGGCACTGGCTTTTTCATTCGTAAATGTGATATATTTGTCAAACGAATTATGGATAAAAACAAAAAACATACAGTAGCTGGTCTTTTTTGCTTTCTTTTAGAGAATTAATTATGGAAAAAATTTTATTAATAAAAAACAGGTTTAAGTTGGTGTTAACTTCTATAAAGGTAGGCTCTGATAAGCCTAGAAATTTTTCTCTATTTTTCTTACCCATACCCTTTCCTTTTGCCTCCCAGTAATTATTATACAATAACAGAGACTTTTCAGAAGCGCCTTTAAAACTGATGTTTTCAAAATAGTAAGGATTAATATTTAAGACGGTTTTAATTTCACTTTCCTCAATGTTGTTTATGGTAAAAATTAATCTAAATTTATTTTCTTTAACATTTACTTCTAATGTATGCCTCAATAGCAACACACTTATAGTTGGAAAAATTTTTGCTTTTGGATAGGTTAATCTTCTTGGGTTTTTAAAAGAAATAGTGTTCAAGCCCTTTACAATCATTGTGCCTCCCTCTTTATCATTCATTTGAATTACATCATTGGCAGAATAATAATTTAAAGAAACCCACTTATTTAATTCTGAATATAATTTACTTTTATTGTAACTATTAGCATTAATTACAACAGTAAATACTTTTTCTTGAACATCTATTTTTTCAATGCTATCTTTTAATGATTGATATTTTTTAGAATTATTAATTTCATCTAAAACATTTTGGCTGAAAGAGTTGAATGTGGTAAAAATTAAAGCATATAATAGTATATTTTTCATAAAAACCTTTTTAACCCACTTTATGTAAATACAATTATTGTTAGATTTAATAAGTCAATATTTTGAATTCAAGAAATATTCAAATATGATTAGTTAAATTCCTTTAATACTAATCTCAAACTTTAATTAATTAATCTTTTTCAAACTTGATGTTATAACGATAAAAATAAACTGTTTTATGATGGTAAAAAGGGGTAATTTTCTAATGGTTGTCAAATGGTTGTAATTCTATAAAATAAAAAACCTCAACTAACTTGTAATAAGGAAGTTAAGGATTTTTAAAGTACTCAAGGTGGGAATCGAACCCACACTCCCGAAAGAACTGGATTTTGAATCCAGCGCGTCTACCAATTCCGCCACTTGAGCAAAATAGAGTGCAAATCTAAACATATTTTAATTTAATCGATATAATTCTCCTATAAAAACTCATAAAATAACTTTATTTTTGTGGTTCAAAATAACACAATTTTATGTCAGCAAATAAACTAGAAGCTAAACTTTTTGCTTGTAGCCAAAGCACTGTTCTTGCAGAAAATATAGCGAAAGCTTACGGAACTAAATTAGGAAAAGTAAAAACCACTCATTTTAGCGATGGTGAATTTCAACCAGCATTTGAAGAGTCGGTTAGAGGACGTCGAGTTTTCATTATAGGCTCAACATTTCCGAATTCTGATAATTTGATGGAAATGTTATTAATGTTAGATGCGGCCAAAAGAGCTTCTGCGAGACATATAACGGCTGTTATGCCATATTTTGGATGGGCAAGACAAGACAGGAAAGATCAACCTAGAGTAGCTATTGGAGCTAAATTGGTGGCAAATTTATTACAAGCAGCCGGTGCAACTCGAATTATGACGATGGATTTACATGCAGATCAAATTCAAGGATTTTTTGAAAAGCCAGTGGATCATTTATTTGCATCCACAATCTTCATGTCTTATATCAATGACTTAAAGTTAGAAAATTTAACAATTGCATCACCAGATATGGGAGGTTCTAAAAGAGCATATGCGTATTCAAAGTACCTTATGTCTGATGTTGTTATCTGTTATAAACAACGAAAGAAAGCCAACGTAATTGGTCATATGGAGTTAATTGGTGATGTTGAAGGCAAAAATGTAATCATGGTTGATGATATGATTGACACTGGAGGAACTCTTACAAGAGCAGCAGATTTAATGATGGAAAGAGGAGCCTTAAGTGTGCGTGCAATTTGTACACATCCTATTCTTTCTGGAAACGCTTATGAGAAGATTCAAAACTCAAAATTAACTGAGCTAATTGTCTCTGATACAATTCCTTTAAAACAAGATATTTCTAAAATAAAAGTAGTATCTTGCGCCCCTTTATTCGCTGATGTAATGCATAAAGTACAACACAATACATCCATCAGTGATCAATTTTTAATGTAGCTTTTGCTACGCTCAACAACCCAAAGGAAGTTGATTAATAAATAAATTATAAGTAAAGTAATGAAATCAATTACAATCAAAGGATCTCAAAGAGAAAGCGTGGGCAAGGTGTCAACCAAAGCCTTACGTAATGCTGGAAAGGTTCCTTGCGTTTTATACGGAGGAGACAAACCTGTTCACTTTTCAGCAGATGAAAGAATGTTCAAGAACTTGGTATACACTCCAAATGTATATACTGCAGCGATTGAACTTGATGGACAGAAATTTGCAGCAATTCTGCAAGATATTCAGTTTCATCCAGTAACAGATAGAATTTTACATGTAGACTTCTATCAATTATTTGATGATAAAGAAGTAACAATGAACATTCCAATTAGATTGGTAGGTACTTCACCAGGTGTTTTAAATGGTGGTTCTTTACGTTTTACAAACCGTAAATTAAAAGTAAAAGCAGTTCCTGCTAATTTACCTGACTTTATCAATGCAGATATTTCTAAATTAAGAATTGGAAGTAAGTTGTTTGTTACTGAATTATTAAATGACGATTATACTTTAATGCATCCAGACAATACAGTTGTAGTTCAAGTTAGAACATCACGTAATGCAATAGAGGATGATTTAGGAGATGAAGAAACTGAAGGTGAAGTTGAAGGAGCAACTGCAGATGCTGCAGAAGCAACAACAGAATCTTAAGAAGGGATATTTATTATATTAAAAAAAGCGCTACTTAAGTAGCGCTTTTTTATTTTACTATTTTTACGAAATGAAATTTTGGAATTTATTTTCTCGAAAATCAAATGACAACGAAACAACGTTTATGAAAAAATTCTTAATTGTTGGATTGGGCAATATTGGCGAAAAATATGCGAATACTCGTCATAATATTGGATTTGAAATTGTTGACACTCTTGCAAAAGAACAAGAAGTACAATTTGATACTCAAAAACTAGGAGATGTTGCTAAATTTCGATGGAAAGGTAGAACCTTTATTTTGCTAAAACCAAGTACATTCATGAACCTAAGTGGTAAAGCAGTAAAATATTGGATGAACCAAGAAAAAATAGCAACAGAAAACACATTGGTGGTCACAGATGATGTGAATATTGACTTTGGGTCTATAAGAATTAAGGCAAAGGGAAGTGCTGGTGGTCACAATGGACTTAAAGATATAGAAGCAAAACTTGGACATCAAAAATACGCTCGTTTTCGTTTTGGTATAAGCGGTAATTATCCCAAAGGAAGACAGGTAGACTTCGTTTTAGGAGAATGGACAAAAGACGAAAAAAGTCAACTAATAGAGAGAATTCCTGTTGCCACAAAAGCAGTTTTATCCTTTGGAACTGACGGACTCGACAATACAATGAACAATTTCAACGGTAAATAATTTAACGGAGATTAATCTCTTTGAAAAATAATGTTTGTTAAAGTTTGAGTGGTAATACCTCCTGTATTTTCACTTTTATCTTGAATGATAGTTAATGTATCATCATCAAATAAATTTACGCTGTACTCTCCATTTAAAAAAGTTCCAGATGTAGCGTTAAACGTAATTGTTCTGCTACCAGTAGCACTAATTGTGAATGTACCCTCATTATTTACATTAATGATTTCTTGATCAATTGTTTGAGATCCTGATACTGGTGTTACAATAGTTTCTACAGAATAATCTCCGATTGCTGTATAAGTGCCATTAGAATTCAATGTCAAATCAATTTGAAAAATTCCACCTGTTTTAGTGGCTGTAGAAATTATTACAGAGGTTCCTTGTGTAATTGCGCTATTGGTTAAGTTCGCATTAAAGCTATTAATACCATAATTACCAGATAAATTTTCAATGTTAAAATCTAAAGCAACAGTAATAGGATCATCGTCATTACAATTACTAAATGTTGCTACTATTAAAAGTAAAAAAGCGATTTTTAAGTTTTTCATATTGTTTTTTTAACGTGTTTTTTTAATTAATATTTTAATCAATTGTCTGAAGCAAACCATTCTGCAAATGATGTTTCTGTTTCTTGCAGCTTTATTGAATGTAATCTAATGTTTTTTGGAAGCCTGTTTCCTATTTTATTTGCAAAATCAATTACCATCATTTCACTAGTTGGTTGATAATCTACTAACAGAACATGATGTCCTCTATCACTTAATTCTTTGGCCAACTCAACATGAGGTGTGTTTTTGTTAAACACAGTCGCATGATCAAACTGATCTACAATTTCTTCTTTCACGATTTTTTTCAAATCACCAAAATCAATAACCATTCCAAACTTTACATTTGAATTGTCACTAATAGGATTCCCAATAACTGTAACAGAAAGTTTATAGCTATGACCATGAACGTTCCTGCATTTTCCATCATAACCATATAAAGCGTGACCAGTTTCGAAACTAAATTGTTTTGTAATTCGTATTGAACTCATGTTATTTTTTAAATTTATTTAGTGCTTTTTTAGTCTCTTTTGAAAGAACAAGTTTACCAGAAATTTCTGCTCTTTCTTCTAACAAAACATCCCAATCTTGAGTGTTTTTCCAAAGCGTTGATTTTATTTCTGTTAACGCATTAGAGTTATAGGAAGCTAATTTAGTTGCTAAAACTGAAACTTCATTTTCTAATTCCTCTTGATTTTCTAGAACTTCTGCATATAATCCTTTTTCTTTTGCCCAATAAGCGCTTTTCCATTCTGTTGCTGCAATTGTCAATTCTGACAAACCAGACAAACCGATTTTACGTTCTACAGCAGGAGCAATAACAAACGGACCAATACCGATTGTAAACTCCGATAATTTTATGGATGCATGTTCTGTAGCTAGAACATAATCACAAGCTGCAGCTAAACCTACACCACCACCAACAGCTTTCCCTTGAACTTGACCAATAATGAGTTTAGAACAAGTTCTCATTGCATTAATCACATTAGCAAAACCAGAGAAGAAAGTTTTCCCTTCTTCTAAGTTAGAAATCGACATTAATTCATCAAAAGAAGCACCAGCACAAAAGGCTCTCTTTCCCTCAGATTTTAAAACTACAACAGAAACATCATCATTATCAGATAAGGATTTTAGTTCTTTGGTCAGTCGATTGAGTAATTCACTAGGAAATGAATTACTTGCTGGGTGACCAAACTCTACTGTTGCAATTTTATTTACAATCTGAGTATATAAGCTTCCTTGATTTGAATTTGACATACAATCAGTTTTTTCAAAATTAACCCTTTTCAATTAGGGGCAAAAACTTTCGGCGAAATTTGATGATTAACGGTAACCCTCTGGCAATAACCCAGAGAATAAATGTAAACCATACACCATATAATTTATAATCTAGAGAATCAAAAAGAAAAATAGTAGGAGTAAAAACTAATAGTGTAGAGAACATCAAAATATTTCTAAGAAAAGCCATTTCTCCCATTCCTTTAAAAATAGCATCAAAAATAAACGTCACTGCACAAATTGGTTGCATAATTAACAAAATCCAAAACACTTTTGAAAACTCTTTTTGTACCGAAATATCATTAATAAACATTGCTCCAATACTGTTGTAAAACAGAAACCCAACTCCTGTTAAAAGTAAGCCTGTAAAAAGGCCATATTTTATTAATTGATTACTCAATTTTACCAAGGTGTCATATTCTTTTGCACCTAATAATTTACCAGAAAGAATATTTCCAGCACTAGAATACCCATCAATAACAAAGGCTCCTAAGAACCATAAATTTATTCCAATTGTATATGCAGCAATATAATCTTTACCATAACCTGTAGAAAAAGATACTGCAAAATAGAGTGCCAGATTTAAAAATAAGGTTCTAATGAAAAGGTTTCCGACCATTCCTAACAATCGTTTAATTTCTTGATTCCAGGGAAGTTGTATTCTTAATTTAATATCAGTTGTTTTAATCAATAAAATTCCAGCAATGACTGCCATAGAAAATTGAGCAGCAACACTTGCATAGGCAGCACCTTCTATATTCATGGCAGGAATAAAACCTTCAATTCCATAAACTAAAATAATATCTAAAATAATATTAAGGATAGCTCCAGTGATTGCAATAATCATTGGATAAAAGGTGTTCTGTAATCCTCTGAAAATACCAAAAACAGCAAATACAAATAATGAAAAAGGAAAACCAAAAATTCGAATGCGATAATATGTAACAGAATACTCTAAAATTAAATCGTTTGCATTGTAAAACTGAAAGATTTGTTTGGCAAATGGATAGGTTACTGACAGTACGATAAGACTTCCTACAATTCCAATAAATATTGCTTGAGCAGGTAATGACTTTATTTCATCTAATTTATTGGCACCCAAATACTGAGCAATAATAGAGGAGATAGAACTTCTAATTTGCCCAAAAACCCAAACAAGCATAGAAATAAATCCTCCAACAATTCCAACAGCAGCTAGACTTTCTGTAGCATTGAATTCGATATTTCCAACAATTGCTGTATCGGTAATTGAGAGAAGAGGTTCTGCAATTCCAGCAATTAAAGCAGGTATTGCAAGGGTATTTATTTTCTTAAAACTTATGTCTGTTTTCAAATCCAATAAACAAAACACAAAGGTAAGTAGTTAACTAAAGATTGCATCTATGCATTTGTTAAAAAAGCGTAATTTTGTACCTTCAAACTCAACAATCACTTTTAAATAAATAGCTTTATGAAACATATTTTAGTACCCATCGGAACTTCAGAAAACTCTCTGAATACTCTACAGTATGCAATTGATTTTGCATCAGAAATAGAAGCTAAAGTTTTTGTTTTTAGAGCCTATAAAGTAGTTTCTAAAGCAGGAACTATTATTAACATTGACGATATTGTTGCAAGAGAAACCAATTTGTATTTAAAAGCTCTTGTGAATCAAGTAGAAACTAAAAATGTAGATTTAAAAATAATTTCAGCAAAAGGATCACCAACAGATAGTATTGTTGATATTCATAATGAATTGAATATTGACTTAATTGTTTTAGGACCTAAAAGCAATTCTTTAAAAGAAGAGGTTTTCTTAGGAAGTACCTCTGGAAGTATTGTAAAACAAACTAACATTCCTGTTTTGGTTGTGCCAGAAGGATATAAATTTACTCCTTTTAAAACTGCTTTAACAGCTTTTAAGTCTGGCAAATTACAAGAACCAAACTCAGTAAATATTCTTGAGAAAATTCATCATAGTTTTAAAACTAAAATAAACTTACTATTGGTAAAAACTCCAAACTTTAAAAGTGAAGATTCTGTTTTAGATTCAAAAATAACGTCATTACAAAACTCATATACTGAGACAGAAAACATGACTATTTTTCAAGGAGCTTTAGAACACTTTCAATCTAACAATCCAGATTTGTTATGTGTTTTTAGAAGAAAAAGAGGATTTTTTCAGAAGTTATGGGAATCTAATACCATATTAAAGAAAGATTTTTACTGCTCCATACCTATGTTGATTCTTTAGAAAGGTAGTTTTAGAAACCTAATTGAGTGTAACTTGTGCTAGGTTTAGTGTAGTTCGTGACAAATTCTTTCTCGAATCAATTTCTTTTGTTAATATAGATTGATTTTTAGATTAACATACGTTTATGGTTTCCCAAAATTTTTCTGAAACCAAATCTTATGTCCATCAATTTACATATTTTTAGAACATCATATTAACTAACTTAAATTCATAAAAATGTATTAATACTTAAAAAAGGTATTTGTAGCCTTTACTTTTTTACTTTTTTTACAATCAACTACATATGCTCAATCCTCAAAACCTGTCAAAATTGATTCAGTAAATGTTCAACAGGTTATCGATAAATATTATGCAGCAATAGCAGGTAAGGAAAAGTATGAAACTTTAAAGTCTAGACTATTGAAATCATCTACTAAGATGACAATGAAGATGTCTGGAAACACGACCACAACGATTTCTAAAATGATAATGCTGTATCAAAAAGATGGTAAGCTTTTAAGCTTATCTGGTGATGAGAAAGGGTTAGTTACCAAAGTATATTATGATGGTACAGATGGTTACACATATATAAAATCACTAAAAAAAACTCCATTTGATGATAACACTAAAAAAATATACAAAGACCTTAAAAATAATAGCTTAGGTACTTTAAAAGTTGCTCTTTTTTTTGTCCATTAATAATTAGTTCAGTACGAATTTGATTCGATATTATTTTGCTTCTTTTTCCTTAAAGGAAACATTGACATCAAAAATCTCTTTAAGAATTTCTCCTAAACTCAATTCAAATTCTTGTAGTTTAGTAATTGTTATAAACTGGTTTGTTTCTTTAGAATCTGAAAATGTAACTGGTAAAAAACCACTTTTTAATCGCTTAAAAGAAATATTACCTGCTTGTAATAAATCATAATTTTTTGTTGTTTGTTTTTGAAACATATAAGCGTACATTAAAACCTGAATTGCTTTACTGTATTGATAATCATTTAAATTCCAATCTTCTGGAATTTTCATATTTTTTGGTTCTACTACACCTGTCTTATAATCTACAATTCTAAGAACTCCATCAAGTGTATCAATTCTATCGATTTCTCCATAAAAACGAACAGGAAAACCCAAGTCTTTAACTAAAAACCCTGCATCTATCTGCTTTTCAAGATCCAATATTTTAAGTTTTTTACCGCTCTCAACTAATTTTTTCTCTTGTAATAAAAAACGATTGATATAAGAGATGACAATCTCATACATTAATTTGTTTTTACCTGTTGTATAATTTCCTTTTTTGAAATAAGTAGGGAAAAGTTTGTCAATTTTTGGAACTACTTTTTTTTCTAATTCCAAAATATCATCTACAGTTAGATATTTGTCTATAAAGGGAGAATACAATTCTTCTAAGGCTTTATGTACAATATTACCCATTGTATTTGCAGCTAAAGTTTCTTCAACCTCCTCTTTCTCATGCAGGCCTAAAATTTTTTGCTTATAAAACTCAACAGGATTATATAAATAAGAACTAATAGCAGAGGGAGAAAACCCTTTTGCTGCTCTTTCTTTTAATTTAGAGATAACTGCTTCCGTTTTCTGTATTTCAAGAGGTTGTGTTTTGCCGGTAGGAATTCTTGGACTTACGGTTTGAAATTTAATGTCTTTTCCCATTAAATCTAATTGAGAGATAAATCGACTTTTCTCTCCATTTCCATAATCATCATTTTCTGTATTGTATAATAGATATATATTTTCTGCTCTTTGCAACAATCGAAATATATGATAAGAAAATATAGCATCCTTTTCTTTGTAAGTTGGTAGTCCAAAATGAACTTTTACATCAAAAGGAATAAATGAGTTTTGCTGATTGTTTTTTGGAATCGTTCCTTCGTTCATTGAAGAAATAATAACATTTTTAAAATCAAGAACTCTCGTTTCTAATACACCCATACATTGCAAACCACTTAGAGGTTCACCTTGAAATGAAATCGTTTCTTTACTTATAACTTGTTTAAAAAAAGCATACAACATTTTAAGTTCATCAAAAAAATTATACTCTTCATTTAAGTTTTTAAGTTGTACAAAGGCTGTGTAAAATCTAAATAAATATTCTTTTTCTAAATCTCCAACCCTATCTTTAGCATATCCAATAAAGTCTATAATTTGATCTACAAAATTATGAACAGACATGTTTTTTTGAAACAGATTTTGAATGTTTGGTTCTTTAAACTGCCTGGTTAAAAAGTCAACTGAAATAAAAGACATGTTTTCTTTTGAGATGGTTGTTAAAATGACCTTTGAAGATTCTTTGTCAGTTTTTGAATAAACTTTTTTAAGTAAAGAATTATTCAAAAAACTGAATAAGGTTTTATGGTAGAAGTCTCCTTCTTTGGTATTTAACTTTTCTCTAGAGAGATATAAATTAAAATAGTCTTTGATAAACTGAAATGCAGGCATGTCTTTTAGAGAATACCCCATAGTTATGTTTATAGAAGGAATTTTTTTTGGAATTGAATTCAACACAATCGTAAGCAAAGATTCATCACCTAAAACCAAAGCTGTTTCTCTAAAATCATCAAAAGAATTTAGTAAATGACCTATTTCTTTTATTTGAGTAACATTTTTTGTTGCGCCAATTACTTGAATGTTTTTTTCTTTTTCAAAAGCAGAGGTTACAGTTTGCAGTTCATTTTTTTCATAAAAAGTCCATTCTTTTTGATACTTTCTGATGAAACTTCCTGCTTGATGATTTGAGTTTAAAAAGGCTGTATCAATATCCCAAAAGATATCTGAACTCGGATGTTGTAATACTTTTTGTATCAGAACTTCTTCAGATTTTGTGAGAGCATTAAACCCAAGAAAATAAAATGATGGAGATGAATTTTTATTCAAATACTCTTCTATTTTATTGATAGCTTGTCTGTATAACAAACCTTGATACCCTTTTTTCTTTGAAATTAAAAGTTCTGACAAAGCTTTATAAAATTTACTCAATTTTTCTACAAAAGAGTAATGAGTTTTCATCATTTCTGTTTCTTGAATTTGATCTTCAACAGACCACTTCTGCAATCGTTTAATATCTCTTACATATGTAAACAAATCTTTAGAGTCTACTAGATATTGATCTACTTCGTTAAAATCTTGCAACGCTGTTTGTGCCCAATTTGAAAAGAGATCAAAAGTTTGAGGTTCTGGTTCTATAGATTTATAAACTTCATAAAAATAAAATAACAATTGAATGGAATCTATTTTTTCAAATTCAGAAATTTCAGCTACAAAATCTTCAATACTGTATATGAGAGGTAAAAACCCCACCTTAATTTGATGTTTACAAGCTTCTCTAACAAACACTCCAGCTCTTTGTGAAGGCAGAATAATTACCACATCTTCAAGAGAATCATGCCTTTGTAGGATTTTCGATAAGGTTTCTGAAATAAAGGTTTGCATTTTTTGGAAAAAATTCATTCTAAATTACAAATAGTCTGTGTAATTTTAGTCACAATAAACAAATTATTCCATGTCAGATATTTTAAAAGTTTCCGCAATCCAAACTAACTTACAATGGGAATCAATAGAAGAGAATTTAAAAAATTTTAAAGAATTGATTTCTCAAATTTCTGATGTTGTTGATTTGATTGTTATGCCAGAAATGTTTTCTACTGGTTTTACAATGCAACCCTCTAAAGTAGCAGAATCTATCAACGATAAAACAGTTCAATGGATGAAAGCCATTGCTGAGAAAAGAAATACAGCTATAGTTGGAAGTATAGTTATCAAAGAAAATAATAATTACTTCAACAGATGTGTTTTTGTACACCCTAATGGAACTATAGATACTTATGACAAACGTCATACGTTCACTTTGGCTGGAGAACATAAAGTTTATACTGCTGGTAAAAAACCCCTACTTGTAAATTATAGAGGTTGGAAAATTTCCCCTTTGATATGTTATGATCTTCGGTTTCCAGTTTGGTCAAGAAACACTAAAGATTATGATTTACTAATTTACATGGCCAATTGGCCAAAACCTAGGATAAATGCTTGGGATATATTATTAAAAGCTAGAGCTGTTGAAAATATGTCTTATACAATAGGTGTAAATAGAGTAGGGGCAGATGAAAACAAATATGAATATTCTGGACATTCTAAATTCATTGATTGCTTAGGAAATGTAATTGATGAACTAGAGGAAAGCAATGAGGGAATAATGACTTGTAATTTGAAGAAATCAAGTCAAGATGAAATTAGAAATAAACTTAATTTTTTGAATGACAAAGACGCATTCACCATTCAAGGTTTATAAATATTTTCTTTAATAATTGATTCTGTTTCCAATAGAACTTCATCAACATTTCGGTTCAATAAATTTATGGGTTTATGAGTCTGTATCTCAATCTTGGTAAATAATCCTAAAGGAAAACCACCATATTTAAAAACCTTCCAAGAATTATTAATTGAAATTGGAACTATGTAAGCATTTGGATTGTTCTTAATAATTGTTTTTAAACCGTTTACAGAAAACTTTTTAGGATCCCCATTTCTACTCCTAGTTCCTTCAGGAAAAATAGCAGCAGACCAATTATTTTGTTGAATTCTTTTCCCAAAATTTTCTAATTCAGAAATTGCTTGTTTAGGATCTTTTCTATTGATTAACGCTGCACCACCATGTCTTAAATTAAAAGATACACTAGGAATTCCTTTGCCAAGTTCAGCTTTTGAGACAAATTTTGGATGATGTTTTCGTAAATACCATATCATCGGAGGAATATCAAATAAGCTCTGATGATTTGCAACAAAGATTAATGGTGTATTTTTTGGTAGGTTATGATTTTTTGAAAATTCAACTCTAGTGCCTAGAAGTAATAATGAATTTACCAACCACCAATTTAAGTAATCTACCACTGTTTTATGAGCTTTATAACCTAATTGTAAAGCAATCCATTGTAATGGATGAAAAATCAGTAGAATGAATAAAAAGACTACTACAAAAATTGCTGAGAAAAAGTAACTTATAAACTTCATTTGATGCTATAAAAAAACCTGAGTAAACTCAGGAATTAATGTTTTTTAAATTGCAGGCCATTTATCCCACGGAATTCTGGACAACATCAATATAAGAGTCAACCCATAAAAAATTAAAAAAGTAGAAAATTTAGCTTTTCCTTCTTTCTTTTTATGTCTAGACCAACCCATAGTAATTAAAACAATGGCAACAATCATAGTTAAAGGATGTTCTATAACTACAAATCTACTAGCAGCATTTTTCATCACTTCACCATTGATTTGACTTGACCAACCTCCAGAAAAATAAACAATTAAACCAATCAGTAATTGAATATGATTAGCTATTAAGGTAAAAAGACCTAACCGTAAGTCTTTGTCAGTAAAATCTCTTTTTTTTGCAATAGCAATAATTGCATTTACTACAGCAACAAGTAAAATAATAAGAACTAAATAAGCCCAGTAAGAATGGATAGTTTTTAACATAATGTTGATTTTGAAGTAAAAATACAATTTTTATTATCATAAAAAAACCACCTCAATTGAGGTGGTTTTCTATATATATTCTAAATAGAATTAGAAGTTATAACGTACTCCAAAGTTCCAAGTTCTTCCGAAACCAAAGATACCTTGGTTGTCTACATTAATTCCTTTGTAAGTTACATCTCCAGGTCCTGCTTCGATAGCAGTTCTTAAATCTGTAATAAAGATATTATGGAAAACGTTGTTTACGTTTAATCTGAAACGAACGTTGTCTGTTTTAGCTTCTCCTACAAAGAATTTGTAGGAAATACCCATATCTGCAACTCCATAATTTGGTAACTGTAAGTTGTTTTTTCTTGCTCCAGCATTTGCATATAAATCAGCAAAATATCTGTAGTCAAAATCAACTGATAAGTTTTTGTTTGCACGATAGATAAATCCAGCACCAAAAGAAGTTTGAGGTGCATCACCTACTTTACCTCCATCAACATCTGTTGAAGTTTCAGAGATGATATTTTGATCTTCATCTTGAATTCTTTCTACTGTTTCTCCTACAAATTCCCAAGAGTTAACAGATCCAAAACCTCTAATAGATAGTTTTTCAGTTGGCTTATAAGTAAAGTCAAACTCTACACCTTGGTGTAATTGCTCTAAACCAAAGTTTAAAGTGTTTTCAACAATATTGTTGCTGTTTAGTCTAGAAGTACTTCCTACTCTATCACTCCAGTTAGTTCTGTAAATATCTATTCCAATGTTGAATTTCTCTCCAGTGTATTTATATCCTGCTTCTATACCAACTATTTTTTCATTTGAAGTTAAAGGACTTCTCTGGTTAGTAAAACTTGGGAATAAATTGTCAAAAAATGGTTGACGAGAGTATTGCCCCGCATTCAAATATACTACACTATTATCAGTTACATCATAACTAGCACCAAACTTAATGTTGTAACCAAATTCAGAAATCTTTTCAGAATCTGTAGCTGGAGTAGCTAAGTTAGATGGTAATGCAACACCAGTTCCTTGAGGACTCGTTCCATTGATTAAAGATTGATCAGCATATTGGTATAAATCAAATCTTTGGTACCATTGGTTATTTAATGCTCCTTGGAAGAATGCAGTAAATTTGTCTTTTTCATATTCTAACTGAGCAAAAATACCACCATAAGAAATTCTTTCTTCGTTGTTGTATGCTATTTTTTGTTCGGTAGGCACGTTTATAAATGTTGAAGACCATGGATCTGCATTATAACTTCTATCAGCAATAACTCTTTTGTATTGTCCAAAACCACCAGAAGTAGGATGTCCTACAACACCAGCATCTCTTAAACGAATGTTTTCTTGCCATGAATTTAATCCTAAGAAGTTTTCAACTACTCTAAAGTGCTTACCATAGTAAGTTCTTAAATCCATACCTAAATTAAAAGATAGGTTTTCATTAATCTGCTTATTAAAGTTAGACACCATACCAAACCAAGAGTGAAGGTTCATTGATCCTCTAAGAATATAGTTGTCGTCAGATCCAAAATAAACACCTGCTCCTCCAGGTACTTGTAAATTTTGGTTGTAGATTGCGTCAAAATCAACTCTACCTTCAGCAGTTCTAACTCTGTTACCTCTGCTTCCTGTTCCACCACCTCTACCAAAAGAACCGTAAAGTACAGTTGATAGGTTAGTGTCTTCATCAATTGTCCAGTCCCAGTTAAGGTTTATTACTGGCTTGTGATAAAAGTTTCTTCTTTCAGTTAGGTATTGACCTCTTAATGTTCCCCAGTTACTATTGTATTGACGTCCATTTTGTAAATAAGTACTGATTCTTTCGTTAAAAGCTTGGTCGTGCCATTGTGGAGCACCAGTTATTAAGAAGTTGAAGTTGTGGCTTTCATTTGGTTCATAACCAAAAGAAATAAAGTACGTTTGTCCTTTACCAAAGTTACCTTCCATGTAACCATCACCTTGCCAATGAGATAACATTATACTTGTACCAAAGCCTTTATCGCTTTTTCCAGTACTGTATGCAAAAGTAGTTTTTACAAAGTTATTGTTTGCAACAGTTGCAGAAGCATATCCTTGCTCTCTTCTATCAGTAGCCTTTGTTACGAAGTTAACAGTACCACCTACTGAAGAAATAGCTAATTTAGAAGCTCCTAAACCTCTTTGAATCTGCACAGCAGAAGCTACATCATTTAAACCTTGCCAGTTTGACCAGTACATTCTACCGTCTTCCATTCCATTGATTGGCTGACCATTCAATAAGTATGCAGTGTTTGTTTGATCAAATCCACGAACGTTAATTCTTGAATCTCCAAATCCACCTGCAGCACCAGCTACATAAACAGAAGGAGTGTTTGCTAAAGTCATAGTAACATCTTGTGTACCTAACTTAGTTTGAATCTCAGCTGCTTTAATTGTTGTAACAGCAACAGGAGTTTTTCTACCACCTGCTAAGTCAATTACACCTTTACCAACAATTACAATCTCTTCAAGAAGATTTCCTCCTTCTTTTAATTGGATCGTTCCTAAGTCAGACTTAGAAGCGCTAAATTCAACTTCTACCGAATCATAACCGATAAAAGAAATTACTAACTTCCCAGATGTTGACTTAGTTTCAAAAGAAAACTTACCGTCAAAATCTGTTTGAGTTCCATTGTTTGTTCCTTTTTCGTAAACACTTGCTCCAGGTAAACCTTCGTTAGCTTCATCAACGATTGTTCCTTTTACAGTAGTTTGCGACATTACGGTAGCAGAGATAAATAAAATCGCTACCAATAATAAATTTTTAAAATTTCTCATTACTGAATTTTAATGTTATTAATTGCTTTGCAAAAGTGTTGCTTTTTGCGGGGTGTAATGTTAATTTAACGTTAAGCTTTAACATAAGATTAACAGAGTACAATATAATTAATATAGTATTAATTATCTGTTGTACAACGTGTTAGATATTAACTTAGTTATTAACAAAAGTTTATAGAAAAATTAAAGAATAATATTGCTTGTTTCTAAGCGTTAGATAGAAGCTTTTTTGCTAATTCCTTACCCAATTCTACCCCAAATTGATCATAACTAAAAATATTCCAGATGATACCCTGAACAAATATTTTATGTTCATACATAGAGATTAACTCACCGATAGAACTCGGTGTTAGCTTATCAAACAGAATACTGTTGCTTGGTCTGTTTCCTTCAAAGACTTTATAGGGCATTAATTGACTTATTTTATCAGACTGACCAGAAGTTTTCAATTCCAAATGAATTTCTTCTTTTGTTTTACCAAAAGCTAAAGCATCCATTTGAGCATTAAAATTTGCCATTAACTTTTTATGATGATCTTCTAAACCATACAAAGATTCTTTATAGCCAATAAAATCACAAGGAATTAATTTAGTTCCCTGATGTACTAACTGCATAAAAGCATGTTGCATATTGGTTCCTGTACTTCCCCAAACTATTGTGCCTGTCTGATAATCTATAACTTCTCCATTTCTGTCAACACCTTTACCGTTACTTTCCATAATAGCCTGTTGAAGATAAGGAGCTAGTTTTGTCAAATACTGTGTGTAAGGTAAAATTGCTTCAGACTCTGAACCAAAAAAGTTATTATACCAAACACTTAAAAGCGCTAATATTGCTGGAATATTTTCATGAAAAGGAGTTTCCTTAAAATGTATATCCATTTTTTCAGCACCATCTAGTAAAGATTTAAAGTGATCATAACCTACAGATAAACTAATAGAAAGACCAACAGCAGACCATAATGAAAAACGACCACCAACCCAATTCCACATAGGAAAAACATTGTTACTGTCAATTCCAAATGTTTCTATGGCTTTTAAATTTGTAGAAACTGCGACAAAGTGTTTAGCAATATCATTTTGATTTGCAGATTGCAAAAACCATTTTTTTATAGTTGTTGCGTTGGTAAGTGTTTCTTGAGTTGTAAATGTCTTTGAAACCACAACAAATAATGTTGTTTCGGGGTTTAATTTTTTTAATATCTCCGAAACATGATCACCATCAATATTAGATACAAAATGAGTTGTTAAATGGTTTTTGTAAAACTGAAGTGCCTCAACAACCATATCGGGTCCTAAGTCTGAACCTCCAATTCCTATATTGACAATATCTGTAATAGGCTTTTCCGTATATCCTTTCCAATCACCAGAAACTACTTTATTTGTGAACGTTTCAATTTTTGAAAGTGTAGTTTTTATTTCATTTCTAATTTCAACACCATCAATAAAAAAATCATCTTTTTTATTACTTCTTAGAGCAGTGTGTAAGACTTGTCTTCCTTCGGTAACATTTATTTTTTCTCCCTTAAAATAACTATTGATTGCTTCTTCTAACCCAGCCTCTTTTGCAAGATCTAATAATAAATCGATAGTTTGCTTTGTGATTCTATTTTTAGAATAATCTAGAGAAAGATCAGAAAAATTAAGTGAGAAATCTTCTTTTCTTTTTGGGTTATTTTGAAAAGCTTCTTTGATGGAAAAATTTGAAAGTTCTGAAAAATGAGCCGTTAATCTTTTCCAAGCTTCTGTTGTTGTAGGATTTATATTTGGTAATGACATTTGTTAATTTTTAAAGGCTAGACGATTATTTTCTTTGATTAATTTTGGAAATGAAATATTGTCTAACTCATCCTTTATAGGGGTTATATATTGTTTATATTTTGGTATTAAACTTTTCTTTAAGGGTTTAGCAGAAGGTAGTTTTTGTCTGAATGGATCTACTTGTCTTCCATTTTTCCAGAAACGATAACATACATGTGGACCGCTTGTGTTTCCTGTCATACCAACTGTTCCGATAACATCACCTTGCCTAACATATTGACCAGCTTTTACTTTTCTTCTGCGCATGTGAAGGTATTGTGTAGTATATTTTCCGTTATGTCTAATCTTTACATAGTTTCCATTTCCGCCTCTTCTTCTAGATTCCGTAACTGTTCCGCTTGCAGTTGCCATAATTGGTGTGCCAACTTTGGCAGCAAAATCAGTTCCTTTGTGTGGTCTAACTCTATTTCCATACAAAGCAATTCTTCTTCTTAAATTGTAGCGAGAGGAAACTCGATATTGAAATTTGATAGGAGATCTTAAAAATTGACTTCGCAACATATTACCATCATTATCATAATATTCTGGTATTCCTTTAATGGTGTCGGCTACAAAACGAAATGCATGTAAGTCTTTTCCTCTATGATTAAAAACAGCTGCTTTTACTTTGCCATAACCAACAAAAACAGAATCGTCTATAAACTTTTCTTCAAAAATTAGTTTAAAACTATCTCCTTTTTGAAGTCTTTGAAAGTCTAAAGTCCATGCATAAATATCATCAGCAACTTTGTATACTAAATTTGGGTTGATGTGTAAACTATCCATTGATTCAGAAAAAGAAGAGTAAATGATACCAGCTACCTTACGTTCAACTGTTTTTATGGGTTTTCTGTATTTGTAAGCTGTTATTGTGGAGTCTCTAAAATCTACAATAGTTGCAGTTGCTTTAGAATTTTTATAAATAAAAACCTGTGCTTTTTCGGTACTATCTTTTTTTGCTAAGACGATATAAGGCTTTCCAGCTCTAACTCTTCGAACATCAAACGAGTCTTTAATTTGACGAGCAATTTTGTTAATCTTTGGATAGAAAACATGGTGTCTGTCTAGTATAATTCCAAAGCTTTCACCATTCTCAATTGTATCTTTAACAACTTTATAATCATTTAATTTAAAACCATATTCATAAACAATTCTTGGAACAGGTTTTTTCTTGATTACAGGAATTATTTCTTCTTTTTTCGCTTCTTTACAAGCATAGAATAAAAAGAATAAGGCTAGAAGAAGGAGGGAGTTTATTTTAGAATTTGTAATTGTCATTGTATGGTTGATAATAACAACGTCAAAATTAATCAAAAATTACTTTAAATGAGTTGGCTAAACCTTTAAATGCTTTTAATTCTGCTCTAATAGATCCAACAGCTAAAGATGCCTTTAATTTGATAGGAATTTTATTGTCATCAGCAGTAACCCAAATAACAACACTTTCTTTTGATTTAAAGACTCTACCAGACTGAACATAGGGTCTAAATTTGTATGTTTTTATTTTACCCCATTTAGTGTTTAGGTAATCAATTCCTAAGTACCGTAATTTAAACTTGTAATTATCAGAATCAAAAAACATAGTAATTCCAATTTCATCATTAGGCTGTACGTTTGTCATATCGTAAGTCCTTAAATAATAAAAAGAGGATAACATATCTTGTACATTCTTAAAAGGATATTCTTTTACTGTACTGTATTTGAAATCTTCAACTTTGGCAATGTTTGTATCATAATTAAAAGACGTGTTTCTTTTAATAATATAACCTCCTTCATAAACATCTCTTTTAAAAAAGTAAGGTTTTATGGTGTCAATATCCATAAAGGTTTCATAAGTATCTCTTACTTTAAAAAACCAACCGATAATTGTGCTAGACCTTCCATATCCTTTGGCATATAAAACCTCTTTGTTGTTAAGAGAGTCTTTTTTTAAAGATAATTCAGCAATACCAGCTCTTAAAAAACCACTGTACGACAATTTATATTGAATCCATTCACCTTCTTTAAAAGGAGTTTTTTTCTTATTTTCTTGTGAGAAAACTATTGAAGAAATGAGACTAAATAAAAAGAGGAAAGCAATTTTTTTCATTGAAATCAAACTTACAAAAAACCTACCAAAGAATGATTTAAGAAATTAAAAGTATTGTTAAGATTTCTAGAGAAAATTAAAATGTTCCCCAGTTTTTTAATTCTTCATCAGACCATAGATATGGATAGAAAATTCTTCGTTGGTATTTTGGATGCAAATATTTTCTCCAACTGCTTCCACCAGTAGCCTCTAATTCTTTTTCTTTACCACCCAAATATTTACCTGCTGCATTGTAATGTGCTAACACCCATTTTACATTAACAGTGTAATCATAATGTCGCATGGCTTTAATGAGATTTTCATCTTTTTGAACTTCTTCTGGTAATTGTTTGAATTTTTTAGACAGGTTACATTCGTTGTAATCTTCCATAAAGTCTATAAAATCGCCCATATACTTTTTATCAAACAATTTTATTAAAACTGATTTTTCTCCAGTTTTATGATTTTTTCCAGCTGCCTGCCAATACAAATGATCATATGCATTTTTAAAGGGTGAATTTCTATCAATTGTATCTCTGTAACGATTATCTATCAAGTTTATCAATTCTGTAGAAGCAAATTCAATCTTACGATATTGAGCACTTTGAAAACCACTAGCTGGAGTTAATGTGTTTCTAAACTTTAAGTATTGTTCTCGTTCCATTCCATCTGCCATTACAGTAAAAGAATTTGAAAGCATGTCAAAATATCGGCTAATTCGCATCAAATGCATCGAAAATTTTTCAGCATTGACCTCTTCTGACATTGCAACTTGGTCAATTTCCCAAAGAACCATTTTAAATAACAATTCATTCACCTGATGGTACATGATAAACACCATTTCATCGGGTTGATCAGTTCTTGGTGTTTGCAAACCTAATAAAGCGTCGGTTTGAATATAATCCCAATATGTAATAGGTTTACTCCAAAGAAGACCTTCTAACATAGAATTTAAAGGAACTCCTAGTTTTTCGTATTTATCTTCAATAGATTTTAGGATATCGTCTTTGCTCATGATATTTTATTGATGCAAGACTAAAAGAACCAAGAATCAAGACCAATTAGATCATGATTCTTGTATCAAAATTGTCTTGGTTCTTTTTTATAAAGTTCCTCTTTTTTGCTGTTCTCTTTCAATAGATTCAAACAAAGCTTTAAAGTTTCCTGCTCCAAAACCTCTTGCTCCCATTCGTTGAATGATTTCAAAAAATAAGGTAGGTCTATCTTCTACAGGTTTTGTGAATATTTGGAGTAAATATCCTTCTTCGTCAGCATCAATCATAATCCCTAAGCCTTTTAGCTTCTCGATATCTTCTCTCAATTCGTGACTAAATTCTTCTAATCGACCAGGAACAGCTCTGTAATATTCTTCTGGTGGTGTGGATAAAAATTCTACACCATTAGATTTTAGTTGACTTACAGTTTTGATGATGTCATCTGTTGCAACTGCAATATGTTGAACTCCAGAACCTTCATAGAAATCTAAATATTCTTCAATTTGAGAACGTTTTTTTCCTTCAGCAGGTTCATTAATTGGAAATTTAATTCGCCCATTTCCATTAGACATTACCTTACTCATTAACGCAGAGTATTCTGTGTGAATTTGCTTGTCATCAAAAGATAAGAAGTTTTCAAATCCCATTACATCCTCATACCATTTTACCCAAATATCCATTTGATTCCATCCAACATTACCAACCATATGGTCAATGTATTTTAAACCTGCCACTGGTGGATTGTAATCTGATTTCCATTCTTGGAAACCAGGCATAAAAGTTCCTTTGTAGTTTTTACGCTCGATAAACATATGAACAGTTTCACCGTAAGTATAAATTCCGGCTTTAATTATTTCTCCATGTTCATCCGTTTCAACAGTGGGTTCTAAATAAGATTTTGCTCCTCTTGAGGTAGTTTCTTTATATGCACTTCTAGCATCATCAACCCAAAGAGCAATTACCTTAACACCATCACCATGTTTTACTATGTGATCGTTGATAGGAGATTTACTGCTCAAAGGAGTTGTTAAAACAAGTCGAATTTTATCTTGTTTTAAAACATAACTTACAGAATCTGTTGCTCCAGTTTCTAAACCTTTATATGCATAGGATTGAAATCCGAATGCTGTTTTGTAGAAATGTGCAGATTGCTTAGCGTTCCCAACATAAAATTCTACATAATCTGTACCTAGTAATGGAAGGAAATCTTGTGCTCCTTCAAAAATTTTTTCTAAACCGTAGTTTACTGATTTTATTTCTTTTGACATGATGTTCTAATTTGTTGATCGTTGTTTATTCTAACCAAGATTTGTGATAATCTTCATCAGCAATTTTCATTGCTTCTTCTGTTACTTTCAATGGTTTAAAAGTGTCTACCATAACAGCTAATTCTTCGGTAACAGTTTCGCCTATACTTCTTTCAGTAGCTCCTGGATGAGGACCATGAGGTATACCAGCTGGATGTAAAGAAATATGACCAGCATCAATATCATTTCTACTCATAAAGTCACCATCTACATAGTATAAAACTTCATCAGAATCTATGTTACTATGATTATAAGGTGCAGGAATTGAATCTGGATGATAATCGTACAAACGAGGCACAAAACTACAGATTACAAAAGCATCGGTTTCAAAAGTTTGATGCACTGGTGGTGGTTGATGAATTCTACCTGTAATTGGTTCAAAATCATGAATTGAAAATGCGTATGGATAATTATATCCATCATATCCAACTACATCAAAAGGATGAGAAGCATAAACCATCTCTATAATTTCATCTTGTTTTTTCACTTTCATTAGAAAGTCTCCTTTCTCATTGTAAGTTTCTAATTCTTGTGGTTGACGTAAATCACGTTCACAAAAAGGTGAATGTTCTAACAATTGACCAAACCAGTTTCTGTAACGTTTTGGAGTGTAAATTGGACGATAAGATTCTACAATAAACAATCGATTATCTTCGGTATCAAAATCGATTTGATAGATAATACCTCTAGGAATTAATAAATAATCTCCATATTTAAAATCGAGATTTCCCATATAAGTTCTCAATTTTCCTGTTCCTCTATGAACAAAAATTAACTCATCTGCATCGGTATTTTTGTAAAAATAATCTCGAAGTGATTTTTTTGGAGCTGCTAAAATTATATTACAATCTGAATTTGTTAAGACTGTTTTTCTACTATCTAAAAAGTCATTTTCTTGAGGAACTTGAAATCCTCTAAAGCGATATGATTTTAGATTGTTTGCTTTGGCAACTTTTGGAGCAACCGAATATTGTTTTTTTATTTCTTTAACCATGGTTGGTCTGTGCTCATGGTATAAGTTTGATGACATTCCATCGAAACCAATGGTTCCAAATAATTGCTCATAATAAAGACTTCCGTCTTCTTTTCTAAATTGTGTATGTCTTTTGGGTGGAATTTTCCCGAGTTTATGATAAAAAGGCATGTTATTTTGATTAGATAATTAAACAATTTGTGAATTGAACACTACCAATCAGTTTACTCTGGATTCCTTTTGATGAGGTTTTTCAATAAAATTAAAATCTCTAAACAGTACATAATTAGCGTTTTAAGTTTAACGCTCTACAAATATAATCAAATCAGCGAAAGACTGTTAACTCTCAGGTGCTAATTCTACTTCAAAACCATCCAATTCTGGAGTTATTGGAATTTGACAACCCAATCTACTATTGTCTTCTACATAAAAAGCTTCGGCTAACATTAAATCTTCGTCGGGTCCCATTTCTGGTAATTCATGATCAGATTTCACATAGCATTGACATGAAGCACACATAGCCATACCACCACAAACACCAATTGTTCCTTCTGGTGCTAATTCATATGAACGAACAACTTCCATTAAATTCATTGCCATATCTGTAGGCGCTAGAATTTCATGTAAAACTCCATCTCGGTCAGTTATTTTTAAAGTGACATCACTCATTATTGTATTTTCTTAACTACAGCTTTTGGTGCTTCTTTTTTTGTGCCGTCAAAACCTTCAACGCCACCAACTGTAGTGTATTTCATCACATATTTCTTGTCTGGATGAATACGTTGATAAGCACTCTGACACATTAAAGTGGCCTCATGAAATCCACATAAAATCAATTTCAATTTTCCTGGATATGTATTCACATCTCCAATGGCATAAATTCCTGGGATATTGGTTTGATAGTCTAGAGCATTGTTGACTTTGATTGCATTTTTCTCAATTTCTAAACCCCAATTCGCAATAGGACCCAATTTTGGAGATAATCCAAATAAAGGAATAAAATGATCTACATCTAAATTAATTTTTTCAGTTCCATTTTTTATAACTGAAACTCCTGTAATATGATTTTCACCGTATACTTCTTTTACTTCAGCAGGTGTGATTAAGTTGATTTTCCTAGCGTCTTTTAATTCTTGTACTTTATCAACAGAATCTAAGGCGCCACGAAATTCATTTCTTCTATGAACTAAGGTTACTTCAGAAGCAATGTCTGTTAAAAAAATTGACCAATCTAATGCTGAATCTCCTCCACCAGCAATGACAACTTTTTTATCTCTATACATTTCTGGATCTCTAATAATGTATTCAACTCCTTTATCTTCAAAGATAGATATATTAGGAATTGGAGGCTTACGAGGTTCAAAACTTCCTAATCCACCAGCAATAGCAACTATAGGAGCGTTGTGTTTTGTTCCTTTATTTGTGGTAACAACAAACGTTTCATCTTCTAATTTTTCAATAGTATCTGCTCTTTCTCCTAAAGTAAAACCAGGTTCAAAAGCTTTGATTTGTTCCATTAGTTTATCGGTCAAATCTCCAGCTAAAATTTCTGGATAGGCAGGAATATCGTAAATAGGTTTTTTTGGATAAATCTCAGAACATTGACCTCCAGGTTGAGGTAAAGCGTCAATTAAATGGCATTTTAGTTTTAATAAACCTGCTTCGAAAACTGTAAATAGTCCTGTGGGTCCAGCACCAATGATTAGTATATCTGTTTTAATCATATCTTATATAAATCAGCCAAAAATAAAGGTTATAAGTTTTGAATAAACTGATAAATGTCAATTTACTCCACGTTGATTACTTGCTCAATATGAGGAGCGTATTTTTTTATGGTTGCTTCTACACCATTTTTTAGAGTCATTTGATTCACCGAACAACCAATACAAGCACCTTCTAGTTGAACTTTTACTGTAGATTCTTCAATAGTAAGTAATTTAATGTTCCCTCCATCACTTTCTAAAAAAGGACGAATTTCATCAAGTGCTTTTTCAACATTTGCTAAAGTTTCTTCTCTTGTCATACTATTTTCCTTTAACGGCACTACAACCACTCATAGTTGTAATCTTTACCACTTCTGTTGGCGGCAAGTTAGTATTTCTTTTTATTAATTCAGATAGCATTTCTTTTGTGATGCCATCAAAAGCTTCTTCTAAAGGAGTGTTTTCTTGCAAAGCAACTGGCCTTCCTACATCACCAGCCTCTCGAATACTTTGTACTAAAGGTACTTCTCCCAAGAAACGTGTTTTTATATCTTCTGCTAAATGCTTTACTCCATCTTTCCCAAAAATATAATATTTGTTATTTGGCAATTCTTCAGGAGTAAAATAAGCCATGTTTTCAACGATTCCTAAAACAGGTACTTTTATGCTGTCTTGTTCAAACATAGCAACTCCTTTTTTAGCATCCGCTAATGCAATATTCTGAGGAGTACTCACAACCATGGCACCTGTAATTGGTAAGGCTTGAACAATGGATAAATGAACATCTCCAGTTCCAGGAGGTAAATCAATTAATAAGAAATCTAACTCTCCCCAATCTGCATCAAAAATTAATTGATTTAAAGCTTTAGAAGCCATTGGTCCACGCCAAATAACAGCTTGATTTGGGTTAGTAAAGAAACCAAGAGATAATAATTTAACTCTATAACTTTCTATAGGTTTCATTTTAGATCGACCTTCAACGTTTACAGAAAGTGGTTTTTCTTTTTCAACATCGAACATTAAATGCATAGAAGGGCCATAAACATCGGCGTCTAAAACACCTACTTTGAATCCCATCTTTGATAAGGTTATTGCTGTGTTAGCAGTGATGGTAGATTTGCCTACTCCACCTTTCCCTGAGGCTACCGCAATGATATTTTTAATATTAGGAATTTCTTTTCCTCTAATTAAGTTTGGATTTTCTTTTTTTGGTTTAGGAGCAGATTTTACATTCACCTTTACATCAATCTTCTGATCAACTTCTTTATGAATAGTTTTCATAATTTCTACTTCCACTTTCTTTTTGGCTTGTAAAGTTGGGTTTCCAATTTCTATGTCAACAACAACTTCATTTCCAAAAACAACAACATTTTTTATGTTATTATTTTCTACTAAACTTTTTCCCTCTCCAGGAGCAGTTATAGTTTCTAAAGCGCTATATATATCTTGTTTCTTAAAAGACATTGTATCTGTACAATTTTTGTTTTGCAAAGATACTGCTTAGAGTTTAGATGAGAAAGAGAACTAATTTTGAATATTGATACAGAAATAGTTGAAAGTTATACCAATTCTTCTGACGGATCCCAGAAAACTGTTCTAAGGTTTTGTATTTGATTATCAACAACAATTATTCCTTCACTTTCTAATAATTGTTGCATTAAATTGGTTCCGTCAAAGTGATGTTTTCCGGTGAGTAGCCCTTTTCTGTTTACTACTCTGTGTGCAGGAACTTCGGGTTGTTTGCCTCCAGAATTATTCATTGCCCAACCTACCATTCTTGCAGAACGAGCAGCTCCTAAATATTTTGCAATAGCACCATAACTGGTAACTCTTCCGTAAGGAATTAAACGAGCAACTTTGTAAACTTTTTCAAAAAAATTATCAGAGACTTTCACTTAGTGAATGTACAAAATGACAGGAAATATTAATAAATTAACTTGAACTTTATATAGGTAATTGCTTTACCTACTTCTAAGTATTGTTTTTCGTAGAACGTTTGAGTTTCTGTTACTTCTTTAGGAGATGATTGTAATTTGTAAACATCATGACTTGAATGAATAATTTCGTGACCTTCTCCATGTAATAAGCCTAATGTATATCCATGCATAAATTCACTATCGGTCTTTAAATTTACAATTCCATCTGGTTTTAAAACATGATGGTATTTTTTTAAAAATTCTTGATTTGTCAATCGATGTTTGGTTCGTTTGTATTTGATTTGAGGATCTGGAAAAGTTATCCAAATTTCATGCACTTCGTTTTCTGCAAAAATAAAATCAATTAACTCAATTTGAGTTCTTAAAAAGGCAACATTTTCAAGGTTGTTTTCTATGGCAGTTTTGGCTCCTTTCCAAAAACGAGCACCTTTTATATCAATCCCAATAATGTTTATTTCCGGATTGTTTTCGGCCAAAGAAATTGTGTACTCACCTTTTCCACAACCTAATTCTAAAACTATTGGATTTAAATTTTTAAAAAAAGAATTCCATTTACCTTTGTAAGAAAAGTCATTTGTAACTTCATCTCTGGTTGGTTGAATAACATTGGAAAATGTTTCGTTTTCTTTAAAACGTTTGAGTTTGTTTTTGCTTCCCAAAATAAGTAGCTAAACTAATCTTCTGTTCCCTCTTTAAGGAATTTTGCAGATTCTTTCATCCAGTAAGCAAAAAGCACTAGCAGAACGAAAAGAAAGAACCAGTTTATAGCATTTGAAGTCCACCATCCACAATCAGAAGTAGCAAGAGTTAAACGTAGCCAAGAAAAAGGTAAAAATAAAACTTCGGTGAATAATTCTCCGATTAATTTAAAAATATTCAATGATGCCATAACTTGAGTATATTTACTGTGCAAAAATATAAAAACAAACCATGCTAAACAATTTTTTTGGAAAATCTAGTCCCATTAATTTTGTAATTATTGTCGGGATTTTTCTAATATATTTTTTTTCACACTATTTTGTTGGTTATAGTCAGATTTCTATTAATGAAATAATTATTTTAATTGCATTAACACTTGTCATTTTTTTCTTTTACAATTTTATTCTATTTAAAAACAAACTTACGCTTTACAACTCTTATGGGTTTTTAATTTTTGTTGTCTTATTTGGGATATTTTCAAGAACAAATTTTGATAGAAATTCAATTTTATTTCATGGGCTATTACTTATTTTTTTAAGAATAGTTTACAGTCTCAGGACTGATAAAAACATATCTGGAAAACTCTTTGATAGTGGATTTTGGGTAGGAATCTTTTTTATTTTTGAACCATTTTCTGCAGTATTTGGTGTTTTGATATATTTATCGAACGGATTGTTTCAAAAATTGAATTGGCAATCTTTATTTATTCCACTAGTTGGTTTTTTTACAACACTTTTTTGTGCTTTTGCTTATTATTTTTGGTTAGATCAAACAGTTGTTTTTTGGAGTTATTTTGATTGGTATTCGACTTATGATTTTTCTATTTACAATCAAATCAATTTACAACTTCCGCTTTATATTATAGGGATAGTAACCTTTCTAACCTTTATCATCAAAACACCTAAAGTCATTGGTATAAGTGGTGACTATAGAAAATATTGGATATTAATTACAGTAAACCTCATTCTAACTATTTTGTTTATTCTACTAGTAAGAAATAAATCAGGAGCTGAATTACAATATCTTTTTTTTCCTTTTTCCATAATTATAGCTAATGGAATAGAATCTATCAATAGAAAAAGTGTAAAAGAAGTAATGCTAATTATAGCATTACTTTTACCTTTTTTAATGCTTATAATTTAGAGCCATAAGAAAGATCACCAGCATCTCCTAATCCTGGAATTATATATCCTTTATCGTTTAGTTTTTCATCAATTGCAGCAATCCATAAATAAGAATTTTCTGGAAAATTTGCTGCTACAAAATCAACTCCTTCACGAGCAGCAATCACGCATGCAACATGTATTTCTTTTGGTTTTCCATATTTATTTAACACCTCTAAAACACTTACTAGAGATTTTCCTGTAGCTAACATTGGGTCTACAATACATATAGTTTTCCCCTCTAAGTTTGGTGTGGCTACATATTCAGTAATGATTTCAAATTCGGCATCGTTATTTGGATGATGTCTAAAAGCAGAAATAAATGCATTTTCTGCACTATCAAAATAGTTTAAGAAACCCCGATGCAAGGGAAGTCCAGCTCTTAAAACAGAACAGATAACCATTGAGCTATCTATCACTTTCATTTGTTTTACACCCAAAGGAGTTTCTATATTTTTTTGAGAAAATGTTAATTCTTTACTTATTTCTAAGCTTAGTATTTCTCCAATTCTTTCAATATTCCTTCGAAAACGCATTTGATCCTTTTGAATACTCTTATCTCTAATTTCTGCTATGAAATTATTTAATATAGATTGGTTTTCTTGTAAGTGATAAATCTTCATATTGTTGAAAATAAATAATTTAGATTTGGTTTTTTTAGAAGTATTTGTAACTTGCTAACAATTCAAAAGTAAATAATTACATAAACTTAAGGGTAACTGTAGCATATATAGTTCAGCCAAAAGTTAATAAACCAAACTAAAAGAGCTTTTTTCAAGGCTCTTTTTTTTGAATTACATCTATCACTTTTTTTACCATTTTTTCAGGAGCAATACTTTCCATTACATTTTCATACCCTTTAAAAATTTTATTACCATAAATAGAGCAGGGAAGTTTATTGTATGTTTCCATATCAGGTAAAATTTGATATTCTTTTGGTTGCATGTAAGGAGCAAAACCAGCGTGAGGATGAGTAACACCCCATAAAGTTATTGTATCAATTCCATGCATTGCAGACAAATGAGCATTTCCAGAATCCATAGAAATCATTACGTCTAAATTTGAGATCAAAGAAAGTTCATCCTTAAAATTGAGTTTTGACGCAATACTAACAGTTTTAGGGATTTCATTAGAAAGTTCATCTAGCTTTTTTGTTTCTTGTTCACCACCACCAAAAAGAAATATTTTACAATCGAGTTTAGACAACTCTAACAAAACTTCTTTCATTAATTGGAAAGGATATATTTTTCCTTCAAAGGCAGCAAACGGAGCAATTCCAATCCAATTATTTTTCTTTTTACCTGTAATTGACAAAGTTTTTTCTGATAATTCAAGTTGATTTTTTTCAATTGGCTTTAAAGAAATAGGAAACCCTAATGTTGCAAAAACATCAGCATACCTTTGGTGCGTTGTTTTGAGTTGTTGAATTGTTTTTTCAGCATTTTTTGTTAATTCTTTTTTTTCTGCTCTTCCTTTATTAATGGAAGCAATTGGAATTAAATTAGTCTTAAAAAAACTTCTGATAATTTTTGAGCGTAATACATTATGTAAATCTGCTACATGAGTAATTTCACTCTTTTTTAATTCTTTGTAAAGAGAGAATAAACCAGTGATTCCTTTGTGCGTGTCTTTTACATCAGCAGAAACAAAAGTTACATTAGGGATAATCTCAAAAAGAGGTTTAAAAAAGGGTTTAGAAACAACTGTAATTTGAACTGTTGGATATGTTTTTACTACTTCCTTTAGAACTGGAACAGTCATAGCTACATCTCCCATTGCAGATAAACGCCAAACCAAAATATGTTGTTTTTTTGACACTAAAAACGATTTGTATGTAAAAGTAATCTTTTCAAAAAAAATGAAATGCCAATCATAGAATTATCATCAACTTTGCAAAATGAATAATAGATCTTTAGCATTAACTGCCTTAGCAATTGCTGCTTTAATTTACGGTGTAACCTTTACCATCGCAAAAGATGTGATGCCAACTCACATACAACCTTTTGGTTTTATTTTGTTAAGAGTTGGTGGTGCTGCAATCGTGTTTTGGACGATTGGACTTTTTATTAAAAAAGCAAAAAAAATTGAAATTCCCGATTATAAAAGAATCCTTTTTTGTTCTTTTTTTGGAGTCTGTCTAAATATGCTTGCATTTTTTAAAGGGTTGAGTTATACAACACCCATAAATGCTTCTGTAATTATGGTTACAGCACCTATTTTGGTATTAGTCTTTTCAAGTATTATCATCAAAGATAGTATACCCAAGTTCAGAATTTTAGGAGTTTTTATTGGATTGATTGGAGCTATTTTGCTCATCGTTTATGGCAACGAACAAAATTCTGGAGCAGACAATAGAATGTTAGGAAACTTTTTAGTTTTTGTTAATGCAGGTTCCTATGCAATGTATTTAGTTTTGGTAAAGGGAATTATTCATAAATATCATCCCATAGTTTTTGTAAAGTGGTTGTATTTATTTGGATTTATTATGATCCTTCCATTCGGATTTTCAGAATTATCTCAAGCAAATTTTGGTTCAATGCCAACAGATATCATTTTGAAAGCAGGATTTGTTGTTCTTTTTACCACTTGCATAACATATCTTTTTAATCTGTATGCTTTATCAAAATTAAAACCCACAACAGTTAGTGTTTTTATTTATCTACAACCTGTAATTGCAAGTACTTTTGCCTTATTTGTTGGTAGTGACTCTTTAAATCTCACAAAGATTGGTGCGACTTTGCTCATTTTTATGGGTGTCTTTTTAGTGACTAGACAACCTCGTGTGGCCTAAATAAAAATGTATCTTTGTTTCAAATACTTAAAAGACCGTGTATGATTCAGTCTATGACAGGTTATGGAAAGTCGGTTTTACAGCTTCCAAACAAAAAAGTTACTATTGAAGTAAAATCTTTGAATAGTAAAAATCTAGATGTCAACGTTAGAATTCCTTCTTATTATAAAGAGAAAGAATTGTTAGTACGAAGAAAAATAGCCAAAAGTTTAGTGAGAGGGAAGGTTGATTTCTCCATCTATGTAGAAATGACAGCTGATGAAACCTCTACTACAGTTAATAAAGGAGTCGTTTCTGAATACATGCAACAACTAAAAAACATCGTTCAATCTGGAGCTTCTGAAGATGTAGAGTTATTAAAAATGGCAGTGAGAATGCCAGATGCATTGAAAACTGAACGTGAAGAGTTGAATGAATCAGAATGGAATGAAATAGAAAGCCATATTGAAAAAGCTCTTCAAGAAATTAATCAATACAGAACAGACGAAGCAGCATCTTTAGAGATTGATTTTAAAGAACGAATTCAGAATATTTACACGTATTTAAATGAAGTAAAATCTCTAGATGACGATAGAATAAACCATGTAAAAGCTAAGTTACAAAAAGCTTTAGAAGATTTAAAAGCAGAGGTAGATCAAAATCGATTTGAACAAGAACTTATTTATTATTTAGAGAAGCTAGATATTAATGAAGAAAAGGTTCGATTGGCAAATCATTTAGATTACTTCTTAAAAGAATTAGATTCCTCTTCATCTAGTGGAAAAAAACTTGGATTTATCATTCAAGAAATTGGAAGAGAAATCAATACGATGGGCTCAAAAGCCAATTATGCACCCATTCAAAAATCTGTAATTCAAATGAAGAACGAATTAGAAAAAATTAAAGAACAAATTTTGAATGTTTTATAAATGAGTGATTTTAAAGGAAAATTATTTGTGTTTTCAGCACCCTCTGGATCTGGTAAAACTACCATTGTAAAACATCTTTTAAAACAAGAAAAACTTGGGTTAGAGTTTTCTATATCTGCAACTTCTAGAGAGCCAAGAGGAGAAGAAAGAGATGGAAAGGATTATTATTTTATTTCAACCAAGGACTTTAAAAATAAAATTAAAAACGATGAATTTTTAGAGTGGGAAGAAGTCTACAGAGATAATTTTTACGGAACTTTAAAATCTGAAGTAGAAAGAATTTGGTCTAAAGGAAAACATGTTATTTTTGATATAGATGTTGTAGGTGGATTAAGAATAAAAAAGAAATTTCCAAAACAAACGCTATCTGTTTTTGTTAAACCTCCTAGTGTAGACGAATTAAAAATTCGTTTAAAAAAGAGAAGTACTGAGAGTGAAGATAAAATCAATATGAGAGTAGCAAAAGCTTCTATTGAAATGGCAACAGCACCTCAGTTTGATAATGTTATTAAGAACTACGACTTAGAAGTAGCCTTAAAAGAAGCAGAAAATTTAGTAGAAGATTTTTTGAAGCAATAAGATGAAAGTAGGATTGTATTTTGGAACCTTTAATCCAGTTCATGTTGGACACTTAATCATTGCCAACCATTTGGTTGAGTATTCAGATTTAGATGAAGTTTGGATGGTTGTTACTCCACACAATCCACATAAAAAGAAAAGCTCTTTGTTAGAAAACCACCATCGCTTTGAATTGGTTTACGAGGCGACAAAAGAGTATCTAAAAATAAAACCTTCAGACATAGAGTTTAAACTCTCACAACCTAATTATACAGTAAATACTTTAGCTCACATATCTGAGAAATATCCTCAGCATGAATTCTCTTTAATTATGGGTGAAGACAATTTAAAAAGCTTTCATAAATGGAAAAATTACGAAACTATTTTAGAGCATCATCATATTTACGTGTATCCAAGAGTTTTTGAAGGGACCGTGAAATCTCAATTTGACACAATTGAAAAAATTCATCGAGTTGAGGCTCCAATAATTCAGATTTCTTCTACTCAAATTAGAAATGGAATTAAAGACGGAAAAAATGTGGAGCCTATGTTACCAGAAAAAGTATGGAAATATATTGATGAAATGAATTTCTACAGAAAATAGTACACTGTTTTTTTCGTTTATATTTGTTATAAATCTCCAAAATATGGCAAAAGCCAATAAAAAGAAAGGAAAACTTAGAAAAAAACTCACCAATAAATATCGTTTGGTGATGTTAAACGAAGATACATTTGAAGAGCGATTTTCTTTAAAAGTATCACGACTAAACTTCTTTATCTTTAGTGGGTTTTTCTCTATTCTTTTAATAGCTGGAACTATTGCTTTGATCGCTTTTACTCCTATTCGTGAATATATTCCAGGATACTCTTCAACATCTTTAAAAAGAAAAGCAACAGAGTTGACTTTTGAAAGTGATTCTTTAAAATTAAAATTGGCAATGCTAGAAAACTATACAAAAGCTATTATTCCAATTTTAACTGGAGAGATTAAAGGAGAAGAAAACATCGATTCCATTAAAAACAAAGCATCAAGAATTGTCATAGATCCATCAAAATTAAACGCTACTAAAGAAGACTCTTTGTTTAGAGAAAAAGTAGAAAACAGAGATAAATTCTCCATTTCAAACCTAGACAACAAAGCTAAAATTGTGTTTTTTGCTCCCTTAACAGGAGATGTTTCTCAATCATATAATCCTAACAACAAACACTTTGCAGTAGATATTGTTGCAAAAACAGGAACTCCAGTTAAGGCAATTGCAGACGGAACTATTGTTTTTTCTGAATGGACAACAGAAACCGGATATGTAATTATTTTAAAACATTCTAACAACTTCTTGTCCATTTACAAACACAACGGGACTTTATTAAAAGAACAAGGAGATATAGTCCGATCTGGAGAGGCAATTGCAAGTGTAGGTTCAACCGGAGAGCTAACAACAGGACCACATTTACACTTCGAATTATGGAGTGAAGGTTATGCAGTAAACCCTTTAAATTATATAGATTTTAAATAAATGAGTCTAAAATCTTTATTAGCAATACCTTTTGCCAAACTCGCAAAAAAGAATATTGATAAATGGGCTCTAAACCCAGTAAAAACTCAAGAGAGAGTTTTCAAATCCCTACTAAAAGGAGCACAAGAAACAGCTTTTGGAAAAGATCATGATTTTCAAGCTATTCAGAATTATGAAGATTTTAAAAAGAGAATTCCTGTCCAAGATTACGAAGGTCTTAGAAAGTATGTAGATAGAATTGTTGCAGGTGAAAAAGATGTTTTATGGAAAGGAAGACCTATTTATTTTGCTAAAACTTCAGGAACAACATCTGGTGCGAAATATATTCCTATTACTAAAGAATCGATGCCAACACACATTAAATCTGCCAGAAATGCATTGTTGTGTTATGTAAACGAAACTAAAGATGCCAGTTTTATAAATGGTAAAATGATGTTTTTACAAGGAAGTCCAGTATTAGAAGATAAAAACGGAATTAAATTGGGTCGATTAAGTGGAATTGTAGCACATTTTGTTCCCAAATACTTACAAAAAAATAGATTGCCTAGTTGGAAAACCAACTGCATGGAAGATTGGGATACAAAAGTAGATGCTGTTGTAGAAGAAACAGTTAATGAAAACATGACCGTAATTGGTGGAATTCCATCTTGGGTTCAAATGTATTTTGAAAAATTGATAGAGAAAACAGGAAAACCAATTCGAGATATTTTCCCCAATTTTAACTTCTTTATTTATGGAGGTGTTAATTTTGAACCCTACAAAAACAAGTTCGAAAAATTAATAGGCAAAAAGATAGACTATATTGAATTGTATCCAGCTTCAGAAGGATTTATAGCACACCAAGATTCTCAAAAAGAAAAAGGAATGCTATTACAATTGGATAGCGGAATTTTTTATGAGTTTATTCCAGCAAATGAGTTTTTTGATGAAAATCCAACAAGGATTTCTTTAAAAGATGTTCAATTAGGTGTCAATTATGTAATTATCTTGAACACCAACGCAGGACTTTGGGGTTATAATATTGGAGATACTGTAGAGTTTACTTCCTTACTTCCATATCGAATAAAAGTTACAGGTAGAATCAAACATTTTATTTCTGCTTTTGGCGAACACGTTATTGGAAAAGAAGTAGAAAAAGCATTGAATGATGCAATTATTGGAACAGATATCAATGTAAGTGAGTTTACAGTTGCTCCAAAAGTCAATCCTGAAAAAGGATTGCCTTATCACGAATGGTTTATAGAATTTGATAAAGAACCTGAAGATTTAAAAGCCTTTGCAGCTAAGATTGACGCTTCAATGCAACAGCAAAACATCTATTATTTAGATTTGATAGAAGGGAAAATATTACAACCATTAATGATAAGAAAGGTGAAAAAAGGAGGATTTCATGAGTATATGAAGTTGATAGGGAAATTTGGAGGTCAGAATAAAATCCCTCAGTTATCTGACAATAGAAAAATTGCAGATGTTTTAGTCAATTTTATAAAAACTAAATAATGTTCGAGGGTATATTTATGAATATTTACGCACTAGAAGGACATAAAGTAAAATGTATTTCTTTAGAATCTCCTTATGAATATGAAACTGAAAGGGCAAAAAAGTATTTAGAGATTGGAAAGATCTATACTATTGATAGCACAGAAGTTCATAGCTCTAGTACAGATGTTTTATTACAAGAGATACCAAATATTGAATTTAACAGTACACTTTTTGAAGATGTTGAGAAACAATCAGAACAAGATGATAAAAAACATCCTGATTATTTGACCTATCACAAATCACAAGAAATGAAAATAGTCTCCACCAATATTGGAGACCGAAAAGAAATTGATTGGAAAGGTAAAAAAGTAGTTACTGGTATATTCAAAGACCCCGTTGAACATCCTATTTTCTTAAATAAAGAAGAAGTAAAAGGAGATGCTATTTGCAATAGAAAGTATCATGGTGGTATTGATCAAGCAGTTTACGCATATTCATTTCAACACTACAGTTACTTTATCAGATTATTTCCGAAATCAGATTGGAAACCAGGAATGTTTGGAGAGAATATTACCGTTGAAAATTTAGATGAAACAAAACTACATGTAGGTGATACTTTTGAAGTAGGAGAATGTATTGTAGAAGTAACAAAACCAAGAAAACCTTGTATGAAATTGGGCGTTCGTTTTAACAATATGAAAGTGGTAAAAGAATTCTGGAACACATCTTATTGTGGAGTGTATTTTAAAATATTAAAAACTGGAAATGTACAAGTTGGTGATGTATTAAATCAAATAAAAAGTTGTCCAGAAAACAAGACGATTGAACAGCTTTATGAAGAAGCCAAATAACTAAATTTGCTCTTCTTTTCTATGCAACAAACGTGTCAATTTCATTGACAAATCGGTAAACACAATTTTTGCATTTGCGTTTCTTTCAATGTGGTATAAAGCTTCTTCTAGTTCTTTTTGAATATCTAAAATATTGCTTGCATGTACAAAAGGAGCAAATTTTTTCAACTCAAACTTAGGGGTCTTCGTTTCTAAAAAAACCAAATCAGGATTTTGAAAGTTTAACAATAATGATTGTCTAAAAAACTGCAAACAATAATGTAAAAATTGCTTTTGAGTTTCGCGTCCTTTTCCAGCAATTGTTTCTGCCCAAGAAACTAACTGCTGAACCACAGCTGCATTTCCTTTTGCTTTAAAAGCAGTTCGAATCCAAGCAATAAACCATTGTTCAAAAACTAAATCATTAGCATCTTCGTGTAATAGATGAATTGCACGATTATAATCACCTTCTGCTTGGTGAGCTATTTTAGCAGCAACATTTTCCGATACTGCTTCACGCATCATTAAACCTTTGGTAATATCCTCTTCACTCAAAGCGGGGAAATTTAAAGCCTGACAACGAGATTTTATTGTATTGATAATTTGTTCTTCATTTTCAGCAACTAAAATAAAAACCGTTTTTTGAGGAGGTTCTTCAATCAATTTTAGGAGTTTATTAGCTGCAGCAATATTCATTTTTTCAGCCATCCAAATAATCATTACTTTAAAACCTCCTTCATAAGATTTTAATTGAAGTTTTTTTACAATTTCAAGTGCTTCATCAACACCAATAAGACCTTGTTTATTTTCTACACCAATAAATTGCAACCAACGAAACAAATTTCCATAAGGTTGTTCTTTTATAAATTGCCTCCATTCTTGTAAGTACAAATCACTAACAGGATGTTTTTTTACACTTTCACTAGTAGTAACAGGAAAAGCAAAATGCAAATCAGGATGTTGTAATTTTTCAGCTTTAATATCACTAACATCTGGATTGTCAGAAAACTCAGATAATAAAAACTGTGCATATGCAATAGCACAAGCTAAAGTTCCATAGCCATTTTTACCTACAAATAATTGTGCATGCGGAATTCGACCGTTTCTTGCCGACGTTTCTAAGTGATTTGTGATATGTTTTTGGCCTATAATGTCAGAAAAGTGCATAAAACAAAGATAGTTTTTTCATCTAATTTTAAGCCACTGTTAAATCCTAATTTCTAATTTTTTAGACGATATATAAATCGCTATTTTTGTTGAAAATAGAAATATGAAAACCATTCACGACTTTAACTTTCAAAATAAAAAAGCATTAATAAGAGTTGATTTTAATGTTCCTTTGAACGACACTTTTGAAGTGACAGATACAACTAGAATTGAAGCTGCTAAATCGACTATTATTAAGGTTTTAGAAGACGGTGGTTCTGCTGTTTTAATGTCTCATTTAGGAAGACCGAAAGGAGTAGAAGAAAAATATTCATTGCAACACATTGTAGATAAAGTTTCTGAAATCATTGGTGTTGAAGTAAAGTTTGTAAATGATTGCATTGGAGACAAAGTTACTGAAGCGGTTTCTAATTTAGAAAATGGAGAAATCTTATTGGTAGAAAATTTAAGATTCTATTCTGAAGAAAAAAGTGGAGATGTTGATTTTGCAAAACAACTTTCTCAATTAGGAGATATTTATGTCAATGATGCATTCGGAACTGCTCATAGGGCTCATGCTTCAACAACAATTGTTGCTCAGTTCTTTTCAGGTAAAAAATGTTTTGGTGATTTGTTAGCAAGAGAAATTAAAAGCATTGACAAGGTTTTAAATAATAGTGAAAAACCAGTGCTAGCTGTTTTAGGAGGTGCAAAAGTTTCTTCAAAAATTACAGTAATAGAAAATATTCTAGACAAGATAGATCACTTAATTATTGGTGGTGGTATGACATTTACCTTTATCAAAGCACAAGGGGGAAGTATTGGTGACTCTATTTGTGAGGATGATAAAATGGAATTGGCATTAGAAATTTTAGAAAAAGCGAAAGCAAAAAATGTTCAAATTTACTTACCTGTAGATGTAATTGCAGCAGATGCTTTTGATAGTAATGCAAACACACAAACAGTAGATGTAACTCAAATACCTGAAAATTGGCAAGGGTTAGATGCAGGTCCAAAATCATTAGCAATTTTTGATCAAGTTGTAAATCAGTGCAAAACAATTTTATGGAATGGTCCTTTGGGTGTTTTTGAAATGGAATCGTTCTCAAAAGGTACAATTGCCCTTGGAAACTCAATTGACAATGCAACACAAAACGGTGCTTTCTCTTTAGTAGGAGGAGGAGATTCTGTTGCTGCAGTAAAGCAATTTGGCTTTGCTAACAAGGTAAGTTATGTTTCAACAGGAGGAGGAGCTATGTTAGAGACTTTAGAAGGAAAAATCTTACCAGGTATTGAAGCAATTATGAACTAATTTGTATTTTTAGAACTCTATTGTAAATTTAATCCAATGAAAAAGGCATTAATACTAGTATTCTTAGCAATACCTTTTTTAATAACTGCACAAAAAGTAAAAATAAAAAAGGGGAAAGTTTTTATAGATAAAAAGGAAACTTTAATCTATGAAAGATCCAAGTTAGGTACTGTATATAAAACATTGGATGGGAAACCATTATTTAGATTAACTAAAGAATCTGTTGAAAAAGCTAACCCAAACAAAAATAAAAGTAATACTGCTGAAGGAGATTATTTAAGACTACAAGATTACGATTCTAATCAAACGGATGCTTTAAGAAGAGGAAATCGTTATAAATCCAAAATAAGGGTTAATTACTTCGTTGTCAGTTTTTATGGACAAAAATTAGAATATGAAACAACTTTAAGTGCCTCAAAATTAATTAGACAATTCTACAGTGAAAAAGTAATTAATGAATCAGGTTTAGTTATCCCTGTAAGAGCAGAGTTGCTGGCAAAAAAAATAGCAAAAGACGTAAGCGGAAAGAGGAAATACGGAGAGAATTAAATTCCAGATATAATTTATGAAATATACTACATTACCTAATACAGATATAAAAGTTAGTAAAATCTGTTTAGGAACCATGACATGGGGAAATCAGAACACAGAATCTGATGGACATGAACAAATGGATTATGCTCTAGAACAAGGAGTCAATTTTTTTGATACAGCAGAATTATACGCTGTTCCTGCAACTCCAGAAACCTATGGAAAGACAGAGGAAATTATAGGAACTTGGTTCAAAAAAACAGGCAATAGAAATAAGATTGTATTGGCATCTAAAATTGCAGGCGCTGGAGATTATACCAAGCACATAAGGTCTGGAGGTTTTACCAAACAAAACTTAATTGAAGCTGTAGATGGAAGTTTAAAAAGATTGCAAACAGACTACATAGACTTGTATCAATTGCATTGGCCATCAAGAGGAGTTAACTGTTTTGGTGTTAGAGATTATCCCTATAAAACATCATCAAAGGAAGCAGAAAATCATTTAGAAATTTTAGAAACCTTTCAAGAAATTATCAAACAAGGTAAAATCTTACAAGTAGGATTATCTAACGAAACTCCTTGGGGTACCATGAAGTATTTGCATACTTCTGAGCAACACAACCTACCAAGAATGATAACAATTCAAAATTCCTACTCTTTAATTCACAGAGGGTATGAAGTAGGTATGTCCGAAGTTTCTATGAGAGAAAATATAGGGTTGCTTGCTTATTCTCCATTAGCACAAGGAGTCTTATCAGGTAAGTATTTAAATGGGAATTTACCAAAAGGAGCTCGAGGAACTTTATTCCCTAGATTTATTGAAAGATACAAAGGAGATGCCTCTATAAGAGCTGTTATAGAATATCAAAAAATAGCTTCAGAAAACGGACTCACATTGTCAGAATTATCCTTGGCATATATAAATCAGTTACCATTTGTAACTGCAAATATTATTGGAGCTACACAAATGGAACAATTGAAGGAGAATATTGGAAGTATTCATATTGAACTATCTCAAGATACTCTCAAAAAGGTTGAGAAAGTCCATGCAGTCATCCCAAATCCAGCACCATAAATAATATAAAAGGGTACTTTTAAAATTATTTCAAGCCGAGTAATGCAAAGAATTTTTTTGGAACTTTTCCATAAAATAAAAAGCCACTCTTAAAGTGGCTTTTTTGTTAATATAGCTTGTTTTTTGGAGAGTTAAGATTCAGTCGAGGACAATGCAAACAATAGTAATTTAGAAGAAAGCTATTGTATTGTTTATGATGGAACAAGTCCAGACGTAACGATCACCAGTAGTTCACCAAATCCTACGAACACGACTTTTGATGTAACGATTACTTTTAGTGAAGATGTCTCAGGGTTTGATGTGAGTGATATTACAGTTGGTAATGGAACAGCAGGTTCATTTGCTTCAGTAAGTGCAACTGAATATACTGCAACGATTACACCAACATTGGATGGAGAAGTTACAGTAGATGTAGCAGCAGGAGTTGCACAGGATGTTGCAACGAATCTTAACACAGCCGCAACTCAACTTACAAGATTATATGACATAACCGGTCCCACAGTCGTTGTTTCATCTACAGCAGCTGATCCTATCAATACTTCCTTTGATGTAACGATTACTTTTAGTGAAGATGTTACAGGATTTGAGTTATCAGATTTAGATGTAGGAAACGGAACTGCAAGTAATTTAAGTGGAAGTGGAGCTGTATATACAGCGAGGATTACACCAACAGCAGATGGAGGAGTGATTGTTTTTATATCAGAGAATGTTGTTCAAGATGCCGCAACTAATGGAAATGAACTCTCTAATGAATTCTTTATTGATTATGATGCGACCAATCCAACAGCAACCATGAAAACCACAGCGGTAAGTCCGATCAATATGCCTTTTACATTGGATATTGTTTTTGATGAAGCTGTATTTGGTTTTGAAGAGTCAGACTTGGTAGTTACCAATGGAGCAACAAGCAGCTTTACTGTTAGTGGAACTACTTATTCAGTTTTGATTTCACCTACAGCTACAGCAGATGTCACTGTTGACATTCCAGCAGGAGTTGCTGCAGATTTGGCAACCAATCCAAACAATGCAGCTTCGTTTACTATAGAATATGACAACACACCTCCAAATCCACCAGTAATCACTCACATATCTGAGTTTACTTGTAGTACAACAGTTGCTATAACAGGAGATAATACTCTAGAAATATTTGGAACAGCAGAGCGAGGTTCTCAGGTAGAATTTTATTGATGGACCGTTAATTGGAATCGTTACCACGGCATCTAACGGTTTCTTTAGCTTTGATTATACAGGGACAACATTGATAGATGGAACGTATTCTATTACAGCACAGGCTACAGATATTGCTATGAATACAGGAGCAATATCAAATCCTTTCATAATTGAAGTAAACACGGTAGATACTGATGGAGATGGTATTGCAGATTTCTGTGATGATGATGACGACGGAAATGGAAATATTGATGCTGAAGAAGATTGTGATGGAGACGGTATTGTCGATAGTCAGGACACAGACAACAGTTCATGTTCAAGTCCAATTAGAAACACTAAAAGCTATGGATTCTCTCCAAATGGTGATGGAATCAACGAAGGTTGGGTGATTCCAAACATCACAGCCATTCCAAACAATGTTGTGAGTGTTTACAGTAGATCTGGAAAACTAGTCTTTAAACAAAAAGCTTATCAAAATGATTGGCAAGCCGTGTCTAATCAATTAGCAGTGGTAGTCTAAACAAAATGCTTCCAGTAGGTCCTTATATTTTCTTAATTGATTTTGGAGATGGAAGTAAACCAGTTAGAGGATGGTTATACATCAATTATTAAACTAGGTAACAATGACTATTTATACACAAAACAAGAGAATCATGAAAAAATCAATCATATCAATTATCACCCTTGTTGTTGCTTTATTAGTAACCAATCATAAAAAAGCACAACAAGACCCAAACTTTACCTTGTATAACTTTAACATGAATGTGATCAATCCAGCCTATGCTGGTTCACAAGAAGCCCCAGAGTTTAATGTCGTTTACAGAAGTCAATGGTTAGGGGTAGATGATGCTCCTAGAACAGCAACCTTTGTTTACTCTACTGCTTTAGGAAATAACTTAGGTCTTGCCATAACAGCGATGAATGACCGAGTGTTTATCTTGGATCAGACAGATCTAGCGGTTGACATCTCTTACAAATTACAAATGGGTTAACAGACCAATCTATACTTTGGTATGAAACTAGGAGGAGGCTTTGTCAATGTAGATTTATCAAGAGCCAATGCACCTGGAAATGACTTATTATTTGCAGAGAATCAAAGCTTTTTTAACCCTCATATAGGAGCAGGATTGTATATAGATGATCCTAAGTTCTATCTTTAGATCTCGACACCCAACTTTTTAAATGGAGATAGGTATGAGAAACAAGGGAATGTTCCTTCTGCTGCAATAGAAAACATGCATCTATATTTAGGAGGAGGTTATCATATTAACTTAAATGATGATTTGGTACTGACACCTAGAGTAATGGTTAGAACAGTAAGTGGGGCACCAGCATCGTATGATGTAGGTTCTTCATTGTTAATTGACGATAAACTAACAGCAGGAGTCAACTATAGAGTTGATGAGATGTACTCTGTTTATGGAATGTTCAAGTTCTTTGATAAAATTCAGCTAGGAATCTCTTATGACATCACAGACCAAGCAAGTCTAATCAACGATGATGGTTCAGTTGAATTCATCTTAAAATATCAGTTTAAGTAACAAAACAAACAAACAAAAAAGCCACCAAATAGGTGGCTTTTTTTATGCATTCTTCTTTGCCCATGTATCTCTTAGCCCTACAGTTTTGTTTAAAACTAATTTTTCTGAGGTAGAATCATCATCTACATTAAAATAACCTAAACGTTGAAATTGGAATCGTTCACCAACTTTAGCTGTTTGTAGACTTGGCTCCACAAAAGCATTGATGATTTCTAAAGAATTTGGATTTAAAAACTCCATAAAATCTTTTTCTTTATGGCTATCAGGAGCTTCATCAGAAAATAACCGATCGTAAGCTCTTGCTTCTGCTTGAATTGCATGTTTTACAGAAACCCAATGCAAGGTTCCTTTTACTCGTCGCATACTTTCTTCAGTGCCACTTCCAGATTTACTTAATGGATCGTATGTACATTGAATTTCAATGATATTTCCTTCATTATCTTTGGTGCAACTTTCAGCTTTGATAATATATGCATTTTTCAGACGAACTTCTTTTCCTAATTTCAATCGGAAAAATTTCTTGTTAGCTTCTTCTCTAAAGTCTTCTTTTTCTATGTAAAGTTCTCTAGAAAAAGGAACTTCTCTAAAACCAGCAGATTCATCTTCTTGATTATTTTCTGCTTGGAGCATTTCTTCTTTTCCTTCAGGATAGTTAGTGATAACAACTTTGATAGGATCTAAAACCCCCATCACACGATTGGCAGTTTTGTTTAAATCCTCACGTATTTTAAACTCTAATAAAGCAACATCAATCACATTTTCTCTTTTAGAAACACCTACAGTTTCTATAAAACTTCTGATGGAAGCAGGCGTATATCCACGTCTTCTTAATCCAGAAATGGTGGGCATTCTGGGGTCATCCCAACCAGAAACTACCCCATCTTCTACCAAACGCATTAATTTACGTTTGCTCATGATAGTATAACTCAAATTTAAGCGCGAAAACTCACGTTGTTTTGGAGTTAAAGGATATTCAACTTTACTATACTCATAGACATGATCTCGAAACCAATTGTACAATTCTCTGTGAGGCTTAAATTCTAAAGAGCACAAAGAATGAGAAATTTGCTCAACATAATCACTTTCACCATGCGTCCAATCATACATTGGGTAAATACACCAATCGTTTCCTGTTCTGTGATGATGTTTATGAAGAATTCTGTACATCAAAGGATCTCTCATTAACATGTTAGGACTTTCCATATCAATTTTGGCTCTTAACACATGAGTACCTTCTTCAAACTCACCATTCTTCATTCGCTCAAATAAATCTAAATTTTCTTCTACAGAACGATTACGAAAAGGACTGTTGGTACCAACTTGAGTTGGAGTTCCTTTTTGTTCCCGCATTTCTTCTGAAGTTTGAGAATCTACATATGCTTTTCCATCTTTAATCAATAAAATAGCCCAATCATATAACTGTTGAAAATAATCTGATGAATAACATTCGTTTGTCCATTCATATTCCAACCAAGCAATATCTTTTTTTATTGCATCTACATATTCCTGTTCTTCTTTAGCTGGGTTTGTATCGTCAAAACGTAGGTTTACAGGAGCATTATACTTTTCTCCTAGACCAAAACTAAGACCTAATGCTTTTGTATGACCAATATGGATGTAGCCATTAGGTTCTGGTGGAAAACGAAATCGTAAATTCTCTTTTGCCATTCCATTTGCCAAATCCTCTTCTATAATTTGCTCAATAAAATTGAGCGATTTTTTTTCTTCAGACATTTGTAGATTGCTAAAAAATTGAAAGTACAAAACTACATAAATTCCATAGACCAATTAATCTTAAAACGATAGATTCTAAGGGTGTATTTTAGGGATTTGTTAAGATTTTATTATTGTAATTTTGCGTTTTAAAAAAGTTATGGCAAAAAAACCAGATTTAGTAGTTTTTGATGAAGAGACTCAAAAGTATGATGCTGCTATAAAACCTTATGGAACAAGTTCCAGCGCTCCTGCAATAAAACCATTAAATACGGCTACATGGAGAAATGATGGCGTAGACAGAGTAAACAAGCAGTTTAAAAGCAAGTTTGATGAAATAGCTAAAGAGTATCAAGAATTGATGAATCAATTTGAGTACAATGATTTGGTATACAATGCAAAATTTAATTTTGAACCTATCATTGGAGAAACTTACTTCTTATACAACAACAAAAAGAAAGAATCTTTTTTGTCAATTATTCCGCCCAATCAGTGCAATTTTGAATATCTAGGTTCTTTTCGTTTGAATTCACAAAAAATGTGGGAAAAAGTCGACTAATGGGTAAAATTCAAGTTAATAATATCAAGGTATATAGCTATCACGGTTGTTTGGAGGAAGAAGCTATTATAGGTTCAGATTACAGAGTTGATGTAGAAGTAGAAGCCGATTTGTCTAAATCTGCTTTAACTGATGAATTAATCGACACTGTAGATTATGTTCATCTAAACCATATTGTAAAAACAGAAATGTCAATTCGGTCAAAGTTATTAGAACACGTTGCAAAAAGAATTATTGACAGATTTTTTAAAGAATTAGAAATGATTGTTTTTGCTTCTGTAAAAGTTGCCAAAATAAATCCACCCATAGTAGGCGATGTTGAGAATGTAGCTGTAATTCTTGAGAAAAAGCGTTAAACAAAATTATTGCAACAAATAAAAAAAATGTAAATTTGCACCTGAAAAAGGTGTCGTGGCCGAGTGGCTAGGCAGTGGTCTGCAACACCATCTACAGCGGTTCGAATCCGCTCGACACCTCAAAAAAGCATCGTTTTAAACGATGCTTTTTTTATTTTCTTTAACTAGATAATTAATCAATTTTCATGATATTTGCTAACCATGAAAATATACCCCATAGAAACAGGAAATTTTAAGTTAGATGGAGGAGCTATGTTTGGTGTTGTTCCTAAATCTTTATGGCAAAGAACCAATCCTGCAGATGAAAAAAATATGATTGATATGAGTATGCGCTGTATGCTCATTGAAGAGGGTAATCGACTCATCTTAATAGATACAGGTCTCGGCTCTAAACAATCTGATAAATTTTTTGGCTATTATTTTTTATTTGGAGATTTCTCTTTAGAATATTCTTTAGCAAAATATGGTTTTCATAGAAATGACATTACTGATGTGTTTTTAACGCATTTACATTTTGATCATTGTGGAGGAGCCATAGAATGGAACAAAGATAAAACCGGATATCAACCAGCTTTTCCAAACGCAAAATTTTGGTCTAATGAGAATCATTGGAATTGGGCTACAAAACCAAACCCAAGAGAAAAAGCATCTTTTCTCTCTGAAAATATTCTTCCATTAGAAGAAAGTGATCAATTAAATTTTGTTGATGGAAACGGACAAAATCAATTAGGTTTTGAAGTGTTGTTTATGGATGGACATACTGAAAAACAAATGCTTCCAAAAATTCAATATCAAGACAAAACACTTGTCTTTATGGCAGATTTATTGCCTACTGTTGGGCATATTCCTTTGCCTTATGTTATGGGTTATGATACAAGACCCTTACTAACTCTTAAAGAAAAAGAGTCTTTTATGAGCGAAGCTGCAGATAATAATTACTATTTATTTCTTGAACATGATGCATACAATCAGGTTTGTACGGTTCAACATACAGAAAAAGGAGTTCGACTAAAAGATACATTCTCATTTGATCAAATATTTCAATAAAAATTCACCCTTAATTATACATTTAAAAATGAAAAAAATTGTTTTGTTATTTGTTGCTATGTTAGTTTTTAAGACCTATGCATTTCAAACAAACCCAGGTTATTGGCAACAAAAAGTAGACTACACCATGGATATTGATGTAAATGTTGAAAAGTATCAATACAAAGGAAAACAAAAATTAGTATATACTAATAACTCTCCAGATGAGCTAACACACGTGTATTATCATTTATACTTTAATGCATTTCAGCCAAATTCTCAAATGGATATTCGTTCGAGAACAATTACAGATCCAAGCAGTAAAATAGGGAGTAGAATTAAAAAATTAAAACCGAATGAAATAGGGTATATAAAGGTTAAATCACTTTTGCAAAATGGAAAATCAGTTTCATTTGAAACTGTAGGAACCATTTTAGAAGTAAAGTTGAATTCACCCATCAAACCAGGAAAAAAGTCAACTTTTGAAATGAATTTTGATGCTCAAGTACCTATTCAAATAAGAAGATCTGGAAGAAATAGTAAAGAAGGTGTTGCTCTTTCAATGGCTCAATGGTATCCAAAAATGGCCGAATATGATTTTGAAGGATGGCATACACCACCATACATTGCAAGAGAATTCCATGGTATATGGGGTGATTACGATGTGACTATTCATATTGATAAAAACTATGTTGTTGGAGGGTCTGGATATTTACAAAACCCTCAAGAAGTTGGTCATGGGTATGAAAACAAATCAAAAAAACTAAAACTACCAAACAGCAATAAATTAAAATGGCATTTCAAAGCTCCAAATGTGCATGATTTTATGTGGGCAGCTGACCCAGAATATATACATGACATTTTAACAATGGATAATGGAATTGATTTGCACTTTTTCTACAAAAAAACATTGGAAGAAAAGTATTTAAAAAACTGGAAAAATCTTCAGCCAAAAACTGCTGAATTAATGACTTATTTTTCTGAAAATGTAGGTCAATATCCTTACAAACAATATTCCGTTGTTCAAGGAGGAGATGGTGGAATGGAGTATGCAATGTCAACACTAATAACAGGGAAAAGAAGTTTTGGAAGTCTTGTGGGTGTAACAGCACACGAATTAGCACACACTTGGTTTCAGTTTTTGTTAGCTACTAACGAAAGTAAACATGCTTGGATGGATGAAGGGTTTACATCCTATATCTCTAATAAAGCAGAAAATGAGGTTTTAAATCAATGCAAAAAAAATCCTCACAAAGGTGCTTATGAGAGTTATAGAAAATTAGTGTTACAAAATAAAGAAGAACCCTCAACAACACATGCTGACAGATTTGATATTAATTTAGCTTACAGTAGAGCTAGTTACACCAAGGGAAACCTTTTTCTTTCTCAATTAGAATATGTGATTGGACCAGAAAATGTTGCTAAGGGTTTGAAAAAATATTTTGAAGATTTTAGCTTTAAACACCCAACACCAAATGATGTTAAAAGAAGCATGGAGAAAGTTTCTGGAATTCATTTGGATTGGTACTTATTAGATTGGATACAAACTATCAATTATATTGATTATTCTGTAAGTAGAGTTAGAGGAAAAAATATTACGTTAAAAAGAATTGGAAAAATGCCAATGCCAATAGACTTAGAAGTTACCTACAAAGATGGTTCTAAAGAGAGTTTTTACATTCCACTTAGAATGATGAGAGGAGCTAAAAGTACAAACGCAACTCAATTAGAAGATTGGGGCTGGGCTCATCCAACATATAAATTTACCTGTAAAAAGGAGGTAAAGTCTGTTGAAATAGATTCATCTGGATTGATGGCAGATATTGATAGAGCAGATAATGTGTACCCTAGAAGATAATTGAAGTAATAAATAATTAAAAGGTGAGATTTAATCTCGCCTTTTAATTATTTATCTACTTGTTCAATTAAAGTATTGATTTTATTGTCTTTTGGTAATACTCCTTTCATCATTAAAAAAGCTCCAAAGACGATAAGTAAAATTCCCATTCCTCGTTTAATTCTGTAAATAATCAAAGGAGTTAATTTACTTTTTAATTGTTTTGCTAATAAGATTTTACCTAAATCAGTAACAAAATAACCTACTAATACAACGGTGAAATAATAGAAGATATTTGTTGGATTCATGTCTAAAGTTGGACCAACTACTACAATCATTCCTAACCAAAAAGCGAGAACACCAATATTGATAAAGTTTAAGAAAAACCCACTGATAAACAATCTAAAATAATTATTGTTTTTAGGGATTTCCACTTCATTTTCGTCTATTTCCTTTTTGTTGTTTTTATCAATGTAGGTGATTACGCCATAAACGATTAAAACCAAACCACCAATTAAAAATAATCTAGGATCATCTTTAATTTGTTCCAATAGACTTCTACTTCCAAAATATGCAATTACTATAAATACAACATCACCTAAAAGAACACCAAAATCAAAAACAATAGCAGCTCTTGCTCCTTTTAAAATACTCGTTTTTATAAGAGCAAAAAAAACAGGTCCAATCATGAAAGCCATGAAAAAACCTATGAGTAAAGCATTTTTAAAATCGTAAAAATCCATGAATTAAATATACGGATTTTTAAACGTCATCAAAATCGATTATAATTTTTGGAGTTGTAGGATGTGCTTGACATGTAAGAATAAAACCATCTTCAACTTCACCATCTGTTAGAATACTATTTTTTGTCATCACAGCCTTTCCTTCAGTAACTTTTGCCAAACAACTTGAACAAACACCTCCTTGGCATGAGTAAGGAGCATCTACATCATTTCTGAGTGCTTCAGATAAAATATCATTCGTTTGTTTCATTGTAAAAGATAATTCTTCATCATCTAACAAAACAGTAACTTCTGTTTCTCCTTCTTTTATGAGTTCCGTGTTTTCATCTTCTGTTGAACTAGTAAATAACTCAAAAGAAATTTGATTTTCATTAAAACCACCTGATTGTAATGTCTTTGATACGGTTTGAATCATTTCTTCAGGACCACATAAAAATGCAGAAGTAAAAGAAGTTTCTTTGTAAATGTTATTGATGTAATAATATGTAAAACCTTCGTCAATTCTTCCAAATAAAGAACCCTCTACATTCTGACGACTTAATACATAATGCAAATTAAAACGACTTGGAAACTCTGTTTGTAAACGTTCAAGCTCAGCTTTAAAAATGATATCAGCTTCAGATTTATTTCCATAAACTAAAGTAAAAGTTGCACTAGCTGAATCTTCTAATGTAGCTTTTATCATGGATAAAATAGGGGTAATTCCACTACCAGCTGCAAATCCAATATAATTTTGATTGTCTTTAGGTTCTAGAGTAAAAAAACCTTCTGGTGTATGAACATCTAACTGAAAACCCTCAGATAATTGAGAGGTAGCATACGTAGAAAATGTTCCGTTTTCAACTGCTTTTACAGAAACTTGTAATTCACCACTTTTAGGAGAGGAACAAATTGAATACGCTCTTCTAACTTCTTCTCCGTTGATATTTGTTTTTAAAGTAAGGTATTGACCTGCTTTAAACAAATAATCTTTTTGTAAGTGACTAGGAATAACAAAAGAAATTGAGACTGCATCTGCAGTTTCTCGATTGATGTTTTTTATGGATAATGTATGAAATGTGCTCATAGTTAAACTAAGTTGTTTTCTATCAAATATTCTGCAATTTGAACTGTATTTGTTGCTGCTCCTTTTCTGAGGTTGTCAGAAACAATCCACAAATTTAAGGAGTTTTCTTGAGACAAATCTCTTCGTATTCTACCTACAAAAACTTCGTCTTTATTATGAGCAAACATTGGCATAGGATATAGATTATTGGCAATATCATCTTGCACGACAACTCCTGATGTCTCATTCAACAATTGTCTAATGGCATCAATTTCAAAATCATGTTCAAATTGAATATTTACAGATTCTGAATGTCCGCCAGCAGTTGGAATTCTAACTGCAGTTGCTGTTACTGAAAATGAATCATCTCTCAAAATTTTCTTAGGTTCATTTACCAATTTCATTTCTTCTTTGGTATATCCATTGTCTAAGAAAATATCACATTGTGGAATTGCATTTCTATTGATAGGATAATCATACGCCATTTCACCTTCAATTCCTTTTGTTTCATTTTCCATTTGCTGAACCGCTTTAATTCCTGTTCCTGAAACCGATTGATAAGTAGAAATAATCAATCGTTTCATGGTGTATTTTTTATGCAAAGGAGCCAACGCCATCACTAATTGAATGGTAGAACAATTTGGATTGGCAATAATTTTATCCTCTTTTGTTAAGACATCTCCATTGATTTCTGGAACCACTAATTTATGATCTGGATGCATTCTCCAAGCAGAAGAATTGTCGATTACTGTAGTCCCAACTTCTGCAAATTTTGGTGCCCATTCTAATGATGTTTCTCCACCTGCAGAAAACAAAGCTAAATCAGGTTTGTTATTGACGGCATCTTGTAAATTAATTATTGTGTAGTTTTTTCCTTGAAATGATATTTCTTTTCCAACAGAGCGTTCTGAAGCAACAGGAATTAATTCTGTGATTTCTACATTCCTTTCTGCTAAGACTTCTAGCATGACATTTCCTACCATTCCGGTAGCACCAACGATTGCAATTCTCATTGTTTAAATTTTATGCAAAGATGCTAAAAATTCAACGTTAGGAATGTCTAATAAAAACTAAGAAAATGATAAAATTTAAAAATTAATCGGATATTTTAGAAATGTTAGATTTTTAACGGAAACTCAGAAATAATTTTACCTTTGCAACCTGTTTAACTAAATTGGTATAGCATGCAACTGTACAATACGTTAAGCGCAAAACAACGCGCTGCTTTAATAGATGAGGCGGGAAAAGACCGTATCACTATATCTTTTTATCAATACCATCAGATAAAAAATCCACAGATTTTTAGAGATAAATTATTCCTAGAATGGAACGAACTTGATGTTCTAGGAAGAACATATGTTTCTTTTGAAGGTATTAATGCACAAATTTCTGTTCCATCAGAAAACTTCTTAGCATTAAAAGAACAATTAGACGCTATTGATTTTTTAAAAGATATTCGATTGAATGTTGCTATTGAACATGACAATAAATCATTTTTAAAACTCAAAGTAAAAGTTAGAAACAAAATTGTTGCCGATGGTTTGAATGACGAAACGTTTGATGTTACAAACAAAGGGGTGCATGTAAATGCGAAAAAATTCAATGAATTGCTAGAAAATCCAAATACGATTTGTGTAGACATGCGAAATCATTATGAAAGTGAGATTGGTCATTTTGATGGAGCGATTACTCCTGACGTTGATACATTTCGTGATTCGTTAGATTTGATTGAAGAAGACTTAAAAGATCATAAAGAAGATAAAAATTTATTGATGTATTGTACAGGCGGAATCCGATGTGAAAAAGCTTCAGCTTACTACAAACACAAAGGATTTAAAAATGTTTTTCAGTTAGAAGGCGGAATTATAGAATACACAAGACAAGTACAAAACCAAGGAATAGAAAATAAGTTTATTGGTAAAAATTTTGTGTTTGATCACCGAAGAGCAGAAAAGATTTCTGATGATGTGATTGCCAATTGTCATCAATGTGGAAAACCTTGTGATACACATATCAACTGTGCTAATGAAGCTTGTCATCTATTATTTATACAATGTGAAGAATGTGCAGAGAAAATGGAAAATACATGTTCTGTAGAGTGTCAAGAAGTGATTCATTTGCCTTTTGAAACACAAAAAGAACTCCGAAAAGGTAAACACGCAAGTAACAAAATCTTTAAAAAAGGAAGATCTGAAAAATTGAAGTTTAAGAGGTAAAACTAAATCCACTTTTTCTTTCTAAAAAAGAGAATCATTACAACAAAAACTGCGAACATTAAGCCCATTAAAATAGGGTACGCAGATTGAATTTTTAGTTCGGGCATAAATTCAAAATTCATTCCGTAAATCCCAGCAATAAAGGTTAAGGGTATGAAAATAGTAGCAATAACGGTTAAGACTTTCATTACTTGATTCATTTTATTACTCAAGGTTGTCATATGCAAATCCATCAAGCCCCAAATTAGTTCTCTATTCAAATCGATGTTTTCTAAAATTTGTGTAACATGATCGTTCAAACTAATCATATAGCGATAGCTTTTTTTTGAGATATGACCTTCTAAATGTGGTAGTTTTCCTGTAATTTCTTTTAAAGGATACACAGCTTTCCTAACTCGTAAAATTTCTCGTTTTAAATCTTGAATTTTATTCTGAATTTCTAATTCTTCATTAGATGCGGAGAGTAATAAATCCTCTAAAGATTCTGCTTTAAATGAAATTTCATCAACAATAATTGAGTAATTATCAAGCAACAAATCTAAAAGCGCAAACAATAAATAATCAGAGTCTCTTTTTCTTACAATTCCTTTTGAGTTTCTTAAACGATCTCTCATAGGCTCAAATACATCGCCATCGATTTCTTGAAAAGACAATAAAAAACGCTCACATAAAAACAAAACTAATGTGCTCAATAAACAACTCATTATTTTTATAATGAGGCATTTTACAAACTAAAAAAATATAATTTTCATACTCATCTAACTTACTTCTTTGAGATACATTCACAATGTCTTCTAATAACAAAGGATGCAAATTAAAATAAGTTCCAAGCTTTTCAATATTTTGTGTATTGCTAAGGCCATTGACGTTAATCCAAGAAATATTCCCAGAGTTTTCAAATTTCAGTACATCCTCTACACTTTCAGAATCAAACTCTGTGAGTGTTTTTTCATTAAAATCAAAGATTTCTACGTGAAAATCTTTTGTAGTTTGATTTCCGGTGTAAATAACAGAACCTGGTGGAAGACCTATTTTTTTATTTCGTTTTTTTAAGTATTGTCTCATTGAAATAAATTACTGAAGTATAATAACCTCTTCAATAAAGATACTAATATTCTAGAAGACAGAATCGCATTCAATCTTATGTTTTAGGATTAGTACAGATTCATTATATTTACTCATTAAACAAACCTACACGGAATTCTGTTGTAGAATCTGGTTAACTTGTTGTTAATCAATCAAAAAAATCAATTAAGAATTTTTGAAGTAATTGCTTCAATAAAAATATAAAGACTTTATGGGATGCAATAGTTGTGGAACTAGTGCTGACGGAAAACCAAGAGGGTGTAAAAGCAATGGTGCTTGTACAACGGGTGGTTGCGAAAAACTATCGGTTTTTGATTGGCTTTCTAATATGACCTTACCAACAGGTCAAGCTCCTTTTAATATATACGAAGTGCGTTTTAAAAACGGACGTAAGCATTTTTATAAAAACACTGAAAATCTAACACTTTCTATGGGTGATGTGGTTGCTGTAGAGGGAAGTCCTGGACACGATGTTGGTATCATTTCTTTAGGTGGTGAGTTGGTAAAAGTTCAGATGAAAAAACGTAAGATTGGTTTTGATGATGAAGAAGTAAAGAAGATATACAGAAAAGCATCACAAAGAGATATAGATGTTTGGCAAAAAGCAAGAGAAAAAGAGTTAAAAACTCAAACTAGAGGAAGAGAAATTATCAGAACTTTAGGATTAGAGATGAAGTTGTCCGATGTAGAATATCAAGGAGATGGAAATAAAGCTACTTTTTATTATACAGCAGAAGGAAGAGTAGATTTTAGACAACTGATAAAAGATTTGGCATCTGCTTTTTCTATTCGTGTAGAAATGAAGCAAGTGGGAGCTAGACAAGAAGCTGCTAGATTAGGAGGAATAGGTTCTTGTGGTAGAGAGTTGTGTTGTTCTACATGGTTAACAGATTTTAGAAAAGTAACAACTACTGCAGCAAGATATCAGCAGCTTTCTTTAAACCCATTAAAGTTAGCAGGTCAATGTGGAAAGTTAAAATGTTGCCTAAATTTTGAGTTAGACACATATTTAGATGCATTAAAAGATTTCCCTAAACAAGATACGGTTCTGAAAACAGAAAAAGGAACAGCTGTTTTTATTAAAATGGATATTTTTAAGAAGCTGCTTTGGTATACATACAAAGAAGACAGGTCTAAATGGTTTAAGTTAACTTTAGATCAAGTTTCTGAGATAATTGATTTGAATAAAAATAATGAGAAATCTGCATCGTTAGAGGAGTATGAATCTGATATAGAAGAAGAGGTAACGATAGATTTTGAAAATGTTGTAGGTCAGGATAGCTTAACTCGATTTGATGCTCCTAAGAGACACAAAAGAAGAAATCGTAGAAATAGAAACAAGAAGGTTGCATCAACAGTAAAAGATAAGCCTAAAGCACAGCAAGAAAATAAAGGGAAAAGAAGACCTCAGAGAAAAAAAAGAAGAAATTCCAATAGAAATGGTAATAAAGAGAATAATTAGAAGTGTATTTTTCTTTCTACTGATTTGCTTATCATCCTGTGATGAAAATAGAGTTTACGATTCATACAAGCCTCTAAACAATTCTGTTTGGAAGTTAAATGAACCCGTTAGGTTTCAGTTTTCAATTTCAGATACAATTGATAAGCACAATCTTTTTTTTGGAATTAGAAACAACCAAAATTATCAATACAGTAATTTGTTTTTAATTTCTGAATTAAATTTTCCTAATGGCAAGAAAGTTGTTGACACCTTAGAGTATAGAATGGCAGATCCGAGTGGGCGTTTTTTAGGAACAGGACTATCAAGTAATAAAGAAAACAAGTTGTTTTATAGAGAAAACATCATTTTTCCTGTCAAAGGCAGCTATCAAATATCAATTTACCAAGCTATGAGAAAAATTAGAGAATCTGAAGGAATTGACAATTTACAAGGGATAACAGACGTTGGATTTAGAATAGAAAAAGTAAAATAGAGAATGGCAAAAAAGAAACAATCATCATTTAAAAAGTATGTCTTAAGATTTTGGCTTTTAATATCTGCAGGTCTTTTTTCTATTTTGTTGGTTTTTTTACTAGCATCATTTGGCGTTTTTGGAGACCTACCAACCTTTGAAGAACTAGAAAACCCACAAAAAAACTTAGCTACAGAAATCATATCAGCCGATGGAGTTACACTAGGTAAATATGCTTTTAGAAATAGAACCCCAGTTGGTTTTAAAGATTTGCCAGACAATTTAGTAAAAGCATTAGTTGCTACAGAAGATGAGCGTTTTTATAGTCATTCTGGAATTGATTTTAGAGGAACTGCAAGAGCAGTGGTTAAATTAGGTAAAGGAGGAGGAGCTAGTACAATTACGCAACAGTTAGCAAAAAACTTATTTAATAAAGGAGGTTCTAGAAGTCTTCTTAAACGATTACCTCAAAAAGTGAAAGAGTGGATTGTTGCCATCAAATTAGAAAAACAATACACTAAGAACGAAATCATTGCAATGTATTTAAATACACAAGGTTTTTTATTCAATGCTATTGGTATTCGTTCAGCTGCAAGAATTTATTTTGGGAAAGAACCTAAAGATTTAGATTTACAAGAATCGGCTATTCTAGTAGCAATGTTAAAAAACCCAAGACAATACAATCCTAATAGAGAAATATCAAAAAAAAAATCTTTAAGAAGAAGAAATATTGTTTTTGCACAAATGGCAAAAAATGGATTTATCACTTCTCAAGAAAAGGATTCACTTCAACAGCTTCCACTAAAAATAAACTTTACACCAGAAAGTCATAATGATGGTTTAGCAACTTATTTTAGAGAATACTTAAGAGGATTTATGAAAAAATGGGTAAAAGAAAACCCAAAACCAAACGGTGAGCGATACAATATTAACAGAGATGGTTTAAAGATTTTTACTACAATTGATTCTCGAATGCAAACCTATGCAGAAGAATCTGTTATAGAGCACATGTCTAATCTTCAAAGGGTTTTTAACAACGAAATGAGTAAAAACGAGACTGCTCCTTTTTATGATTTAGAAGATGAGCAAATCGATATGATTTATGAAAAAGCCAAAAAGAATACAGATCGTTACAGAAGAATGAAATCCAATGGACGCTCAAAAGAAGAAATTGACTCAGCCTTTTTAGCCAAAACAGACATGAGAGTTTTCTCTTGGAAAGGCGAAATGGATACGATCATGTCTCCTTTAGATTCTATAAAATATTACAAACATTTTCTTAGGTCTGGTTTATTGTCCATAGAACCTCAAACCGGCCATATCAAAGCTTGGGTTGGTGGAATTAATCATAAATATTTTAAATATGATCATGTAAATCAAGGAAAACGACAAGTAGGATCTACATTCAAACCTTTTGTGTATGCAACCGCTATTAACCAATTAAGAATGTCTCCTTGTGATACTTATTTCAATACACCTTATACAATTCCAAAAGGGAAATATGGAATTCCAGAAGAATGGACTCCAAAAAACTCTGGTGATGAATATGGAGGTGAATTAACATTAAAACAAGCATTGGCAAAATCAATTAATGTAATTTCTGCAAGATTAATTGATATGGTTGGCCCAAGCAATGTTGCTCGATTAGCAAAATCTGCAGGAATTAAAAATTACATTCCTCCAGCACCTTCTATTGCCTTAGGTTCTGTAGAATTATCTTTGATGGAAATGACAGGAGCTTATGCAACTTTTGCCAACAAAGGGTTAAGAGTAGAACCTAATATGATTACAAGAATTGAAGATAAAAATGGAACTGTTTTGGCAGAATTTGTTCCAAAAACTAAAGAAGTTATGAGCGAGGAATCTGCCTATGTAGTTCTAGACTTATTAAAAGGAGTTACACTCGCAGGTTCTGGTGTAAGATTAAGAATGCCAGAACATTTTAATAAAGATGTCATTACGGGTTTTCCTTATCAATTCGACAATCCTATTGCAGGTAAAACAGGAACTACACAAAACCATACTGATGGTTGGTTTATGGGAGTTGTGCCAAATTTAGCAACAGGTGTTTGGACTGGTGGCGAAGATAGAGCCATTCACTTTGAAGGAATCACAAATGGTCAAGGTGCAACAATGTCATTACCAACTTGGGCTTTATTCATGAGAAAATGTTATGAAGATCCAACACTAAATATAAGTCAAGAGGACTTTGAAAGACCAGAATATGTAGGAATTAATACAAATTGTGGAAAAGAAACACAAGAACTTGATGATAAGGATAATAAAAAAATAAAAAAGGCTGTAGACTATGATGATGATGATTTTTAAATCATCCATATAAAAACAAACAAATCAGAATGATTAATAAAAAAGTAAAAAACGTTCAAGAAGCTCTTATAGGAATTGAGAGTGGTATGACATTAATGTTAGGAGGCTTTGGATTGTGTGGTATTCCAGAAAATTCTATTGCAGAACTTGTTAAGTTAGGTGTAAATAATGTAACGTGTATTTCTAACAATGCTGGAGTTGATGATTTTGGACTTGGATTACTATTACAAAACAAACAAATTAAAAAAATGATTTCCTCTTATGTTGGGGAAAACGATGAGTTTGAGCGTCAAATGTTGTCAGGTGAATTAGAAGTTGAGTTAACACCACAAGGAACTCTAGCAGAAAAATGTAGAGCAGCTCAAGGTGGGTTTCCAGCGTTTTACACACCAGCAGGCTATGGCACTGAGGTAGCAGAGGGAAAAGAAACTAGAGAATTTGATGGTAAAATGTATGTCTTAGAACCTGCTTACAAAGCGGATTTTGCTTTTGTAAAAGCTTGGAAAGGAGATGATGCGGGCAATCTAATTTTTAAAGGAACAGCACGAAATTTCAATCCATGTATGTGTGGAGCAGCAACTATTACAGTTGCTGAAGTAGAAGAGTTAGTTCCTGTAGGAGAGTTAGATCCAAATCAAATTCACATTCCTGGAATTTTTGTGCAACGAATTTTTCAAGGTGAGAAATATGAAAAAAGAATAGAGCAAAGAACTGTAAGACAAAAAGCGTAGTTATGTTAGACAAAAACGGAATCGCAAAAAGAATTGCAAAAGAAGTTCAAGATGGATATTATGTTAACTTAGGAATTGGAATTCCAACCTTGGTTGCAAACTTTGTTAGAGGCGATATTGAAGTTGAGTTTCAAAGTGAAAATGGTGTTTTAGGAATGGGACCTTTTCCTTTTGAAGGAGAAGAAGATGCTGATATTATAAATGCAGGAAAACAAACCATTACAACTCTAGCTGGAGCAAGTTTTTTTGACTCAGCAACAAGTTTTTCGATGATTCGTGGTCAACATGTTGACTTAACCATTTTAGGCGCTATGGAAGTTGCTGAGAATGGAGATATTGCCAACTGGAAAATTCCAGGAAAAATGGTAAAAGGAATGGGTGGAGCAATGGATTTAGTAGCATCAGCAGAAAATATAATTGTAGCTATGATGCACACTAATAAAAGAGGAGAATCTAAACTATTAAAAGATTGTTCTCTGCCATTAACTGGTGTTGGTTGTGTAAAAAAAATAGTAACAAATTTAGCTGTTATAGAAGTTAAAGAGGGAGTTTTTCATTTGTTAGAAAGAGCTCCTGGAGTTTCTGTAGAAGACATTAAAAATGCTACAGAAGGAACGTTAATTGTAAATGGAGAAATTCCTGAAATGAAATTATAAAATGAAAAAAATTGCAAGTTACCCAAGATTAGTTTTTGTGTTCTTTTTTATAATCCTTTACATCATAGCTTATTTTTGTGGTGTTGAAAATGCTATGTTAAGAACAGTGTTTTCTATCACTTTGGCATTTGTAATATCTCCTAGAAAACATAAAATAAAGACACAAACTGGAGAGAAAACTCAAATTACTTGGGTTTTATTAAAAGAAGCTATAATTCTTGATTAAATGAAAATAATCTCCTACAACGTCAACGGAATTAGAGCTGCTATAAAAAAAGGATTTTTAGACTGGTTACAAGCTGCTAGTCCAGATGTAATTTGTATTCAAGAAACAAAAGCTCAAAAAGAACAACTCAATTTAGAAGACATTGAATTGGCTGGATATCCTTATCACTATTGGTTTTCTGCTCAAAAAAAAGGATATTCTGGTGTGGCAGTTTTCTGTAAAGAAAAACCCAATCATGTAGAATATGGAACAGGAATTGAAACTATGGATTTTGAAGGAAGAAATCTTCGTGTAGATTTTGATGAGGTTTCTGTAATGAGCATGTATTTACCATCTGGCACAAACGATTTGCGTTTAAATTTTAAGTTCAACTATATGGATCAAATCCAAGAGTATGCAACAGAGCTTAAAAAGAAAATCCCCAATCTAATTATTTGTGGAGATTATAATATTTGTCATGAAGAAATTGATATTCACAATCCAAAAATGAAAGGAGTTTCTGGTTTTTTACCAGAGGAAAGAACTTGGATTCACCAATTTATAGATAGTGGTTTTGTTGATAGTTTTCGATATATAAATCCAAACAGTCAAGAATATTCGTGGTGGAGTTATAGAGCAAATGCTCGAGCTAACAATAAAGGTTGGAGAATAGATTATAATATGGTTTCGGAATCTTTTAAAGATAAAATCTCAAGAGCTTATATTTTACCTGAAGCAAAACACTCTGATCATTGTCCCATTGTTGTTGAATTAGACATATAATATGAAAATAAGAATTCTTTATGTAGCACTAATTTTTGCTCAGTTTTTAAGTGCTCAAACAGCAAAAGATTCAATTCTAGTAGCAAAAGACTCTGTAACAAATCTTCAACAAGAAGATCTGTTTACAGATAAAGATATTCGTTTAATAGATAGTTTGGTTATTGAAGCTCAGTTTAAATCTCCTTTAATGGATGAGTTGGAAAAATATTACATGCCAAATTTAGACACAACCGATGTTACTAATATTACATTAGATACTAAACTTCTGAAAGAACGGCTAAAGGATTTGGATGCAAAAACTCCCTTTAATATTGCCTACAATCCTGCTCTAGAAAAGATTATAAAATCCTACTTAAAAAACAGAAGTAAATATTATCCTGCTTTTTTTGCAAGAGCTGCTTATTATTTTCCAATGATTGAAAAATATCTAGATCAATTTGATATTCCTTTAGAGATGAAATATTTAGCGGTTGTAGAATCTGCCTTAAAACCTAAAGCAAGATCTAGAGTAGGAGCAACAGGAATGTGGCAATTTATGTATGCTACAGGAAAACAATACAATTTAAAAATTAGTTCTTATGTAGATGAACGTCAAGATCCAATCAAAGCAACTATTGCAGCTTGTAAATATCTGAATCATTTATACAAGGTTTTTGGTGACTGGGATTTAGCTTTAGCTGCTTACAATTCTGGTCCAGGAAATGTAGCGAAAGCAATAAGAAGATCTGGAGGTTACAAGAATTATTGGAATATAAGACCTTTTTTACCAAGAGAAACTGCTGGTTATGTTCCGGCTTTCCAAGCAACCATGTATATGTTTATATATGCTAAAGAGCATAATTTAAAAGGAAGTCAACCTGTTATTAGACATTTTGAAACCGATACAATACAAATTCAAAGAACAGTTAGTTTTGATCAAATAACTGAAGTAACTGGAATAGAAAACAACATTCTTCAATTCTTAAACCCAGAATATAAGATAGATATCATTCCTTTTGTAAAAAACAAAAAATACAGTCTTCGTTTACCAAAAACTCACAGTGATGTATTCTTGAAAAATGAAAATAATTTGTATGCCTTAGCTGATAAAGATGATGCAAAAAGAGAGAAACCGTTACCAAGATATTTTGAAATGGATAAAAGAATTCGATATCGTGTGAGAAATGGAGATTATTTAGGAAGAATTGCTTACAGATATGGTGTTAGAGTAAGTGATATCAAACGATGGAACGGTTTAAAAAATAATAGAATTAGAATAGGTCAAAGATTAAGTATTTATCCTAAAACACTAAGAGAACCTAAAAGAACTACAGCTAAGAAAACAAAGAAGCTAAAAGGAAAGCATATTATTTATGTAGTGAAAAAAGGAGATTCTTTGTGGACAATCGCAAAAAAATTCCCAAAAGTTTCACCAGCACAAATTAAAAAGTGGAACAATATTTGGAGTGCAAAGAGCATTAAACCTGGAACAAAACTTAAAATATATCAAAGCTAATTTAAACGCTAGATAAAAAACAAACCCAATGAAAAAAATAGTATTCATAATATGCGCTCTATTCTTATTAAACTCATGTGATAATGGAAATGGACAAATTGCTTTACCAACCTCCAACGGAAGTTTTAATAAAGTTTTAGTTGTTACAAAAAGTAGCCATTGGATTGGTGAAGTAGGCGATGCTGTAAGAAAAAAATTAGGAGAGCTTATGGTTGGCTTACCACAACCAGAAAACACTTTAACGTTATCTCAGGTAGCTCCAAATGGATTCAAAAAAATGATGCGTCAAAGTAGAAATGTCCTCATCATAGAAGAGTCAGATAAAGAAGCTTTTACCGTAAATTATGACAAGTATGCTCGTCCACAAATTGTCATATACATCTCTGCAAAAGACAAAAAAGGTTTGGTAAAAATCATTAACAACAACTATAAAAAAATCATAGAACTAGTTAAAGAATCTGATATAAAAATCATGCAAAATGTTTTTGCAAAAAGAAAAGTTGATGATAGCCAATACAAAACTTTATCAAGTTTGGGACTTTCATTAACCATTCCAAAAGAGTTTAGAACTGTCGATGATACTGGAGAATTTTTATGGTTACGTCATCATCTGCAAAGTGGAATTGCCAGAGGAACAGGAAGTAATAATATTTTAGTCTACACTTTGCCTTTTGATGATGTAGAGAATGTTAAGAATAATATTTTTTCAAATAGAGATAAAATAGGAGAGAAATACATTCCAGGTGCTAAAGAAGGAATGTTTATGATTACAGAAAAAGCTTACACACCTTATACTTATGATGCTGTGATAGACAATAAAAAGGCATTTGAATCTAGAGGTAAATGGGAAATGAAAAACGATTTTATGGCTGGACCTTTTCTAAACTACACAGTTTTTGATAAAAGCAACAATCGTTTGGTAGTCTTTGAAGGATTTACATATTGTCCATCTGTTGACAAACGAGAATTTATTTTTGAATTAGAAGCGATTGCTAAAACTTTAAAAATTCTATAAGTATAAAATTTAGACAATTAGAAAATCAAAAAGCTCGCAATTGCGAGCTTTTTGATTTTCTAACAAATTCTTTTTCAATAGTTTAATTTGGTATATTTGATACTCAACCAAAACTTTATTTATTATGGAAACAAACATTTTTATTTTTGTTGTTGCTGCATTAGTACCTTTAGTTATGGGCTTCATTTGGTACGGACCTTTGCTTTTTCAAAATGCTTGGATGAAGTAACTGGGTTTTACAGAAGAATCATTAAAAGTTGGAAATATGTTGCTCATTTTTATTCTCTCCTATGTTTTTAGTTTTTTAATGGCCTTTTTTCTTCAGTTTATTGTCATTCACCAATCCGGAACTTTTTCCAGTATTTTAGCCTCTGGAGCAACTGAATTACAAGGAGCTGATTTAGAATATTTTAAAGACTTTATGGCTAAGTACGGAAGCAATTACAGAACATTTAAGTATGGTGTGCTACATGGTATATTAGCAGGGGTATTCTTTATATTACCTGTTTTGGCAACTCAAGCTATGTTTGAAAGAAAGACTGCTAAATACGTGTTGTTAAACGCTGGATATTGGATCGTAACTTTAGGGTTAATGGGTGGAATTATCTGCCAATGGGCTTAAATTTAGATAAGATATATTATTAATTAAAAAAGACTTCACTTTGTGAAGCCTTTTTTAATATCCTATTTTTTCTCGAACTCTTTGCAGTACTTGTTTTGCAACATTTCTCGCTTTAATTGCTCCTAACGATAGAGCATCATCAATTTCATTCTTATGATTCGTGTAGTGAGTATACTTTTCTCTAACTTCAGAAAAGTTTTCTATAATCAACTCATACAATGCTTGTTTTGCGTGTCCGTAACCGTAATTTCCGCCTTCATAATTCGCCCTCATCTCTGCAATCTTTTTCTCATTTGCAATTAATTTATACAAAGCAAAAACGTTGTCCGAATCTGGATTTTTAGGTTCTTCTAAAGGAGTGCTATCTGTTTTGATAGACATGATCTGTTTGCGTAACTTTTTATCAGGTAAAAATATATTAATAACATTGTCTCTAGATTTACTCATTTTTTCACCATCAGTTCCAGGAACTAATTTTGTGTATTCTTGAACTTTAGCTTCTGGTGGAACTAGAGTATCACCGATAATATTATTCAATCTATTCGCAACATCTCGGGTCATTTCTAAATGCTGTAATTGATCTTTTCCAACTGGAACAATTTCTGCATCATACAATAATATATCAGCAGCCATTAACATTGGATATGTAAATAAACCAGAATTAACGTCTTGTAACCTATCTGATTTGTCTTTAAAACTATGAGCAAGTGTTAAACGTTGATATGGAAAATAACAGCTTAAATACCAAGATAATTCAGTTACCTCAGGGACATCACTTTGCCTGTAAAAAACAGTTTTATCGATGTCTAAACCACAAGCTAGCCAAGTAGCAGCTGTACTATATGTGTTTTCTCTTAAAACATTTCCATCTTTAATTTGAGTTAAAGAATGCATATCTGCAATAAATAAAAACGACTCATTTTTTGCATCGTTTGCCATTTCAATTGCAGGAAGTATTGCTCCTAGTAGATTTCCTAAATGAGGAGTTCCTGTGCTTTGTACGCCTGTTAAAATTCTAGCCATTCAGTAAAAATTATCTTTTTTTAGAACGAAACAAAAATACAGTTTTCGCTGCAAACTAGAACAAGAAAAAGAATATGACTAAATTCGTGCTTATGAAATTTTTAAAAATTCCTTTTTTAATTGTTTGGAGGCTTTGGTTTTACATTCTCATGTTCACTACAATTATTTTAATGATTCCTTTTTTATTGGTTTTAACTGCTAAAGAGTCATATTATCCTGCATTTTGGAAATTGGTTAGAATCTGGTCGTGGATATTAGTTCACGGTATGGGATTTCGAATCAAAACTGAGTATGAACAATTTACAGACAGAGATAAAAGTTATATGTTTTGTCCAAATCATGCTTCTTTATTAGACCCTTTTGTTTTGATTTTATTGAGTAAAAACCCAATCGTATTTGTTGGAAAAAAGGAGCTAGTTAAAATTCCAATTTTTGGATTTTTCTACAAGAGAACAGTAATTATGGTAGACAGGAGTAATCCTGAAAGTAGAAAAAGAGTTTATGAAATGGCAAAAAAAAGACTACAAGGAGGAACAAGTATTGGAATTTTTCCTGAAGGATTAGTTCCCTCAGAAGATGTGATTTTAAGTCCGTTTAAAAATGGAGCATTCAGTTTAGCTATTGAATATCAAATACCAATTGTTCCTCAAACGTATTTTGATGGGAAACGATTATTTTCTTGGGATTTTTTAAAAGGTGGTATTGGAACTTGGAGAGTAAAACAACATCAATTTATAGATACAAAAGGAATGACACAAGATGACTTAGAATCTATCAAGAAAAAAACTTTTGATATCCTTTACAATGAACTTAGTAATGATGAGTTGTATATGAAAGATACAAATAGAAAAATATGAAAACTCATTTAAATCATAGTTATTCTAAAACTGAAGAGTTAATGAACGTTCTAAGTCATGGATTAGGGCTATTATTAAGTATTATTGCTTTTCCTTTTTTGGTGATACAAGCAATGGATGTAAATTCAAAATATTCATTATTTAGTTTTATAGTTTTTGGATGTAGTATGATTGTTTTATATGCTGCATCTACTTTTTATCATGCTGCTAAAAAACCTACTTTAAGGAGGCGATTTAATATTCTAGATCACGCTGCAATTTATGTCTTAATAGCAGGAACATATACTCCTTTTACACTGGTTACCTTAGAAGGAACAACAGGTTGGATTATCTTTGGACTTACTTGGACTTTTGCAACTATTGGAATTGTATTGAAATTATTTTATACTGGAAAATTTGATAAACTTTCAACCATAATGTATGTTCTAATCGGATGGCAAATTGTTTTTGCTATAAAACCATTGATAAGGAATTTATCATCTGAAGGAATGAATTTATTAATAGCAGGAGGTATTTTCTATACAGTCGGAGCGGTTTTATATTCAATAAAAAAGTTACCATACAATCATGCAATTTTTCATGTATTTGTATTATTAGGAACCTTGTCACATTTCCTTAGCGTATATTTTTATATCAATTAACTTCAAAAATTTACACATAGTTTCCTAGGGTACTAAAATTATATAAAACAATGAGTACTAAACATTTGTATATCACAAGTTTTTTTTTCTATATTTGTGAAGCTTAATAAGAAAATGATAGCAATATTATAGAATCATTGAGCACTATAAATCTTATTTTAGGGGGTAGGTTTATTAAATTTCCTCGAACATTTTGTTCGAGGTTTTTTTATTTCCAAGAATTAAAAGGGTGCTGACTCAAATAAGAATTATAATATTTTTCTTTACCAGTAACTTCTTTTCCTAACCAATTAGGTTTTTCAAAATGTTGATTTTCAGACGTCAATTCTATTTCAGCAAGAATTAAACCTTCATTTTCTTTTTCAAAAACATCAACTTCAAATTCTAAAGATTCATTTTTGACAAAATATCGTGTTTTTTCAATAACAGTTAATTCGCAAATAGCAAGAAGCTCTTCTGCTTCATCTACATTAATTTCATATTCCCATTCATTTCTTGTGGTTCCAGTTGCACTTGAAATTCCTTTAATGGTAATAAAAGCTGTGTTTTCAATAATTCGAACTCTTACAACCCTGTTTTTATCACTGTTAAGAAAACCTTGTTTTATTTTAGAAGAAGTGTAAGACTCATTTATGAATGATGTGTTAACTGTTAAAAACTTACGTTCAATTTCTAAAGCCATAAAATGTTTTTGAATCTGTACGAATCTAACTCTTTTTATCGTTAAAATATATAGAAATAGATATCTTTGATTTTATGATTCTCAAAAGAAAAATACTTTTTGTAATTCTTTTTTTAACTGTATCCTTCTCATTTTCTCAGACAGATTTTACATCTAAATGGGAAGACTTTTTTTCTTACAACCAAGTTCAAGATTTCCTATTAGTAGATAATTCTATTTATGCGCTTACAGAAAATGCGGTTTTTGTTTATGATACTCTTTCTGATGAAATTCAAAAAATTTCCTCGGTAAATGGATTGTCAGGAGATAATACATCTGCTATTTATTATGATGATTCTACAGAAAGATTAGTAATTGGATATGAAAATGGACTTGTAGAAGTTGTTGAAAGTGATGGTAGTGTTAGAGTTTCTGCAGATATTGTAAACTTTAATCAATCTGGAGATAAGAGAATTAATCACATAGCTGCCTTTGGAGATATTTTGTATTTATCCTTACCGTTTGGAATTGTAGAATACAATATTTCTAGATTAGAATTTGGTGATACTTTTTTTATTGGAGCTAATTCTCAAGCATTGGATGTGAGAGAAACTTTAATTGATGTCAATTTTATTTATGCAGCTACAGAAGATGGTGTTTACAGAGCCTCAACAGATAATCCTAATCTAATTGACTTTAACAATTGGACAAGACTTGTGTCTGGAGACTTCTCTAAAATCAATTCTTACAATGCTAATATTTATTGTTCTAGAAATAATTTATTATTCAGATTAGAGAATTCTTCACTTATACAGGTTCGATCATTTTCAACAAATATTGTTTCTTTAGATGTATCTGTAAACAATTTTTTAGTTTCAGAAAATCAACGATTGAATATATTAGACAATTCATTAAATACAACTAGTTCTATTGCTCCAACATCAGAATTTAACTTTACACTTAACAAATCAATTTTTATCAATGATGCCATTTATTTGGCTACAAATGAGTTTGGAGTTTTACAGACATCAATATCAAATGCTACAACATTTGAAGAAATTCACCCTCAAGGACCTCTAAGAAATGACATTTTCTCTTTGAGTGCTAAACAAAATAATTTATGGGTTGTTTATGGAGGTTATGATAATACGTATGCACCATTAAATACAAATATTGGGTATAGTCATTTTGATGGAGAAAATTGGAACAACACAGATTTTGATGTGAATGATCCATTGCCAGATTTGGTAGATGTAACTTTTGATCCAAACAATATTAATAAAGTTTACATCAGTTCTTTTGGTTCAACATCGAACATAAACTCCAGAAAAACAGGTGGCCTTTTGGTTGTTGAGGAGGGTGTTGAAACCTTTTTTAATCAAAATAATAGTGGCTTAGAAGATATATTATCAAACAATCCAAGTGCTGTTTCTATAAGATTAACAGGTTCTACTTTTGATAATCAAGGTAGTCTTTGGGTGACTAATATTGGTACACCAAACGAGTTAAAAAAATTTAGTAATGGGAATTGGACCTCTTTTGACATTAGTTCAGTACCCACAGGATTTGGTTTAACAGAAATTATAGTTGATCGCTCAAATAATATTTGGATTGGTTCTAGAAATACAGGTACAGTAGTTTTTAATGAAAATGGAAACCAAGTTAGGGCATTAAATACAAATACAACTCAAGGAAGTTTACCAAATGCAAATGTAAGAACAATTGCTGCAGATGATAACAATAGAATTTGGATTGGGACATTATCTGGTTTGGTTGTTTTTAGTAATGCAAACAATGTTTTTGATGCTACTAATGTTGATGCAGAACCTGTGATTATTTTAGAAGATGGAGTTCCAAGAAGACTGTTGGGAGATCAAGCTGTAAATAGCATTGTAGTAGATGGAGCAAATAATAAATGGTTTGGTACAGACGGAGGTGGAGTTATTTACACAAATCCAAATGGACAAACTACTTTAGGAACTTTCAACAAAGAAAATTCTCCATTACCATCCAATAGAATTGTTAAAATAACTGTGGATGAAAGTTCTGGTAAAGTTTTTTTTGCAACCGATCGAGGTATTGTCGCTTTCAATAGTAATGTAGCTCCTTTTGGTTCTGAATTAGGAGATGTGTATGCTTATCCAAATCCAGCAAGAAGATTTCACCAAACAGTCACAATAGATGGTAGAAATGGAACTAACTTACCCAGAGGAACCAATGTAAAAATTGTAGATGTAGCTGGAAATTTAGTCTTTGAAACGAATGTAATAGAAGGTCAAGAAGTGAATGGAGGTAGAGTTGTTTGGGATAAAAAGAATTTAGCAGGAAAACCTGTTGCCTCAGGAGTATATATTGTGTTATTATCTAATGAAGATGCATCTGAAACTTCTGTAACCAAAATTGCAATTATCAATTAATGTCTGTCTGTACCACAAAAGCAATTGTAATTAGTTCTATAAAATATTCAGATACTAGTCTTATTGTTCGACTGTATACCTTAGAGAAAGGATTACAATCTTTTATGCTTAGAGGAGTTTTATCCTCTAGAAAAGGGAAGTTAAAGTCAGCTTATTTTTTTCCGTTAATGCAATTAACTATTGTTGCTAATATTAAAGACAACAGAAACCTCCAAAGTATCAAAGATGTGTCGGTAAGTAATCATTACAACTCATTAAATACGGATATTGTAAAACAAAGTTTAGTTGTTTTTTTGTCAGAAATGTTAACGAACAGTATAAAGGAACAAGAAAAAAATGAAAGCTTATTTCAATTTTTAGAATCATCTTTTTTGTGGTTAGATTCAAATGAAAAAATTGGTAATTTTCACTTGCTTTTTTTGTTACAATTAACCAAATATTTAGGGTTTTACCCTGATGTTTCTCTCATTCACCTAAATGCATTTAATCTGTTAGAGGGAGAGTTTACAAACGACACATTAAACAATCATTCTATAAAAGTAGATAAATTAGCTATATTTAAAAGGTTGTTAGGCACAAATTTTGATGCATTGGAAAGCATTCGCTTTTCTAAAAAAGAAAGAAAAGAATTATTAACAATACTAACCAATTATTACGAGCTGCATTTGGATGGTTTTAAACAACCCAAATCACTTCATGTTTTTGAGACTGTTTTTAGCAAATGAGAATATTAACCCTAGTATTTGCTCTAATTTCTTTACAAGTATTTTCACAAAAAATTAGAGTATTAGATAAAGATTCTGGAAAACCCATAAGTAATGTAAACGTGTTTACAGAAAGTGGCGATTTTAACTCTTTTACAGATAGTTCTGGTTGGGTAGATATTACTAATACGTCAGAATCGGATATTATTTTTTTCTCACATATTTCTTACGCTTTAAAACAAAGAAAGAAAAACAAACTTCAAAATAAATTATACTTAACAAGAGAATCAGAAGAGTTAAGTGAAGTTGTCTTGTCAGTTTTTAAAGATGATGCCAAAAGAAAAAGAGTTGCAGAACAAGTTGCCTTGATAACCGCTAAAGATATAGAGCAAATATCACCACAAACTTCAGCTGACTTACTTGCTAATGTTCCTGGAATTAAAGTTCAAAGGTCTCAGTTTGGTGGAGGAAGCCCTGTGTTAAGAGGAATGGAATCTAATCGTGTTCTTCTAGTTGTTGACGGTGTTCGAATGAACAATGCTATATACAGAAAAGGACATTTACAAAATTCCATCACAATAGCTCCAAATCAACTGGATAGAACCGAAATTGTTTTTGGTCCTAGTTCTGTAATTTATGGTTCTGATGCTTTAGGAGGTGTCATTCATTATGTAACAAAAACTCCTAGTTTGTCTGCTAAAAAAACTGTTGATGTGCAGCTTTTTAATCGTGTGTCTTCAGTAAACAACGAACTAACTACAAACGCTTCTTTTGAAATTCAAATGCCAAAATGGGCATCTTTTACGAGTATTACATACAGTAATTTTGGAGATTTAGTAATGGGTAAAAACAGAAGACACGGATTTGATGATTGGGGTAAAGTATTCACGTATTCTGAAAATACAGATGATTTTTTTGTAGCAAACCCAACAACAAATACCAATCCAAACTTGCAAAGAAATACTGGATACAATCAAACAGATTTGATGCAAAAATTCTTTGTTCCTTTATCCAATAAAACTGATTTAAAAGTAAATCTTCAATATTCAGAATCCTCAGATATCCCTAGGTTTGATCGACTTGATGAATCTAGAAATGGAACTTTACGTTTTGCAGAATGGCGTTATGGACCTCAAAAAAGGCTGTTAATTTCTCCACAATTTGATATACATCCTGAGTGGAGTTTTTTAGACAATGGAACCATTACAATGGCTTATCAAAATGTGCAAGAATCTAGAATTCAAAGAAGTTTTGGAAGCCTAGACAGATCTTACAGAGAAGAAACAGTTGATATTTTTAGTATCAACGGAGACTTTTCTGTTTCATTATCAGATAAAGGAAAAAGAAATTTATCATATGGTTTTGAAATGGCCTACAATGATGTCATCTCAAATTCATTCGGACGAACTTTAGATATTATGGGAAATTCAATTCAAGGTTTTTCTCAAGAATTTGATGTTCAATCTCGTTATCCAGACGGAGGTAGTAATTATATGAGTTCTGCTATATATGCAGGATACAGACAAGATCTGAACAAGAAATCTACCTTAAATACAGGGGTTAGATATACACATACAAGTTTAAATGCAACTTGGATAGACCAAACATTTATTCAGTTACCAGAAACAAATTTACACTTTAACAATTCTGCTTTTACAGCAACAATTGGATATGTTTTTAGACCGAATGAAAATTGGCAATTAAACTCTGTGCTTTCATCTGGTTTTCGATCTCCAAATATTGACGATATTGGAAGAGTTAGAGAAAAATCAGGTTACGTCACGGTGCCAAATACAAACTTAAAACCAGAGATCGCTTACAATGCTGAAATTGGAATTCAAAAATATTTTAATGAGCGTAAATTTACCGTTGGTTTTAATATGTATTATACTTTATTGGATCATTACATTATGAGAGATGAATTTCTATTAAACGGAAATTCAACTATTGTTTTTGATGGCGAATCAGGAACTATAGTTGCTAATCAGAACAGAGGGACAGCTTCTGTTTTTGGTTATACAGCTAACTATCAAGGTAAGATTTCAGATGAATTATCAACTTCTGGTTTTATAACGTATACAAAAGGAAGAACCTATGATACGAAAGAACCACTATCTTCAATTCCGCCATTGTTTGGTCAATTTGATTTAAATTATGCTATTGATAAATTAAGCTTAGGAGCAATATTTAGATTCAATAGTAAAAAAGATATTTCAGATTTTAATATCACAGAAGGAATTGATAATCATGATTTAACTCCTATTGTAAACCCAAATGCAGCAAATGATGTAGAGCGTTTTTATGGATCTCCTAGTTGGATGACTTTAGGTTTTCAAAGCAGTTATAGTTTTAACAAACAATGGAAATTACAAGGAATGATTCAAAACATTTTTGATGAACACTACAGAGAGTTTGCCTCAGGAATTTCTGCTCCAGGAAGAAATCTTTCACTATCACTAATTGTCAACTTGTAATACTATTTCTTATTCCCTTCATCATCATAATTTTTAGAAATACTTTGTTCTGTTTTTATAACACTTACAGCCAAAGTTAGAACCAAAAGTGCCATAGGAACCCAACTCTTCATTTGTGTTGGATTGATAAAAGCTAAGAGCATAGCACCACCAAAACATATGGCAGAATAAAGTAACAAAGCTGTTGTAAATACCTTATTAGAAAAATCCCAAATATCTTTATTTAGCATGCTTCTATGTGTTCTATAGCCATATATACTATTAATTTTTTTGGGAGGGAAAAAGTAAAAGATTAGACTAAATAAAAAGATCAATCCATTTACTTTTAGTACATATATATAAGTATCCATATTATCTAGTTTTAGGTCTCATTAATCCTTCTTGAGCTACTGAAGCTACTAACTTTCCGTCTCTTGTAAAAATATTTCCGGTAGCTAAACCTCGAGCTCCATAAGTACTTGGAGAGGTGATAGAAAACAACATCCAATCATCTAAATTAAAATCACGAGAAAACCACATAGAATGATCTAAGCTGGCCATTTGAGTATTTCTAAAGTCCGCTTTACTTGCATTTGGTTTTAAGGCAGCATTTAAAATGTTATAATCTGATAAATAGGTTAAAACTTGTTGTTTCATTGGTAAGTTTAAATTCTTTGCATCACCTTTAACTTTAAACCATACATCATCAATTGCTGGTAAATCTTTTTTATCTAATGGATTCTGAATTTCAACAGGTTTAAAATCTACAGGACGATCTATCTCCAAAAAAGCTTTGAATGATTTCGGTAAAAAATCTCCCATTTGCTCCAACATATCTTGCCAACTCATGAGCTCTTCTGGCATTTTAATGTCTTTTTTCATTTCAATTTGATGCTCATGACCCTCTTCTTTTTTATGAAACGAAGCGGCCAAAATAAAAATAGTTTCGTTGTTTTGAATTGCAGTAACTCTTCGAGTAGAAAAACTACCTCCTGTTCTCATTTCTTGCACCTTGTAAGTAATCGGGATTTCTAATTTCCCAGGTAATAAAAAATAAGAATGTAAAGAGTGTAGAATTCGATCTTCAACTATAGTTCTATATGCAGCATTTAAAGCTTGAGCTAATACTTGACCACCAAAAACTCTAGGACTTCCAATATCCTTACTGACTCCAGAAAAGGTAGTAGTATCTATTGGGTCTAGAGTTAGAATTTCTACTAAATCTTGAACAGTTTTCATTCTTTAACAACTTTTTTAAATGGAAATTTCTGGTTGAATTCAGATGGCTGAATTCGGTACAAAAATAACTTTAAAAATTTATTTGTGATACTCTTTTTGTGACGGATATAAATCGTTAAATGTTCAGGTTCTGCACCTACAGAACTTTTTATTTCACTGGCGGTTCTACCAAAATTTAAAGAAGATACTTTGTTTTCTATTGCAAATAAAATGTAGTCATATAAAATACGTTGATAAATAGCTAATTTTCTATTGGAAGAATAATCAATTCCAACAAAATGAGCATCTAATGAATTATTGTGAATAACACCAGAAGAAAACCCAACTAGTTTTCCTTGATATCTGTATGTTTTTACAAAGTAAGAATCATCCAATTTAGCTAGTAGAGAAGTATAACTTTTCAAATCAAAATCCACTAGATTAAAACTCGCTTTAGAGATTACTTTCTTATACAATAAAGTCATTTCTTGTAGTTCCGATTCAATAGATTCTTTATTCAAATCATGAATTTCTAAATCCTTACTAAGCTCTAAAGCTTTTTTGGCTTTTACTCTAAACTTAGTTTTCAAAGCTTTCAAATAATCAGCTAATGTTTTCCAACTATGATTTATTATCATTTTCATATTAGGTTCTACATTGAAAGCATAATATCCTAAACTGATGAGTTCATTAGTTGTAACCAAATCTTCTTTTGTAAAATCTTTAACAATAAAAATATCTGTAGGATTGGATTGAAATTCTTGAATTGAATATTTGTGAATCACTTTTATCAATTTCTTCAATACCCTTTTCTTATCAAAAGATGGATGCAAATACACACCATGATTTCCACTCACAAAAGGCAAACCAAAATTTAAAATCCGTAAAGGTTTTTGTTTGGGGATAATTCCAAATTTCCTAGCATAATGAGCAATTCTTTTAGTTATGTTTTGCCAATCATTTTCAAGAGAATCAAATGAAAAATCAAAAACTTGAATTGTAGAAAACCCTAAAAGCTTATATGATGAGTCTATACATACAGCATATAAAAAATTCATTTTCGAATGATGATTTTCAATGGATTTCAAATAATCTTTAGTAAAATAAATATGCTGCGATTCTGATAATTGACTCCATATTTCATTTGAAATATCATCAATAGAAGTGTAAATCTGTACGTTAGAATTTATTGTTGAAAAAGTCAATTAAGTTGGTTTCAGGTATAAAGATATAAAAAGCGTTTTGAGGATGAAAAAACACATTCCCTTATTTTTATTTATTCTAAATAGTAATTATATTTGTAATCTGAATTTATTCAATGATTATTTTCTATAAACAACAAGATGCTTACAAAAACAAAGTTCTAGATATTTGTTCTTCAGATTGTTCTGTCAATTGCATAAAGCCAAAAAATAAGTGTTGTTTTAAATACAAGAAAAAAGGAGTCAATTGTAAAAGGTGTCCTAAATTATTTGAACAAACAATTCTTAAAGAAGTTTCCTAATTCTGATATTTATCATTTTTTCTATTCCCAGCAAATTTTAATTTAGAGGTTTAAATCTAAATAGGATGAATTTACTAAACACAGCTTGGGTTTCTTGGGGAAACGGTGTAATAATGCTCGGTGTTTTCGCAGTAGTTGCAATTTCTTTAGTTATTGCTTTATTTTTATTAATGAATAGCGATAAAAGTAATACAACCAAAAATTAATTACTTAAAAGCATTTAAACCTGTAATATCAAGACCCGTAATTAGTAGGTGTATGTCATGTGTGCCTTCATAGGTAACTACGCTCTCTAAATTCATCATGTGTCTCATGATAGAATATTCACCTGTAATTCCCATTCCTCCTAACATTTGACGAGCCTCTCGAGTAATTTTCAAAGCCATATCTACATTGTTTCTTTTGGCCATAGAAATTTGCGCAGAAGTTGCTTTTCCTTCATTTCTTAGAGTTCCTAATCTCCAAGCAAGCAATTGAGCTTTTGTGATTTCTGTAATCATTTCAGCTAATTTCTTTTGTTGTAGCTGAAACTGAGCAATAGGTTTCCCAAATTGAATTCTTTCTTTACTGTAACGTAAAGCTGTGTCGTAACAATCCATTGCTGCTCCAATTGCACCCCAAGCAATTCCATACCTAGCAGAATCTAAACAATCTAATGGAGCTCCTAATCCAGATTTGTTTGGTAATAAGTTTTCTTTAGGAACTTTTACATTGTCAAAAATTAACTCACCTGTTGCAGAAGCACGTAAGGACCATTTGTTATGAGTTTCTGGAGTAGAAAAACCTTCCATTCCTCTTTCTACGATCAATCCGTGAATTCTACCTTCTTCACTTTTTGCCCATACAACAGCAACTTGAGCAAAGGGAGCATTAGATATCCAGAGTTTTGCACCATTTAATAAATAATGATCTCCTTTATCTTTAAAATTAGTTGTCATTCCACCAGGGTTTGAACCGTGATCAGGCTCTGTTAAACCAAAGCAACCCATCCATTCACCTGATGCTAATTTCGGCAAGTATTTTTGACGTTGTTCTTCGTTTCCATACTTCCAAATTGGATACATAACCAAAGAAGATTGAACAGATGCTGTAGATCTTACACCAGAATCTCCTCTTTCTATTTCTTGCATAATCAATCCATAGGAAATTTGATCTAAACCTGCACCACCATATTCTTCAGGAATATAAGGGCCAAAAGCTCCAATTTCAGCCAATCCATTTATAATTTGATTGGGGAATTCTGCTTTTTGTGCATATTCTTCAATAATTGGAGAAACTTCTCTTTTTACCCATTCTCTAGATGCATCTCTAACAAGTTTGTGTTCTTCGTTTAATAAATCATCTATTTGGTAATAATCGGGTGCTTGAAATAAATCTGCTTTCATTTTTTTTGATTTGCTACTTCAAAAATAGCAATTAAAATCATTAAAAATGATTAGTTTCTTTAAGTTTGCATTCATGAAGTTCAGTTTGGGAAAAGAAGAGAAATTAAAAAGTAGAAAGTTAATTCAGCAGTTATTTGAAGAAGGAAATCAAATCAAGGTTTTTCCTCTAAAACTATTGTATTTACAAACTGACCATACTTCAAAATTCCCAGCACAAGCAGCTTTTTCAGTACCGAAAAAAAATTTCAAGTTAGCTGTTCACAGAAATAGAATAAAAAGATTGATGAGAGAGGTTTATAGAAAAGAGAAACCTTCATTATATCAATCACTCAATAAACCTCATATTTTTATGTTTATATTTATGGGTACTAACGAAATGAGCTATTCTGTTTTAGAAGAAAAGATGAGTTTATTAGTATCTAAATTTTTAGAAACAAATGCTTAAGATGAATAAAATTATCAATAGTAAAAAAGCCCTTGTAGTTTTACTTTTTGTGGTTGTTGGGGTTTCCTATTCTTTTAAATCAAACTTTTTTGAGGTTGCCAAACAAATAGAAATTTACACAACTCTATTTAAAGAGTTGAACATGTATTATGTTGATGAGATTAATCCTGCGGAATTAACTACAAGAGCTATAAAAAACACACTTAAAGATTTAGATCCTTACACTAATTATTACAATGAGCAAGATGTAGAAGAAGCTCGGATTAGAAGAGAAGGTGAATATGCTGGCATTGGTGTTTCTGTTTATTATGGTAAAAAAGGAATTACTCTAACAGATGTTTTTGAAGGTTTTGCTGCTGATAAAAGTCAACTAAAAATAGGTGATATTATTACAAAAGTTGATGGTCAATCATTAAAGAATTTAGAGAGAGATCAACTGTCTGAGTTTTTAAAAGGCATACCAAATTCTACAATGAAAATTGAGATTGAAAGACAAGGGAAGAAATTAAAAATTGATGTTGCTAGAGAAAAAATTATTTATAATCCAGTTCCTTTTTTCAAAATGATTGATGAAACAACAGGTTATATAGTGTTAACACGTTTTAATCTTAAAGCTTCTTCAGAAGTTAAAAAAGCTTATAGAAAATTGGAGGAGCAAGGAATGAAACAACTTATTTTTGATCTACGAGGTAACCCAGGAGGCTCTTTAATGGAAGCGATCAATATTTCAAATTTTTTCTTACCAAAAAACAGTCCTATCGTATCAACTAAAGCCAAAGTGAAAAAGCTAAGTGTAACCTACAGAGGTTCTAAAGAACCTCTTTCTTTAGAGATTCCTGTAGTTGTTTTGGTGAATGGACAATCTGCTTCTGCATCAGAAATTGTGAGTGGAGCTTTACAAGATTATGACAGAGCTGTAATTCTTGGTGAACGCTCTTTTGGAAAAGGACTGGTGCAACGATACAGAGAATTAGATTATGGAACTCAATTAAAAGTAACCATTTCTAAATATTACACACCTAGTGGAAGATGTATTCAAGAATTAGATTATGCCAATAGAAAAGAAGATGGAACTGTGCCAAAATTTTCTGATGGAGTTGTGAACTCTTTTAAAACCAAAAATGGTAGAACTGTATTTGATGGAGGTGGAGTAACACCAGAAATAAAAATTGGGTACACAAAGAAAACACAGGCTACCAAAGCATTGATTAATTCTAGAGCTATTTTTAATTTTGGAACTAAGTTTTTTTATGAGAATTCCACTATAAATAAAGCTTCAGACTATGTTTTTTCAAATTCTGATTATAAAAAGTTTGAATCTTATTTGTTAACCACAGACACAACATTTGTAACTCAAGAAGAAAAGTTATTCAAAAATGCGTTTCAAATTGCAAAAACAAAAAAAAGTATTACAAAAGAATATACGCAAATTCAAAAAAAATTAAAGCAATTTAAGGTCTCTGAAATTCAACAAAATAAAGAGTATTTAATGTCATTATTACAAGAAGATATTTTAAAAAGATACTATTACAATAAAGGGGTTTATGAAAACAAATTTCAAAATGATAAAGTGGTTACTGAGGCATTAAATTTATTAAAGAATAAGGAAAAATATAATAAAATATTGAGTGGAAGTTAACTCCTGTCTAAATTCATATCTTTGAATTCTAAAATCTAACATGTCTCAAACCAAACGAAAAGAACGCACAAGAGCTCAAGAATCAACTAATGCAATCGAAAGATTGTATATTTCTATGCGTCATTTATTCAGTAGAGGCTTTTACAAACCTATGGGAATCTCTGGAGCAACATTAAGAAAATCTTTGTTGTCTTTAAGACCAGAAATTTATGGTTCTATAGCTGAAGAAAAAATAGAATTGAATGGTCTTGTATACGTGATAGAAAGGTTGCCAGAAGGGATAGAAGAATGTCAGTTTATTAACTTAACTGCAGATGAAGGGTATTCGAATTCTCATTTTACACCAATCATTCCACCAAAAAGAAGGCGTAATTGCTACAGAATTGATAAAGATCAGATGAATATTGAGATTACTCGTGGTCGGTCTGAAATTTATGACATACTTACACACTTGACGTTTCTTTTTATCGAGTCTCATAAAATAATGGATCGAGTTTTAGTTTCATCTGATAATGAGGCTACTAGAGAGTGGAAAAACTTAGAGGATGTAGTTTTATACAATAAAGAACTATCTGAAAAAGAACGTGAAATTACAATTGTTCATTTAGGAAATATTTTAGGGAGAACTTACAATGAAGTTGTAAATGCTTATAAATCTTTTTCATCACAAGAAAACCCTGATAGATTCTTCCAATTAGTTTATTGGTTAGGAAAACTAGCAATTAATGAGAGTTGCCATCATAAAAAAAGAACAGTTACTTTTAGTTCTGTTTTAAGCGAACAAATTGGACATCATATTTATGGTGAAATGTGGGCAAACAACATCAAAAAGATTTTAAAGCAAAATGCATTATTAGACAAACCAATTCATATTATAAGTGCTAATATGCACAGTGTTATGAATTCTATCTATGCAAAAGCTGCATTACCAAAAGAAGCAAGTCAGAATAATGGATTTGAACTTTTTGAATTATTAAGCGATAGTAATAGTAAACCTTTACAGAAAAAAGTAAAAGAGAAAGCTTCAAAAAACGGATTAATTTACGTGAAAGATTCTTCAGGTACCAATATCAATGTTCAAATTATTGATACCTCAAAAATTGATTTTTCTAAAACAGATTATACCAAATCTAAAAAGGAATCTCCTGTAATTATTGTAATGGATTATGCGTTTGGTGAGCAAGCTTATGAAACAATGGATGAGCTGTTAAAGCCTTATCAGAAGAATAGTGAGAAAAACTATTTGAATGTAGAATCTATTTCTATTATGGGAAAAGCTGGAATTTTAAAAGGAGGGAAAGGAGATATTATGATTCCTTCTGCTCATATTTTTGAGGGAACAGCTGATAATTATCCTTTTACAAACGAACTATCTAAAAAAGATTTAGAAGGTTTTGGTGTCAATGTTTATGATGGAGCTATGATTACTGTACTAGGAACATCTCTACAAAATAAAGATATTTTAAAGTTTTTCCATAAATCAACTTGGAATGTTATCGGTTTAGAAATGGAAGGAGCTCATTATCAAAAAGCAATACAATCAGCCTCAAAAATTAGAGGTAACATATCAGAAAACGTAAAAGTTAGGTATGCGTATTATGCTTCTGATAATCCATTAGAGACTGGAGCTACTCTTGCTTCTGGAGGGCTTGGGATGACAGGAGTTGTTCCAACATATGCAATAACACAACGAATTTTAGAACAAATATTTTAACTAGCTAATTAATCAACCAGGATATGTCAACAAATCATCAAAACAAAGAAGAAGAAGTAGAATTAGGAACTTTGTTTATTATAATTGGAAGAGGGTTTAGAAACTTTTTCAATTTTATATGGAAAATATTAAAAGGCATTTTCCATTTTGTTATTCTCGTACTTTTGTTCGTAAGAGATAATATCATCAAACTGGGAATCGCATTGTTAATAGGAGGAGCCTATGGAGGTTATTTAGAGTTCGTTTCTAAACCAACTTATGGTGCTGATTTAGTTTTACAACCTAACTTTAAAAGCTCGATTCAGTTGTATAATAATGTAAATTATTATAATGAATTAATTAGTCAGGAAGAGTATGACAAATTAGGAGCTATTTTTAATATAAACAGTGAAAAAGCATCTTCTATTGTTAGTTTTGAGGTGACTCCAATAAAAACAAACAATGATATCCTTGAATCTTATAATGAATTAGTTACTTCTATTGATACTGCAGCCATTAGAAGTTATACTTTTTTAGATTTCAAGAAAGCTTTTACAGACTATGACTATAAAAGACACGAAGTTCATGTAGAAGCGGAAAGCAATACGGTTTTTGGCAACTTAGGAGAAGTTATTATTTCTTCTATTGAAGAAAACGAATATTACAAAAGATTAAAAACCTTCAAAAGAAAAGATTTATATCGTTCAGACTCTATATTAAAACAAAATCTTAAAGATGTTGATTCGCTGCGAAAGGTTTATAATAGAGTAATGTTAGAAGAAGCTAAAAAAGAATCTTCTGGAACTAATATTGATTTAGCTTTAGGTGAAGGTGAACAAAAGTCTACAAAGGAGTTAGAGTTATTTAGGACAAGTAGAGATATCAATTATCAATTAAATCTAATTACAGAAGAAGTTTCTGAAAAATCAGAAGTAGTTAATGTTATTTCTAACTTTCAATCAGTAGGATATGAAATAAAAGGCATTACAAACAATCAGATAGCCATCAAAGGATTAATGGGCTTTATACTAATGACTTTTCTGATTTTATTATCAAAATTGAACAAATATCTTGAAAGCTATAAAAATAGATAAATGAAAAACTTTTTAGTTACTGGTGGAGCAGGCTTTATCGGTTCTAACTTTGTTACATATTTTTTAGAGAGTAATCCAGATGTTTATTTGGTGAATTTGGATTTACTTACTTATGCTGGAGATCTTGAAAACTTAAAAGGAATAGAGAATCATTCTAGATATACTTTTATAAAAGGAGATATATGTGATCGTATTTTGGTTACTTCCCTTTTTAAAAAGTACAATTTTCAAGGTGTATTTCATTTTGCCGCAGAATCACATGTGGATAATTCTATTAAGAATCCTGATGCATTTATAAAAACAAATGTAATGGGAACTTTTACGGTTTTAGATGTTGCCAAAAACCACTGGATGAATGGACCCAATCAAATTAAAGAAATCTATAAAACTTCAAGATTTCATCATATATCTACTGATGAAGTTTATGGAACTCTAGGGAATGAAGGTTTGTTTACAGAAGAAACTGCCTATGCTCCAAATAGCCCTTATAGCGCATCCAAAGCATCTTCTGATTTTTTAATAAGAAGTTATTTTCATACTTATGGAATGAACGTTGTAACGACAAATTGCTCTAACAATTATGGTCCAAAACAGCATGATGAAAAGTTGATTCCAACCATTATCAGAAAAGCAATTTCTGGAGAAAACATTCCTATTTATGGAGATGGTAAAAATATTCGAGACTGGTTATATGTGTTAGATCATTGTAAAGGAATCGATTTGGTATATAAAAAAGGAAAAAAAGGAGAGACTTTTAATATTGGAGGAAAGAATGAGCGGAACAACCTATATATTGCCAATAAGATTTGTGAGGTTTTAGACAAGAAAAAGCCAAAAGGAATTTCTTACAAGGAGCAAATATCTTTTGTAAAAGACAGACCAGGTCATGATTTTAGATATGCAATTGATGCTAATAAAATTGAAACAGAATTAGATTGGAAAGCCGATGAGAATTTTGAATCCGGAATCGTAAAAACCATTGAGTGGTACTTACAAAAATATCAATACTAATATGAAAGGAATTGTTTTAGCAGGAGGATCTGGAACAAGATTACATCCACTTACTCTAGCTGTTAGTAAGCAGTTGATGCCAGTGTATGATAAACCTATGATTTATTATCCAATTTCAACGTTAATTTCAGCTGGGATTAATGAAATTCTAATTATTTCTACACCAAGAGATTTACCACTTTTTAAAGATTTGTTAGGAGATGGTAGTAAAATTGGTTGTCTATTTGAATATGCTGTTCAAGAACATCCAAACGGATTAGCAGAAGCTTTTGTTATTGGAGAAGAGTTTATAGGAAATGACAAAGTAGCTTTAATCTTAGGTGATAATATTTTTTACGGAACAGGATTAGCTAAATTGTTGCAAGAAAATAATAATCCAGATGGTGGAATTATTTACGCATATCACGTTCATGATCCAGAAAGATATGGAGTGGTAGAGTTTGATGCTGCTGGAAAAGTAGTTTCTATTGAAGAAAAACCTAATAAGCCTAGATCTAATTACGCAGTTCCTGGGATTTATTTTTATGACAACTCAGTAGTTGAAGTTGCAAAGAATATTCAACCAAGCAAACGAGGAGAGTTAGAAATTACTGATATCAACAAAGCCTTTTTAGAAGAAGATAATTTAAAAGTAAGTATTTTAGATAGAGGAACTGCTTGGTTAGATACTGGTACATTTCACTCGTTAATGCAAGCTGCCCAATTTGTAGAAGTAATTGAAGAAAGGCAAGGCTTGAAAATAGGATCCATAGAAGAAGCTGCTTACAAAAGTGGATTCATCTCCAGAAAAGAATTAAAAAAGTTAGCCAAGAAGTATCTTAAAAGCGGTTATGGTAAACATCTTTTAGATTTATGAACGTAAAAGAAACAAATTTAAAAGGTTGTTATTTAATAGAACCTATGGTTTTTGAAGATGATAGAGGTTATTTCTTTGAAAGCTTCAATAAAAAAAGGTTTAAAGAAGTAACAGGGTTGGAAATTGAGTTTGTTCAAGACAATCAATCAAAATCCAATAGAGGAGTTTTAAGAGGCTTACATTTTCAAAAAGGGGAGTTTGCTCAAGCTAAACTAGTTAAAGTGATTAAAGGAAAAGTATTAGATGTAGCTGTAGACTTAAGGAAAGATTCTACTACATACGGTAAGCATTTCTCAATAGAGTTATCAGAACAAAATAAACTTCAATTATTTGTGCCAAGAGGTTTTGCACATGGATTTGTAGTATTAGAAAACGATACAATTTTTTCTTACAAATGTGACAACTATTATAATAAATTTTCAGAAGGGGGTATTATTTATAATGATTTAGACTTGAATATTGATTGGATGTTAAATGGAGGTGAAATTTTTCTTTCAGAAAAAGACATGATTTTACCTAACTTAAATTCCTTGAGAAATGAAAAATAAAATAAAAGCTTACTATGTGAACTATAAAAAAGTCATTCAAGCATTTTCACTATAAAAACTTGCCAATAAAAAAACGAATATTATTTTTGGTGGTAGATTTGGCCGAGTATAGATATTATGATATACACCAGGTAATTGCATCTGCACTAACCTCTGTTAAGAAAGAAATAGAGGAGTAATCAAAATATTGTTTAATAAATCATAAATGAAGATAATTGCTTTGTTACCTATGAAGGGAAACTCGGAAAGAGTTCCAAATAAGAATCTAAAGCAATTCAATGGAGTTCCTCTATATCATGTAGTAATGAATACACTTTTGAAGTCAAAATATATAGACGAAGTGATAGTCAATACAGATAGCGAGCGCATCAAATCAGATATCCATTCTAATTTTAAGGAAAAGGTTGTTGTAATTGATAGACCTAAAGAAATTATTGGCGATTATGTGTCTATGAATAAAATTATTGAGCATGATCTTTCAATGCATCCAGCAGATTTGTACCTTCAGACTCATAGTACAAATCCTTTGCTTAAAACAAAGTCAATAGATGCTGCTATAGAAAAAATGATGAAATTTCAAGAGGAGCAAACTTATGACAGTGTTTTCTCGGTAACAAGATGGCAGACGAGGCTTTACGATAAAAACGGAAATCCTCATAATCATGATCCAAAGGAGTTAATTCGAACGCAAGACTTAGATCCTTTATATGAGGAAAACTCGAACTTTTATATTTTTACAACAGAATCTTTTAGTAATGTAGGACAAAAGAGAATAGGTGAGAATCCATATATGTTTGAATTGAATAAAATAGAATCTTCAGATATTGATGTAAAAGAAGACTTTCTTATTTCTGAACTTCTACATAAATTAGGAATGTAATTATATCCAATTATAGAATGAAAAATTTTAATCATAATCATAGCCCGTTAAAAAAGAAACTTAAAGATCAAGAACTTTCTTTGGGTTCTTGGCTAACAATTTCACACCAAGCTGTCATAGAAATTTTGTCAACAGCAGGTTTTGAATGGTTGGTGATTGATATGGAACAAGGGTTGTTAGAATGCATCAGATCTGCGAGTAATAATGAGTAAATTTCCTCCTATAAAAACCTTTGATCCTGATGAGTTTGTAAACAAAGCTGCGGAAGAGTTACGAACTATTCTCGAAGAAGCATTGGAAAAATCGGAAAGAATCACAGTCGCTTTATCGGGTGGAAACTCTCCATTGCCAGTATATGAGAAACTACGTGCGTTTTCTCTCGATTGGAAGAGAGTTGTTTTTTTCTTAGTAGACGAAAGGTGTTCTACTACGGAAAGTGTAGATAACAATTATAAAAACATAAAGAACGTATTTTTCGATCATATTGAATCGCAAAGCTATCCGATGATCATCGATGGAAAATCCTATGAGGAATGCGCTCAAGCCTATCAAAAGAATATTACAACGCATATTCCCATTGTTGACGATATTCCTTGTTTTGATCTGATCATTTTGGGAATGGGATTGGACGGACATATCGCATCTCTTTTTCCAAAGACGAAGGCGCTAAAAGAAAAAGAACAATGGATTGTGTTGAATAAAGTTCCGCAATTAGAAACAGAACGAATTACCATGACTTATCCATTGCTCATAAATTCAAAAAAAATAGTACTTCTTATAAAAGGAGAAGAAAAAAAAGAGGTTTTGTTAAACGCTGAAAAGCAAAACCTTCCTGTATTTGTTGTAACTCCAAGAATAGATGTAGTTATTAATTAAAAGTGATTATTTTAATAAACATCTCTTCAAACAAATGAGATATGTGTTGCTTACAATAATAAAAACAGTATAATAGAATGAATATAAAAACTATTTTTTTTGACTTTGACGGTGTTTTAGCTGAGTCTGTTCACATTAAAACTGAAGCCTTTCAGAAAATGTATCTTAAGTATGGGAAAGAATTTTCACTCAAAGTAAGAAAGCATCATGTCAAAAATGGAGGTGTTTCTAGATACGAAAAGTTTAAAATTTATAACGGTGAGTGGCTAGGTCAAGAAGTTGATGCCCAAAAAATAGAAGAATTAGCCAATGAATTTAGCTCATTGGTAGTTGATGGAGTGATTCATTCTGAAGCGGTAAACGGAGCTCACGATTTTCTAAATGATCCTAAGTCATCTAATTATAAAATGTACATTATTACGGGTACGCCAACAAAAGAAATCAGACGAATTCTTAAAGGTCGTAGTATGGAGCATTATTTTGAAGCATCTTATGGTTCTCCAGAGAAAAAAGATTATTGGGTAAATAAAATTATTCAAGATGAAAATCTAGACCCAAATAACTGTGTTTTTATTGGCGATGCGATGGCAGATTACAAAGCTGCCTTTGCAAATAATGTCGAATTTATTCTTCGAGAAACTGAAGATGGTAAAGACTTATTTTCCGATTTTAAAGGATATCGAATGAATGATTTAACTTCGCTAAAGGAAGTCATCCAAAAAATAGAGAATTCTAAGGTTTAATTTTGAACTAAAAATACATGAAAGTACTCGTTACAACTACTTCTTTTCAAGATACGCCAGGACGTCATCAGCAATTGTTGAACGAGCAAAATTATGCTTTAGATTATTTAAGAGGCCCTGTAAAAGAAGAAGAATTAGCACCCATCATACAAAATTACGATGCCGTATTATGCGGAGATGATGATTACACCAGAAAGGTCTTAGAAAAAGGGAAGTTGGGCAAACTCAAATACATTTCCAAATATGGCGTTGGGTTGGATAAAATTGACTTAACTGCTGCAAAAGAGTTGAATATTCCAGTTACAAATTGTCCGGGAGTCAATCAGATTTCAGTAGCAGAACATGTATTGGCATTATTATTATCCTTTGAAAAAAATATTCACCTTCAATACCAAACCACTCAAAGTGGAAGCTGGAAACGACTCACAGGAAATGAGATTTTCGGAAAAACCATGGGAGTGATCGGTTTGGGAGCCATCGGAAAAGAAGTTTCCAAAAGAGCATTGGCGTTAGGATTACAAGTGGTTGCCTATGATATTTTTAAAGATGAAGCTTTTTTGAGTGAACATTTGGGGATTACCTTTGTAGATGACATAGAAAAAGTATTTGAAACATCAGATATCATCACTCTGCATTTGCCTCTGACATCAGATTCTGAACGAATGATCAATCATGAAGTGATTCAGAAGAAACTGAAGAAAATCCCGATCCTTATCAATACTTCTAGAGGAAGACTTATTGACCCAGACGCCGTTATTGAAGGTATAAAAGATGGAAAGTTACGAGGATATTTAACCGATGTATTGATTACCGAGCCTATGCAGGAAAACGAAAAATTAAAAGGCGTTGAAAATGTTATCATCACGCCACATGTAGGTTCAAGAACATTTCAAAGTGTGGAGCGTCAAGGATTGATGGCCGTAAATAATTTGATAAATCTGATGCGTATTGAAAGCCAAAGGTAATTATCTTCAGATGTTCTTTCTGGGTCTTATTGGACTGTATCCTTTGTTAAAATTTGATTGGTCTTCTAAGATTCTTATCCTCTTTTGTATTCTTGCTTTCATCACAAGTATTCTTACCAAGCATCTAACATTCACAAAAAAGAATATTCAAAGTTTTGCACTCGTATCGTCTTTTTTTGCTTTGCTCGTAGTGTCGATGCTTTACTCTTACAATTCCGATGCAGCCTCAAAACGAATTGTTCAGCTATCACCTTTAATCATTGTTCCTTTTTTGATATATATCGCCAATTTTAAGATTAATAAAAAGGCACAAAATACTATTTTGACTGTTTTTGTGGGAAGTAATATCTTGTATACAATCATCATTTTATTTACATTTTTCACAAACACAGAGAGTCTCTACTATGATAACCTTGGACGGTATCTTTTTGATTACGATAAGTTTCAGTACGATTTAACCAAAAGCATACAAAGTAGTATTGTCTTTATGCACAAACCTTATTTTTCCATGGGTTTTGTATTGAGTGCTGTGTTTTGTTTGCAAGTGTTTCTTCAAAATACGGCTAAGAAAAAAATGACGAGATTCCTTTTCCTCGCAGTATTTATATACTTTACGCTGTGGATTTTTTATGCGTTTTCTTTTCCCAATGTTCTTGCACTTATTATTTGTGTTGTTTTGGTTTTGTTGAAAACCTTAAGTAGAGTTCAGTTTGCCATTACACTTGGAGTGTTTTTAGTTTTATTTTCTACACTATTAATCTATAAATTCAATGATTCAGACGTACAAAGAGGCCTAGGATTTGTTCAATCATTGGTAGACGATAGTGATCTTGATTTGAAAGACTCACGGAAGGAAATATACAAATCGTATCAAAGTATTCTTACAAAAAGTTCTACAACAGAAATCCTTTTTGGTTTTGGAGTCGGCGATGTTCAAGACAAATTAAACGAAGAATATCGTGCCACCTTAGAAGCCAATAAAAGCAAAAATTTACTTTTTTTTTCTGAAGAGTTAGATAGAGATTATTGGTATAAAAACAATATAACCGCTCAAAAGAACCATGCTGCGAATCCTTTCGGAAATCAGAATGCGGAATTGATTTCGGCAAATGAAAGTGATTCGAAGCGAGCATACAACATGTCTTTTCCTGTCGAGACAGATGAAAAGAAGTTGTATACATTTTCCACCTATGCAAAAGAAGGAGTATCACATCACCTTATTGTGAGATTGGGAGATATGGGACAAAGAGCAGTTTTCAACCTAAAGAAAAATACAGTCGTACAAAAACTCAATGTAGAAAGCGCTCAAATTCAACAAGCAGAAAATGGCTGGTACAGATGTATTGTTAGTACTGAGCTGCAAAAAGACGGACTCGCTTTGGTAGGAATAGCCAATGAGAAAGGTGAATATGTTTATGCAAACGATACTCCCAGAAGCCTCTATTTATGGGGAACTCAGCTTGAAATAGGCAAACTAACAACCTACGAGAAAAATGAAAACGAACAAATTCATGTTACTATCGATAAAGAGCTAAATACACATAACAACTACCTGTACTTTTTAATGGCAACGGGAGTCGTAGGTTTGATCCTTTTTTTAATTTCAATGGGATACTTATTTAGGTTGTCAATAAAACCTTACAATGTGTTGAAAGTATCATTTTGTGTGATCATATTTATTAACTTATTAACCGAGAATATTTTATCAAGACATTGGGGATTGATGTTTTTCGCTTTCATATTAATTGTCCTATTTAGTGAAGAAAAAAAGACCAAAGAAGCTTGAAAAAACTGTACGAAAAATATCTGAAGCAAAACATAGGACTTATCAATCTCTTTGGTAAGACATCGGGAAGGGTATTGTTTTTATTACTAACGTCTTTTTTTGCATATAAATTATCAGTTAAAGATTTTGCAAAATTTGCTATTTTTTGGACAGCTCTGAGAATGCTCACTTTTTTATCTGCAAATAACTTATATATAGTTTACTTCAACAAAGTCAGAGAACACTTATTAAAAGATCAAAAATGGTCAAGAGATGCAATGTCTAATATTGTCATAACAGGAGTAATACTTAGTATCTTCTCTTCTATTTTGGCGGATTTTATTTTTGACAGTCTCTACCTAACTCTTATGATGTTTCCAACGATATTGTTATTTATCATAATAAGAAACATAGCAGAATTTGCTAAATCAGATGACTCTTTGTTTTTATCTATTTTTCTCGAGGATTTTCTGTTTTATGTTCTTTTTTTCATTTTTGGGATGATAGCCATCTATACATTTAATAGCTTCCATTCTATTTTATTTGCATTATTTCTCACCGTATTAATCACAGCCATTACTTCTTTAATCTTGTTCAAAAGAAAGTTTAAGATTCAAGAGTTCAATTTTAAAATAAGCCTTCAAGATTTCTCAATAGACAACCTAAAATTGGGAGTCAATTATACATTTTTGAGAGGAAACGATTTTTTCTCCAGCTTTGGAGTTCGTTATATAGGACAAGTTTACTTTGGAGATATATTTGTTTCATACGCACATATCATGTATCAGTTCTATAATGTATTTACTTTAGTCACGATGGCTGTAATATCTGGATTGCAATCAAAGATAACAGTCAAAGATATTTTGAGTTTTAAAATAGCTTTCATAAAAGGGATGTATTTAAAGATTCTGAAAACAGTAATTCCTTTTATTATGGGTGGAATACTTATCGTTATTTTATTCAGTACAGAAATATTAAATTTATTCTTCCCCAAATATGTTCAGTATGATGATTTATTAATAAAGGTGTCATTTATAGGGTTTATTTATATGTTGGTACAGCCATTAGTCTTTATTTTTATTTACAATAATAAAGTTTCTAAAATTCGTAATTTAAACATTACGCAATATTTGGCTATGTTTGTGATTTACCTATTACCTCTGATTTATGTGCAAATTAGCGGTCAATTATGGCTTTTAATGACCATGGTTAGTTTTATCTTAATCCAAGGGTTTTATGCTGTTTTAAACTATAAGGATATCAAATGATTTATGTCTACGTACTTTTATTGAGAATAGTAGCCTACCTTGAAGGAACACCAAAAATCATATCTTTTTTAATTGTGTTCTCGCTGATGTCGTATTCAACAGCAAAAAGAATCCCTCTAACAGAACTTCATAAAATTTCTAAATATAATTATTATGCAATTTTGATATCATTATTAATGATAATTCACGGCTTTATCTTCGGAAAAGTAATGATAAGAGATATTGCAGTATTGTTAAGCTTTTGGATGTGGTTGGTTTTTACTCATACATATTTTAAAGGCAAAACCATAAGGCAGTGTCTGAAATTTATACTCATCTCCTTCCTTATTTTAAATATTGTAAATTATATATACTTTCAATTATTTTTTTCAGGACAAAGGATAGGAATCAATAGTATCATGTCAATGTTTGGAGTTTATGGATACAGAATATACTTTCCACTTGCTTCTGGAGCTAATGTATACGCTGCTCAATTAGCATTCAATTGCTTAATTGTATTGTATTTCGTCAAGGCTTCAGCAAACAAATATCTCTATATATTGATATATTCATTTTATATAATGATGTTGGTTCTTGCAGATTCAAGATTGTTATTGTTTTTGGTAACAATTTTTTCTTTTATTTATTGGTTCTCATTAAGTACATTGATTACATTTTTCAAGAAGTTTTGGTGGGCCATAGGAATCGGTTTGTTTGTTTTCCTGTTTGTTTTTTACAATACAAATTTATTTGACTCTTTTAAAAGAGCTGGAGAATTAGAAGGAAGAGCATTATCTAGAGTCAAAATTTGGGGAGTTGCCAAAGAAGTAATTTTTTCTGATTATCATTTTTTAACGGGTAGAGGGTTGAATGGATTTGCAGAAGGCATGCCTGAGTCATTTAAGAAAACTTTTCATGGGCAACACTTGCAAACATCACATAACTTTATCATACAAACTATCATAGATTTTGGAGTACTAGGAGTTATAATTATTTTATATTTGATTTTCGAAATATTGAAGATGGCGTTGAAATTAAAATCTAGCATTATTAATGTTTTGGTTATAATGATATTACTCATCGGAGTAACAGAATCTATACCGTCTTTTTACTCCACAGAACCTACATTATTTTTTATTGCAATTCTATCAATTATATTAACCAATTATGAAAGAGAAGACGCTGGAGTTCTTAAAAGAAGCGACGTATTATCCTAGAAAGTTTGTAGATGCTTGCATGTTTCATTTGTTTTTTAAATATAGAAACAATTGGGATATTTTAAAAAAGTATACAGATAAGCCCGTTTTAGTTGTTGGTAATGGTCCGAGTTTGAATAAAACTCCATTAGCCCAATTACAAGACTCACATGTTTCTATTGGGATGAATAAAATAAACCTGATTTACGAAAAAACTTCTTGGAGACCCGATATTATTACCTGCGTAAATGGCTTTGTAATCAGTCAGAATAAAGAATATTTTAATGCAACCAACAGAGTTTTGATCTTTCCTATCAGAGCACTTTATTTGGGTATTAAACCTAGAAAAAATGTACTATTTGTCAATTTAAAAGATCAAAATAAAATAGAGTCGAATATAGAAAAGGTATTATCTACTGGATGCACGGTGACGTTTACTGCGCTTCAAATAGCAGCTTATTTAAAACCAATAGCTGTAAATATTGTAGGTGTAGATCATAGCTTTGTAGTTAAAAAAGGACCTTTGGTGCAGAAATTTGAAGGAGATGATGTCAATCACTTTAGCAAGGATTACTTTAAAAATCAATATTGGGGATTGCCAGATTTAGACGGAAGCGAAAAACTATACCAATTGTCTAAAGAGTACTTCGAAGCAAAAGGAGTTCCAATTACTGATTATACAGTAAATGGTAAGCTAGAGATTTTTAACAAAGGAGATATCAAGGATTTATCAAACCAAACGACGTAAAGAATTGGCAAAAAAAGTATTAATCACAGGAGGAGCTGGTTTTATTGGAACTCGATTATCCTTAACCTTAATTGAGAAAGGATATAGCGTAAGAGTTCTAGATAATCTATCCCAGCAAATACATGGCGAAAACCCTGAGAATTCATATCTCTTCAAACTCATTAAAGATAAAGTTGAGTTTATTAAAGGAAATGTTCTGAATAAGCAAGATTGGTTAGAAGCCATAGAAGAGCAACATATTGTTATTCATCTTGCAGCAGAAACAGGCACAGGAGAATCCATGTATAAAATTGAAAAATATACGGATGTCAATATCAAAGGAACATCTATACTGCTAGATATTCTAACCAATACCAAAGATCATTCTGTCGAGAAAATTGTCATTGCCTCTTCCAGGTCAATTTATGGCGAAGGAAAATACCGATGCGATCAGCACGGAATTGTATATCCAACAGAAAGACAGGAGCAAGATATGTTAGAAGGCGATTTTAATGTAAAATGTCCCACGTGTCATTCCAATGCTCATTTGCTAGCAACAGATGAAGCTAGCAAGATTCATCCATCTTCCATCTATGGATTAACCAAACAAGTACAAGAGCAGATGTGTATGATTACTGGAAAGTCATTAAATATTCCCGTAGTTACCTATAGATATCAGAATGTGTACGGACCTGGGCAATCACTATCCAATCCGTATACCGGAATTATCTCTATATTTTCAACAAGAATAAAGAACAACAATGAAATAAATATCTTTGAAGACGGAAAGGAGAGCAGAGACTTTGTATACATACAAGATGTAGTAGATGCAACCATTCTTGGAGTAGAAAAAGAGGAAGCGAATTACAATGTATACAATGTTGGTTCGGGAAAACGAACCACGGTATTAGAAGTTATGGAAAGCCTGTCTAGAGAATACAACGTAAATGCAAAATATACAGTTTCTGGGAATTTTCGATTAGGAGATATTCGAGATAATTATGCAGATTTAACTAAGATTTCTTCGGATTTAGGCTTTAAGCCAAAAGTTGGTTTTGAGGAAGGAATAAAGTTATTTTGTGAGTGGGTTTCTGGACAAGAAATTCAAAACGATCATTATTCGAAGTCGTTTGAAGAAATGAAAAACAAAGGTTTATTAAAATAATACAATAGAAATGTTCAAAGGAAAAAGGATACTCTTTTTTTCTGCTAATTTTTTCGGATATCAATTTGAAATAAAGAACAAATTGATCGAATTAGGAGCTGAAGTAGATTTTTTCGATGAACGCCCTAAAAACACTTTTTTATACAAAGCGTTGATACGTTTCAATAAGCGATTCATTACAAAAATCATTGAAAAGTATTACCGAACGATTATAGAAGAAACGAAGTCTAAGGATTACGATTTTGTTTTTTTTTTAAAAGCAGAAGTAATTACCCCCAAGGTTTTAATAGAACTTCAGCAAACCCACAAAAAGGCAAAGTTTATTCTTTATATGTGGGATTCGATTGGCCATTTTCCACTAGTACGAAAGTTATTTCCCGTATTTGATAAAATCCTCTCTTTCGATAAGGAAGACGTACAAGCCAACTCATTTTTGCATTTTCGTCCGCTCTTTTATATAGACACCTATAAACAGCTTCCAGACAAACCCGAGATGTATGAAAACGATATCACTTTTATAGGAACTGCACACTTTGATCGATACCCAGTTTTGATGAAGCTTAAAGAATATTGTGAGCGTCACCAGATCAAATATTACTTTTTCATTTACTTACAAGATCTAAAGATTTATTACATTCGGAAGTTGCTGTTTAAAAGCTTTAGAAAATCTAAGAAAAGTGATTTTGAGTTAAAACCGTTGAATAAAGAAGAAATTAAAACAATTATTTGCAATACAAAATGCGTTCTTGATATCGAGAAAACGGTTCAAACAGGATTGACGATGAGAGCCATTGAAACCTTTGGTGCGAGAAGAAAACTAATTACCACCAATCCCAAGATCAAAGAATATGATTTTTATGACGAGAATAATATTTTGATCATTGACAGAGATCACCCCACGATTGAATCTGAATTTCTCACAAAAGAATACCAAAAAGCAGACGAAGAAGTATATAAAAAATATAGCATAGAATATTGGCTATATGATATCTTCAAGTAGCAAAAGATTCGTTTTGCTTCCAAAGGAATGAAATAAATGGACGCACTAGGTTTGAAATGAAAGAATTCAAATTATGATAGAGAATAGTAGAATGTTGATTCAATAAATTGATTTACAGTAAATTAATATATTTTGATCTTTTGTGGAGAAATCAGTCACAAAAAAAGAACCTGAAGAATTATTCAACATCAAGAACCGAATTGATAAAATTTTGGCTTAAAGGCTTATATTAGCTTTTAAAATAATTGTTTTGTTAAAGCATCGATACTCATATTTGATAAGGCCTTTGCAACTGGTTTTAGATTTCTTTCTAATTTTAGGAACATTATTTGTAATAGCAGATTCAGAATTTCTTAATATTCTATTTGCTTCATATATAATTTTATTTTGGGGTATTTCTTCCTTTTTTACAAGATATTATAAAGTATATAGGTATACAAAACTGCTCAGAGTCTTTACTTTAATTTTTCGTCAGTCTCTAATTTTCACTCTTGGTTTTTTTGCATTTTTTGGACTCTTTAAAGAAGGGTATTTAGTTCACAATCAATTTAAAGTTTTTGCAACTATTTTGTCAGTAACTATAGCCTCCAAGTTTTTGGTTTTTTTTCTGCTCAAAGCTTACAGAAGAATTGGTAAAAACTATAGAAAAGTTATTATTTTAGGAATGGACAATTCTACAGAAAGAATTAAAAATCTTTTCCAAAATCAAAAAAACCTCGGATATGATTACGTAGGTTTTTTTTCAGACAAATCTCAATCAAAAAAACTAGGAAACCTAAAAGAAAGTTATAATTTCATTTTAGAAAATTCGATAGACGAAATTTATTGCTCTTTAAAAGAACTTGATAAAAAAACGTTAAAAGAAGTAACCATATTTGCTAATACAAATGATGTGGTTATAAAGCTTATACCAGAAACAGATAAATTATACAGTAAAAATAGGAGTATAGAGTTCTATGATGATTCATTAGCAATTTATAATGTTCCAAAGCTGCCTTTTGAATTTTATGAAAACTATCTTATCAAACGTTTATTTGACATGGTTTTTTCTTTGTTTGTTTGCATATTTATAATGACTTGGTTAACACCAATATTGTGGATTCTAATCAAGTTAGAATCTAGAGGGACAGCAATATTTAAACAAAAAAGAGAAGGGTTAAATGCCAAACAATTTGTATGTTATAAATTTAGATCTATGAAACAAAATAAGTTGTCTGACAAAGTTCACACAACTTTAAATGATTCTCGAGTAACAAAATTAGGTGGCTTTTTAAGAAAAACAAGTATGGACGAATTGCCTCAGTTTTTTAATGTTTTAAGAGGAGATATGAGTGTGGTTGGGCCAAGACCACATTTAAAATCTTTATCAGAAGAATATCAAAAAAATGTAGATGATTATATGAGAAGACATCTTGTAAAACCAGGAATTACAGGATTGGCACAAGTAAGTGGTTATAGAGGTGAAGTAAAGAAAAGATCAGACATTAAAAATAGAGTTAGATTAGACATTTTTTATATTGAAAACTGGTCTTTTCTTCTTGATATTAAAATAATATTGATGACAATTTTTAATGTTTTTAAGGGTGAAGATAAAGCTTATTAAGTGGTTAAGAAAGCTAAAATAACAGCATCAATTGTTTTATTTAACGAAAACCCAATTGAATTGAACAAAGCAATTGAAAGCTGTGTAAATTCTAGTTTAATTACAAAACTATTTCTAATTGACAACTCTACATCTGTTAATAAGGAATTATACCTCAAAAATTCTAAAATATCTTATAAAAAAAACAAGTCTAATTTAGGATTTGGAAAAGGACATAACTCTATCATAGAGGAAATAAAAGAAGATTCAGATTTTCATTTAGTTCTAAACCCAGATGTTTCTTTCAATCCAAAAATCATTGATAAACTTATTGAACCTTTTTTTATTGATAAGAATATATCTTTAGTTGCACCTCAGTTAGTATTTCCAGATCAAAAAGAACAAGTAAGCTCTAGAAATCATGTAAATTTTGTTGAAATACTCAATAGATTTTTTGGTCTAAGAAAGCATGATAACTTTATAATTCAAGAACTTTCTGAAATTTCTAATTGTTATTATACTGAATTTATTCATGGAGCTTTTTTGTTGTTTAGAACAAAAGATTTTCTATCTCTTAAGGGTTTTGACCCTAGATATTTTTTGTATTTAGAAGATGCAGATATTTGTAAACAATTGGAACGTAATCATAAAAAAGTTTGCTATTATAAAGGAATAAAAGCAACTCATACTTTAAAAAAAGGTTCAAAGAAAAATATAAAACTCTTCTTCTACCATTTTTCCTCATTGTTAAAATATTTTTTAAAATGGGGCTTTAATTGAGCCAACAATTTAGAATATATTTGTTAAAACTTTTTTTGAATGAATATTTTAATTCTAGGTTCTGGCGGAAGAGAACATGCTTTTACAAACTCATTAATACAAAGCAACAAAGTAAAGCAAGTATTTGTAGCACCTGGTAATGCTGGAACTCAGCAAATTGCTACAAATATAGATGTCCATCCAACAGATTTTAAAGAGGTAAAGGGTGTTGTTATAAAAAACCATATTTCAATGGTTGTTGTTGGTCCAGAAGCTCCTTTGGTAGATGGAATTCATGATTTTTTTTTAGCAGATGATGATTTATCAAAAATTCCTGTAATAGGCCCAAAAAAAGACGGAGCTACTTTAGAAGGAAGCAAAGACTTTTCTAAAGAGTTCATGAAAAAACATAATATTCCCACTGCAAAATATCAATCTTTCACCGCTCAAACTTTGCATGAAGGGTTTAATTTTTTAGAGACTCTAAAACCTCCATATGTTTTAAAAGCTGATGGTTTAGCAGCTGGTAAAGGAGTCTTGATTTTAAATGATTTACATCAAGCAAAATCTGAATTAGAGCAAATGCTTACGCATCAGAAATTTGGAAATGCTTCTGAAACAGTTGTTATTGAAGAATTTTTAGACGGAATTGAATTGTCTGTTTTTGTGTTAACAGACGGAAAAAGTTATAAAATACTACCTTCAGCAAAAGATTACAAAAGAATTGGTGAAGGAGATGTTGGATTGAACACTGGAGGAATGGGTGCAATTTCTCCTGTACCTTTTGCGACGAAAGAATTTTTAGACAAAGTTGAAGATAGAATTATTAAACCCACAATTGATGGTTTGCAAAAAGATGAAATTGATTATCGAGGTTTTATATTTATTGGGTTAATGAATGTTGATGGTAATCCTTTCGTTATAGAATATAACGTGAGGATGGGAGATCCAGAAACTGAAGTAGTATTACCTAGAATTAAATCTGATTTATTTGATTTATTTGAAGGTGTTGCTAACCAAACCTTATCTGAAAAATCTTTTGAAGTAATCCCTGAAACTGCAACTACGGTTATGTTAGTCTCAGGTGGATATCCAGAATCTTATGAAAAAGGGAAAGAGATTTTTGGTTTAGAAAACGTCTCAGAATCTTTTGTTTTTCATGCGGGAACTAAACTTAAAAATGGAAAAGTTTTAACTAGTGGAGGTAGAGTTATGACAATAACCTCATTTGGAAATTCTGTTTCAGAAGCACTTGATAAATCCTATAAAACCATTGATAAAATTCATTTTGATAAAGTGAATTATAGAAAAGACATAGGATTTGATTTAATCTAAGATGAAAGTAATTGTTGCACCGCTAAATTGGGGTTTAGGTCATTCCTCGAGATGTGTTCCAATTATTCAGAAACTGATAAATGAAAATTTTACTCCAGTTATTGCATCCGATGGTAATTCACTAGAATTTCTAAGAAAAGAATTCCCAGAGATTGAATACATTCAGTTACCAACTTATGGTATTAAATATCATAAATTTCTGAAGATTAGCTTACTGTTCAATTTATTCAAAATTAAAAAAGCTGTAAGCGAAGAATTTAAAATTATTTCTAAATATATTGATGAAAATTCTGATGTTGTTGGACTTATTTCTGACAATCGATTTGGGGTTTATTCATCCAAAGTCCCTTCTGTATACATAACACATGAAACAAAAGTTTTGTCTGGAGTTTTAACTCCATTTACTTCACTTTATCATGCTAAAATTATTCATAAGTTTTCTGAATGCTGGATTCCCGATACCTTTAACTCTTTGTTATCAGGATAATTATCAAATACACAAAACTTGAAAATTCCTGTTAAATTTATAGGAAACTTAAGTAGATTAAAGAAAGAAATAAAAGATATAAAATGGGATACAACTATTTTATTATTAGGTCCAGAACCTAGAAGAACTAATCTTGAAAAAAAGTTAATTGCTAAATTTTCTAATTCAAAAAAGAAAATCCTTCTTATTCAAGGTGAGATCCAACCAGAACAACAATGGAAAAAAAATAAGAATGTAGAAGTTGTTAATTTTATGCTATCATTAGAGTTAAATGCTGCTTTAAATGAATCAAGAGTTGTGATTGTAAGATCAGGATATTCTAGTATTATGGATTTGTCTTTACTAGGAAAAAAGGTAGTTCTTATTCCTATAAAAGGACAAGATGAACAAGAATATTTAGCCAACTTTCTTAGAACTAAGTATCGTATAAATTATCTACAAGAAAATGAGATTGATAAAATAAACTTTGAAGAATTAGATTTTAAAAGTTTACCAAAATCAGAACTAAACTTAGAAAGTGATTTATTTGATCTTTTCAAGTGTAAATGAAAACTCAGAACCTTCACCATATTTACTTTTCACAAGAATTGTCTCTCCGTGAGCTTCAACAATATGCTTTACAATTGACAATCCTAAACCAGAACCTCCTTGATCTCTAGATCTACTGGTATCAACTCTATAAAAACGTTCAAAAAGACGACTTAAGTTTTCTTGTTTAATTCCTTCACCGTTATCAGTTACTTTAATTATTATTTTATTTTGATTGTAAGACTCAATTCCAACAGAAGTTACACCTCCAGTTTTACCATATTTAATAGAGTTTACAATCAAATTAATTAAAACCTGTTCGATTCGTTCTACATCTCCACGAACAAAAACAGGAACGTCATAAATTCTGTCAAAAGCTAGAGTAATATTTCTCTTTTTTGCTCTCATTTCGAAAAGGTCAAAAACATTTTGAATCAATTCAACGATATTAAATGATTCAATATTCATTTTCATACCCTCTGTTTCTAATTTGGCAATCATATCCAAATCTTTTACAATAGAAACTAAACGTTCAACACCTTTATTAGCTCTATCCAGATATTTATCTCTAATAAGCTTATCGTCTTTTGCGCCTTCAATCAATGTTAAAAGATATCCTTGTACCGTAAAAAGTGGAGTTTTTAATTCGTGAGAAACATTTCCTAAAAAATCTCTTCTAAAAGAATCTCTTTCAGTAAGATTTTTTATTTCTGTTCTTTTTCCTTTCACATAATCTTGAACACTTTGAGACAGTGATTCTATATCTGTTGTAGAATTAGCAATGTTAAAATCTTCAAGGTCTAGGATGGAAACATCATCATAAATCTTTTTCATTCTTTTATATATAAAGCGTTCTGCTCTAATTTGAATGATAAAAAAGCATATGAAAAATAAGACAATTGAAGTCAGTAGAAATGCAATAGAACTTGTTTTTTCTTTCAAAGAAAAATAGAGAACTACGTCTAAAATGATAAAAATTAAAAAAATATAAAACGCAGACCAAAACGCAAATCTATAGGTCTTTTTAAATTTCATATACCAAAGTTACTTATCTGCACCTTCAGTTACAAATTTATAGCCAACACCTTTTACAGTTTTAAAGTGATAATCGCCAATTTTTTCACGAAGTTTTCTTATGTGAACATCAATAGTTCTTCCGCCAACAACAACTTCATTACCCCATACAGTATCTAAAATTACTTCTCTTTTAAAAACTTTTCCTGGTTTTGATGTTAATAAAGAAAACAGTTCAAATTCTTTTCTAGGAAGAATAATTTTGTTGCCTGCTTTGAAAACAACGTATTCTTCTCTATTAATCTCGATATCTCCAATTTTAACAGAAGTATCTGAATTGTCAGCTGATTTAATTCTTCTTAATAGAGACTTTACTTTACTTACCAATACTTTTGGTTTTACAGGTTTGGTAATGTAGTCATCTGCGCCTGCTTCAAAACCAGCAACTTGTGAATAGTCTTCTCCTCTTGCTGTTAAGAAAGCAATTAAAACGTTTTCTAAACTTTTAATTGTTCTAATTTTTTCACACGCTTCGATACCGTCCATTTCTGGCATCATTATGTCTAGTAGAATGAGATGTGGAGTTGTTTTTTTTGCAATTTTAATGGCATCTAATCCATTATTTGCTGTGTGTAATTGATATCCTTCTTGTTTTAAATTGTAGGAAACAATCTCAAGAATATCACGCTCATCATCAACTAATAAAATTTTAATGTCTTTGCTTTTCATGGACAAAATATTAATTAGGTTGAACCAAAAGTATAAATATTTAGTCAATTCAAATTCATAGGTTAAAAAACATTTTCATTAATAACATTCGCTTAATGTTTGAATAACACAACCATAATTTGCAGATAACCTTTTTTTTACAAAATACAATGACTTTTGTGTCAGAATTATTTAAATCAATTAATGAAAAAAATATTTTTTACAATATTATTTGTAACGAGTCAAATAGTATTAGCTCAATCCACTGGAACTGTTAAGGGAAAACTACTAGATAAAGAGATGAATAATGAAGCTCTTTCCTTTGCAAATGTAGTTATCAAAGGAACAACTATAGGAGCTACAACAGAAATGGATGGTACCTACGAATTAAAATTAAAACCTGGTTCTTACACCATAGTATTTAGCTTTTTAGGTTACAAAACTATTGAAGTGCCTTTTACTTTAAAGTCAGGAGAGGTAAAGGTAATTAATAGAACATTAACAGCTGCTGAAGGAGTTTCCTTAGAAGAAGTAAAAGTTAAAGCAAATGTTAGCAAAGAAAAAGAAAGTGCTTTGTTAATAGAACAAAAGAAAGCTGTTAATATTAAAGAAAGTATTGGAGCGCAACAATTAAGTAAATTGGGAGTTTCAGATGCTTCAGGAGCAACTACCAAAATAGCCGGAGTTTCAAAATCAGATGGAGCAGGACAAATTTATGTTAGAGGTCTCGGAGACAGATATTTAACTACAACTTTAAATGATTTACCAATTCCATCTGATAATATTGATAAAAAGAATATTGACTTAGGATTATTTCCAACAAGATTTATTCAGAATGTATCAATAAGCAAAACATTCTCTCTATTAAATTCTTCAGATCAAGCTTCTGGAAATATAAATGTGACTTCCAAGGATATTACAAAAAGAAAAGAGTTTGGAATTAGTTACAGTAGTGGACTAAATTCTAACGCTAGTAAAGTTTTTGATGATTTTAAAGTAACAGCTGTAAACAGTGATATAACTTTAGGGTTAATCTCGAGGCCTTATCAAAATAATAATTTACAAAATGCATTAGTAAATCAAACATGGAATACATCAACAGTTGATGCACCCTTAAATTATTCTTTTGGTTTTAATGCAGGTGGTTTTTTGGATGATGATGGTAAATTTAGAGTGTATTTTAGTGGAGGACAATCTATAGATCATGAATATAGAGAAGGTCTTTTAAATGAGTTTGATTTAGGTAGGCCAGCCATAGATTTTGTGCCTGATGGAGATAACAGATTTTGGAGAAGAACTGTAAATACTACAGGTATGTTAACTGCTCAGTACAGAATTAATGATAACAATAGAATTAGTTTTAATGCTTTTGCTATCAATAAAGTTTTTGAAGAGTTATATGAATCTGGTAGAAGTAGAGAAGCCGTGGTATTCGAAGAATTAACACCAGTTACTGCCGGAAATCAATTCATTAGAGATCAAAATATAAAAACAACGTTACTGTCTATTGCACAGATTCTAGGTACACATAATCTTTCTGAAGATAATAAATTAGATTGGGCAATTGGATATAACAGATCAGCTTCTGACGAACCTAATAGAATTAGGAATGAAGTTAACATTATGAATGCAAATCCAAGTCAAGGAGTTTTAGACGGAGAGATTCAATTAGGTAACACAGGAGGTTTTCAGCAACGTAAAACTTCACAAGAAATATTAGATAACGAAATTAACGGTAGAATTAAAGATGTAATTGTCTTAAAAAAGAATGAAGACGATGATCCAATTTACTCAGTGAGTTTTGGTGGAGATGCTAGATATAAACAACGTGATTTCAATTCAATTTTTATTGGATTTGATGAAGCAGTTACAAATACAATTAATCCTTCATCTATTGATAATTTATCAGAAGTGTTTACACAACAAAACATAAATAATGGTAATTTAAATGTGTTGATACAACCTGAAGACTCTTACGCAGGAGAATTAATTTCATATGCTGGATTTGTTGATTTTGTTGGTGTTTTTGGAAAGTTTTCAGCTGAATTAGGTTTAAGATTCCAAAGTGATGAAATAGATGTGAATTTTGACATTGGAAACTATATAGATCCTGTTACTTTTCAACCCAGAATTGGTTCTTCAAATTTATCATATAACAGAGTATATCCAGCTGTTAATTTAAAATACAGCTTTAATGATAAAACAGCTTTACGTTTTGCTGGTAGTTTAAGTCAAACATTGCCAGAATTTAAAGAAATAGCACCTTTTCAATATGTTTCTCCTATTGGTTTAATAACAAGAGGTAATACATTGTTAGAAGCATCTAGAAACCTAAACTTAGATTTAAAATTTGAATTCTTCCCATCAAGTGGCGAATTATTATCATTAACTACTTATTATAAAAATATTCAAGACCCAATTAATAAAAGTTTAGCTCTAGGAGGTGAAGACTTGTTCTCATATTTCAACACAAGCGATAATGCTAGAGTTTTTGGTTTGGAATTAGAGGGAAGAGCTTACATAATTAAAAAAGGTGAGGGGACTTCAGATTTGAAAGTATCTGGAAATGTTTCTTACATTAATCATGAACAAGATCTTAAGTCTGATGGTCTTAACTTAAATGGAAGCCCTAGAACTTTTCAATATAGAGGGATTACAAAAATAGGTTTGGAAGGAGCTTCAGATTGGACGACTAACTTAGCATTTACTTTCAACTCAGGTAGTGATTTTCCATATGAATTTACATTAGCTGGAAATTATGCATCAGATAGAATTTTTGCTTTGGGTGCACCTAGAAACCAAAATCAACCTGATACATTTTTTAATGGAGAAATTATAGAGCAAGGAGTAGTTGTTTTGGACTTAATTTTTAGAAAAGACATCAACAAACATTTAAGTTTTAGCGCTTCAGCAAAAAACTTATTAAATCCAGTTGTAAGAAGATATCAACTAGTTTCTGCAAACCCTGCTACAAATTCAGATGTTGTGGAAGAAACAGTATTAACCTACACAAGAGGTGTGAATGCCAACTTAAGTATTAACTATAAATTTTAAATAAATTAAATTAAAACAAACAATGATGAAAACGTTAAGAACATTTTTAATGTTAGCTATAACAGCTAGTTTATTAATTACATCTTGTAAAAAAGATGAACCAATTGCAACAGGACCTACAACAGGACTTACAGGTGCTATAACAGCTGATTTAGTCTTAGATCCTAACCAACAATATACAATTACAGGTACTGTTACTGTTTTGTCTGGTGTAAAATTAACTATACCAGCAGGTACAGAAATTGTATCTGAAGTTGGTACAGATAAATATTTAGCTGTATTACAAGGTGGAGAGATAGATATACAAGGAACTCAGAGTAATCCTGTTGTCATGCGTTCAAATGGAACTGCTGGCTCTTGGGGTGGTTTAGTAATTTGTGGTAATGCAACTACTACTGAAGGAACTAATGCAACAGCAGAAGTTGGTGGTTTAGTTTATGGAGGTACTTCAAATACTGATGACTCAGGAAACATTGACTATTTAGTTATAAGAGACGCTGGTGCTCAAATTAATGCAAACTCTCAATTCAATGGATTAACTTTATATGCAGTTGGTTCAGCTACTACAATTGATAATGTTGCAATTATCAATGGTACTGACGATGGTGTTGAATTTTTTGGAGGTACAGTTTCTGTATCAAACTTATATTTAGAGAATAATGAAGATGATGCTATTGACTGGACAGAAGGGTGGAGTGGATCAGTTAACACTGCATACGTTTCAAATACAATCTCTGGATTCTCAACTGTTGTTGAGGCAGACGGAGTTAACAATAACCCAACAATTAACAACTTAACAGCAATTTCTTCTACAGGAGGTTTAGCAATTCAAATTAAAAATGCATCAGGTGGAACTATTAATGGTTTCTCTGCAACTGGATTTGATACATTATTTGATTTCCCTGGAACATCAGGAGCATCAGACTTACAAATAGACGGTGCTAATGCAGATACTGCTACTGATGCAGTTTATGCTTCTTCATCTACAAATGCTAGTAATTTTGCTTGGGCAACCACTACAGAAATTAATGGAACTGAATTACCTGCTAATATAACAGCAGATGTTACTTTAGATGCATCTGTAGAGTATACAATCAGTGGTCCAGTATTAGTAAACAGCGGTGCTACATTAACTATTCCTGCTGGAACTGTTATTGTTTCAGAATCTGGAACAGCAAACTATTTAGCTGTATTACAAGGTGGTGATATTGATATTCAAGGAACTGCTCTTAACCCAGTTGAAATGCGATCTGTAGATGGTAATGCTTGGGGTGGTTTATTATTATGTGGTAATGCAACCACTACAGAAGGAACTAACGTAACTGCAGAAGTTGGTGGATTAGTTTATGGTGGATCATCTGATAATGACTCTTCAGGTAATATTAGCTATTTAATCTTAAGAGATACAGGAGCTCAAATTAATGCAGATTCTCAATTTAATGGATTATCTCTTTATGCTGTAGGTTCTGGAACTACAATTGATAATGTTGCTGTAATTGGTGGTGCTGATGATGGTATCGAATTTTTCGGAGGTACTGTAAGCGTTACTAATTTCTTTGCTCAAAACATTGAAGACGATGCTATTGATTGGACAGAAGGTTGGAATGGTACTTTATCAACTGCTTACGTTCAAAACACCATAGTTGGTTTTTCTACTGCTATTGAAGCAGATGGTCAAAACAATAATCCAACAATTAATGATTTAACGATTATATCATCTACAGGTGGATTAGCTGTACAAATTAAAAATGCATCTGGAGCTACAATAAATGGTTTTACTGCAACTGGATTTGATACATTATTTGATTTCCCTGGAACTTCTGGTCCAGCTGCATTACAGATTGATGGTGCAAATGCAGATACTGCAACTGATGCAACATATACAAGTTCTCAAACAAATGCTAGTAATTTTGCTTGGGCAACAGATGGTTTAACATCAGCTGCTCTACCTGCAAACATAACAACAGACACTACATTAGATGCAAGTGTTGTTTATACAATTGATGGACCTGTTCTAGTAAACAATGGAGCAACTCTAACCATACCAGCAGGTACAGAAATTGTATCAGCATCTGGTACAGCAAACTATATGGCTGTTTTACAAGGTGGAGCAATTGATATTCAAGGAACAATGATGAATCCAGTTGAAATGAGTTCTTCTGATGGAAATCCTTGGGGAGGTTTGTTATTGTGTGGTAATGCAAGTACTACAGAAGGAGTAAACGCTACTGCTGAAGTAGGTGGTTTAGTATATGGTGGTACAAATGATACAGACTCCTCTGGAAACATTGACTACTTAATTTTAAGAAATACAGGAGCTCAAATTAATGCAGATTCTCAGTTTAATGGTTTGTCTCTTTATGCTGTAGGTTCTGGAACTACTATTGACAATGTTGCAGTAATTGAAGGATCAGATGATGGTATCGAATTTTATGGAGGTACTGTAAGTGTAACTGGTTTTTATTGTGAAAATGTAGAAGATGATTCAGTTGACTGGACAGAAGGTTGGAACGGTACTTTAACAGATACATTTGTAAAGCACACTATCGCTGGATTCTCAACTGCAATTGAAGCAGATGGTTTCCCTGGCAATCCAACAATTGCTAATTTCCATGCTGTTTCTACTATGGGAGGTTTGGCAATTCAAATGAAGAATGCTTCCAATGGTACAATAACAAACTGTACTTTAACAGGTTACGGAACTAAATTTGATTTCCCTGGAACTTCAGGTCCTGCAGATCTTCAAGTTAATGGTGCAAATGCAGATGAAACTGCTACATACAATGCTGCTACTATTACAGAAGCAGACTTTAGCTGGATAAACAACTAATAAAATAAGTTGTATAATTATTTTTGTTAAGTAATACCCTTAATTAAAAGCAGACTCATATGAGTCTGCTTTTTCTTTAACCTTAACTTAAAGAATAGCTGCTTTGTTGCTTATTTAAGTTTTTATAATACTACGTTAAATCCCAAATCAAAGGCAGGAAGAAATAAACAATCAATGTTAATAATACTATGGATATGATATTCATCCAAATTCCTTTTTTAACCATATCATCTATTTTTAAATAACCTGAGCCAAATACTACAGCATTGGGAGGTGTTGCTACAGGGAGCATAAAAGCGCAAGAGGCAGCAACTGTTGCGCCAACTAAAAGATAGTTATAATTAACTCCTATAGCTGCAGCTAATGATACTAATACAGGTAATAACATTGCTGTTGTGGCTAGGTTTGAGGTGATTTCTGTCAAAAAATTCACTGATGCTATTAGAATGAACAATAGTAAAATTAGAGGAAAAGTATCTAAAGAAGTCAATTTTGAACCAATCCAAACAGCTAAGCCACTTTTTTCAAAGCCAGAAGCCAAAGCCATTCCACCTCCAAATAAAATCAGAATTCCCCAAGGAAGTTTTACTGCGTCTTTCCATAATAAAATTTTCTTTCCTTTTTGTTTACTGGGTAAAAGAAATAAAATTATGGAAGCACAAATAGCAATAATAGTATCATCAATATTTGGGATAAAGTTTTTCAAGAAAAACGATCTTGTAATCCAAGCAAAAGCTGTTAAAACAAAAACTAAAAAAATAAGTTTTTCTTCAAAAGTGATTTTCCCCAATTTTTTTAACTGCTTTTCAATTTCTTTTTTTCCTCCCGGGAATTTTTTTTGTTCGAACTTAAATGCAATTTTGGTTAAATAAAACCAACATATAATTAAAAAGACAATACTAATTGGAAAACCAAAAGTAAACCACTGTGTAAAAGAAATTTCTGTACCGTAAGTTTCTTCAACAACACCAGCCAAAACTAAATTTGGAGGAGTTCCAATCAAAGTGGCCATTCCTCCAATGGAAGCGCTGTATGCGATAGCAAGCATTAAAGCTTTACCAAAAATTAAATTTTCATTTTCTTTGGTAATAGGATTATCTTTAAGTTGTGTTACAATTGCCATTCCAATAGGCAACATCATTACAGAAGTTGCTGTGTTTGATATCCACATTGATAAAAAAGCTGTAGCAACCATAAAACCTAAAATAATTTGAGTAACATTTGTTCCAACAATTTTTATGATTGTTAAAGCAATTCTTCTATGTAGATTCCATTTTTCTATAGCAATTGATAGAATAAATCCTCCCATAAACAAAAAAATGTATTTATGTCCATAAGATGCTGTAGTTTCCGATAAAGACAAAGAACCACTGAGAGGGAATAAAAGTATAGGTAACAATGCGGTGACTTCTATGGATACTGCTTCTGTTATCCACCAAATAGCAACCCATAGTGTAGAAGCTAAAACAGATTTTCCTTGATCTGATAAACCATCAATAGGTATAAAAAATAAGACAATTACAAAAACTAGTGGGCCTAAGAGTAATCCAATGGAACGTTTTGATAACTTCAATGTGATGTTTTTAAATTAATAGATAAATCTAATTTCTTCTTTTTTGATGAAGTAAAAAAACTTCAATATAATTTACATATTAAATCACATTGTTTTTTAACTATTTTTACAATACCAATTATTTTATTTTATGAATACCAATTATAAGTTTACGATAAAAAGAATAAAAATTTCTTTGGATAAGCATCAGAAAAATAAAAAAGTAAATAAATATATATCCTTATACAATGCTATTAAAGATTGTATTTATAAAATTGAATTGCCTCATAATTGGATTTTACCTTCTACTAGGTATTTAGCTAAAGAGTTAGGTTTTTCTAGAACTACAGCTATTAAGTCCTATGAATTACTTCAACTTGAAAAGTTAGTCATTTCAAAAAAAGGATCAGGTTTTAGAGTGAACTATCAACCTGAAAAAAATCAAAAAAAACCAAATAAAAGTAATGATTTTAATAAAAATCAGTACCCTGAAATATCGAATAAAGGCAATGCTTTTTTAAAAAATATTTCTTTGATTAATAGGACCATAGATACAAGTGTTGCTTTTAGACCAGGTTTGCCTCCTTTGGATATATTTCCTGTGAATCAGTGGAAAAATCTTTTAAACACCTATTGGAGACATGTAAAATCTTCTAAATTATCTTATGCTCGTTCAACAGGAATTGATCCTCTTAGAAAAAGTATTAGTGATTATTTAAATGTGAGTAGAAACATAAAGTGTGACTATAGTCAAATAATTGTAGTTTCAGGCTCTTTACAATCTCTATATTTAATTGGAACTGTACTTGTAGAAAAAGGAGACAATGTGATTCTGGAAGACCCTACTTTTCCAAATGTCCATTCGTTATTCAAGAGTATTGAAGCTAACATTTTACCAGTAGAATTGGATAAGGAGGGAATAACCATAGAAAAAATGAATGAATTGAATCACTTAAAGCCAAAACTGATTCATGTTACTCCTTCAGATCATTATCCATTAGGAATAAAAATGAGTTTGCAAAGAAGAAAAGAATTATTGCAATGGGCTAGCAAAAACAAAGCATTGATTATAGAAAATGATTACGAGAATGAAATAGCCAATCAATCTTTCCATATACCAACAATTTTTAGTTTGGATTCTGAAGATAGAACCATTTATATGGGAACTTTCAATAGACTGTTACATCCATCTATTCGTTTAGGATATATGATTATTCCAAAATACTTAGTTCCAGCAGTTGAGGCTTTGCAAGAACATTCACATCGATTTGTAGCGCCTTCAATTCAAGTTGTTATGAACCAATTTATAGAGAGAAACTATTTATACCAACATTTAAAAAATATTAAAGAAGTAGCAGAAGAAAGACAAAAACTTTTTTTATCAGAGTTTTGTAAAAGTAAAACCATGTCAATATCAAATCAAAAAATTTCTAGTCTTCACTTATTAGCAAGCTTTAAACATCCAACAATAGAAAATATAGAATTAGAATTACTTAAAAAACTAAAAGCAAATAATATTACTGCTCATTCTTTAAGCAAATGTTACATAACCAGTAAAAAACAACAAGGATTAATTTTAGGTTATTCATCAGTTAGGCCTAGAGTTTTAGAAGCAAAAGTCAAAAATTTAATTCATACCATTGGATAAAAAAATTGGTATTTAATTTAAATATTAATTGGTATTTTATCGAATCTTAACTTAAAATTAAATTTATGAATGAATATTTTTGATTGAAAATTTATAAATTCAACAAATTATAATTCATTTAAAACTAATCTTATGAAAAAACATTACTTTTTATTTTTATTAACTTTTATTTCTTTTACTGGATTCTCGCAATCTGCTGGAGATATAGTGGTTACAGAATTCATGAATGACTCTGATGCCGTTAGTGATACAGTTGGCGAATGGTTAGAAATATACAATACTACTGGAAGTCCAATTGATTTAAATGGTTGGTCTTTAAAAGATGATGGTTCTAACTTATATACTTTCTCGGTATCTGTAGTTGTTCCAGCAAATAGTTATTTTGTTTTGGGAAGAGGTCCAGCAGATCCTTCTCAAAACGGAGGAGTCAATTTAGACTTTAGTTACGGAGATAATTATACTCTTGGTAATAGTGCAGATGAAATTATTTTATTATCACCAACAGATGTAGAAATAGATAGAGTAAATTATGGAATTGGTGGCTTTCCTGATGGTGGTCCAGGTTTTAGTATATCTTTAGACCCCACTCAATTAACTGGAGACAATAATCTTGCAACAAACTGGTGCTTATCCACTTCCACTTTTGGAGATGGTGATAAAGGTACTCCTGGGGCAGTAAACGATGTTTGTGCACCAGTTTGTGAAGCTAATTTAGGGGCACATGACGCGACTTGTGATGCTTCAACTGCTGGTACAGATACTTATACAGTTTCATTAGCTTTTTCAGGTGCAGGTACCACAACGTTTTCAGTAACTGCAGTAGAAACTGGTACAATGAACGCTGTTGGGACAGTAGGAGGAGATGACCCTACTTCTAATGCTTCAGGAAATATAACTGTATCAGGAATTCCTGAAGGAACTAACATTACCATTACTATGGATGATACAGGAAATGGAGGGTTATGTACGTTAACAAGAGATGTAACTAGTCCAACATGTGTGCCTACAGGAAGTGTAGATTTAGAATTAAAAGGAGTAATTGATTTTGATTTATCAAGTTCAGATGGTAAAGCCGTTCATGTTGTAGCAACAGATGCCATAGCAGATTTAAGTGTTTATGGTTTAGGTATTGCAAATAATGGAGGTGGAACTGATGGTCAAGAATATACTTTTGATGCTATAGCTGTTGCTTCAGGAGCTAATATTTTAGTGGTAAGAAATGCAACTGCAATGGAAGCTTATTTAACAACTGCTGCTTACAACTTGTTTGATCACGTTTTAGTAGATGCAGGAGGTTCTGTGAGCCAAAATGGTGATGATGCAATAGAGTTATTTAAAAACGGTAGTGTTGTCGAAACTTTTGGAGATATTGATACAGATGGTTCTGGAGAAGCTTGGGAATATGTTGATTCTTGGGCATATAAAACAACTGCAGGTGCAAGTTGGCCAACAGGTTGGAGTTATGGAGGTCCAGATTGTACAGATAATACAACTACTATATTCGATTCAAGTTGTGTCTATCCTTTTGTAGAATCGTTATCTACAGACGATAATAGATTAGAATTAGTTGGTTTATATCCAAACCCAGTAAGTATTGGTAATTCCTTTGTAACAGTCAAAACTAAATCTGATGGAGTGATGCAAGTTGTTATCTATGACTTACTTGGAAAACAACTAAAATCTCAAAATGTAACCAACAATCAAGTAGATATATCTGGTTTAAAAACAGGTATATACATGCTTAAGATAACTCAAGCAAACAAGCAAGTTAGTAAGAGAATTATTATTCAATAATAATTTTTTAGAATACAACTATTTAAGCAGCCTTTTAGGTAATACAAGGCTGCTTTTTTTAACAGATTAAATCTTAAAAAATGTATAAATCAAAAAGCATTAGCAAGTTTTTATTTTTACTTGCTTTACCTTTCTTATTGCAAATTTCTTGCACAACAAACGATATACTTCCAGGACTGGAAATTTCCGCTGTTTCAAATTCATTTGGAGAAGATTTAGGGACAGTAACTGTAACAGTTACTTTAAATACAAATGTGTCTACCACTGCTGTTATTCCATTTACAGTTTCTGGATCAGCAACAAATTCTACAGATTTTAATGTGTCTAGCTCAGAATTCACTGTCAATTCAGGTACAAATTCAGGTAGTATTACTCTAACTGGGATTCAAGATCAAGAAATTGAAGGCGCTGAGACTGTAATAATCTCTCTAAGTGTTGAAAACGAATTTTTGATTTTGGGTGATTCTAGCTTAGAAATATCTTTACTTGATGATGATTCTGATACAGATGGAGATGGAGTTTTGGATGCAAATGATTTATGTCCGAATGAAGCTGGTGAAGTAACTAATGATGGTTGTCCTTTTTTAGGGTTTTTAATCAATGAAGTTAATTATGATCCCGAATCTGGACTACCAGGTGATGCTAATGGTGATGGAACAAGAAGTCCTCTTGAGGACGAGTTTCTTGAGTTTTTTAACTCAGGGCCAGAAATAGATTTATCAGGTTACACTATTTCAGATGCAGGTCAAATTAGACATACATTTCCTTCTGGTTCTATTATTCCAATAAATGGAGTTTTAGTTGTTTTTGGTGGGGGTACTCCAACAGGAACTTTTGGTGGGGCAACTGTACAAACTGCTTCTTCAGGTCAATTAAATATGAGTAATACTGGAGACCTCATCACAATAAGAGATGCTTCTGGAAATATTGTTTTAACGTTTGATATTGAACCGTTATCAAATAATCCTAATGAATCTTACACAAGAAGTCCTGATTTAACAGGTGACTTTGTTCAACATGCAGGAATAGATGAAGCTAATGGAGCATTATTTTCTCCAGGAAAAAAATTAGACGGAACTCCATTTAATTAGAGATAAACAGTATATGAGCTATATAGGTGTATTTATATCTTTAGTTTTTGTAGTAATTGTTGCGAGACTTTTACTAAAAAAACACAATCCACATGCAATTTTATTAGTTGCAGGATTGTTGATGTTAATTGTAGCTCAACTTTTAAAGTATCAAATGCCCGTTTTGAAAGATCCTACAGGTTTTTCAGGATTTGATTTGTTTAGATACATTAAAGAATCTTTTAGCAAAACTAATGCAGGTGTTGGTTTAATGATTATGTCAATTGGTGGTTTTGTTGCTTACATTGACAATATTGGAGCTTCAAAAGCATTGGTTCATGTAGCAATGAAACCTTTAAAATTATTTAAAAAGAGACCTTACATAGCTGCCTCTATGGTAATTCCAATTGGACAATTATTATTTGCAGCAATTCCTTCTGCAGCCGGTTTAGGCTTGTTGTTAATGGCTTCTTTATTTCCAATATTAGTTAACTTAGGAGTTAGCAGACTATCTGCAGTTTCTGTGATTACAGCTACAACAGCTTTTGGTATTGGACCCGCTTCTGCAATAACTGCTAGCGCAACAAGTATTTCTAACATTCCTGTAATTACTTTCTTTTTAGAGTATCAAATTCCTTTGGTTTTACCGTTGAGTTTATCTATGATGATTACCTATTATTTTGTAAATCGTTATTATGATAAAAAAAATAAGCAAGATGATATAGCTAAAGAAACTGAAGAAAAGAAATTGGATGTTCCTGTTATTTATGCAATCATTCCTGTTTTACCTATCATATTATTAATTGTATTTTCTAAGATTTTTAATTTGCTTGAAAATCCAATTACCTTAGATACAACAACGGCTATGTTTATTAGTCTTTTTGTTGCATTGATTTTCGAATTGATACGAACTAAGAAAGTAAAAGAAGTTATGAATTCCCTTCAAATTTTTTGGAGTGGAATGGGAAATATTTTTAAAACAGTTGTTACCTTAATTATAACAGCAGATATTTTTGCAAAAGGATTAATTAGTTTAGGTTTTATTGATGGATTGCTTGCGCTTGCACAAAACATTGGTTTTGGAGCTATCGGAATTGGAGTTATTATGAGTATTATGATTTTTCTAGCTTCTATGTTAATGGGAAGTGGAAATGCTTCATTCTTTGCTTTCGGTCCTTTAGTGCCTAAAATTGCAAAAACATTAGGAGTAGAAAGTAGTTCTATAATTCTTCCAATGCAATTATCTGCCTCTATGGGAAGAACTGTATCTCCTGTTGCTGGAGTAATCATCGCAACAGCAGCAATTGCTAAAGTATCAACAATTGCTATCGTAAAAAGAAATATAATTCCACTGGCTGTAGCTTTAGGAATCATGTTAATCTATCATTATATATAGAATGTTAACACTCATAAAAAATACACAACTTTATAGTCCAGATAACCTTGGCTTTCAAGATATCCTAATTGCTGGTAACAAAATAGTTGCCATCGATAAGAACTTAGATCATTTTAAAAATGATGACATTACAGTTTGGGATGCAAATGGAAAAATAACCACTCCTGGATTGATAGACCAACATATACATGTTACGGGTGCTGGAGGAAAAAACGGTTTTTCTTCAATGACACCAGAGGTTATGTTGTCAGATTTAATCTCTTGTGGCACAACAACTGTCACGGGTTTATTAGGAACAGATGGTAAATTACGAAGCATTCAATCTCTTTACGGAAAAGTAAAGTCTTTAGAACAAGAAGGAATTTCGGCATATATGTACTGTGGTTATTATGGCTTAGATTCTGTAACCATCACAGGTTCTATTCAAAGCGATATGATTTTTGTTGATAAGGTATTAGGATGCAAAGTTGCAATTTCTGATATCAGATCATCCTATCCTACTGCTTTAGAACTTGTTAGAAAATTAAGAGATATTAGAGTTGCTGGAATGATTGCCAACAAAAAAGGAATCCTTCATATACATCTAGGAAATTTAGATGATAAAATGGATCTTCTTTTTGAATTGGTTAACAAATATCAATTTCCTATTGAAAACATATCTCCTACTCATGTAGGAAGAACCAAAGATCTTTTTGATCAAGCTATAGAATTTGCAAAACTAGGTGGTATGATAGATATTACAACAGCTGCATCACAATATACACCTCCTTACAAATCTGTTTTATATGCTTTAGAAAAAGGTGTGAGTATTGATAATATGACTTTTAGTACAGATGGACATGCAGGTTTAACCAAATTCGACGAACACAACAATCCTATTGGTGTAAGAAAAGCACCTTTGGATAACAATTTACAAGAAGTTGTTTTGTTAATTAAAAAAGGAGGTTTGCCCATAGAAAAAGCATTTCGCTTATCAACAACAAATCCTGCAAGAAATTTAGGTTTAAAAAACAAAGGAGAAATAGCAGTTGGAAAAGATGCTGATTTCTGTTTTTTTGACAAAGACCTCAATCTTACAGATGTATTTGCAAACGGAAAACAAATGATGAAAGATAAAGAAGTAATCGTAAAAGGAAATTTTGAACTATAGTCGTAATAATAAATATATGAATGTTTTTAAAACTATTGTTTGCTTATTGGCTATACTGACCTGTTCAGACCAATTTGCTCAAAACACAGAAGTAAGCTCATATTCATTTGGAGAAGGATTTAATTTTACCAATCCCAATGGAAGTACCATAAAATTACAAGGTTACATTCAACCTTCCTCAGAGACTGAAATATACAACGATTCTGAACTCTCAAATGCCACAAGATTTAGAATGCGACGACTTCGATTACGATTATCAGGTAAATCTGCGAATGAAAGATTTGGATATCGTTTACAAGTAGATTTAGCAGGACAAGATGAAGCACAAAGAGAAGGTGATATTAGTGATTTAAGAAATTATTTGCTGGATGCTTATATAACATATAAAATAACAAGAAGAGTAGAACTTATATTCGGTCAAAGAGCAACTTATACAGATAATAGAGAGTTGTTTATGAATTCTAATTCTCTTCAACTCCCAGAAAGAAGTCGATTAACATCTGCTTTTGCCAGTATTCGTGAATTTGGACTTTTTGCTAAAGGTACATTTAAAACAGGTGGAGGGACTTATCTAAAACCTTACATTGCTATTACAAATGGAGATGGAGCAAATGTCTTTGCTAACGACAGAGGAGGGTTAAAATACGGTGCGCGTTTAGACTTTTTACCTTTTGGGTTATTTACAAATTTTGGTCAATTCACACAAGCTGATGTTGTTAGAGAGTTAACACCAAAACTTGTGGTTGGAGCTACATGGAATTATAATAATGGTATTACTAGTAGACGAGGTAGAAATAGTGGTAGAATTGTTTACTTGAATGATATTAATCAAAATGGTGCTTTAGATGATGGAGAAGAAAGATTACCCAATTATTCTAAGGTAGGAATCGATTTCATCTTTAAATACAATGGTTTCTCAGTCTTAGGTGAATATCACAAAAGTTTTGTTTCTGGTGTTGCTGATGACATCAATTTAAGAAGTGACATTTTTGGAGACGATGTAAGTGTTTTTACAGATCGTTTTAGAGGTCGTGAAAATCCAACCTCCTCAAATTTTATAGATTTTACACCTCAAGAATATCTTAGAAGACAATTAATGTTAGGAGAAGCCTATAATATACAAGCCGGATATTTGTTTAAAAATGGATTCTCAATAGATGCGAGATATACACATATCAATGCTGATGAATTTTCGTTTTTAAATAATGCTACATTTTTTAACAGACCAGATTATTACACACTAGGAGTTAGTAAATATTTAAGTAGAAATTATGGTGCAAAAATTCAAGCTTCTTATACTTGGATTAATGCTGGAGAATTTGGTATTAGTGATAATAATGGTAATCCATTACCTGGTAATGAAAATTTGTTTAGACTAATTTTAACTTTAGCTTTTTAAGATGAAAAATATAATCCTTATTCTGTGTGCTATGTTGAGTTTGTCTTTACACGCTCAAATGCTCAATCCACAATCAAAAAAAATTACAAAAAAGTTTTTTCCTGCAAGTAAAGAGATTTTAATCACTACTCCTGCTTTAAAAAAGAAAAGAGGTTTTACCAATTATAAAGAGCTTATGAGTTTTTTGAATAATCTGGTAGAAAATCATTCAGATAGAATTTCAATGTCATTTGTTGGTGAAAGTCAAAAAGGCAAAAAAATCCCAATGGTGAAACTAGTCAAAGCCAATGAGAAAGAAAAAATAAAAGTCTGGATGCAAGGAGGTTTGCATGGTAATGAAAAAGCCAGTACAGAATCTATGCTTTATCTTTTAGATAGACTCTTGAATGATGAATCTTACAAAGACATTCTAGAAAATATTGAATTAGTTGTTGTGCCTATGGCTAATATAGATGGATATCTTAAAAACGATAGATATGCTGCTAATGGATTAGATTTAAACAGAGATCAAACCAAATTAATGGCAAAAGAAAGTGTAGTACTCAAACAAGCATTTTCTGATTTCAATCCGCATGTTGGAGTAGATTTTCATGAATATAGACCTTACAGAAGAGATTTTGCTAGAATGGGAGATTTTGGTGTAACCAATATGTATGATGCTATGTTTTTATATAGTGGAAACTTAAATGTACCCAAAAACCTAAGAACGTTAACAGAATCTTTATTTGTTGAAAATGCTAGGCAAGTTCTAAATAAATTTGATTATAAACATCATCCATATATTTCATCAACAAAAGTTAAAGGAGATATTCATATCAATCAAGGTTCTTTTAGTGCTAGATCTAGTGCAACAAATTATGCGCTTACAAATACAATTTCATCACTTATTGAAATTAGAGGAGTTGGTATAGGAAAAACTTCTTTTAAAAGACGTATTCACTCCAGTTTTGTGATTGCTATTTCATATTTAAGAACAGCTACTAACAATATAAAGCAAATAAAAGAAGAAATTAAAAAAGCTACAGCACAATCTAATGAAGTTATAGTAGAAAGTAAAAGAGCTGTTTACAAAGATTCTATCCAATTTATAGATGTAAACTCTATAGATTATGTGAAATATCAGATGACAGTTAGAGATGCATGGAAACCCAAACCTACATTAAAGAGAACCCGTCCTAAAGCCTATCTTATAAAAGCCAGTAATATTGAAATTATACAAAAACTCAAAACCTTAGGTGTAAAGATAGAATATATAAATACAGATAATACCTATGATGTTGAATCTTATAGAATAAAAAGCTATTACAAAAAACCCATTCGTTACGAGAAAATGAAATTACAATCCGTTGAAGTTGATTTAATCAAAAATAACATGACATTTCCCAAAGGAACTGCTATTATAAAAATGAATCAACGTAGAGCAAATATAGTTGTAGAAGTTTTAGAACCCGAAGCTCCCAATAGCTTTGTTAGCTTTGGTGTTTTAAAAACAAAACAAGGCGAAACTTTACCCATTTATAGATTACTTAAATAAGACAATAAAACTAAATCGATATGAGACGATTACTTAAGATAAACACAATACAGCTTTTAATTTTTGCATTTTGTATTGGAATGACAACTTCTTTAAAAGCTCAGGAAGAATTTATTGAAGACGATCCTGATTCTGAAGTAGAAATCAATAAAGTCAATTATATACAGGGAAATGGTTTAAATTTTTCTTTCAACAAAGGCGAGTATCATTTTGGACTTACTGGTTTTATCCAACCTGGATATTTTAGACAAACTGTAGAAGGTTTAGAAGATGTAAATCAGTTTAGATCCAAGCGTACTTTTCTTCAGTTTGATGGAAAAGCCATGAAAGAAAAGGTGTCTTTCTTTGTGCAATTAGATTTTAGTTTCTCTAATCCACTCATGGATGCGTGGCTAGCTTATCATCCAACAAAAAATATATCGATTAGTTTTGGACAAAAGCAAACTTTTGTTAACAATAGAGAAATGACTTTTAGAGAAGATAGATTGCAATTTACAGACAGAAGCTTTTTAAGTCAAAATCTATCTGATACAGGTCGTGAATTTGGATTATTTATAGAAACTAAATTTGGTAATTCTTTTGGTATTGCTCCTAGTTTTGCATTAACTTCTGGTGATGGTAGAAATTCTTTTGGTCAAGATTCTAGAGATGCAGACTTAGGTGGCTTAAAATTTGGTGGACGTTTAGACCTCTATCCTCTTGGTTATTTTAAATCTGGAAACGATTTAATGAGTGCAGATCTAGGCAGAGAAGAATCTCTAAAATTTGTAATTGGTGTTGCAGGAAGTATTAATAAAGGTGCTAGCAATTCCAAAGGAGAAGGTCATGGAGATTTTATTTTGTATGATGTTTCTGGAAGTAATAATTTACCTGATTATAATCAACTCTATGCGGATTTATTATTAAAGTATAGTGGTTTTTCTTTACTGGCAGAATATGCAAATAGTAGTGCAGATAATCTTACTCAAGTTTATACAGATGCAAATTCTACTCAATTATTAGCCCCACAACAAATAAGTGAGTTTTTGCTATTAGGAGATAGTTTTAATATTCAAACAGGATATGTAACACCAAGTGGTTTCAGTTTTGATTTTCGTTACGAAACAGCATCTCCAGAGTTTGAAAATAATGTAAATTCTATTTTGAAAGATATGAATGCTACAACTTTTGGGATCTCTAAGTATTTTAATAACAATGCTTTAAAATTACAAGCGTCATATACTACTATGAATCTATCTATAGGAAATAGTATAAATCAATTTGAATTATTATTTCAAATCGCTTTTTAATCATGAAAAAAGGTCTATTATTTTTTTTATTATTTGTTTCATTTTTATTGAATGGACAAAATTTAGAAAAAAATACAACAGGTTCATTTACTTTCATTCCTACAGGTCCTTTAAGTTCAAAACCAATTAAAGTTTTTTACCATATTCCTGATGGTGATATCACCACAATGCCTATTATAATGTCTTTTCACGGAGCTAGTAGAAATGCAGATGATTACAGAGATTATTGGATTCAAATGGCAAATTCTAATAATTTTATGGTTTTTGCACCAGAGTTTTCATCGGCAAATTTCCCTGGTGGAGATGCATACAATCTAGCCAATGTTTTTGATGATGGAGATAATCCATCACAATCAAGTTTTAATTCAATAAATGAATGGACTTTTTCTGTTATAGATCCAATTTTTGAAACGATAAAGGCGGATATTTCAGGAACTCAACAAAATTATAATGCTTGGGGCCATTCTGCTGGTTCACAGTTTTTACAACGTTTTATTTTGTATTTACCAAACAGTAAATTAGACATTGCTGTTTGCTCTAACGCAGGTTGGTACACAGTTCCAGAATTTGGTGTTGATTTTCCTTATGGAATAGATTTAAGTCTACTTTCTATTCAAAATTTAACAGATGCTTTTAATAAAAGAGTAATTGTTCATTTAGGGCAAAATGATACAAATCCTAATTCACCAGGTTTACGTCATAATACAATAGTAGATAATCAACAAGGACTCAATAGATTAGTTAGAGGTCAATATTTTTTTACAACTAGTCAAGAAACTGCACTGGATTTAGATGTAAATTATAATTGGGATAAAGATGAAGTTTCTGGAGTTGCACACAATGCACAATTAATGGCAAATGATGCTTTACAACATATTTTAAATAGTAGTTTGTCTACAAATAATAGTATAGACTCTTCTATTATTGTTTTCCCAAATCCTGTAATAAACAAAAGACTTACTATTTCAAGTCAATCTTCTGATGATAAACAAGTTGTTTTATATAATATTTTAGGAAAGAAAATATTTACACAAAACTTCTCTGGAACTAGAGAAACTCTTGACTTAAATTCTGTACAATCTGGATTGTATATTTTAAAAGTAATTGAAGGGTCAAAAATTTCAACTCAGAAATTGATCATTGATTAAATAATCTAATTTCAAATTATTTTCAAAGAGCCTCGAATTTTCGAGGCTCTTTTATTTTTATTAAATTCACAATAAAAAATTGCATACAATGAATTTAAAAACACCACTTAAAAACATTTTGTTTTTAGATATTGAAACCGTACCTCAAAAACAAGATTGGAACCAATTATCAGAAGAAACACAAGAATTATTTACCAGTAAAACAGCCTACCAAAGAAAGGAAGAAATTTCTCCTGAGGAGTTTTATCATAGAGCGGGAATTTGGGCAGAATTTGGAAAGATTGTTTGTATTTCTGTCGCTTTTTTTAATCCCAAAGAATATAAAAATCAATTGCGAGTAACATCATTTGCAAGTGATAATGAAAAGGAAATTTTGATAGGTTTTAAAGAATTATTAGAATCTCACTTTAACAAAAAAGAACAGTTGCTTTGTGCTCATAATGGTAAGGAGTTTGACTTTCCTTATATAGCTAGAAGAATGATTATTCATCAAATAGAATTGCCCTCAAAACTAAATTTATTTGGAAAAAAACCTTGGGAAGTTCCACATTTAGACACCATGGAACTCTGGAAATTTGGTGATTACAAACATTTTACTTCATTAAAATTACTTGCATCTATTTTAGGGATTCCATCACCTAAAGACGATATTGATGGTAGTGATGTTGCTGATGTTTATTACAAAGAAAAAGACTTAGAAAGAATAGTAAAGTATTGTGAAAAAGACACTATAACCTTAGCTCAATTATTGCTGCGATTTAATAATGAAGATCTAATTAAGGTAAAAGATATTGTGAAAATTTAATTCTCTAACTTCATTGACAATTCAAGCCAACGTTCTTCCTTAGAATCAAGTGCTTCAATAACTTCTTGTAATTCGTTAGATTTTGACTCAATTTCCTCGGGAGGAATCTCTACATCTAAAAATAATTTTTCAATCGAAGATTTTCTTTTCTGCAGTCTTTCAATATCAGCCTCTAATTGACCAAACTCTCTTTTTTCTAGATAACTGAGTGTAACCTTAGATTGCGTTTTTTCTATTTCTTTTTTTGCTTCTTTTTTGGTCGTCTCTGTTGGCTTGGAATCTTCATAAGTTCTAAAGTCTGAGTAATTACCCGGGAAATTCTCTACGATTCCATTTCCTCTAAAAACAAATAAAGAATCTACAATTTTATCCATAAAATAACGATCGTGAGAGACAACGATTAGGTTGCCAGGAAAATCTAATAGAAAACTTTCTAATACATTTAAAGTCACAACATCCAAATCATTTGTAGGCTCGTCTAAGATTAAAAAATTAGGATTCTGAATCAAAACTGTACAGAGATACAAACGTTTTTGTTCTCCTCCACTTAACTTTTCTACAAAGTCATACTGCTTCTTTCTGTCAAATAAAAAGCGTTCTAATAATTGGCTTGCAGAAATTCTCCTTCCTTTGGTTAATGGAATTTCTTCTCCAAATTCTTTAATGACCTCAATAACTTTTTGTCCCTCTTTAATACGAATACCTGATTGAGTGTAATATCCAAACTTAACCGTTTCACCAACAACTACTTTGCCGCCATCAACGGGTTCTTTTTGAGTTAAAATATTTAAGAATGAAGATTTTCCTGTTCCATTTTTTCCAATAACCCCAATACGTTCTCCTTTTTTAAAAACATATTCAAAACCATCTAGAATCGTTAAATCACCAAAAGATTTTTTCAAATTATGAAGCTCAACGATTTTACTTCCTAAGCGCTCCATATTTATCTCTAATTGAATTTGGTGATCTTGCCTTCTTTTATGAGCTTTAGTTTTAATTTCATAGAAGTCGTCAATTCTAGATTTTGATTTGGTAGTTCTAGCTTTTGGCTGTCTTCGCATCCAATCCAATTCTTTTTTGAACAGATTTTTTGCTTTTTCAGTAGAACTTGCTTCTTGTGCAATTCGTTCCTCTTTTTTCTCTAAGTAATAAGAATAATTTCCTTTGTATTTATACAATTCCCCATGATCTAGTTCAATGATTTCGTTGCAAACACGCTCTAAGAAATATCGATCATGCGTTACCATGAACAAGGTAATCTTCTCTTTCTTAAAAAATGCTTCTAACCATTCAATCATTTCTAAATCTAAATGATTGGTAGGTTCATCTAAGATTAATAAATCAGGTTTATTAATTAATAGAATAGCTAAACTCAAACGCTTTTTTTGTCCACCAGATAGTTTGCCAACCTTTTGGTTAAGATCATTTAGTTTTAATTTAGATAAAATCAATTTATACTGAGTTTCAAAATCCCAGGCATTGTATTGTTCCATTAATTCAAAAGCCTCTTGATAAGCTTCTGCATCCTCTGTATTATTTAAAGCAAGTTCATACTGCTTGATAATAGGGAGAGTCTTATTTTCAGTCTCAAAAATGGTTTCTTCAATGGTTAGTTTAGGGTCAAAATTTTCTTCTTGAGATAAATAAGCAATATAGATTCCTTTGCGTTGAATAACTTGTCCAGTATCTGGAACATCTTTTCCTGCAAGTATATTTAGGATAGACGTTTTACCGGTTCCATTCTTTGCAACAAATGCAACTTTTTGATCCTTGTTAATACCAAATGATAAGTCTTGAAACAAAGTTCTTTCTCCATAAGATTTAGAGATGTTTTCAACTGAAAGATAATTCACGTATAAATTTTCAACAAAGAAAATAAAAAAAACCCGAGAGGGGGTACTCGGGCCTTCTTTAGTTAATTAAGATTTAGGGGGACATCTCAATTAAATAACAATAATAACGTTTCGTTCAATTAACAATGTAAAAACACACACTTAAAGAAGCTCTGTCAATCCCTGAAAACAGTGAAATTTTGCCATCACTGAAAACCGTGAGTTTGATTTTTTTAAGTTACTTTTATATATAACTATTATGCTAGAGATAAATAACTTATCCATTTCATTTTCAGAGGAAGTACAATTCAAAACAGTTGTAAACAATCTGACATTTCAATTACCGAGAAATAAAATTCTTGGAATTGTGGGTGAATCTGGTAGTGGAAAATCAATTACTTCACTTGGAATTTTAGGTTTACTTCCAAAGAATGCTATAGTAGAAGGAGATATTTTATTTCAAAAAAAATCGATTTTAAAATTAAGTAATAAAGAGTTTCAAGAAGTAAGAGGTAAATCAATTGCTATGATTTTTCAGGAACCTATGAGTTCTTTAAATCCAACGTTAACTTGTGGTTATCAAGTAGCAGAGGTGTTAGAAAAGCATACATCACTTTCAAAAAATGAAATAAAACAAGAAGTCATTTCTCTGTTTGAAAAGGTAAAACTACCTAGAGCAAAATCTATTTTCAAGTCATATCCACATCAAATAAGTGGAGGTCAAAAACAACGAGTTATGATTTCTATGGCTCTTGCATGCAAACCTAAACTTCTTATAGCAGATGAGCCCACAACAGCTTTAGATGTTACTGTTCAAAAAGAAATCTTAATATTATTGAAAGAGTTACAAGAGGAAACTAATATGTCTATTCTTTTTATTTCTCATGATTTGGCTTTGGTTTCAGAAATTGCTGACGACGTTTTGGTTATGTACAAAGGTAAGCTTGTAGAAAAAGGAAAAACAAAACAAATATTTCAAAACCCGAAAGAAGAATATACAAAGGCTTTGATATTTTCAAAACCTTCTACGAATAAGAGATTAAAGAAACTCCCAACAGTTGAAGACTTTAATAGCAAAAAGTTTACTGAAGAAATTATCACTCAAGAAAACAGAAAGAAAAGACTTAAAAAACTATACAGTAAAGAACCTATTTTACGAATTCAAAATCTAAAAAAAGAATTCTTAGCTAAAGGATCTTGGTTTCAAAAAAACACCATTGTAAAAGCTGTGAATGATGTTACTTTTAATATTTATGAAGGAGAAACTTTAGGCTTAGTTGGTGAATCTGGCTGTGGAAAAACTACTTTAGGAAGAACTCTTTTACACCTAGAAAAGTCAAATGGAGGAAGAATATTTTACAAAGGAAATGACATAACAAACCTTTCTAAAAAGGAAATAAAAAAATTCCGAAAAGAAATCCAAATAATTTTTCAAGATCCATTTTCTTCTTTGAATCCAAGATTGACTATTGGAGAATCTATCATAGAACCTATGAAAGTTCACGGTATTTTAAATTCTCAAAAAGAACGCAAGGAGCATGTACTTCAATTATTAGAAAAAGTAGGATTAGAAACTTCTTTTTACAATAGGTATCCTCACGAGTTTTCTGGTGGACAGAGACAACGAATTGGAATTGCTAGAACCTTAGCATTACAGCCTAAAATTATTATCTGTGATGAATCTGTCTCTGCTTTGGATGTTTCTGTTCAAGCACAAGTTTTAAATCTATTGAATCAACTAAAACAAGAGTTTAAATTCACGTATATTTTTATTTCTCACGATTTATCTGTGGTAAAATTTATGTCAGACCAACTTGTAGTTATGAATCAAGGGAAAGTTGAAGAAATAGGTGATGCAGATAGTGTCTATGAGAATCCAAAAAAGGACTACACAAAAAAATTAATTTTATCAATTCCAAAAGGAATTTAGCACGCTAGTTCTTTCTTTCATCACTCATAAATGCTATATTGCAAGTCATTAAAAAATTGATAATTTTATGAAGATAATTGTACCTATGGCAGGAATTGGATCGCGTTTAAGACCGCATACATTAACCATTCCAAAACCCTTAACTGTCATAGCAGGAAAACCAATAGTTCAGAGATTAGTAGAAGATATTGCTAGAGTTGTAAACCAACCTATTGATGAAATTGCATTTATTATTGGACCAGCAGCAAAAGGTTTCCCTGCGGATACAAATGAAAAATTAAAAAGTATTGCAAAAGAACTAGGAGCAAAAGGCTCTGTTTATGTTCAAGAAGAAGCATTAGGAACAGCTCATGCTATTTTTTGTGCAAAAGATTCTTTAACTGGACCTTGTGTTGTTGCTTTTGCAGATACACTTTTTAAAGCAGATTTTACATTAGATGCAAATGCTGATGGAGCTATTTGGGTAAAACAGGTTGATGACCCTACTGCTTTTGGTGTCGTAAAATTAGATGATGGATTTATCACCGATTTTGTTGAAAAACCAAAAGAGTTAGTATCTGATTTGGCAATTATTGGAATCTATTATTTTAAAGATGGGGATAAACTATCTGAAGAAATCAAATATTTAATTGATAACGATATAAGACCTTCTGGAGAGTTTCAATTAACAGAAGTTTTAGAAACGCTAAAAGAACAAGGAGCTAAATTTCTCCCTGGAAAAGTAGATGTTTGGATGGATTGTGGAAAAAAAGATCCGACTGTAGATACAAACAAGCAGGTTTTAGGATTTGCTCAAGAAGACGGTTTGAACCTGGTTGATTCTTCGGTAGTATTAGAAAATTCAGAAATTATAGAACCATGTTATATTGGAGCCAATGTAAAACTGGTAAATTCTAAAATAGGCCCTTATGTTTCTTTGGGAGAAAATAGCGTAGTTGAAAATTCGACTATTTCTAATTCACTAATTCAGACAAATGTTTCAATTAAAAATGCAAATTTAGATAATGCTATGATTGGAAATCATTCTAAATTTGATGGAAAGTTTACCTCTGTAAGTATTGGTGATTATACAGAATTGACATAAATTTTATTCTATGATAAAAAGGATTGTTCTCATAATTTGCTTTTGCATTGGAGTTTATCCTTTTTCATATTCTCAAGATAGTATTCCTGCAGCAAAAGATTTAAATGAAGAAAAAAATCTTAGGTTTCAGGAATTTTTTTTCAAAGCACTTTCAGATAAAGCCATTAGAAATTATCAAAAAGCGATAGGTAATTTAGAAGTATGTAATGAGATATTGCCTAACAATCCTACAGTTTATTTTGAAATTTCAAAAAACTATTTTCTACTAAAAAGAGATCAACTTGCCAAAGAATATATTACTAGAGCACTAGAAAAAAAACCCGATGATGTTTGGATGCAGCTACACCTAATCAAAATTTTAAAAAAAAGCAGAGATTATAAAGAAGCAATCAAAATTCAAAAAAAGTTAGCGGTTACTAATTCTAAAAGAAAAGAGGAGCTTGTGTATTTGTATTTACAAGACAGAGATTATACAAATGCTATTGCATTGATGAATTCGTTAGAAGCTGTAAAAGGGATTTCTAAAAGAATGAAACAGCTAAAATCTAGTCTAGAAGCCAGAAAATCCAGTCTTTTGAAAAAAGAGAAAAAGAATGATTTAACCTCATTAATAACTCGCTTTGATAAAAATAGCTCTCTTAAAGATTTGATATTAATCTTAGAAAAAACACAATTAAGCAATCAAGAGCTGTTTTTTAAGTATTCATCCAAAGGATTAGATTTGTTTCCAGCCCAACCTGCTGTTTATTTATATAATGCAAAAGCTTTGTTTCAACAGAAATCTTATAAAAAAGCGTTAGCTATATTAGAAACTGGTATTGATTTTGTCATTGATAACAATACAATGACTAAATTGTTTTATGAGGAAATGGGAAATAATTATAAAGCTTTAGGAAATCAGGAGAAGTTTTTAGAAATGAAAACCAAAGTGAAGCAACTTAAGATATGAGGTTTTTAAAATTTGTATTTGTATTATTATTCATAACTGCTTGTAAAAGTACAAGCACGTTAACCCCTGATGCATCAAAGGAGTTAAAAAAACTTTCATCAAGAAAAATCATTAAAAATCATTTAGAGAATAGCTTTTCTGCAAACACTGTAGATGCTAGATTAAAAGTCCAATACAGCGATAATAAAAACGACGGTATCAGAAAAAGGCAGAGCTTGACGGTTCGTCTTAGAATTCAAAAAGACTCTGTAATTTGGATAAAAGGAAAAAAAGTAATCAATGCTTTTAGAGCTAAAATAACTCCTAATTCTTTTAGTTATTATTCTTCTATATCTAAAGAGTATTTTACTGGAGATTATACACTCTTAAAACAATTATTAGGTGTTGATATAACATTTAAACAGCTTCAAAGTATTTTTTTAGGTGAAAGTATTTGGGACATGAAAAAGAATCGGTTTGAATCGTCTTTGGCTGATAATTCTTATAAATTAACTCCCAAAAAACAAGAAGAACTGTATTTAATATTCTTTTACTTTCATCCAGAAAATTTTAGAGTAAAAAAATTGTTTATCGATGATAAAGCTGGAAAGACATTACGAATTGATTACAATTCTTATATCAAAAAATCAAATGAATTATTTCCAAAAAGAATACAAATAAACGCCACAGAAAAAGCATATTATACTTTTATCTCTTTAGATGTAAAGTCCTTAGAATTGAATAAACCTCTTTCAATGCCTTATAGAATTCCTGAAGGTTACAAAGAATTAGTTGTTAAGAAATGATGAGGTTTGGTGCTTTTTTAATGATTTTATTTTTCGCAACCATACAAAGTTATGCTCAAAACACTACGAGAAAACAATTAGAAACGCAACGGAAAAAATTAAAAAAAGAAATTCAGCAAGTGAATCGATTGCTCTTTGATGCTATTAAAAAAGAAAAAAATGCATTAGAAGATTTAAAAGATATCAATCAAAAAATTAATGTTCGCGAAAAATTAATCAATACCATTACACTAGAGTCTAAAATTTTAAGCAACGAGATTTCTGCTAATGAAAAACAGCTAAAAAAATTATCTCTAGAGTTAGAGAGAATGAAGAAAGATTATGGAGATATGATATACAAATCATACAAAAGTAAGTCACAACAGAGCAGGACAATGTTTTTACTTTCTTCTAAGAATTTCTATCAAGCATTTAAGCGGTTGCAATATATGAAGCAATACACTTCATTCAGAAAAAAGCAAGGTTTAGAAGTTTTAGATAAAACAAAATCAGTAAGTCAGTTAAAAGATTCATTACTGTTTCAGAAGCAATTAAAAGATACTTTACTTAATTCAGAATTGAGTGAAAAAGAGAAAATTGTGAATGATAAAAAAGGGCAAGAAAAGCTGATTTCACAAATAAAAAGAAGAGAAAGAAAATACAAAAGAGATCTACGAAAGAAACAAACAGAAGAGAAAAAATTAACGGCAAGAATAGATAAGTTAATCAAAGATGCAATTGCCAAAACAAATGCAAAATCTGGATCTAAAAGTAAAAAGACATTTACATTAACACCCGAGGCAAAGGCATTAGCTACTAGATTTGAATTGAACAAAGGAAAACTTCCTTGGCCTGTAGAAAGTGGATTGGTTGTAAGAAAATTTGGTAGACAACCACATCCAACATTAAGCGGAATAACTATTCAAAGTTCTGGTTTACATATTGTAACTCAAAAGAATTCGAATGCAGAATGTATTTTTAATGGTGAAGTATTCTCAGTACTTAAACTTGCCGAAGGAAAAAAATCTGTCATGGTAAGGCATGGAAATTATATTACAGCTTATAATAACTTAGAGCAAATCTATGTAAAGAAAGGAGATAAAGTAACCACAGGTCAAGCTCTTGGAAAAATATTTACTGATAAAATTACAGGAAAGACAAAGTTAGTTTTTGTCCTCTTTAAAGATACGCAACGATTAAATCCCTCTAGCTGGATTTTAAAACGTTAAGACTTCATTATTTTCTTCATTGTATTTTTTCCTAGCATTTTAGAAGTGGTCAAAACTCCAGAAAATAATGCGCCAGCAACACCAGCAGTTACAATGTCTTGACCTGTTAAGTATAAATTTTTAATTGGAGTTTTAGGTCGTAAAAACTTCTTTCTAAATCGAGAAGGAGAATGATCTAACCCATAAATTTCTCCTCTTTCATAATTAACAAAATGTTTCGTAGTTAAGGGAGTTGAAAGGTCATAATGAGAAATTTTTTCTTTTACTTGAGGCATATGTTCAAACAATTGATTCAGAAGTCTTTGAGCAATAGATTCTTTTAATTGTTCATATTCTTCACCTCGTTTCATCCACTTACTTCCATTCCATTCCTCAAAAATTTCATACGGTAAAAGCGTAATAATATCAATGGTACTTTTTCCTGGGTATCGATTCGACCAATCAGGATCTTTAGCTGATGGAAAAGAAATATAAACCACAGGAAATTCTTCATTTATATTCTTTAAATATCTATCTACACATGTGTCATGATCTACATCTTTTGGATAAATCCAATAATTAGTTTTAGGTAATTTCAATTCATCTGGAGAACCATCCAAACCTATATACAAGCATGCATGAGCAACAGATCTTTTTACTTGTTTTAATTGACTTAACAATTGATACTTTTCTAGAATATTTTTTGGTAAAAGTTTTGAATATGTAGTCATAATTCCAGCTCCACTTACAATATGTTTTGCATAGAGCTCTTTTCCATCAGTAAGCTTTACACCAAAAGCTTTATTTTTTTGAATCAAAATTTCATCAACTTCAGCATTGATAAGAATTGTTCCACCATTTTTTTCAATGACTTCATCACAATATTTTGCAATTTGTGATGAACCTCCTATTGGGAAACTTCCGCCAGATAAATAATGTCTAACAACTGATGCATGCATTGCAAAACTACTTTGTTTTGGAGGTAAACCATAATCTCCGTATTGTCCACAAAGTACTTTTATCAATTCTTCATCCTTAGTTAATGATGAAATAACTTAACAGGTTGTTTGATCTGAATACTCAAAAAATGGTTTTTGCATTTTAGCAGCTACAAGTGAAAACAACCAAGAAGGTATTACTTTGGACATGTAGAACTTAAAACTCTTCTTAACCGATAAAAAAACTAAATCAATATATTGATCTATAGCTTCTTTTTCATCTGGAAAATATTGATAAAGATTCTTTTTGAAATTGTCGGTTCCTTTTACAAAATCAAACTGTTTGTTTCCAATGATAATTTTGTCGTATACTTCACCCATATCTTCCCATTTGAGCTTACTATCGGTCACATAATCAAAGAGTTTTCTGACGGCAGAATTTTTACGCTGAACTTCACCTATGTAATGGATCCAAACATCCCATTCAAACCCTTTTCTTTTAAAAATGTGAGTAAAACCTCCAGCTGTATAATGTCGTTCTACAACCACAACTCTCTTTCCTTCTTTAGCCAAGATTGAAGCAGTTGCTAAACTTCCCATTCCAGATCCAATAATTATGGCATCATAAGAATTTGAAAGAATAGGTTTTTTCTTGTAAGACTGAATCATATTAGAATTGATTTCCTCTAATATAAATCTTATAATCAGAAAGTTAGTCAGTAAATAAAGCTTTTAGTTCAGTTGCTTCGTTAGGTTTCATTTTGCCAGCTAACACTAAACTTAATTGTTTTCTACGAAGAGCACCTTCATATCGCTCTTTTTCTAAGTCTGTTTCTGGAGTAATTTTTGGTATTTCAACAGGTTTTCCAGTTTCATCAACTGCAACAAAAGTGTAAATACCCTCGTTTACTTTTGTTTTATTTCCAGACTGTCGATCTTCAATCCAAACATCTATATAAATTTCCATGGATGATTTAAAAGCTCTTGAAACTTTTGCTTCAATGGTAACAACACTTCCAACAGGAACAGTCTTGGTAAAAGCTACATGATTTACAGAGGCTGTAACTACAATTCTTCTAGAATGTCTTCTTGCTGCAATACTGCAGGCTCGATCCATTCTTGCTAATAATTCTCCGCCAAAAAGATTGTCCAAATAATTGGTTTCACCCGGTAAAACTAAATCTGTTAGTACCGTTAATGATTCGCTTGGAGTTTTTGCTCTCATGTGTAAACTTTTTACAAAGATACTATTGCCTCATAAAATGAGAACAGAAAAAAATAAAAGAAATAGAATTTATTTAAGAGTCTTGATTAATAACCAAGCATCTTTAGAGTCTGCTTTTCTTACAGCATTTAAATTTCTGTAAGCTTCATATCTGTCAGCATAACTATCATAAGCAACCTGAGTTAAGCCCCATTTATTTTGACCAAGAATGTAGGCATTGTATCCTTTTGCTTTTAATTGTTTTACTTTTTTGTTGGCATTTTCTTCAAATTGAAAAGAACCTGCAACTACATGAAAAGGTTTGTTAACTTCCTTAGCTACATTTAATTCTATAGTTGGTAAAGGGTTCTCGATAACAAAAGTTGCAGATTGAATTTTGTTTTGCAGTTTTTCTTGCTGTATAGCATATTCTTTTTTTTGCTGTTGCTGTTCAAAACCTTGCCAACCAAAAGATCCAAGAGTTAGAATAATTGCAGCAGTTGCAGCATATTTAATAAAAACAGGAACTTTGTTGGTGTTTTGATTTAAAGTAACAACTTTAGTATCTTTTCTTACAACTGTTTCGCTTTCAAAAGTATTTAATCCAAAAGATGAGGTTAAATAATTTACATTTGATTCTGGTTCAAAAATCAAATGATTATTTGAGTTTAGAGTAAAATTCCCAATATTTTCGATTGTTAATTTTTCTGAGTTTAAAGTTTCATTCCAAGAAAGAACAGTTTTTGAAATAAATTGATTTGCTTCATCAAAACTAATATTCTCAGAAGCTGCTAATTCATTTGCTAATAAACCATCATTGTGAACCAAGTTTGCATTGAATCCTATTTGTTTATATGGAGGATAAAATTGAGTTTTATTTTCAATTCTTACACCAATTCTTTTAGTAATAAAACCACCAAAATCAGGAACTATTACACAATCGTGTCTATGTAGTAAATTTTGTATGTGAGTAGTGAGTTGCATTGAAACAAATATAGAAATTTTGTAAACCTAGATAGGATTTTGACAAATAAAATTATCAACATAAATTTTATATATTGAAAATCAAAAAATTGCACCTTGAAAGAAGAAAAATTGTTGGCCATTCTTAGGCTGCAAAAAACCAAATCTATTGGCGATATCTTAGCCAAAAAACTTATTGCTGCTGTTGGTGATGAAGAAGCTATTTTTAAAGAATAAATCTCAAAACTTTCTAAAATAAATGGTGTTGGACAAGTTGCTTTGAATGCACTTTTAGATTCAAGTTTGTTAAAAAAAGCAGAGCTAGAATTAAAGTATATTCAAAAAGAAAACCTGAATTACAGTTATTTTTTAGACACGAATTATCCAGACAATTTAAGGCATTGTGTCGATGGTCCCATTTTGTTTTTTTATGATGGAGATTTAGACTTTAGGAATCAAAGAATGATTTCTATTGTTGGGACAAGAAAAGTAACTTCTTACGGAAAAGATATAACAAGAAAGTTTATTGAAGAGTTAAAACCTTTCAACCCAATTATTGTAAGTGGATTTGCTTATGGTGTAGACATTGAAGCTCACAAAGCTGCTATTGAAAATAATTTGCAAACGATTGGTGTTCTAGCACACGGTTTTGAACAGATTTATCCAAAAGTTCATAAAAAATACATGCATCAAGTCTTAGAAAATGGAGGGTTTATCTCGGAATTTTGGCATGATGAAAATCCCTTAAGAGATAACTTTTTAAAACGAAACAGAATCGTTGCAGGTTTGTCTAAAGCAACTATTATTGTTGAATCTGGTAGTAAAGGAGGTTCTTTGGTTACAGCAGATATTGCCAATTCTTATGATAGAGATGTTTTTGCTTTTCCAGGTAAAACGACTGATATTTTTAGTAAAGGTTGCAATGATTTAATTCAGCAAAACAAAGCACACTTATTACAAAGTGCTGAAGATATTGTAAAGCATTTGAACTGGGATGTAACTTCAACAATTAAAAAGAAAGAACCCAAAAAACTATTTGTTGAGTTGGATGAAAGTGAGCAAAAAATTTATAATTATCTCAAAGAAAGAGAACAACAACTATTGGATGTAATTTCTTTAGAAACTCAAATTCCTGTATATCGATTATCTTCCATCCTATTGCAACTAGAACTTAAAGGAGTTGTAAAACTATTGCCTGGAAAAATGTTTCAACTCACTTAGATTTTTGAGATCGAATACTTTCTATTGCTACAGTTATCAAAATCAGTAAACCACCTACAAAAGTATTCCAAGTCGGAATTTCACTCAAAAATAAAAATGCCAACACAATTCCAAAAATAGGTTGAACGCTACTAATAATTGTTGCTGTAGAAACAGAAAAGAATTTTAAAGAATGCACCATTAAACTATGCCCGATAGCTGTAGTTAATAAGGCTAGTAAAAGCACATAAGGATATTGAGTCTGAATTCCAGAAACGTCAAAAAAGAAAAGTACTGGAAGTAAAAGAATAGAAATCATAAAGGTTTGATATAACATTAACATTGAGCTATGATATGATTCTGCATATTGTTTGATAATTAAGATTCGCATCGAATAACAAAAAGCCGATAGCAATCCAAATCCGATTCCTTTCACAGAACTACTTTGAAAGTCTAAATCGGGAGCTAAAATATAAATACCAACTAAGACTAAAATTCCCATAAAGATGTGAATTGGATTCAATTTACTTTTCACAAAGAAAGGTTCTAACAACGCACTCATGACAGGAAATGTGAACAACGATAACATTCCTAAAGCAATACTTGAGAGTTTTAACGCGTAAAAATATGTCAACCAATGAGCAGCCATAAAAACAGAACTGATAATTAATGGCAAATGATCTTTTGGGTTTCTAATTTTTAAATTTACTTTTTTATACTTAACAAAACCATATAAAAAAATAACAGCAACGGCAGAACGAAACCAAACGATTACCTCAGATGGCATTGCAATATATTTACCTAATACACCCGAAGTACTTATAAATAAAGTTGCTAAAAGTAAACCAGAAAGTTGTTGTATGTGATTTTTGTTATTCAATTAGATCTTTTGTAACGTTTCTAAAGCTTTATTAACAGAGTCAATTTTAATAAAAGTGATGAGTAATTTTAAACCCGTTTTGGTTTGCTTTTCTTTCATAACACAACTCTTCGAGTTTTTCTGAACGTAATTTAAAAACCTCGAAAACGTTTCTGTTTGATAATATTCACTTTGTTGATCAGAAACAAAATAACCAATCAATCTTTTTTGCTTTAAAATGAGTTTTTCTAGACCAAGGTTTTTAGCAACCCATTTTAAACGAACACTTGTAAATAAATCTTTAGCAGGTTTTGGTAATTCTCCAAATCGGTCAACTAGTTGATTTTCAAAATTGGATAAGTTTTCTTCATTTTCAAAATTGGACAATTGATTGTAAAGGTTCAATCTTTCTTTGATTGAGTTTACATAATCATCTGGAAATAAGATTTCAAAATCTGTATCAATCTGAACTTCTTTTACAAATTCTTTTTTAGCTTTAAAATTGTCTTCATACAAATCTTTGAATTCATTTTCTTTGAGTTCTTCAACAGCTTCACTTAGTATTTTCTGATAGGTGTCAAAACCAATATCATTAATAAATCCACTTTGTTCACCTCCTAATAAATCTCCAGCACCACGAATTTCTAGATCCTTCATTGCTATTTGAATCCCACTTCCTAAATCAGAAAAAACCTCTAATGCTTGAATTCGTTTTCTAGCATCGTTTGTCATCATATGATATGGTGGAGTAATAAAATAGCAAAAAGCTTTCTTGTTAGAACGTCCAACTCTTCCTCTCATTTGATGTAAATCTGACAATCCAAAATTATTAGCGTTGTTAATGAAAATAGTATTGGCATTTGTTACATCTAAACCACTTTCTACGATGGTGGTAGAAACCAACACATCAAACTCATTATTCATAAAAGCAAGCATGAGTTCTTCTAGCTTTTTCCCTTCCATTTGTCCATGCCCAACAGTAATTTTAGCGTCTGGTACCAAACGTTGCAACATACCAGCTACTTCTTTTATGTTTTCAATTCTATTATGAATAAAAAAGGTTTGTCCGCCTCTAGAAATTTCATAAGAAATAGCATCTCTTATCACTTCTTCGTTGTAACGAATAACATTGGTTTCTATTGGGTGTCTGTTTGGTGGTGGTGAGCTAATTACAGATAAATCTCTCGCAGCCATCAAACTAAATTGCAAGGTTCTAGGAATTGGAGTTGCAGTAAGTGTTAAGGTATCTACGTTTTCCTTTAGAGTTTTAAGCTTGTCTTTTACAGCAACACCAAACTTTTGTTCTTCATCAATAATTAAGAGCCCTAAGTCTTTAAATTTTATTTTTTGATTGGTTAATTGATGTGTTCCAATTACGATATCAACACTTCCATCATTAATTCCGTTAATGATTTCATTCTTTTGCTTAGTAGTTTTAAATCGGTTTAAATAATCAACTTTGATTGGAAACTCTTTCAATCTTTTTGAAAATGTTTTAAAATGCTGAAAAGCTAAAATTGTTGTAGGGACTAAAATAGCTACTTGTTTTCCGTTGTCAACTGCTTTAAACGCTGCTCTCATAGCAACTTCTGTTTTCCCGAAACCAACATCTCCACATACCAATCTATCCATGGGTTGTTCTTTTTCCATGTCTGATTTTACATCTTGAGTTGCTGTAAATTGATCGGGTGTATCTTCAAATAAAAAACTTGCTTCTAGTTCATGTTGCATATGTGTATCAGGACCAAAAGCATAGCCTTTTTTCATCCTTCTTTTTGCATATAATTTGATTAGATCATAGGCGATTTCTTTGACGCGTTTTTTTGTTTTTTGTTTTACTTTTTTCCAAGCACCAGACCCTAGTTTATAAATTTTAGGAGCTTTTCCATCCTTACCATTAAACTTAGAAATTTTATGAAGCGAATGAATGCTTACATATAAAATATCTCTATCCCCATAGATCAATTTGATGGCTTCTTGTTTACTTCCGTCAACATCAATTTTTTGAAGACCTCCAAATTTTCCAATTCCGTGATCTATATGAGTAACAAAATCTCCAATTTCTAGGGTATTTAATTCCTTTAATGTGATGGCTTGCTTTTTTGCATATCCATTTTTTAAAGAGAATTTTTGATACCGTTCAAAAATCTGATGATCTGTATAGCAAAGGATTTTATTTTCTGTATCTATAAAACCAAGATGAAGTGGAGAAACAATTGTTTGATAATGAACTTCGTTTTCAGAATCATCAAAAATCTCTTGAAAACGATTAGCTTGTTTTTCATTGGCACAAAAAATATAGTTTGTAAAACCTTTTTGATGAAATTTATTTAAATTATCAATCAATAAAGGAAACTTCTTATTAAAAGAAGGTTGAGGTTTTATATCAAAGTTTAGTTCTTTAAGATTTTGTGAACTATTCTGATTCAAATGAGCAAGTGTGAAACTTTGTATTTGTTCTTTAAGAAAGATTCCATTACAAAATAAATCATTTGGTTTCGTATGATTTAATTCTTGAGAAAGTTTATGAAATTCTCCTTCTGCTTTTTCAAACAATTGATCTAATCGTCCAAAAAGCAACTCAGTGTTTTTTGCAAATACTTTGGTTTTTGGAGATATGTATTCTAAAAAAGTTTGTCTTTTTTCTTGAATTGCTTTGTCTTCAAGATTGGGTAAAATACTCACTTTATTCAGTCTTTCTTTGGACAGCTGGCTCTCTACATTAAAAGTTCTAATACTATCTATCTCATCTCCAAAAAACTCAATTCGGTAAGGTTCATCATGAGCAAAAGAGAAAACATCTATAATTCCACCACGGACAGAAAAATCACCAGGTTCGGTTACAAAATCGACTCTGTTAAAGTTGTATTCAAACAATGCTTCGTTTACAAAATCTAATGAAAGATTTTCTCCAACTTTTATTTTTAATGTATGTTTTTCTAGTTCTTTCTTGGTTACAACTTTTTCAAAAAGAGCATCAGGATAGGTAACAATGATAACTGGTTTTTTTCTAGAATTGATTCTATTTAAAACTTCAGACCGTAATAAAATATTAGCATTGTCAGTTTCTTCGATTTGATAGGGTCTTCTGTAAGATCCGGGAAAAAAGAGTATGTCTTTATCACCTATTAAGGATTCAAAATCATTTAAAAAATAGGCAGCTTCTTCTTTATCATTAAAAACAATTAGAAATGGGTTTTCACTCTTTTTAAATACTTCTGAGATAACGAAAGACAATGAGGAGCCGACCAAATTCGAAATTTGAAAATGGTGATTTTGTTGTTGTAATTCTTCAAGAATTTGATTTGATTTATCAAAATCTTGATACATGTTTTTGATGGCTTGTAGTTTCAAGTCCAAAAAGATTTTTGCAAATGTAAAATCTTCAGAATTAAATAATGGGCAAAATGTACGTTTTTGTGTCTGAAAGCAATAAATTTGTTCTTTCGTTATTATTAACACACATCACATAAATATTTTATCTATGAGAAAAATTCTTGTAACTTTTTGCTTTTTGTTCTTAGGGTTTATGTCGTTTTCTCAAAACGATGATGCTAAATGGACTGTTGCGGTTAGTGGGTCTTTGGTAAACTTTGGTGATACTGGAGGAGCTACAGTTGGAGATCAATTTTTATTTCAAGTTCCAAAAATTTCTATCAGTAAATATTTATTTCATGGATTAACAATAGATGTTAGCTCCACAATTTCAACGTTGAATGAAGTTGAAGGCTTTTACTCTAATAATTTTAATTATTTCTCTATTGATGGATCTATACGTTATGATTTTGGAACTTCTAAAGAAAATTTAGTTCCCTACATTGGTTTAGGAATCGGTTCGATTGGAGCACCAGAAACTGTTAATGGTTCAAAAACCACTGCAACAACAAATTTTCTTATAGGAGCTACGTATTGGTTTTCTTCAAATTTTGGATTTACAGGAGAAGTTGTTTATAAATATTCTTCTGGAGATTTTGTAAGTATGAGATCTCATACACAAGTATCTGCTGGTTTGGTTTACTCTTTTAGACCAAGATTACTTGTGCAAAGAATATGGAACAGATAGAAATAATTAGTTTCTAATTAATTATGTAATCTTCCAAATTTAACTCCAAAGAACACTGTTCTTGGAGCTGCTGGTCCATAAACATAATCCGAATCTCTTGATGGCCCAATATCAAAATCATCTTGAAAACTATTGAATAGGTTTTTAACACCAAAAGATAAGGTAGTCATAAAGTCTTCGCTAAAATCTATGTGTGATTCAAACTTCAAATTCAAGTCAAAGAAAGCGTTACTTTCATTCAATTGTAAAAACCCAGTGTCGCTAATCACTAAAGGAACAATCATAGAGCCTGTATATGTGCTAGTTAAGTCAATATTAAATTTTTTGTTTGGAATCCAAGACGCATTTATATATCCGTACACATTAGGGTTCCTAATAAATTCATTTATAATAATGTCTGATTCACCTGGAGTCCCATCAGACTCAAATAATAACTGAGGTTCATTATATGCAGTTCTTTGTAATGTTCCACCAATTTGAAAACTCCAAGCTGGATTTGGAGATACCGCAAATTCAAAATTAGTTCCATACACCTTAGCTCCAGAACCATTTCTTACCTCTTCCAAAATAGATCCGTTTGCTAATGCGGATCCAGTACTAACAAGTGTGAATGGATTTTGAAGTGAAGTAAAGAATCCTTCGGCTAAAAAATCCATTTGTAATAAACCAACATTTTTAGAAAAGTTAAAAGAACCTGTGAAAGCATCTGAATACTCTGTGTTTAAGTTTTCAGATAATATGACAAACTGAGGTTCACCTCCCACGCTAGAAATATGTAAATCCTCATCAAAAGCTTGAGCTGCTCTAAAACCTCTTGCATATCCTCCTCTAAATTTTAAATCTTTTGTAAGTCCATAAGAGATAGTTAGTCTGGGTGAAAATGCTGTTTTGTTTATGTTTACACATCTGTTAATAGTTCCGACACTATAATTCCCTAAAACAGATACATTATCTAATCTAGCTCCTAATAAAGCAGTAAATTTTGTAGATGGTTTCCACTCATATTGTGCATAAGTTCCAATAGAATTTACTGTTTGATCTATGATTCTATTATACCCTTGTATTTCATCTTGAGTGCTAGTATGATTTAACTCTAAACCAATAGTTAACACATCTCTACTGTTTAATTCTTTGGTAAACTGAGTTCCGTTTACCCAAGCTAAATCTTTTGTTTTACCAAAAGCATTGTTTGCTAAAATACTGTCTTGTCTTGTTCTTGCTCCACCTAAACCTCCATAATAACTATCTCGATTGGTAAATGAAGCAGAGGTATACAACTGAAATTTAGAAGTCTTGTCTTTGCTGTTTATCTCAAAATCAGCTCCACCGATAAAAGTATCATGATCTAATTCTTCAGTAATATCTGTAAATTGAGGAGCTAAATCCAATCGATCACCACCTCTTCTGTATTCTTGAATTGCATTTAAATTCAAAGAAATACGACTTCTTTCGTTGGGTTTTACAAAGGCTTTTGCACCAACTGTTGTATTCTTTATCTCAACCAATTCAGTAAATCCATCACCATTGGCATCATAACTTTCTCGATTTCTATAGGTTCCGAATAAGGTAATTCCACTGTTTAAATTGTCTGCAACAACAGAATTGTTAAAAGTTAGTACTTTGTCTGTCGCATTTCCATCAATTACAGCTAGATTACTTCCGATTTCCCAAGTATTAAAAACGGGGTCTTTTGTAATTACATTTACAGTACCTGCAATGGCACTAGAACCATATAAAGCTGAGCCACCACTTCTTATAATCTCAATTCTGTCAATAATATTTGTTGGAATCTGTTCTAAACCATAAACACCTAATAAGGAGCTAAAAATAGGTCTACTATTTAGTAAAACTTGTGTATATCCACCACTTAGTCCATTCAATCTTACTTGTGTGAAACCACAGTTTTGGCAGTTTGTTTCTACACGAATTCCAGGTGCAAAATTTAATCCATCTGCTAGAGAAATAGACTGAGTTGCGGTTAGTAATCTTGTTTTTAAAGTAGATACTACGACAGGAGTATTTCTTTTTTCAACTCTATTTCTTGTAGCACTAACAACCACTTCATCCAATCCTAAAACATCTTCAATTAGACTAAAGTCTAAGTACTTTACTTCGTTTGTTTGGATATTAACTTTCTTTGATACTTTTCTGTATCCTTGAGCACTTACTTCAATGGTCTTATCTCCAAATGGAAGAGTTAACTCATAGTTTCCATTCTCATCAGCATAAGTGCCTTCAGTTCCATGTTTTACATAAACAAAAGCAAAAGCAACAGGACTTTTATTTGATGTAATTTTTCCTTTAATGATTCCTTTTTCTTGGCTAAATAAAGAGATACTCACTAAAAATGCTAAAAAAATAGTATACTTTGAATGCATTGCTAAACAAAAATTTTGGCAAAAGTAATCATATTTTTAGATGAGACTAAAAATATTTTTATAATATTATAAATTGTGTACTTTTGTTTTGATGTTTACACTCGCTGAAGAAAATTATTTAAAAGCAATTTTTCATTTAAGTTCCAATCCAAAAAAAGGAATTAGTACAAATGCTATAGCCAAAGCTGTTAGTTCTAAAGCTTCTTCTGTTACTGATATGATAAAAAAATTAGCTGAGAAAGAGGTACTTGTATATAAAAAATACCAAGGAGTGGTACTAACAGATTTTGGTTATAAAATTGCAGCAAATATTATAAGAAAACATCGTTTATGGGAGGTTTTTTTAGTTGAGAAATTAAATTTTTCATGGGATGAAGTTCATGATGTAGCAGAACAATTAGAGCATATTCAATCCCCTAAGTTAGTAAATGAATTGGATGCTTTTTTAAACTTTCCTAAAAAAGATCCACATGGCGATCCAATTCCAGATAAACACGGCAATTTAAAACAGATAAAAAAACGTTTGTTAAATAATTTAGAAATCGGTGATTCTGGTATTTGTATTGGAGTCAATGATTCTTCATCGGAATTTCTAAGATTTTTAGATAAAAACAAAATAGCATTAGGAGATCATATAAAAGTAGTAGATAAAGAACCTTTTGATGATTCACTTTTGATAGAAATCAACAACAAGAAGTTTTCTATATCAAACAAAATTGCCAATAATTTATACATAGAAAAATAATGAGTTTATTTGATCAGTTAGTACAATTTGGTAAAGAATATCCTATTCAAGCGGCTTTATATGCAGGATTATTTACTTGGATTTTAACCGCTTTAGGAGCAGGTTTGGTTTTCTTTTTTAAAACATTGAATAGAGCTGTCTTAGATGGAATGTTGGGATTTACTGGAGGTGTAATGGTTGCTGCAAGTTTTTGGAGTTTATTATCACCAGCAATTGATAATAGTCCAGGAGAAGGATTTGTAAAAGTGATACCATCTGCTATTGGTTTTGCTTTAGGTGCGATGGCTTTGTTTGGTATGGATAAATTGCTACCACATTTACATATCAACTTTAAGGAGTCTGAGGCAGAAGGTGTAAAAACCAATTGGCACAGAACTACATTGTTAGTTTTAGCGATTACGCTTCATAATATTCCAGAAGGTTTAGCGGTTGGAGTTTTATTTGGTGCTGCTTCTACATTAATGGGAGTAGAACAAACTGAAATGATTATTGCAGGAATTTCTTTAGCCATCGGAATTGGAATACAAAATTTTCCAGAAGGTTTTGCCGTTGCAATGCCATTAAGAAGGCAGGGAGTTAGCAGAAGAAAAAGTTTTTGGTATGGTCAATTATCTGCAGTTGTAGAACCAGTTGCTGCTGTTTTTGGTGCTTTAGCTGTTGCTTTTTTTCAACCCATTTTACCGTATGCATTGGCATTTGCAGCTGGAGCTATGATTTTTGTTGTCGTAGAAGAAGTAATACCAGAAACCCAAAGAGATAAATACACTGATATTGCAACCTTAGGGTTTATAGGTGGTTTTATTGTGATGATGAGTTTGGACGTAGGATTAGGATAAACAAATAGAACATATAAAAAGCCTGATATAACTTGAGCCTTTTTTGTATTTTGCAGTAAAATTTCTTTTTGTCTGCACCATCAACTTTTACAATTTACAACGCCTCTGCTGGTAGTGGAAAAACTTTTACGTTGGTAAAAGAGTATTTAAAAATACTATTGCAAACAACAGATGTTTTTAAGTTTCAAGAAATTTTAGCTATTACTTTCACCAACAAAGCTGCTTATGAAATGAAAGAGCGAGTTTTGAAAAACCTTGAACTTTTTGGTAAAAAAGAAACTAATGACTTGTTCTGCTTAATTCAGAAGGAATTAGAACTTGATTCAGAGATTCTTCAGAATAGAAGTCAGCGTGTTTTAGAAGCCATTCTTCAAAACTATTCTGCTTTTTCAATTACTACGATAGATAGTTTTACGCATAAAATCATCAAATCTTTTGCCTATGATTTAGGTCTTTCTCAAAATTTTGAAGTAGAGATGGATGCAGATGATTTATTAAAAGAATCGATTGATGTTTTGATTTCTAAAATTGGAGTTGACAAAGAAATAACAAGAACACTTGTTCAGTATGCAAAAGATAAATCTGAAAATGATCAAAGTTGGGATATAACTCTAGATTTGTTTGAGTTTTCTAGATTGTTATTAAATGAAGATGATGTTAGAAACTTAAAAAAGATTGAAAACAAAAATCTTTCAGATTATGAGTCGCTTAACAAAAAACTTAGACTTCAAAATAAAGAGATAGAGAAAGAGCTCAAAGAACTAGGAGAAAAAGGTCTTATAAAAATTGAAGAGTTAGGATTAGAATACAACGATTTTTCTAGCAGTTATTTTCCAAAACTTTTAAATAAAATGATAGGTTTTGAAACCTTTGTAAAAAAGGAATTGAGTTTTAACAATACATTGGTTCAAATATTTAATGGTGAAAAAGCTGCTTATCCTAAAAGAGTATCTGATTTTAATAAAAATATCATCGATAGTCATTTCTCTTTTTTTGAGGAAATTTTCACAAAGTCCAAAAAGTTATATGATACTTACCGTTTCAATCGATTGGTATTAAAAAGTATTATTCCATTAGCTACTTTGCAATACATCCATAAAGAACTTAGCAATATTAAGGAGGAGAATAACATTCAGTTGAACTCTGAATTTAATCATTTGATTTCTCAAAATATTCAAAATCAACCAGCTCCTTATATATATGAACGTGTTGGAAATAAGTTTCGTCATTATTTTATTGATGAAATGCAAGATACTTCTCAAATGCAATGGCAAAATTTAATTCCGTTGTTACTAAATACGCTGTCTCAAGAAGATGCCAGTTTGATGTTGGTTGGAGACGGAAAACAATCTATCTACAGATGGAGAGGAGGAAAAGCAGAGCAGTTTATAGATTTAGGAGAGGAGAGTCAACATAAAAACCCATTTTCTGTTCCTAAAAACGTAGAGAAATTAGAGCAAAATTTCAGAAGCTATTCTGAAATCATAGATTTCAATAATGATTTTTTCTCTTTTGTCTCTGCATATGCAAGCAATAGCTCTTACAAAGACTTGTTTTTAAATACTTCGTATCAAAAGAAAGATACATCAAAAAATGGAGGTTATGTTACAATAAATTTTTTAGACAAAGACCATGAACAAGAGGATGTTGAATTTCGATATGCAAAAAAAGTTCATGAAACTATTATAAAACTGAATTCAGAATTTAATCTGAATGAGATTTGTGTGATTGTTAGGAAAAGAAAAGATGGAGTTTTAATCGCAGATTATTTGACGGAGAATAATATTCCTATCATTTCATCAGAAACATTGTTGCTAAAAAATAATTTTAAGGTTAACTTCTTAATCAATCTATTAGAATATTCTATCAATGAAACCGATGATATTAAGTTTAAACTATTAGATTTTTTATATGACTTTTTAAAAATCAATACTTCAAAACATGACTTTTTTACAATAAGCTTTAATTCTAAGACGATTTGGGATAATAGTTCTATTGATTTTGACGAGAATTATTTTAGTGAATTGCCACTGTATGAAAAAATGGAGTATGCAATTGAAGTTTTTAAACTATTAGATAAATCAGATGCATATGTTCAGTTTTTCCTAGATCAAATCATCAAATTTCAACAAAAGGAATTTAGTATTCAAGAAGTTTTAGAGTTTTGGGAATTGAAAAAAGACAAACTGAGTATTGTGAGTCCAGAAGGAGCGAATGCTGTTCAGATCATGACCATTCATAAATCCAAAGGCTTAGAGTTTCCAGTTGTTATTTATTCAGGTGATGTTAATGTCTATGAGCAAATAAATCCTAAGATATGGTATCAAAAGAGTTTTAAAGAGTTTGATGATTTTTTGATTCCTTATGCAAAAGAGCTATCAACACTTAATGAATCTACTCAAAAGATTTATCAACAAAGAAGAAATGAATTAGAACTTGACTCTTTAAATTTATTATATGTAACTCTAACGAGAGCAAAAGAAATGCTTTTTGTTATAACAGATAATTCTAAGGCAGAAAACACAGAAGCAACTTTTTTCTCTCAATACTTTAAACAATATCTGATAGAAAAAGGGAAATATCATAAAGATAATGACTTTTATGAATTTGGAAATCAAAAAAGAGTTTCTCAAAAGTCTAAAGATGATAAACATAATCACAAACACCAAGAAGAATATATCAGTGTTGCAAGAAAAGACCACAAAATAGAATTGCTTCCAAGTTCTTCTAAGCTATGGGAAACTAAAAAAGGAGAAGCAATTGATTATGGGAATTTATTTCACACAATTCTGTCAAAAATTAAGACTGCAAAAGATATAGAACATGTTTTACGAAAGGAATACGAAAACGGAAATCTTTTAAAGTCTGTTTTTAAAGAATTAAAACTTCAAATTGAAGAAATTGTAAATCACCCAAAACTAAGAAGTTATTATTATGGTGAAGTTAAAATATTAAACGAAAGAGTTTTAACAGGCATTGATGGACAGTTGCTAATTCCAGATAGATTAATATTTCATAAAAAAGAGGTTGTTATTTTAGATTATAAGACAGGTGTTCAAAGTGAGAGCCACAAACAACAGCTTTTAAAATACGAAAGATTGATGAAAAATATGGGCTACTTAAAAATCAGAAAGATTCTTGTTTATCTATCAAAGCCCATTCTTATAGAAGAATTTTAGATTATTTTTGCATCGCAAACAATTTATCCTGTATTTATCTCAGGAACAAAATACACATAGAAATGTACGGAAAAATCAAAGAGTTTTTAGAAAACGAACTTCAAGAAATAAAAGAGGCTGGTTTATACAAATCAGAGAGAGTTATTACTTCTGCTCAAGATGCAGTGATAAAAATTTCAACAGGAGAAGAGGTTATAAATTTTTGCTCTAATAATTATTTAGGATTATCAAATCACCCAGAAGTTATTCAAGCAGCAAAAGACACCATGGATACTCATGGTTTCGGGATGTCTTCAGTAAGATTTATTTGTGGTACACAAGATATTCATAAAAAACTAGAAGAAAAAATAGCTGAATTCTATCAAACCGAAGACACCATATTATATGCAGCTGCGTTTGATGCTAATGGAGGAGTATTTGAGCCTTTACTTTCAAAAGAAGATGCGATTATTTCAGATAGTTTAAATCACGCTTCCATCATTGATGGTGTTAGATTATGTAAAGCTGCAAGATATCGTTATGAAAATAATAACATGAATGCACTAGAGGAACAATTAATTGAAGCTAATAAAAACAATCATAGATTTAAGATTATTGTAACAGATGGTGTTTTTTCTATGGATGGAATTGTTGCAGAATTAGATAAGATTTGTGACTTGGCAGATAAATATGACGCAATGGTAATGATAGACGAATGTCATGCAGCAGGATTTATTGGAGAAACAGGAAGAGGAACTCTAGAATTAAAACGAGTAATGAATCGAGTAGATATCATAACAGGAACTTTAGGAAAAGCACTTGGTGGAGCAATGGGAGGCTATACAACTGGAAAAAAAGAAATAATAGAAATTCTAAGGCAGCGTTCTAGACCTTATTTATTTTCTAATTCATTAGCACCAGCAATTGTAGGAGCTTCATTGAAAGTTTTTGAATTGCTTTCTAATGATACTTCCTTGAGAGATAAGTTGGAAAAAAATACTGATTACTTTAGAAAAGAGATGGAAAAAGCAGGTTTTGATCTAGTAGGAGCAGATGCAGCCATTGTTCCAGTAATGCTTTATGATGCCAAACTATCACAAATTATGTCACAAAAGCTTCTTGATTTAGGAATTTATGTAATTGGTTTCTTTTACCCTGTAGTACCTAAAGAGAAAGCAAGAATAAGAGTTCAGCTCTCAGCAGCACATACAAAAGAGCAATTAAATACTGCTATAAATGCCTTTATCAAAGTAGGAAAAGAACTAAATGTGATATAAAAACCTGTAAAACTTGCATATAAACTAAGTTTTTGTAGATTTGTCTTTGTAATTCGTACTTAAGCGATTACTTTTGCGACTATAAGAACTTTTAATTTAAAATTACAATAATGAAACAATTAAAATTGACTGTGTTAGCTTTCTTTACATTAGTGCTAGTCGGTACAAGTGTACAAGGTCAAGACGCTAACAACCCTTGGGGTTTTAGTTTGGGTGTAAATTTCTTAGATGCTCACCCTACAAATAACGATATTGGAGATGGTATCAAAGATTTTTTAGGAACTGCTGAATGGGGAGATAGCTTCATAAATGTTCTTTCACGTGTTAGTGGAGAAAAATATTTAAGTGATGGCTTTTCTTTAAATGTAGCTGCAAGTGTTGCTCGTTTTGAAAGTAGATCTGGAGAAAAAGATTTAGCTTATTATGCGTTTGATGCTAATGTTAAGTACAACATGAACGTAGTTGTAGAAAAGATTTTTGGAGGTACAACTCAGTATTTTGATCCTTATGTATTAGCAGGTGGAGGTTATTCTTCTGTTGATGTAGTAGGAGAAGGTACATTGAACTTAGGTTACGGATTTAATATTTGGTTAAACGAAACTGTTGGTTTCCAATACCAATCTGTAGGTAAATATGGTTTTGCTGACAAGATTGCTAATCACTGGCAACATTCATTAGGTGTAGTATTCAAATTTGGAGGTAGTGATACTGACGGAGATGGAATCTACGATAAAGATGATGCTTGTCCAGATGTAGCAGGATTAAAAGAGTTTAATGGATGTCCAGATGCTGACGGTGATGGAATCAAAGACTCTGAAGATTCTTGCCCAGACTTAGCTGGATCAAAAGAATTAAATGGTTGTCCAGATGCAGATGGAGACGGTATTGCTGATAAAGATGATATGTGTCCTAATGCTAAAGGAACAAAAGCTAACAACGGTTGTCCTGATTCTGATGGAGACGGAGTTGTTGATAAGGATGATAAATGTGCTAATGTAGCTGGACCAACTGCTAATGGTGGATGTCCTTGGCCAGATACTGACGGAGACGGGGTATTAGACAAAGATGATAATTGTGATAATGAAGCAGGTCCTGCATCTAACAACGGTTGTCCTGAGCCAGTTATTTCTAAAGTAGCTGAAAAGAAAATTGGAGAGTTTGCAAAAACTATCTTATTTAACTCTGGAAGATATTCATTCAAAGCAGGTGTGTCTGATAAATTAGACGGAATTGTTAAAATTATGAATGAATTCCCAAAAGCTGTTTTTGTTGTAGAGGGTCATACTGACAGTACAGGTAGTAAGAGAATCAATGAAAGTTTATCTCAGAAAAGAGCAGAGGCAGTAATGAACTATTTAACTAGTAAAGGTATAGATGCTTCTAGATTATCTGCAAAAGGATACGGTTCTGCTAAACCTATCGATTCTAATGATACAAGAGCTGGAAGAGCTAATAACAGAAGAGTAGAAATTAAAGTTACAAATGAGTAATTTTTAATATACAATCTTAAAAAGCCTCACTATTTTAGTGAGGCTTTTTTTATGTTCTAATTTTAGAATAATCAATATTATTTTTTTCTTTTTTATTCTAATTATACTTACCTTTGCACCCGAAAATTAGCACCTAAACTTGCTATATTTTATATTAATTTCTTAAAGATAAAATAATGTCTACAATCACAGGAAAAGTATCTCAAATAATCGGGCCGGTTATTGACGTTGAATTCGATTCTGAATCATCTGAATTACCAAAAATTTATGATTCATTAGAAATTAAACGTCCAGATGGAACACTTTTAATACTTGAAGTTCAGCAACATATTGGTGAAGATACAGTTCGTACTATATCGATGGATGCTACTGATGGGTTACAAAGAGGTCAAGAAGTTACCGCTACTGGGAATCCAATTCAAATGCCTATAGGAGGTGATATTTACGGAAGATTATTTAACGTAACTGGAGATGCTATTGATGGTTTGGGAGACTTGCCTAAAGAAAATGAATATGGTCTACCTATTCACAGATCAGCACCAAAGTTTGAAGATTTATCAACCTCTACAGAGGTTTTATTTACTGGAATTAAAGTAATTGATTTAATTGAACCTTACGCTAAAGGAGGTAAGATTGGTTTATTTGGTGGAGCTGGAGTAGGAAAAACGGTATTAATTCAGGAATTAATTAATAACATCGCAAAAGGTCACGGTGGACTTTCAGTATTTGCTGGAGTTGGAGAAAGAACTCGTGAAGGAAATGATCTATTAAGAGAGATGTTAGAATCAGGAATTATTAAGTATGGTGATGATTTCATGCACTCTATGGAAGATGGAGGATGGGATTTAACCAAGGTTGATAAAAAAGCAATGAAAGATTCTAAGGCAACATTCGTGTTTGGACAAATGAATGAACCTCCTGGAGCTCGTGCTCGTGTTGCATTATCAGGATTAACTATTGCTGAATATTTCCGTGATGGAGCTGGAGATGCTCAAGGTAAAGATGTACTTTTCTTTGTTGATAATATTTTCCGTTTTACACAAGCAGGATCAGAAGTATCAGCACTTTTAGGACGTATGCCTTCAGCAGTAGGATATCAGCCTACATTAGCAACTGAAATGGGAGCAATGCAAGAACGTATTACTTCAACTAAGAAAGGATCTATTACTTCCGTACAAGCAGTATATGTTCCTGCAGATGATTTAACAGATCCAGCACCAGCAACTACATTTGCGCACTTAGATGCAACAACAGTATTATCTAGAAAGATTGCAGAATTAGGTATTTATCCAGCTGTGGATCCATTAGATTCTACATCTAGAATCTTAACTGCAGAAATTTTAGGTGCTGATCATTATAATTGTGCACAAAGAGTAAAAGAATTGTTGCAACGATATAAAGAATTACAAGATATTATTGCGATTCTTGGTATGGAAGAATTATCAGAAGAAGATAAAATGGCAGTAGGTAGAGCAAGACGTGTACAACGTTTCTTATCTCAACCATTCCATGTTGCAGAACAATTTACAGGAATTCCTGGTGTTTTAGTAGATATCAAAGAGACTATCAAAGGTTTTAATATGATTATGGATGGTGAATTAGATCACTTACCTGAAGCTGCTTTTAACCTTAAAGGAACAATTGAAGAAGCAATTGAAGCTGGAGAAAAAATGCTAGCAGAAGCTTAATTTTAAAAATTAAAAAATGTATTTAGAAATTGTATCTCCAGAAGCTGTTTTATTTTCATCAGAAGTAAGTTCGATTTATGTTCCTGGTGTTAATGGAGAGTTTCAGATGTTAAATAATCACGCACCTATTGTGTCTATTTTGAAATCTGGAAAAGTAGAAGTGAAAGCAGAAGGTACTATTAATACTGATGATTTAAGTAATAGAATTGTTTCAAATGGTTCTAATTATTCTCTAGAGATTACTTCTGGTACTATAGAGCTAAAAGATAATAAAGCAATTATATTAGTAGACTAAATACTACATAAGTTAATTGTTATAACATAAAAAAACCCAATCTTCTAGATTGGGTTTTTTTATGTTGTGATTTTAATATAGAGTTTACTTACCAGTAACTTCTACGTTATCTACATGATATCTTGTTGTTGGCCCAGGATCTGCACCTTGGTAAAAGAATCCAATATGAACATCACCATCCAAACAAGACAGGTTTACAGTTGGCACTCCTTCGAATGATCCAAAACCTGATGCACTACCAGTTGGAATTGAAGTATCTAATAAATTCCAAGTAGCTGTAGTAGGATCACCCGTAAAGTCTGTTGAAACCCATACAGTTAAAATATCCCCGTTATTGAAGTTTGTTTGTACATCAAAGTCTAAAACCTCTTCTGTAGTTCCATCTAAATTAATTGCTGGAGTAACTAACCAAACATCAATTGGATCTTCACTTGCATTGAAACCTGAGATTTGAGCATATGAATTACCTCCAAAATTTCCTTCGCTCCAATCTGTACTACCATTTGAAACATTTACGTTCGTCCATCCTTCAGAGTTAAAAGTTCCAAATGATTCAAAATCTTCTGAGAAAATAGTCGTTGTGCTAGATCCATTAATTGGGTTATCACACTCAAACACATCCGGATCACATCTTTCATCACTAGAAAAATCTATATCTTCAGGAGAGTTAATTACAATTGTGTAGAAATCATCAAAGAAATCTCTTGTTAAAACTCCATCTAATGTTCCTTTTCCGGTTGGTAATGGTAAAGATTTGAAATCTGAAAATGTACTAGTGCTTAAAATTACTGTAGAGTTATCAGCACAAGATTCTACTGTTCTTTCACCATCAAATTGATCTCCAGCCTCTGAAGCAAAAGTTAACGTTCTTTCACCTAGAACTTGACTTTTTATAAATTGAGCATCAGAAAGTCTAATGTAAAGACTTTCTTTACTATCTGAAAAATCTGAAATAGTGATGTTTAATGGAACAATATCGGCAACTTCTGCATCTCTAAATATAAAATCATTTCTCAAAGCACTTGGTATTTTTGCAAGATTATCTCCATCTCTGAATCCCAATTGAATAACTCCATTACTCTCACCAACAGATAGACCATCTAACTTTATAAAAACTTTTCGTCCAAATTCGTATTGTGTGTAAAGAGGATTTACATCAATTTGAACTATGATTCCAGAAGTTGGGTTTTCTGCTTTATCTTGAATAACTATTTCCTCGAAAAAGTTACCTCCTTTATCACTAGATACAACATATCCAGAGATATATCTTGAACCACCACTTATTAATGGTTGATCATAAGTGAATATTTCTCCTTGCTGGTTGTATTGACCTAGAACAGCCCCAATATCAGTTAGAGTATCATCAGGACCAAGAACAAATGCTTGTTCTATATTTACGGGTATTTCAAACTCGCTATTTTGAACACATGAGTGAAAGGCAAATACTGCCGTTACTAATATGATAAATTTTAAATTTTTTAAAGTTTGCATTGTATTGTAATTGAATTTTAAAATCTTAAATATAAATTAACGAAATAGGTTGTACCGTTTCCAAAAAAGTAACGGTTTCCAAACACAGGCCCATTAGGGTTGTTTTGCTCTTGAATTTGATCTCTGTAACCAATTCTTCTAGATTGCTCAAAACCACCGGTTCTGTATTGTTGATTGAATACATTATTAATGGTTGCAAAAACACCCACAAAATAATCTCCAAGTCTCCATGATTTACCACCAATTAAGTTGACCAACATATAAGGATCAAACCTTTCTTGTTCTAATAATCCTTTAGCTATTGTAGGATCAAAATCATTATAGTTATAACCACTGATGTTTCCTCCTTGTAATAATTGACTGTCTGATATTAAGTCAAAATCTGTATTGAATGCACCAGATCTTTTCAAAGCACTAGCATCTACATATGCATGAGAAAAATGGTTGGCTGTTAATCCAATCCACCAGTAATCAGGATCTCTATATTCAAACCCTAATTGAAAAGCATTTTGTGGCCCACCAGCAACTCGCAAGTTTTTTAGTTTTGTTGTACCATCACCAAATGTTCTAATTCTCTCAGAGTCATTCGTTGCATTTTTGCCAAAGTCATCACTAACATAATAAACATTCGGGTTGTTATTAAATGTAAACTGACCTAAAGCAGCCACTGCTTTTAAACGAATAGTAGGAGTTACTTGAGCAGATATACCTAACTCACCTCCAATATTTCTCCTTTCTATATTCGTTGTGATTTCCTGTAAAAAAGTATTTCCACTTTCTGTAAAGAAGAAACTTATATCTGTTCCATCACTAAAGTTAGTAAAATAACCAGTTAACCTAGCTTGAATTTTTGGAGTTCTTAAAATATAACTTGCATCAACTGTATGAATTTTTTCACTTTCTAAACCAACAATTGTATTATTATTTTGTCTAGAATTTTCAAAAGAGTTTCTAATAGTAGGTGCTTTTCCTAAATAAGCAGCATTAAAATCCAATAAATGCTGACCTGTTATTTTGTAGGTAAAACCTCCCTTAAACCCAAAGTTTTCAAAAGATAGCTTTTCACTTTTTCCAAAGGATTCATTCCCTTGAAAGTGTCCATTTTCGTAGAGTCCGTTTCTTTGGTAGGATGTTATATTCGCACTTGCAGCTAAATAAAAATCAAGTTTAGAATACTTAAACTGCGCTTGAACAAATGCATCTGAAACAGCGGCATTCATTTCAAAATTATATTTATAACGTTCACCTTCTGCAACTATTCTGTCTGGATTTCTAACATCACTCTGCGCAACATTATCTATAATCTCGCCACTCTGAGTGGTAGAAGTTTCCTCAGCAAAGAAGTCAACATCTAAAAACCCAGAACCGCCTAACATATCTTTAAGACGAGCATAAGTTTCATTCTGTAGACTTCTATGTGAAATAGAAGCATTCAATGTGATGTTTTCATTCAACTCTGAATATAAAATAGAGTTAATAGAAAACTGAGAATCATCTACACGATCTTCTTGCAATACATATACTGCATTGTTCCCTAAACCAGCTTGTCTTTGGTTTGCACCAATAAGATCTAATAATTGAAATTGACCATCGTTAACAAATTCTTGTTGAGCAGTAAAAGCTAATTGATAATCATAGGCAGTTAAATTATCAGTGTTCAAGAAAAAACTTGGAAGATTTTGATAATAAGTAGGGTCTGGATTTCTTGCTCCTCCACTAAAATATTTTCTTCCTCCATTGGTAACTACTAAGTCTGTACCACCATTATCTATTCTTGTATCTCCAATAAATCCTGTTTGATAGGAAACATTTGTGTTTAAAGTAGTTTTTTCAGATAAATCCCAATAATGGTTTAACATCAAAATAGGTTCTACAATTCTTCTCTCACGAGTGTTCTTTTTATTTCCATTTAAATCACCCCACAAAGGATTGTATGTTCTACCTTTTAATCTATATATTTCATCAGTTAAAGCTGTTGCTCTACCTCTTCTATTTTGTGCATAGATAAAGTTAAAGTTTAAACTATGATTTTCTCCTAATTGTTTTTCTACACTAGCAAAAAATGAATTAGAATCATAAAGAGTTCCATCAATGAACCCTTCTTCTCCAAATCTTCTGGAAGCTAAAAAAGCATAAGACCATCCATTTTTTAAAGCTCCAGAACTATAACTTGCCATAACTCTACCTCTGTAACTTCGGTTAGCAGAAGCATAGTTAACTCTACCACCTTCACCATAATCTGAGGCTCTCATTGTTATAGAGTTAACACCAGCAATATCACCAAATGTATTGTCGTTTGGAGCAACCCCTTGTGTAAAAGCTTGATTTCTCTGTAAATCATTTAAACCTCCCCAATTGGCCCATTGTGGTCTACCATTTAGGAGTTTATTCATTTCTATTCCATTTATTAGTACTCTACCATTAGCATTATCTAATCCTCTGGGTCTAAAAAATGTTGCGCTAAAGTCAAATGCAGCAGCACTAAAGAATACGTCTCTTGAAGATTGTAACAAACCAGCAATGTTGTCTGTAAAACCATCATCAGAGTTTAATTCATCATCAGTAATGTTAACAATACTGATGTCTTGCTCTTTTTTTAAATCTTTGTATAAATAGATGGTTCCTAAATCTACGGTAGAACCCTCTAATGTTACAGGAAAATTCTGGGTCTCATAACCTTTAAATTGTATCTGAACTAAGTAATTTCCATTAGAAAGGTTTGTAATATTGAATTTACCATCGTTTGCTGAAACAGATGTAAAACCGGTTTCTTTGACAGTTATTGATACATTAGCAAGTGGTTTTTCACTAGTACTATCAACAACAATACCTTTAATACTGTTTTGAGAATAACCTACAAAACAACAAGACAATAAGAGCAAAAGAATTGCAAAAATTTTTCTCATGTAAAGTTTGATTGTATTTTTAATTGAATTCAGTATGAAAAGTAGCAAAATTTAACTTAAGTAAAAAATAATGTTACATTATTTCTATGTAAAGAAAGTATTTCTTTTATAAGTTTGTTCTTTAAATTACTCATTATGATTCGCAAGTTTTTTATAATAATATTTACTTTATCGGTTTCTTTTTGTTTTTCTCAAGGTAAAAAAGGAAAAGAATACAAAATAAGAACAGTTGCTTTTTATAATCTAGAAAACCTTTTTGACATTGTAAATGATACTACAAAAAATGACGAGGCAAGTCCAGTAATGGAAATGAAAGGTGATAGAGCCAAAGTTTATTGGGATAAAATTGACAAACTAGGAAGTGTGATTGCTCAAATTGGAGCTGAAAAAGCTAATACAAGTCCTGCAATTATAGGAGTTTGTGAAGTAGAAAACAGGAAGGTTTTGGAAGATTTAGTTGATTCTAAACATTTAAAATCAAAACGATATAACATTATTCATTATGAATCTCCAGATAAAAGGGGAATTGATGTTGCCTTATTATATCAATCTCGATATTTTAAACCTATTTACCATGAGTCTTTCAATCCTAATATCTACAGTGAAAATAGAAAAGTTTACACAAGAGATCAATTGTTAGTGTCTGGTTATTTAGATGATGAGTTAATTCATGTAATTGTAAATCATTGGCCTTCTAGAAGAGGAGGTGAAGCAAAAAGTAGACCTTTAAGAGAAAAAGCTGCTTTCCAAAACACCAAGATTATTGATTTTCTAAAAAAGACTGACGAAAACCCAAAGGTGTTAATTATGGGTGATTTTAATGATGATCCTATCAATTCTAGTTTTAAAAATGTTTTAAAGACAAAAGACAATAAGAAAAAGGTAGCTCAAGGAGATATTTATAACCCTTACGAGAGGATGTTTAAAAAGGGTTTTAACTCTGGTGGATATAGAGATAATATAAGTTTATTTGATCAAATCTTAGTTACATCACCACTGGTAGATAAAGGGAAAAATGATTTTTCTGCCTACAAAATGTTTAAATCTGCAATCTTTAATAAAAGCTTTTTAACTGTTAAGAAAGGTAGATATAAAGGATATCCTTTTAGAAGTTTCTCTTTTGGTTCATATACAGGTGGCTACAGTGATCATTATCCTGTATATGTATATTTAATAAAAGAGCTCTAAGAAGGTTTTAAGTCTTTTAACATTAATTGAATGGATTTTATATTATTCCATTCATTTTTTTCTAAAGTATAAACAACATTAAAATCATTTTTAATAAGATTCATTTTTTCTGCCATACTAAAACCAATTGCATTAAAAGTAGTCTTATTATCACCTTGAAATAAACTCAGTTTTAAATGACTTTGATCTGAACCTACTTTTTTCCCATATCCATTATCTCTAACTGAGGTTGAAACAAAAACAGGTTTCATATTCATAGGTCCAAAAGGAGCCATTTGTTGTAAAATCCTGAAAAATTTTGGTGTAATCTCTGAAAATTCAATTTCAGCATCAATAGAAATCTGACGGACTTGTTGTTCTTTAGAAATGGAATTCTTTACAACATTTTCAAATTGAGTCTTAAATGCTTTATAGTTTTCTGGTAATAAAGTTAAACCTGCAGCATATTTATGACCACCAAATTGTTCTATAAATTCAGAACACTTTTCTAAAGCTTCATAAACATCAAAACCTTTTACAGATCTTGCTGATGCTGCTAACTTATCTCCACTTTTTGTAAAAACTAAGGTAGGTTTATAGTGAGTTTCTATGAGTCTAGAAGCCACAATACCAATAACACCTTTATGCCAAGTTTCACGATAAACAACAGTCGAAAAGTTTTGCTCTTCATTAAGTTCCTCAATTTGTTGTAAAGCTTCATTTGTTATGGTTTTATCTAACTCTTTTCTGTCAGTATTAAAATCGTTTATTGCATTTGCTTGTTGTAAAGCTTTATCATAATTTGGTTCAGTTAGCAATTCAACAGCATAATTTCCATGCTTCATTCTTCCTGCCGCATTAATTCTTGGAGCTAAAATGAAAACTACATCTGTTATTGTCAGTTCTTTCTTTTTTACATGATGTAGCAAAGCATTAATTCCTGTTCTAGGTTGATTGTTAATAACCTGCAAGCCAAAATAGGCCAAAGTTCTATTTTCACCTATCATCGGAACAATATCTGCACCAATTGCTATGGCAACCAAATCGAGATATTCTACTAAAGACTCAATTGTTTTTCCTTGATTTTGTTCTAATGCTTGAATTAATTTAAATCCAACTCCACAACCACAGAGTTCGTCAAAAGGATACTTACAATCGTTTCTTTTTGGGTTTAAAACTGCTACAGCTTTCGGAATTTCTTTTCCAGGTTTATGATGATCACAAATAATAAAATCAATGCCTTTTTCTGTTGCATAAGCAACTTTTTCTAGGGCTTTTATACCACAGTCTAAAGCTATGATTAGTGAAAAATCATTGTCTTCTGCATAATCTATTCCTTGGTAAGAGATTCCATAACCTTCTTGATATCGATCAGGAATATATGTACTTATATTATCAGTTTTTGTTTTTAAATAACTGTAAACCAAAGATACAGCAGTTGTTCCATCAACATCGTAATCACCATAAATTAAAATGTTTTCGCCACTGGAAATAGCCTTCTCTATTCTAGAAACAGCAATATTCATATCCTTCATTAAAAAAGGATTGTATAAATCTTCTAAAGAAGGACGATAGAATTTTTTTGCTTCATCAAAAGTTGTGATTCCTCTCTGGACTAATAATTTAGCAGTAAGAGAATCAACGGATAAATTTTTGGCAAGTTGTGAAACTAACTCTGACTTTGACTCAGGTTTTACAATCCATTTCATAAAAGTTACTTATAGTAATTTATTGCTTATGCAGATACACTTCTGTTGTTACATCTGCAAATTGTCGAAACATTTCCATCACACCACAATATTTTTCAACTGAGAGGTTTACTGCTTTTTGTATTTTATCCTGATCCAAGTCAGATCCAAAAAAGTGATACTCAACAGTTACTTTGTTGTAATATTTTGGATGCTCTTCTGTAAGCTCTCCTTGAGTTACAATTTTAAAATCATCAACTTCAGCACGCATTTTTTTTAGAAGAGAAACAACATCCAAACCAGAACAACCTGCAAGGGATGATAACATTAAGGCTTTTGGTCTCATTCCTTTATTCTTTACCCCTTCATCTGGTGCATCCATAAAAAAAGTATCTCCACTCGGATTATCAGATTCAAAAATCATATTTTCTTTCCAAACTGTTACTACCTTATTTGTTGCCATATATTTATAAGTTTTTTAGCTAAGTCGTATATTTACAAAAGTACTGACAAAGTCTAAAAATTCCGTTATCAATTGCAATGAATTCTATAAAAAGACACTTTCTTTATTTGTTTATTTGTTTTATTAATTATGCTATAATAGCACAAAATCAACCTCCAGGAATTTCAGTAAGTGGAAGAGATGCTTATTGTCCTTTGAGTCAGATTTTCATTGCAGAAAATTTTACAATTAGCGATCCGGATAATACTGGAATTCCAAACTTTTATATCCAAATTTCATCTGGATACGATCAAAGTTCAGATAGAATTTTCCTTACCGGAAATCATCCAACTATCAATTCAAGCTGGGATGTTGCTGAAGGAAGGTTAACCCTTAGCCCTTCCTCGGGTAGTGAAATTCTATTTCCAAATTTGGAAGCAGCAGTAAGAAGTATTGTTTTTGAAAGCACATCTGTTAATATTTCTGGAAGCACAAGTGTTTTTGTGCCTGAAATTGAAAATACAACAACAGAAACAGCTTGTGGACCTGGAAGTATAACACTAACTGCTAATGCTTCCGTAGGTCAAATATTGTGGTACGATTCTCAAACTGGTGGTAATCTTTTGGCAACAGGAAATTCATTTACAACTCCAATTTTAACTATTACAACTCCATATTATGCAACTGTGTCGGTCAATGGTTGCCAAACATTACCAAGAGAAGAGTATCTATCGATGCTGTTGTCAATGAAATTCCAACAATTTTAACACAAATTCTGATATAATTTGTGAGGGTAGCACAGCACTGGTTTCAGCAATCGCATCCGAAGGAGAAATTTTGTGGTATGAAAATTTGAGTAGTACAACACCGATTTTTATAGGTAATGTATACACAACACCAGAATTATTCACTAACACAAGATACTATTTAGAAGCTAGAATTAATGGTTGTTTTTCAGCAAACAGAACTCCTTTGGATATTGTTGTTGATAATCAAGAACCTGATTTCGAAATCCCAACTGAGGTTGTTCTTTGCAAGAATGAAGGAGGTGTGGATGTTTCCGTTATTAGTTCTTTAGCAAGTTACCAATATACTTGGGAAAATGAAACTGGAGATATAGTAGCAACTGGAAGTACAGCAAGATTAACAGAACCAGGAAACTATTTTGTAACTGCTACAGCAAATTCTGGTTGTATTTCTAATCCTGAAGAGATAAAAGTTAGTGCATCTGAAATCTCAACTATTTCTGCAAAAAATATTATTGTAGAGGGTTTTGGAACCAATAATAGGGTTCTTTTTAAAGTACAAGATATTGGAATTGGTGATTATGAATTTTCATTAGATAATCCTAAAGGTCCTTTTACTCAACAAACTTTATATGAAAATCTACAACCTGGAATTCATATACTTTATATAAAAGATAGGTTGGGTTGTGGTATTCAGAGCTATCGTTTTGCTGTACTAAATTATCCACTTTTTTTTACACCCAATGAAGATAATACCAACGAAATTTGGAGTTTTTCAGGTTTTGATCGAACCTTTTATACAAAAGTTGAAATTCAAATATTCAATCGTTTTGGATTGTTAATAGCAACATTAGATCAATTTTCTGTGGGTTGGAATGGTTTTTATGGAGGAAAAAAAATGCCTTCAGATGATTACTGGTTTTTAGCCAAATTGACTGATATCAATGGTTTAACAATAGAAAGATCAGGTCATTTTAGCCTAATTAGACCTAATTGATAATTCTTTACATTTACGTACTTTAAAAAATAATTATGCCTTTAGTTACACCATTAGATCCAAATCACGATAAACAAACCAAACAACTTGCAGACTTTTACAATGAAACCTTAGGCTTTTGTCCTAATTCCGTTTTAACGATGCAAAGAAGACCAGAAATATCCAAAGCCTTCATAAATTTAAATAAAGCTGTTATGGAAAATCATGGCAGAGTAACATCAGCGCTTAAAAGAATGATTGCTTGGGTTTCTAGTAATGCAACTGGTTGTAGATATTGTCAAGCTCATGCTATTAGAGCAGCTGAACGTTACGGAGCAGAACAAGAACAATTAGATAATATCTGGGAATACAGAACTCATCCAGCTTTCACTGATGCAGAAAGAGCAGCTTTAGATTTTTCCTTGCAAGCAAGTCAAGTTCCCAATCAAGTAGACGAAACAATTAAAAAAAGATTGTATGAACATTGGAATGAAGGCGAAATAGTTGAAATGTTAGGAGTGATAGCTTTATTTGGATACTTAAACCGTTGGAATGATTCTATGGGAACTTCAATTGAAGATGGTGCTGTAGAATCTGGAGATCAATATCTTGGTAAACATGGATGGAATAAAGGAAAACATATTTAAGAACAAACAATAAATTATATAACATGAGAAAACTAACATTACTTTTTTTCTTCTTAGCCGCTGTAACTATTTCAGCGCAAACTCAAGATGAAATTATTAAAAGCATTATTAAAGAAGCGAATGAAAACTCGCAATTAGAAAAAATTGGACACGAGTTAATGGATGTTGTAGGGCCAAGATTGGTTGGAACACCACAAATGAAAAAAGCCAATGATTGGGCAGTTGCAAAATATAAATCTTGGGGAATTGAAGCGCGAAATGAAAAGTTTGGTGAGTGGAGAGGTTGGGAAAGAGGTATAACACATATCGATATGGTTTCACCTAGAATTCAAACTTTAAAAGGAACACAATTGGCTTGGAGTGCAAGCACAAAAGATAAGGGTGTAGAAGGAGAAGTCGTCTTAATTCCAGAAGTTTCTAGTAAAGCAGACTTTGAAAAATGGGCAAAAACGGTAAAAGGTAAAATGGTTATGCTTTCCGTGTATCAGCCTACAGGAAGACCAGATTATAACTGGAAAGAATGGGCAACTGATGAGTCTTTTGAAAAGATGAAAAAAGAGAAACAAGCTATTTCAAAAGCATTTAGAGATAATATAAAGAATACTGGTTACGGAAATCGAAGAAACTCTGTATTGAATAAAGAAGGAATAGAATTGCTAGAACAAAATGGAGCTTTAGGATTAATTACTTCTAGATGGTCAAGTGGTTTTGGAGTGAACAAAATTTTTAGCGCAACATCTAGAAAAATTCCAACAATCGATTTAGAATTAGAAGATTACGGAATGTTATACAGATTGGCAAAATATGGAGACAAACCAGAGATTAAAATTGTTGCAAAATCTAAAGAATTAGGAAAAGTAGACAACTTTAATACAATTGGAGAAATTAGAGGAACTGAAAAACCTAACGAATATGTAATACTATCTGCACATTTTGATTCTTGGGATGGTGGAACTGGAGCTACTGATAATGGAACGGGAACGATGGTAATGATGGAAGTAATGAGAATATTGAAGAAATTATATCCAAATCCAAAACGAACAATTTTAGTAGGTCATTGGGGAAGTGAAGAACAAGGTTTAAATGGTTCAAGAGGTTTTGTAGAAGACCATCCAGAAATTGTAAAAGGAGTTCAGGCTTCTTTTAATCAAGACAATGGAACAGGGAGAGTCGTTAGATTATCTGGACAAGGTTTTTTAAATTCTTATGATTATTTAGGCAGATGGTTGTCTAAAGTGCCTAGAAGTATCACAAGAGAAATTGAAACTACATTTCCAGGAACACCAGGTGGTGGAGGATCAGATTACGCTTCTTTTGTTGCTGCTGGGGCACCAGGGTTTAGTTTGAGTTCGTTAAGTTGGTCTTATTGGAATTACACTTGGCACACAAATAGAGATACTTATGATAAAATTGTATTTGATGATGTAAGAAGCAATGTAATTTTGACAGCTATTTTAACATATATGGCAAGTGAAGATCCAGAATTTACTTCTAGAGAAAAAGCTGTATTGCCAATAAATCCTAGAACAGGAAAGCAAAGAACGTGGCCAAAACCAAGGTCTCCAAGAAGATTAGGTGGAATGGATTAAAGGAAGCTAGATTGAAATAATAATAAAAAAACCTCGCAATTTTGCGAGGTTTTTTTATTTCTTTCCTTCAACAACAATCACAATTTCTCCTTTAGGTGGCTTGTTGGTATAATATTCTAAAACTTCTTTTACAGTTCCTCGTTTTGTCTCTTCAAATAATTTAGTCAATTCTCTAGAAACTGAAACCAATCTTTCTTCTCCAAAATATTCTGCAAAATGAGTTAATGTTTTTAAAAGCTTGTGTGGACTTTCATAAAAAATCAAGGTTCTTTTTTCATCGGCTAACAATTTTAACCGTGTTTGTCGTCCTTTTTTTACAGGTAAAAAACCTTCAAAAACAAAACGATCATTTGGAAAACCAGAGTTTACCAGTGCAGGAACAAATGCAGTTGCTCCAGGTAAACACTCAACTTCAATATCGTGTTGAATACAAGCTCTTGTCAATAAAAAACCAGGATCAGAAATTGCTGGTGTTCCAGCGTCCGAAATTAAACCACAACTTTCTCCATTTAAGATCCTTTTTACAATTCCATCAACAGTTTTATGCTCATTGTGCATATGATGAGAATACATTGGAGTTTCAATCTCAAAATGTTTTAATAATTTTCCACTAGTTCTTGTGTCTTCAGCCAAAATAAAATCAACTTCTTTTAAAATAGAAATTGCTCTAAAAGTCATGTCTTCTAAATTTCCAATAGGTGTGGGAACTAAATATAATTTTGACATATTAAATCTCTTCGTAAGTTTCTACTGTTATATCTGCCATCACATCACCTGTATGTTTTGTGCTTAAAGGTTCAAATAGTAATAAATGTGTTTCTTCTTTAGCAATGGGTTTGTGTTCAACTCCTTTAGGAACGATATAAAACTCTCCTTCATTTATTGTCACAGTTTTATCTCTTAGTTCTAAAACTAATTTACCTTTTAACACCATGAACAGTTCATCTTCGTCATCATGTTTATGAAATACAAATTCTCCTTGAATTTTTGCTAATAAAATTTGTTGTCCATTTAACTCTCCAATTCTTTTTGGAGACCATTGATCTGAAAACAGGCTTAACTTTTCTTTGATATTTACAACTTTCATAATAACAAACATACAAAGAAATAACAGCAACAAAACGCTTTCTAATAACCTGTATTGGTATGATTTGATTAAATTTGCAGCAGATTAAAAAAACGATCATGTACAGAACACATTCTTGTGGAGAATTAAATGATTCTCATATAAATTCTGAAGTAACCTTAGCAGGTTGGGTTCAGAAATCTCGTGACAAAGGTTTTATGATTTGGGTTGATATCCGTGATCGATACGGAATTACACAATTGATTTTTGACGAAGAAAGAACTCCTAAAGTTTTAATGGAAAAAGCTAAAGGTCTAGGACGTGAATTTGTAATTCAGGTAAAAGGAACTGTTATTGAACGTCAGTCTAAAAACCCAAATATCCCAACAGGTGATGTAGAAGTATTGGTCTCTGAATTAACTATTTTAAACGGAGCTAAATTACCGCCATTTACAATTGAAGATGAAACAGATGGAGGTGAAGATTTGAGAATGAAATATCGTTATCTAGATATTCGTAGAAATCCAGTAAAAGAAAATTTGTTATTCCGTCATAAAGTCTCGATGGAAGTAAGAAAATACTTATCAGATGAAGGGTTTATAGATGTAGAAACACCATATTTAATCAAATCAACACCAGAAGGAGCAAGAGATTTTTTAGTGCCCTCAAGAATGAATCAAGGTCAGTTTTACGCACTGCCACAATCACCCCAAACATTCAAGCAATTATTGATGATTGGAGGAATGGATAAGTATTTTCAGATTGTAAAATGTTTTAGAGATGAAGACTTAAGAGCAGATAGACAACCAGAGTTTACACAGATTGACTGCGAAATGGCGTTTGTAGAACAAGAAGATGTTTTAAATACATTTGAAGGTTTAACACGTCATTTATTAAAAGAAATTAAAGGTGTAGAAGTTGCAGAATTTCCAAGAATGAAGTACGATAATGTAATGCGTATGTATGGAAATGATAAACCAGATATTCGTTTTGGAATGGAGTTTGGAGAATTAAACGCTTTTGCACAACACAAAGAATTCAACGTGTTTAATTCTGCTGAACTAGTCGTGGGAATTGCAGTTCCTGGCGCAGCAAGTTTTACAAGAAAAGAGATTGATAAGCTAATTGATTGGGTAAAAAGACCACAAGTAGGTGCTTTAGGAATGGTGTATGTAAAATGTAATGAAGACGGAACCTTTAAATCTTCCGTAGATAAATTTTATGACCAAGATGATTTGTCAAAATGGGCAGAAGCTACCGGAGCAAATCCAGGAGATTTAATTTGTGTTTTATCTGGACCCATAGACAAAACAAGAGCGCAGATGAGTGCTTTACGTATGGAAATGGCAGAACGATTGGGGTTAAGAAATCCAAATGAGTTTGCACCTTTATGGGTTGTTGATTTCCCATTGTTAGAATTGGATGAAGAAACTGGAAATTACCACGCAATGCATCATCCTTTTACATCACCAAAATCTGGTCAATTGGAATTGTTAGATTCTAACCCTGGAGAAGTGAAAGCAAATGCATATGATTTGGTTTTAAATGGAAATGAAATAGGCGGAGGTTCTATCAGAATTCATGATAAAGAAATGCAAGGAATTATGTTAAAGCATCTTGGGTTTTCTGATAAAGAAGCCAAAGAACAATTTGGCTTTTTAATGGATGCTTTTGAATATGGTGCACCACCTCACGGTGGAATTGCATTTGGACTGGATCGATTGGTGTCTATTTTAGGAGGACAAGAAACCATTAGAGATTTTATTGCTTTTCCAAAAAATAATTCTGGACGAGATGTCATGATTGATGCTCCTGCAACTATAGATGATTATCAATTGCAAGAACTCAATATTAAGCTAGACATTCAAGAATAAAAATTTAATCCCGCAATTGCGGGATTTTTTATTACTTTGAAGTATGAATAAATCAACCATACTTCTTATTATTTTACTGGCTGCTTTCTCAATCCATTCACAAGAAATCACCGGAAAAGAATTGTTAGGAAAAGCTATCCAATTTCATGATCCAAATGGAAATTGGAGTTCTTTCAAGGGAATTTTATCCATAACTATGGAAACACCCAACAAGCCCAAGAGAGATTCTAAAATTACGATTATCTTACCCAATCAATACTTTCAAGTAGTCTCAAAAACAGGAGAAAACACAACAGAATATACTTTAGAGAAAGATAAATGTAGTATTCAGTTTAATGGAAAGGCAGAACTCTCTAAAGAAGTAAAAAAGAAGTACAATCTGAATTGTGAACGAGCAAATTTGTATAAAAACTATTATACGTATTTGTATGGATTGCCAATGAAATTAAAAGATCCAGGAACAATTATTCATGATCAGGTAAACTTAGATAAGTTTATGGGAGAAATGTATTTGGTGTTAAAAATCACCTATAAAAAAGAGGTTGGAGAAGACACTTGGTATTTCTATTTTGATCCAGAATCTTATAGAATGGAAGCATATCAGTTTTATCATGACGAGGAAAAAAATGATGGAGAATTTATTTTATTAACTGATTTTGAAACCATCGAAGGAATAAAGATGCCAAAAAAAAGAGATTGGTATTACAATAAAAACCAACAATATCTGGGAACAGACATGTTAAACTCAGTAAAGAAAATTGACTAAAAGAAAACGTAACATATTTACTAAAATTTTAATTTGGAGGTATAAAAATATTTCTGAAAAACAGTTTTTGTATGTGTTAAGTATTGTCTTTGGTTTTCTATCGGGTTTAGGAGCTGTTTTATTAAAATATTTAACGGTATTAGTTCAGTCTTGGCTAGAAAGTGATTTTATCAAAGATTACAGATATTCATTATATTTTATTTTGCCAATTATCGGTGTTTGGTTTGTGTATTTGGTAAAAAAATATGTGATAAAAAAACCGATTGGTCATGGAATTTCAACAACACTATATTCTATATCAAAACGAAGTGGAATTATTGAGCGTTATAAAATTTTCGCATCATTATTAACCGCGCCTTTAACTGTTGGATTTGGAGGTTCTGTTGGATTGCAAGGGCCAGCAGTAAGTACAGGAGCAGCTCTAGGGTCTAATGTAGCTCAGTTGTTTCATATGAATACAAAAACCAGAATGTTGCTAATTGGTTGTGCAACTGCAGGAGCCATGTCATCGATGTTTAAAGCACCTGTTGCTGCAATTATCTTTGCAATCGAAATCTTCAGCTTAGATTTGGTTTTTGCTTCTATGGTTCCATTATTATTTGCATCTGTTTCTGCAGTAATAACTTCCTATTTTTTTAGAGATACTGATGTATTATTTACATTTCAATTAGCAGAAGCTTGGAAAGTAAAACACCTTGCTTTTTATTTGTTATTAGCTGTTGCTACAGGGTTTGCATCGGTTTATTTTTCTAAAATGTATTTTTTAATCACCAAGTTCTTCTCTAGATTTAAGAATGCATATGCTAAAATTGGAATTGCTGCCGTAGCTATAGGTTTAATGTTATATTTTATTCCACCTTTATATGGTGAAGGTTTTGGTTTGATTAATAACTTATTAAACGGAAATACTGCAGAAGCTATCAAAGGAGTTTCCTTTTCGATAGATATGGAAAATGTCTGGATGGTTGTTTCTATTTTAATGCTAATTGTTGTTTTTAAAGCCATTGCAATGACAACAACGTTTGCAGCCGGTGGAGTTGGAGGAGTATTTATTCCGACTTTATTTATGGGAAGTGCACTTGGAAATGCAGTTGCTAAGATTATCAATCAATTTGGTTTTGAAGTTTCAGAATCTAATTTTACCTTAATTGGAATGACTGGATTAATGGCTGGAGTTTTACATGCTCCATTAACTGCTATATTCTTAATTGCTGAAATTACTGGAGGCTATGATTTGTTTGTTCCTTTAATGTTAGTAGCGGCAATTTCTTATGGATTGACTAAATACTTTGTTCCACACTCTATTTACACAACAGAATTAGCAAAACGTGGTGAATTAATTACCAATGATAAAGATAAAAATGCATTGATGATGATGAGAATAAACCAGGTAATAGAAACTAATTTTGTAAAGCTTCATATTGATATGACTTTAGGAGATATGTTAAAAAAAGGTGTAGCAAAATCCAGCAGAAATTTATTTCCTGTCATTGATGAAAAAGAACAGTTTTTAGGAATTGTTTTGTTAGACGATGTTCGTTCTGTAATGTTTGATCAGATTTTATATGAAAATACAACTGTTTCTTTGTTCATGAAATCTGCACCAGAGATAATCTTCTATGAAGACTCTATGGAAAAAATAATGCAAAAATTTAAAAACACTGGAGCTTGGAACTTACCTGTTATTAAAAATGGAAAATATACAGGATTCATTTCAAAATCTAAACTACTAACTGCTTACAGAAATAAATTGATTGAAGTAACAGCTACTTGATTTCTTTTTTCATCAAATCAGGAAAGTCTGTAAAACCACCATCTACATTCGCTTCATACAGAAGAACTTGTATCATTTGTCTAAAAGTATCAAACTCATTTTTTACATCTGCTCTAAACGTATATGGATGAACAACCATTCCTAAATCATGAGCTTCTTTTACTAGTGAGGTGAAGGTAAATTCATTGTCCACAGTTTCAGACAATAATAATCGATACCAAGGACCCATTCCGTCTGCATAAGAACTAAAGTGTTTCAATTGCAACGTTTCTTGTGGAGACTCTATTAATTGCACTAAGAGTAATTCAGATTTTAGTTCTTTTCGAATTCTTTCCAATTCTTTAGAGTCAAAACATTGTAAGTAACATTTGTCTTTTTTGGTTGAATAACCATAGTCTGACAAAATTTTTAAAACAATTTTTGAGATGTCTTTTCCATTTTCTAAATGAAACTTTGGTTTTTTTATTTCTGGATAAATACCAATATTTTTTTGGGTGGTTTTATTCAAATCCTGAATTAACTCAATCTCTTCTTTTAAAGAATGCAATTTAAACACGCCATTTCCTTTGTATCTATCTGGATAAATTTGTTTTCCCGTCTTATGATCAAAGCGTTCTTTTACGTTTAGCTTTTTTAATTCTTCAAATGTAAAGTCAATTACATAGAAACGACCGTTTTCTCTTATTCTTTTAGGGAATTTTTCAGCAACATCAGTAACATCATCCAAGTAAATATCATGAATCACAATAGGAACATCATCTTTACTTAAGACCAAGTCTTGTTCTAAAAAATCGGCATTCATTCCATAGGCCAAAATTTTAGATTCTAACGTATGCTCAGGTAAATAACCCGAAGCTCCTCTGTGAGCAATCACTATTTTTTTAGACTTAAGAGTGTCTAAAACTTTGTCTGAATTTGTATCATAACTCATAAAAAAGAAAATAAAAATTGCAAAAAAAGTTCGTTTCATCAGGATTTGGTTGAGCTCTTTAAAGGTATAACTTTTTTGTAATTTTGTTTTTATTAAAATGTTTTGGATTTATGAAATTACTCTTAAAAATACTGTTTGTTGTTTTCTTACTTTGGATGAGTATTGGTGGTTATTTAGAATATACAGAACATCCCAAAGGAAAAGTTATTGTAGGGTTAGGAGTTTTATATTTGTCTTTTATTTTAATGCCTTTGTTTATATATCACAGATACAAAGGAGGTAAATACAAGAAGTATGTTATTAAAGATGATTTATTCTTTCCAAAGAATAAAGACTCTAAGTAACTCGATACGTCTAGAATTCTTCCTAATTTTGTGACTTATGATAGATCAGAAAGAAGCCATTTCAGAAAAAGCTGTTTTAATTGGTGTTATTACTCAGCATCAAGACGAAAGTCAGTCTAAAGAATACTTAGACGAACTTGAATTTTTAACTATGACAGCAGGTGGAGTAGTAGTAAATCGTTTTGTGCAAAAGTTAGAAAAACCACACCCTAAAACATTTTTAGGAGCTGGAAAACTAGAAGATGTAAAAGCTTACATAGAAACCCACACAATTGGAACAGCAATTTTTGATGACGAATTATCTCCTGCTCAATTACGTAATATTGAAAAAATACTAGATTGTAAAATCTTAGATAGAACAAATTTAATTCTTGATATTTTCGCACAAAGAGCTCAAACAAATTCGGCGAAAACTCAAGTTGCCCTTGCTCAGCACGAATATTTATTACCAAGACTTACAAGACTTTGGACACACTTAGATAAACAGAAAGGTGGAATTGGAATGAGAGGTCCTGGAGAAACAGAGATTGAAACAGACAGACGTATTATTCGTGATAAAATTGCGTTGCTGAAAAAGCGACTCAAAACTATTGATAAACAAATGGCTGTTCAGAGAAAGAACAGAGGTAAAATGGTTAGAGTTGCTTTGGTTGGATATACTAACGTTGGGAAATCTACACTGATGAATGTGATTTCTAAAAGTGACGTGTTTGCAGAAAATAAACTCTTTGCAACTTTAGATACAACAGTTAGAAAAGTAGTCATTAAGAACATTCCATTTTTAATGACAGATACTGTCGGATTCATTAGAAAATTGCCTACCCAATTGGTGGAATCTTTCAAATCTACCTTAGATGAGGTTCGAGAAGCTGATTTATTATTGCATGTAGTAGATATTTCTCATCCTAATTTTGAAGATCATATTGATTCTGTAAATCAAATTTTGGATGAAATTGATAGTGCTGATAAGCCTACTGTCATGGTTTTTAATAAAATTGATGCCTATTCTCATGAAACCATTGATGAAGATGATTTAATCACGGAAAAATCTGAAATTCATTATACACTAGAAGATTGGAAAAAAACATGGATGAATGAAGACAAAGAATCCATTTTTATTTCTGCTTTGAACAAAGAAAACTTAGACGAGTTTAAAGACAAAACCTATGAAGAGGTTAAGAAAATTCACATTCAACGTTTTCCTTATAATGACTTTTTGTATTACGAGTATAAAGAAGAATAGTTTTACTCCAAATCCTTAAACTCATCAATAATTCCAAGTCGTTTTGCTCTACGTTGCCAACTTTTTCTAGCGAGTAATTGTAAGTCTTCAATATTATCACTTTCGTCCATAATTTCTAAACCAAGTAAGGTTTCAATCATGTCTTCTTGAGTCACCAAACCACTTACAGAACCATACTCGTCAACCACCAAAGCAATGTGTTCTCTTTGGTCGATTAATTGTTCAAATAGATTTGGAATTGGTAAACTTCTATTAGTAACTAAAATTGTTCTCTTAATCTCTGACAATGGTTTTTCGCCGTTTCCATTAATTAAAGATTCTAGAAGTTGATCTTTTAAAAAGTACCCAGTAATGTTATCAGGATTATCTAAATACACAGGAATTCTTGAAAAGCGTAAGTTTGGATTTTCATCAAAAAACTCCTGAATCGTTTGAGTTTCGTCAGCAGATTTTAACACGGTTCTTGGAGTCATAATATCTTTAACTTCCACTTCTTTAAAGTTTAGAAGATTTTTTATCACTTTACTCTCAGATTCTTGAAAAACACCTTCCTGTTCTGCAATATCTGTCATAGCAGTAAAATCTTCTCTACTCAAAACAGAACCGTGTCCAGCTTTTCCAAAGATTTTTGTAAATAATTGAAGTATCCATAAAATACCCGTCCACTTAAAAAAGAAAATAAGAACAGACAAAACATTACTTGTAAAAGCAGCTAGTTTTTTCCAGTGAGTAGCACCAATTGTCTTAGGTATAATTTCAGAAACAACTAAAATTAAAACCGTCATAATTGTAGAAACAACCCCTACTAAAATATCTTCTGTTAATTTAAAACCAAAGACTTGAGTAATCTCATTGCCATAGTTTTCAGCATAATAAATTTTAGCTTGTACACCCACTAAAATTGCACCAACAGTATGTGCAATTGTATTTAGAGTAAGAATAGCAATTAAAGGCTTGTCAACATCTTTTTTAATATTTTCTAATGTAATCGCATATGCTTTTCCTTCTGCTATTTTTACATTGATAAAAGTAGGAGATATAGATAGTAAAACTGCTTCCAAAATGGAGCACAAAAAAGAAAAGAAAATAGAAACTAATGCGTAAACTACTAAAAGTGTCATGCTTTATATTGTTGTATAAATATAACAAAAAAAGAAAACCACAATTACAAATGCAATTGTGGTTATTTATAAGTTATAAACGTTTAGAAAATATAATTGACTCCTAAACCAAAGAGTTGTTTAAATTGAGATTGACTTGAAACATTGTCATCCATAATTAGATGAAAGTTTAAGTTGGTTGATAAATACTTATTTATCTGCATCACTAAGTTTACTTGATAATTGATATCAATATTTTGTGCATCTTCTAGGTAGTTTGAATAAGCATTAAAAATATTCTCAATACTTACATTCTCCATTAAAGTAGCCTTGTAATATATAGCAGCATAAAATCCAAGTTCGTGACGAGAAGTTTCTCCAGCATCAGTTCCAAAATCACCTGTAAACCTGTCAGAAACATATGTAGCTTTCATTGTAGCTGGAGAAAGGTTGATGTTAAAATTATCAGATTTTTTATACACCATACCAGGACCTGTGGTCACAAATGCAGGAGCAAAAAATTCAGAAGTTTTAACATCTGTTGGACCTGAATAGTCAAAACCTGTTGTAAATTGAGTTCTCACATTAAGAAAATAAGAATACGACCAATTTTTAGATGCTTTTTTCCCTAATAAAGAGTTAAACTCTAAAAGGTCATCAGTTTTTCTAGTTCCAATTCCGCTAATATTACTGATACCATATCTAGAAATGATTTTATTGTCCCAAGACCAATCACCATTTTTATAATTAAAATCGTAATTGATATTTACAGTTCCAGCAACAGAGTTTTCACCACCAGCGATCCAATTAGAAAAAGATGCTTGGTTAAAAAGCAATGTAAAGACTCCCTTTTTTGTCCAATTAGAGGTAGTGTCTTTTTTCACCTCTTGAGATGAAGTTACTGTAGCCATCATCAAACAAATTAAAAAAATTATTTTTTTTATGATTTTTGAAAATTTTTGCAAAGGTATTTTAATAACTGAATTAACCTATTAAATCTTGTGAAAAGTGTAGTTGAAACCTAAGCCAAAAACTTGTCTAAACTGCACTGTCTTATCTGTATTTGCATTGTCGTCTACAATCATGTGCAATGTTAAATTTAAAGACATCAGCTTATTTATTTTAACAAAAAAGTTGGCTTGGTAATTAATGTCAATATTTTGTGGTTTGTCTAGATAATCAGAATATAACTGAATGATATTTTCAATAGTTACATTTTTAAACAAATCAAATTTTAAATAACTAGATAAATTAAAACCCAAACCATATACATTGGTTTTTCCTGCTGGAACTCCATAACGTCCAGAAAAATTTTCAGAAACAAATGTAAAACGAGAGGTTGCTGGAGCTATGTTTACTCTGTAGTCTTCATTTTTACGCCAAAACATACCAGGACCAAAACTCCAATATGCCGGAGATAAACCAGAGGAAACTAAGGTTCTGGGTTCTTGAGAATAATCATAACCTTGTGTGAATTGAGTAATAAAGTTGCTAAAAAAAGACACGTACCATTTTTTCCCTGAGTTGTAAGCCAAAACAGAATTATATTCAAAACGATCATCGGTTTTTCTGTATCCTTTATTGCTTAAATAACTAGAACCATAGGATGCAATTACCTTGTTATCCCACTTCCATTCATCATTTTTATAATTAAAATCATAATTAATATTGATTGTTCCTGCAACTGCATTTTCACCTCCAGAAATCCAGTTAGAAAAAGCAGATTGATTAAACTGGAAAGCAAATCTCCCATCAACAGACCAATCTTTAGCATCTAATTCTCGCCATATTTTTTCTCTTCTATTAATAGAGTCGATAGTTTTTTGAAGAGAATCGATTTGTTTTTTTAGAATTTTACTACGTAATAATTCTGCTTTACGAATGGAATCTATTTTACCTTGAGAAAAGGAACTTAGAGAAGCTAAGAAAAATAGAATGAATAATTTCTTCAAGACTTGAATATTAACTTCACAAATTTAGTATTTGCTAAAGAAAGTGGAAACTATTTTTTCTTTTTATAAAGAGGAACTGTAGAGCATGCTTCTCCGTACATTAAAGATTTTGCAATCGGTTGTAATCTTTTGATTAGAAATGAAAAAGCAGATGGAGGGATTGATTTTTCTGCACATCCTTTAATGATAACAGGTTTTTCTGTGCAAAATGTCAAGTCTAATTCTTTTATGATTTCTTGATAGATTGTTGTTTCCAATAAATCTAAATCTCCAACAACAATCAAGTGAGCATATTCACTCAATTCAGAGGTTAATAATAAATAAGCCCAAGAGGGAATAATAGCTTCTTCAGAACATGTTAAGGCAACATACGAATCTTGATATTGAGACCAATCATGATTTTGAACGGATTCTCTAAACTCTTTTTCTTTTAAAATAATGCCTTCATATAACCAGTCTTTAATGTCAAAAAGAATTCGTTTTCCATCAGGGTAAAATTCCTCTAAATCGATGGTTACAAGCTTGCTCTTAGTAACTCTATTTACAATTGAATCTTCCATTATAGCATTCCCAATTCTAACTTCGCTTCTTCACTCATCATGTCTTGCGTCCAAGTAGGATCGAAAGTAATTTCAACTTCCGCTTCATTGATTTCTTTGAGGGTTTTTACCTTTTCTTCTACTTCTACAGGTAAAGTTTCAGCTACCGGACAATTTGGCGAGGTTAACGTCATTAATATTTTTGCGTGATTATTTTCATTTACAAAAACATCGTAAATTAATCCTAATTCGTAAATATCAACGGGTATTTCCGGATCGTAAATGGTCTTTAAAACACGTACGATTTTATCTCCTATTTCTTCTAAATCTTTTTCAGTCATTTTCTAAAAAATATAATGCATAGATACTGCTAATTCGATGATTTTGCTTGTTGAGCTAAAGCATACATTTTAATCTGTTTCAACATCGAAACCAAACCATTTGCTCGAGTTGGCGATAAATGATCTTTCAGTCCAATTTCATCAATAAAATTACTTTCTGCTGCTAAGATGTCTTCTGGTTTTTGATTGCTATATACCCGTAATAAAAGAGCAACAATTCCTTTGGTTAAAATGGCATCACTATCAGCAGTAAATTCTAATTGATTATCTTGAAGGCTAGAGTGTAACCAAACTTTGGATTGGCAACCTTTAATAAGGTTTTCATCCAACTTGTATTTATCGTCTATTATAGGCAAAGATTTACCTAACTGAATCAAATGTTCATAGCGTTCCATCCAATCTTCAAAGAAAGCAAACTCATCTACAATTTCTTCCTGTATTTCTTTAATTGTCATTTTTAAAACTTATTTTTGACCTTTGTTTTTTGCATTCTAAATTTGATGCAAAATTACGCTAAAAAAACAAAATATGAGTAAATTATTAGCAGTAGGAACTGTAGCTTTTGATGCGATTGAAACACCTTTTGGAAAAACAGATAAGATATTAGGAGGTTCAGGAACTTTTGTAGGTATGGCATCTTCTTATTTTGGAATTGACACAGGTATAGTTTCTGTTGTTGGAGGTGATTTTCCTCTTTCTTACTTAGAAATGCTAAACGATAAACGGATTAATACTGATGGAGTTGAAATTATAAAAGATGGTAAAACATTTTTCTGGAGCGGTAAATATCATAACGATATGAATTCTAGAGATACTTTAATTACAGAATTGAATGTGTTGGCAGATTTTAAACCGGTTGTTCCAGATAATTATAAGTATGCTAGTATTGTTATGTTAGGTAACTTACATCCTTTGGTTCAAAGTTCAGTTTTAGATCAAATGGAAACAAAACCAAAATTAGCTATTTTAGACACCATGAATTTTTGGATGGATTCTGCATTAGACGAGTTGTTTGAGGTTTTAAAACGTGTAGACGTTATAACAATCAATGATGAAGAGGCTAGACAATTAAGTGGAGAATATTCACTTGTAAACGCTGCAAATAAAATCCATAAAATGGGTCCAAAATACGTAGTGATTAAGAAAGGAGAACATGGAGCATTATTATTTAATGATGGTAAAATGTTTTATGCACCCGCATTACCTTTGGCTGCAGTATTCGATCCTACTGGTGCAGGAGATACATTTGCAGGAGGTTTTTCTGGCTATTTAGCAAAAACACAAGATATTTCTTTTGAAAACATGAAATCAGCTATTATTTATGGTTCAACCCTGGCATCTTTTTGTGTAGAGAAGTTTGGTACTAGAAGAATTGAAGATTTGTCAGACGAAGAAGTAAAAAGACGCTTATCAGCATTTAAAGAATTAACACAATTTGATATCAATTTATCTTAACTTTAAATCCGCGCAAATTTGTGCGGATTTTTTTGTTACAAATACTTTATAAATGAGTGATGCTATTAAACACGAGTGCGGTATTGCACTTGTAAGACTTAAAAAACCACTTCAATATTACAAAGACAAATATGGAAGCGCTTTCTATGGTTTAAACAAAATGTATTTACTAATGGAAAAGCAGCATAATCGTGGACAAGATGGTGCTGGTTTAGCAAGCATAAAGTTTAATGCTCAACCTGGGCAGAGATATATTAGCAGAGTTCGCTCTAACAAAACACAACCAATTCAACATGTTTTTAGAAAAATTAACGATCGACTTAATGGTGTTTTAGATAAAAATCCAGACAAGAAAGATGATGTTACTTGGCAAGAGCAAAACATGCCATACATCGGAAATCTTTTTTTAGGCCATGTTCGCTACGGAACTTTTGGTAAGAATAGTATGGAAAGTGTGCATCCTTTTTTACGTCAAAGTAATTGGAAACATCAAAACTTAATAGTTGCAGGTAATTTTAACATGACTAATGCAATGGAGCTTTTAGAGGAGTTGATTGAATTAGGTCAACATCCAAAAGAGTTTACCGACACAGTTACTGTGATGGAAAAAATAGGTCACTTTTTAGAATTAGAAGTCGCTGAATTATACAACGAGGCTAAAGAAAAAGGGCTGTCAAAAATTGAAGCATCGCCTTACATCGAAGAACATTTAAATATTCAAAGAATCTTACAACGTTCTTCTAAAAATTGGGATGGTGGATATGCAATGGCAGGTTTAATTGGTCATGGAGATGCTTTTGTTTTGAGAGATCCAAACGGAATTAGACCTACATTTTATCACGAAAATGATGAGGTTGTTGTTGTCGCTTCAGAAAGGCCTGTAATACAAACTGTGTTTAATGTTCAGTTAGAAGATATCAAAGAACTAGACAGAGGTCATGCTTTAATCATTAAAAAAAGTGGAGAAACTTCAGTAAAACAAATTTTAGAGCAAAGAGAAAATAAAGCATGTTCTTTTGAACGTATTTATTTTTCAAGAGGTAGTGATGCTTCTATTTATGAAGAAAGAAAAAATTTAGGAAAAAATGTGTTCCCACAAGTTTTGAAATCGATCAACAACGATATATCCAATACTGTTTTCTCATTCATTCCTAATACGGCAGAAACCTCTTTTTATGGAATGACAGAAGCAGCAGAAGATGTTTTGAACCTTCAAAAAACAAGAAAAATTCTTACAGGACAAAGAGATATTTCTGCTGATGAAGTAAAAGAAATTTTAGCAGAAAGACCACGGTTTGAAAAGATAGCTATAAAAGACGCAAAACTAAGAACCTTTATTGCTGATGATAACAGTAGAGATGATTTAGTTGCTCATGTTTATGATGTTACCTATGGGGTTGTAAAACCAACAGACAATTTGGTGGTGATTGACGACAGTATTGTTCGTGGAACAACTTTAAAGAAAAGTATCATCAAGATTTTAGATAGACTAAACCCTAAGAAGATAGTTGTTGTTTCCTCTGCGCCTCAAATTAGATATCCAGATTGTTACGGAATTGATATGGCAAGAATTGGAGATTTTATCGCTTTTAAAGCTGCCTTAGAATTATTAAAAGAAACCAATCAATATCATATTGTAGATACTGTATATCAAAAGTGTAAACAACAAGAAAAAGAGGCAGATAATGGAATAGTAAACTTTGTGAAAGAAATTTATAATCCTTTTACAGACCAAGAAATCTCTGATAAAATTGCAGAGATGTTAAAAACATCCGAGATTGAAGCAGAGGTAGAAGTAATTTATCAGACTGTATATAATTTACACAAAGCATGTCCAGATAATTTAGGAGATTGGTATTTTACAGGAGATTATCCAACAGATGGAGGAAATAGAGTTGTCAATAATGCTTTTATTAATTTTTACGAGGGAAATACAAAAAGAGCTTATTAAAATCACTTTTTCAAGAAAACAAAAAAGCACCCTTTTGGGTGCTTTTTTGTTTTCTTGAAATATAAATTTTCAATTATTTTGCGGCAGCGTATCTGCTAGAAACTTCATTCCAGTTAATTACATTAAAGAACGCTTCAATATAATCTGGACGTCTGTTTTGGTAGTTTAAGTAATATGCATGCTCCCAAACATCAATTCCTAAAATTGGTGTTCCACCACATGTTACTCCTGGCATTAAAGGATTATCTTGATTTGGCGTTGAACAAACTTCTACTTTTCCTCCTGGAAGTACACACAACCAAGCCCAACCTGAACCAAATTGTGTTGCAGCTGCATTAGAAAAAGCGATTTTAAAAGAATCAGAAGAACCAAATGCATCCATGATAGCATCTTTTAATTCTCCAGATAATTCACCTTTATCATTCGGATTCATTACCGACCAAAATAACGAGTGATTGTAAAAACCACCACCATTATTTCTAACAGCACCGTTACTCATATCTAAATTTCCTAAAATATCTTCAATCGATTTTCCTTCTAAGTCAGTTCCAGCGATTGCGCCATTTAATTTTGTTGTATAACCGTTGTGGTGTTTACTATGGTGTACTTCCATAGTTCTTGCATCTATATTAGGTTCTAATGCATCATAAGCATATCCTAATTCTGGTAATTCAAAAGCCATAATTTTTATTTTTAATGTTTTTCTATAAATTTCTTCTACAAAAATAAGTATAAAACAATTGCACTACAAGTAGTTGCCTTTTTGATAATTTATAAATGAATAAGAAAAAGCTATGCAAAAGATTTTTGATTTTATATATCCAAGGAAGAGTGTTTATTGAGCGTTTTTCATAAACTTTTCACACTTATCTACCATGTTTTTACTACCACAAATAAAAGGGACTCTTTGGTGTAATTCTGTAGGTTCTATATCTAAAATTCTTGTAAATCCGTCACTAGCTTTTCCGTTAGCTTGTTCAGCTAAAAAAGCCATAGGATTACATTCGTATAACAAGCGTAATTTACCATTAGGATTTCTAGACCCTTTCGGATATAAATAAATCCCACCTTTGATCATATTTCGATGAAAATCTGAAACCAAAGAACCGATATATCGACTCGTATAAGGTCTATCACCTTCTTCCTCCTGACAGTATTTTATATAGTTTTTAATTCCCTGTGGAAAGTCTAAATAATTTCCTTCATTCACAGAATAAATTTTTCCATTTTCGGGGAATGTAATATTGGGATGCGATAAATAATAACTTCCAATCGCAGGATTTAATGTAAATCCATTTACACCGTGACCAGTTGTATAAACCAACATTGTAGAGGTTCCATAAACTACATATCCAGCAGCAACTTGCTGATTTCCTTTTTGTAAAAAATCTTCAATCTGAACTGGAGTTCCTACTGGAGTGACACGTCTAAAAACAGAAAAAATAGTTCCAACAGAAACATTTACATCAATATTTGAAGAACCATCTAATGGGTCAATTAACACAACATATTTGTTTTGATGATTTTCATCTTGACTATTAATAGAAATAAAATCATCTTCTTCCTCACTAGCAATTCCACAAACAATATTTCTGTTAATTAAGGTTTGTATAAAAGTTTGGTTTGCATAGACATCCAATTTTTGTTGATCTTCACCTTGAATATTGGTGTCTCCAACAGCACCAATAATATCCACCAAACCAGCTTTATTCACTTCATGGTTTACTACCTTGGCAGCAAGTCTTATAGAGTTAATTAGTCGAGAAAGCTCACCTGAGGTGTATTTAAATGAAGCTTGATTTTCTATAATAAATTCGCCTAAAGTTTGATGATTACCACTCATAAAGTTTATTTTTTGCATACAAATATCCTACTTTTTTATACAACTACAACGTTTTCGTATCAACTTTATAGATAGTTTAAAATCCATTGAATTATATTTGGTTTTTTATAGTAAATATGAGTTATAAAATACGTTTTGCACATTCTAATGACATGTCGGCTGTTCATGACCTAATTACAGAATTAGCCGTCTATGAAAATGAACCCAATGCAGTAAAAATTTCTATTGAAGACTTGATTAAAGATGGTTTTGGAGCACAACCAAGGTTTAAAATTTTTATAGCTGAGGAGAATAAAACGGTTATAGGAATGGCATTGTTTTATGAACGTTACTCAACTTGGAAAGGAAAAGCAATTCACTTAGAAGATTTAATTGTTACACAGGAAAAGAGAAAGTTTGGTGTAGGTAAAGCTCTCTATAATGAATTAATGAAGTATGCTTTTGATAACGGTTACAAAAGAGTTGCATGGGAAGTTCTGGATTGGAATACAAATGCAATTGACTTTTATGAAAGTACAGGTGCTCACATTTTAAAAGGATGGCAAGTAGTTCATATGACTGAGGATAATTTGAAATCATTTGTAAAACAGTAGAATGAAAGTTTACAAATTTGGAGGTGCTTCTGTTAAAAATGCAGAGGGTGTAAAAAATGTAGCTGCTATCTTACAAAAAGATGCTATTAAAGATTTGGTCATTGTAATTTCTGCGATGGGAAAAATGACAAATGCATTTGAAGCATTGGTTTTAGATGTTTTTGAGAAAAAAAATTATTCAAACACACTACATTCAATTAAACAATATCATCAAGAAATTATTGATTCTTTATTTAATGACACCTCTTCAATTCAACAAAAAATACACACACTATTTGAAACTTTAGAATCAGACATTCAAAAGATAAAACTTCAAGATTATGATTTTGTTTATGATCAATTGGTTTGTTATGGAGAATTAATTTCAACAACTATTGTTAGTGATTATCTAAATCTAATGGGTGTTGCAAATCAATGGCAAGATGTTCGAAAATTAATACAAACTGATAGTACGTTTCGAGATGCAAAAGTAGATTGGAAACTGTCAGAGAAAGCAATAAAAAACTCTGTTAATAAAGATGAAATTACCTTAGTTCAAGGTTTTTTGGGTGGAGATTCTAATAAAAACACAACGACCTTAGGAAGAGAAGGGTCAGATTATACTGCTGGTATTTTTGCTTTTTGTTTAGACGCAGAAAGTGTAACAATCTGGAAAGATGTAGATGGAGTTTTAAATGCAGATCCAAGAGTTTTTAGTTCGACTACATTGTTAAACCAAATTTCGTACGAGGAAACCATAGAAATGGCATTTTATGGAGCTTCTGTTGTACATCCAAAAACAATTCAGCCATTACAGAAAAAAGAGATTCCACTTTTTGTAAAATCATTTTTAAATCCAACTGCAGAAGGGACAAAAGTTACCAGAGGAGTTTCACTTTTGCCCGAAATTCCATGTTACATCGTTAAGAAAAATCAAATTTTAGTCTCAATTTCTGCAAAAGACTTTTCTTTTGTGGTAGAAAATAATATTAGCTATTTATTCAAACTGTTGCATGATTATCAATTAAAAGTTAGTCTGATTCAAAATTCAGCGATTAGTTTTTCTGTGTGTATTGATAATAAATTCAAACATTTTGACACATTTATAAACCAACTATCGTCTTTATTTAGAGTACAGTATCATAAAGGAGTTGATTTGTATACAATTCGTCATTTCAACGAAGAATCTATTGCTCAAATACATTCAAAAGGACCATCTTTATTAATACAAACCACTCAAGAGACAACACAAATAGTTGTAAAAGGAATTGAATAAGTTGTATTTATTTTTAATTATGTTTGTAACCACTTCAATATAGACAATGGGATTAGTAACTTCTAAAGAAATTGCAAAAGCTATTAAGGCTGATAAATTTGGTTTTATTGGTACTTTCTTTGGATGGATTCTAATGCAATTGTTACGAATTTCTACCATTAATAAAATATACAACAGAAACAGTGATAAAAAAGAACTCGCATTTTTAGATGGAATTTTGAATGAATTTGGTGTTGAATTTGAAATTCCAGAAGAAGATTTAAGAAGAATTCCTAAAGAAGGTCCTTTTATCACGATTTCAAATCATCCGTTAGGAGGTGTTGACGGTATTTTATTATTGAAGCTTTTAATAGAAAAGCGCCCTGATTTTAAAATTATTGCCAATTTTTTATTGCATAGAATAGAGCCTTTAAAGCCTTATGTAATGCCAGTAAATCCTTTTGAAAATCACAAAGATGCAAAATCTAGTATTGCAGGTATCAAAAGTGCACTTTTGCATTTGAAAGAAGGAAATCCTTTAGGTATTTTTCCTGCAGGAGAAGTATCTACTTACAAAGACGGAAAGTTAATGGTTGATAAACCCTGGGAAGAAGGAGCAGTAAAATTAATTCAAAAAGCAGGAGTTCCTGTAATTCCAATCTATTTTCATGCAAAAAATAGTAGGATGTTTTATTTCTTATCTAAGATTAGCGATACGTTAAGAACAGCCAAATTACCATCAGAATTGCTTTCACAGAAAGATAGAGTTATTAAAGTTAGAATTGGTAAAGCTATTTCAGTTAAAGATCAATCGGATTATAAGAATGTAAAATCTTACTACGAATTTATTCGAAGGAAAACCTACATGTTGGCAAATCCATTTGAGAAATCTCAGAAAATTTTGTCTACTCAAAGTTTAAAACTTTCTGGACCACCAAAGAAAATATCTTCACAAAGAAACGTTGCATCTTTTGCAAAAGAAGTTGAGTTACTTAGAGAAAATGATGGTAGATTATTACAAAGTAAAAACTATGAGGTCTTTTTTGCTTCCGCAAAACAAATTCCAAACTTATTGCATGAAATAGGAAGATTAAGAGAAATTACCTTTAGAGATGTAGGTGAAGGAACGAACAAATCTATAGACTTAGACAAATTTGATAATTATTACTATCATATGTTTTTGTGGGATTCTAACACAAACTCTCTTGTAGGTTCTTATAGGATGGGCTTAGGAAAAGATATTTTCAAACGTTATGGAATGGAAGGTTTTTACATCCATAGTCTTTTTAAGTTTGAACCCGAGTTGTATGGTATGATGCAAAATACCATAGAAATGGGAAGAGCATTTATTATCAAAGAATACCAACAAAAACCAATGCCCTTGTTTTTATTATGGAAGGGAATTGTTCATGTTACACTTCGTTATCCAGAACATAAATATTTAATGGGTGGAGTAAGTATTAGCAATCAGTTTTCTGAGTTTTCTAAGTCTTTAATGATAGAGTTTATGAAGTCTCATTATTATGATCCTTATGTAGCTCAGTACATTCAGCCAAAAAAAGAATTCAAAGTAAAACTTAAAGACGCAGATAAAGATTTCGTATTCGATTCCACTCAATCTGATATGCAAAAGTTTGACAAAGTAATTGATGAAATTGAACCTGGAGCCTTAAGAATTCCTGTACTTATAAAAAAGTATGTCAAACAGAATGCACGATTAGTTGCCTTTAATGTAGATCCTAAATTTAACAATTCTGTAGATGGTTTAATGTATATTAAAATTACTGACCTACCAGAAAGCACTGTGAAGCCTGTAATGGAAGAATTCCAAGCAGAACTCGAGAGAAAAGCTTCTGAGGTAAATGGTAAAACACAAGCTTAAAATTTCTAAATAACTCTTCATATTCTTTCTAAAATGAAATCACTTGAAATAGAAGTGATTAAACTTTGTTTCAATTCGTAAAAAAGCGTAATTTTGCACCCATTTTATTAGAATCCAAACAATGAATATTACAAAAGAAACTGTTGATGCATTAAATGCAGTTGTAAAAGTTGATATCGAAGCAAAAGATTATCAAGAAAAAGTAGATAAAGTTTTAACTGATTATCGTAAAAAAGCGAACATTCCAGGTTTTAGAAAAGGTCACGTACCAATGGGAATGGTAAAAAAGCAATACGGAAAATCTGTTATGATTGATGAAGTTAACAAGCTTTTACAAGAATCTTTAAACAAGTTTTTAACCGAAGAAAAGTTAGATATTTTAGGAAATCCTTTGCCTAAAATGCAAGAAAATTTCTCTTGGGATACAGATACTTTTTCTTTTGAATTTGAATTAGGTTTAGCACCAGAATTCGATGTAAACTTAAAGTCAAAAAAGAAAGTTACTCAATACACAATTAAGGTTGAAGATTCATTATTAGACAAAGAAGTAGAAAACTTACAGTCTAGATATGGAAAAATGTCTTCTGTTAATGCTGCTACTGAAACTTCTAATGTTACAGGAACATTTACATCTACTGATAAAGACATAGAAAAAAAATCTTCAATTTCTATAAAAGATATCAAAGGAAAAGCAAACCTTAAAAAGTTTATTGGAGCTAAAGTAGGTGATGTTTTAGAGTTAAAAACAAAGAATCTTTTTAATGATGAGCATAAACTTCAGACTTCTCTTGGAGTTTCTCATGATGAGGTTCATGGATTAGATATTAAAGTGTCTTTTATTATTGAAGAAATTACAGAAACTGAATTAGCAGATTTAGATAAAGAATTGTTTGACAAACTATTTACAGATGGTTCTGTTACAACAGTAACTCAATTAAGAGATAGAATTCAAAAAGATGCAGAAGGTCAATTTCAACAGCAAGCAGATCAACAATTATTGAATGCAGTAACTGAGCATCTAATTGAGAACACAAAGTTTGATTTACCAGCTGAATTCTTACAAAAATGGCTTGTAACAGCTGGTGAAAAAGAACTTACTGAAGAGGAAGCTAAAGAAGAGTATGAAAAATCAGAAAAAGGATTGCGTTATCAATTGATTCAGGATAAAATCTTAAAGGAAAACGATATAAAAATTGATTATGCTGAGTTAAAAGAGTTTGCAAAAGGATTTATTAGAAGTCAAATGGCTCAGTTTGGTAATATGAATCCTGAAGATAAAGAGTTAGAAGACATTGCTGGAAGAATTTTAGCAAATCAAGATGAAGCAAAAAGATTACAAGATCAATTGATTAGCCAGAAATTATTGACTTTTTTCAAAGAGAACATGTCATTTAAAAATAAAGAAGTGACCTATGAAAATTTTGTAAAAGAGGTTTACAAATAATAAGTAAGCACTATAAAATTCAAACTCCTCAAAATTTTGAGGAGTTTTTTTTGGTCTTTCAGTAAAGAATAAATCTATCAATAGTTTCCTATCTTTGCAATAAGAATAAATAAATCAAGAATGGATTTCGGAAAAGAATTTGAAAAATACGCTACAAAACATCATGGAATTAGTAGCACATATTACAATGGTCTTATAACCAATATGACTCCTAATATCATAGAAGAACGTCAAATGAATGCAGTAGCCATGGATGTTTTCTCTCGATTAATGATGGATAGAATTATCTTTTTAGGAACAGGAATTAATGATCAAGTTGCTAATATTATTCAAGCTCAACTTTTGTTTTTAGAAAGTGTAGATGCTTCAAAAGATATTTCTATTTATATCAACTCACCAGGAGGTGGAGTATATGCAGGGTTAGGTATTTATGATACAATGCAGTTTATAAAACCAGATGTTGCTACAATTTGTACAGGAATGGCAGCTTCAATGGGCGCAGTTTTAATGTGTGCTGGTGAAAAAGGAAAGCGTTCTGCTTTACCTCATTCAAGAGTTATGATTCACCAACCCTTAGGAGGAGCTCAAGGTCAAGCTTCTGATATGGAAATTACAGTTCGTGAAATTCAGAAATTGAAAAAGGAACTATATTCTATCATTTCAAAACATTCAGGTCAAGACTTTGATAAAGTAGAAAAAGATTCTGATAGAGATTATTGGATGCGTGCTGAAGAGGCCAAAGAATATGGAATGATTGACGAAATTTTAGTAAGAAAATAAGACAATATGTCTAAAGAAGAAAATTTAGAGTGTTCTTTTTGTGGTCGTAAAAAGGCAGAAACCGACTTGCTAATTGCAGGTTTGGATGCTCATATATGTGATAAATGTATAGAGCAAGCTCACGGAATTGTTGAGGAAGAAATAGCTGAGGCACAAACAGGAGGTTTATCTAAAGATTTGATTCTTAAAAAACCGATTGAGATTAAAGAGTTTTTAGATCAATACATAATTGGTCAAGAGGAAACTAAAAAAGCCATGTCTGTTGCGGTTTATAATCATTACAAAAGATTGTTGCAAACCAAAAACGACAATGAAGTTGAGATAGAAAAATCAAATATTGTTTTAGTAGGTGACACAGGAACTGGAAAAACACTGGTAGCAAGATCGATTGCTAAAATGTTAAATGTTCCTTTCTCAATTGTAGATGCTACTGTATTAACTCAAGCTGGTTATGTTGGAGAAGATGTAGAGAGTATATTAAGTAGATTGTTGCAAGCAGCAGATTATGATGTCTCTAAAGCAGAAAGAGGAATTGTTTTTATTGATGAAATAGATAAAATTGCTCGAAAAGGAGATAATCCATCAATTACAAGAGATGTTTCTGGAGAAGGAGTTCAGCAAGCCTTATTAAAACTTTTAGAAGGTTCTGTTGTAAATGTTGCTCCTAAAGGAGGAAGAAAACATCCAGAACAGAAGTTTATTGAAGTAAACACAAAAAATATTTTATTCATTGCAGGAGGAGCTTTCTCTGGAATTGATAAAATAATCAGCAAACGTTTAAATATGCAAGCTGTTGGTTTTAGCGCTTCTTTATCTGAAGATAATATTAATGAAGAAAACTTATTACAATACATCATTCCTTCAGATTTAAAATCCTTTGGATTGATTCCAGAAATTATTGGAAGATTACCCGTTTTAAGTCACATGAACCCTTTAGATTCAGAAACATTGCGTTTAATTTTAACAGAACCTAAAAACTCTATTATCAAACAATATGAGAAATTGTTTGAAATGGATGGAGTAAACTTTAAAATTAAAGACAGTGCACTTCAATATATTGTTGATAAAGCAATTGAATATAAATTAGGTGCTCGTGGACTTCGATCACTTTGTGAAGCAATTTTAACAGATGCTATGTTTGAATTGCCAAGTTCATCAGAAAAAGAACTTACCGTTACCAAAAAATATGCTGAAGGAAAATTAACTAAATCTACGTTAAAGAAATTAAGAGCAGCATCTTAATTTATGATTAGCAGAAGCACCATAGATCGCGTTTTTGAAACTGCTCGAGTAGAGGAGGTAATTGGTGAATTTGTTCAGTTAAAAAAATCGGGAAGTAATTTTAAGGGCTTAAGTCCATTTACAGATGAAAGAAGTCCCTCTTTCATGGTTTCACCAGTGAAACAAATTTGGAAAGATTTTAGTTCTGGAAAAGGAGGAAATGCTATCTCTTTTTTAATGGAACACGAACATTATTCTTATCCAGAAGCGATTCGGCATTTAGCTAAAAAATACAATATAGAAATTGAAGAAACTGTTCAGTCAGACGAACAGAAAGAGCAAGCAAACGAAAGAGAAAGTATGTTCTTAGTTTCTAATTTTGCAAAAGATTCATTTCAAAAAAACCTTTTAGATACCGAACAAGGAAAAGCTATTGGATTAAGTTATTTTAAAGAGCGAGGATTTCGAGAAGACATTATAAAAAAGTTTGAACTAGGTTATTGTCTAGACCAATGGGACGGTTTTACAAAAGAAGCTTTAAAAAAAGGATATGATATCAAATATCTAGAAAAAACTGGACTCACAATTGTAAAAGAAAACAAACAATTTGACCGATTCAAAGGTCGTGTGATGTTTCCTATTCACAGTATGTCTGGTCGAATTTTAGGATTTGGTGGTAGAACGCTTTCATCAGATAAAAAAACGGCTAAATATGTAAACTCACCTGAAAGTGATATTTACCACAAGAGTAAAATTTTGTACGGTATTTATCACGCAAAAAAAGAAATCGCCAAACAAGACAACTGTTATTTGGTAGAAGGTTACACAGATGTTATTTCCTTTTATCAATCTGGAATTGAAAATGTAGTTGCTAGTTCTGGAACAGCTTTAACTCCAGATCAAATTAGATTGGTAAATCGATTGACTAAAAACATAACTGTTCTTTTTGATGGTGATGCAGCAGGAATGAGAGCATCAATTCGAGGAATTGACTTGATTCTAGAACAAGGAATGAATGTAAAAGTAGTTACATTTCCGGACGGTGAAGATCCTGATAGTTTTGCCAAATCTCACACTGATACTGAACTAACCAATTATTTGGATGAAAATGCGCAAGATTTTATCAATTTTAAAGTATCACTTTTATTAAAAGAAGCTAAAAATGATCCTGTTAAAAAAGCAGGATTGATTAGAGATATTGTAACTAGTATATCAAAAATTCCAGATAGCATTCAGCAAGAAGTTTATGTACAAGAATGTTCTCGAATCATGGATATTTCTGAGCGTGTTTTGTTTAGTGAATTGGCACAACTCAATGCTAAAAACAAGAAAGAAAATTATAAAGACCAACAAAAAAAACAAGAATCTTTTGAGGTTGTAAAAAAACAAGAATTACAACTTAAAGAGATAGATTCTCTGTATTTGCTTGAAAAAGAAATTATTAGAATCTTGTTGCTTTTTGGAAATCATGAAAGCTCTTTTACCGATTGGATTGAAGTAGAGGATGAAGAAGGAAATGTTACTACAGAAAAAGAAGTCTATGTAAATCAAGTTTGTAAAGAGTTGTATTTGAGTTTACAAGATGATGAAATAGAGTTTTCTAATGATGTATTTAAAGAGATTTATTATGAGATGATTCATCAATTAAACCAACAAGATAAAATTGATATTGAATCATTTATAAACCATCAGAATTCAGAAATATCTTCTCTAGTTACAACCATTATGATGGAAGATGAACGTTATACTTTAAGTGATTGGGAACGAAAAAATATTTTTGTTACCCAAGCTACAGAAGTTCTTTCCAAACTAGTAATGGATGCAATACTAAACTTAAGAAGAGTCTTGATTGATAAAAAGATCAAAGATCTAATACAAAGTGATACTGTTGAAATATCTAAGCAAGATATGGAAATGGTAAAAGATTATACAGAACTTAAGAAAAGATTGTACACAAAGTTGATGAGAGTTGTCTAAACTTTTAGTTCTTTAGGTATCTCACAAACAGGTATCGGATTCATTTTATGCTGATTAGCCTTGTTCAATTTTAAATAAATCTCGTACACTTCTTTTTTTCTGCCAGAAAACTCATCAATAGACTTGTTGTTTTCTTGTTGATTCATTGCCCATTCCAATTCGTCATAACTAGCGCCAATTTGATCCTCGTCTGTTCTATCGTCACCCCATAAACCATCAGTTGGAGCAGCTTTTATAATTTCTTGATTCACACCAAAATACTTTGCCAACTCATATGCTTCAGATTTCATTAAATCAGCAATCGGACTTAAATCCACACCACCGTCACCATATTTAGTATAAAAGCCGACACCAAAATCTTCTACTTTATTTCCAGTTCCAGCTACCAAATATCCATGTAAAGCAGCAAAATAATAAAGAGTAGTCATACGTAACCGAGCTCTTGTGTTTGCTAAAGACATAAACCGTTCTTCTTCACTATGAACAGGAGGTAAAGCATCAATTAGACTATCAAAAACAGGTGTAAGATTTACAGCTGTCATTTCAACATTGTTATGATTGAATTGTAACCAATCAATATGGTTCAGAGCTCTACTTACTTGATTATCTGCTTGATGTATTGGCATTTCTAAACACAAAGTAGGTAATCCGGTTTTTGCACAAAGTGTAGAAGTAACTGCAGAATCAATTCCACCAGAAACTCCTACAACAAAACCTTTAACTCCAGCTTTTGTTGCATAGTCTTTTAGCCATTTTATTATATGATTTGAAACACTATCTACCTGCATACACAAACTAATTTTTTATTTTTGACGTTTCTTTATCTAAGCTAAAGATACAAATCGAATGCGAAAAATCTTTCTACTTTTTATATTCATTTTTATATCAATTTCTTGTAAAAAAGAAAATAAGTATATAGTTGACGTTTCAAATATCAAAGTTGACATGGTTGTCAATAGGTTTGATAGAGATTTCTATGAATCTTCAATAAATGATTTACCAAAACTTAAGAGTAAGTATCCTGAATTTTTCCCAGAGTCTACTCCAGATAGTATTTGGATTCAAAAAAAACAAAACAAAGACGAGTTAGAACTTTATAAGGAAACAAAGAAAATATTTCAAGATTTCAGTGATATTGAACAACAGTTAGAATCCTTATTTAAACATGTAAAGTTTTATTATCCTGATTTTGAAATTCCAAAAGTTACCACTGTTTTAAGTAACATAGATTATGAGTACAGAGTTATTTACAGTCCGTCAGATCTTATTATTTCGTTAGATGTTTATTTAGGAAAAACGCATCCTTTTTATGGTGACTATCCAGGATATATTAAAGAAAATAACACCAAAGAAGCTCTTTTAGTTGATGTAGCAAATGAAATTATAAATCGTTTTATACCACTTCAAAATAATAGAACTTTCTTAGACAAAATAATATATCAAGGTAAAAAGAAGTACATGTTAGATTTACTCCTGCCATATATAACTGATAAGTTAAAAAGTGGTTATACAGATAAAAAACTAAAATGGGCAGAAACAAATAAAGAGCAAGTCTGGAGATATTTTATAGAAAAAGACTTGTTATATTCTTCTGATTCTGACCTTGATAAACGCTTCATAGAACTTGCTCCTTTTTCTAAGTTTTTCTTAAAGCTAGATAATGAGTCTCCAGGTCAAATTGGTGTTTGGTTAGGATGGCAAATTGTACGTTCTTTTATGGAAAAGAATGATGTATCTTTGCAGGAACTCATGGAAATTGATACTCAAGAATTATTTAAAAAATCAAAATATAAACCAAGAAATTGATGGCTGCTAAACACACTTCAGAAATAAAATTTACTGTAGGATTGGATGAAAATAAAGTTCCAGAAGAAATTACCTGGACAGCAGAAGATGGTGGAATAAAAAATGAAGCATCTAAAGCTATTATGCTATCTGTTTGGGATCACAAACAAAAAGATACACTTAGAATGGATTTGTGGACAAAAGATATGCCAGTTGACGAAATGAAACAATTCTTTCATCAAACTTTAGTTTCTATGGCCAATACATTTGAAAGATCAACTAACGATGATAAAATGAGTGCAACAATGCGTGATTTTTGTGATTATTTTGCAGAAAAATTAGATCTGACTGCTAACTAATTGAGTTTAGTACAAGATTAAAAAATAAAAAAGCTGTAAATAATATTTACAGCTTTTTTTTATGTGGTTTGTTAGCGAGTTTTAATCTTTTCCACCTTCATCATCTAGAATGATTCTAGTTTTTCTTTCATAAGGACCAACAGATTTAATTTCTACACGTCTATTTAATTGTCTTCCTTCTTCTGTACTATTATCAAACTTTGGATTTATCTCACCAAATCCTTTAGCCGTAATTCTATCTGACTCAACACCTCTAGCAATTAAGTATTTTACAGCTGCTTCAGCTCTACGTTGAGAAAGAGCTTGGTTGTAGTTTACATCACCTCTGTCATCTGTATAACCAGATACGCTAAAGGACACATTTTTATTTTTCAGCATTATATTGGCAACATCATCTAACATGGTGTAATAAAAACCACTTCTAATTTGGTTACTTGCTGTATCGAAGTAAATATTTTTAGAATAACTTAAAACTTCTTCAATTTTCTTTAAACCTAATTGAGTTGCATCTGGACAGCCCTGGAATCTTTCTAGACCTTTTTCATCAATACATTTATCATCTTTATCTGGAACTCCATCTTTATCTCTATCTCCAATTATTGGACATCCTTGATTAGAAATAGGACCTTTTTCAAAAGGACAATCATCTTGATAATCAGGAATACCGTCATCATCACTATCTACAGAAACACCATTTCCATAAACTTTCACATTTTTTGGAGTGTCTGGTTCTTTATCCAATTGATTCATTACACCGTCACCATCATCATCTTCAATTTGAAATGGAGTGTTAGGAATAGCTGCTGGAGTGCCACTTTTTTTCTTTCCACCCCAAATTTTATAATAATCCTCTTGTCCAAATTTATAAACTACTCCAATGTGTGTAACAAAAAAGGTTTCCCAATTTTGTTTGTTAGAGATAGTTGCATCTAAATGATCTTCATAGTTAAAATACCAAGACGGTCTAATTTCAAAATCAATTTTTTTGTTGAAACGGTATTTTACACCTATTTGTGAGGTTATATATATTGAGCTTGCTTTATTTTCACTATTTCTAGCCGAATTCGCACCAAAATCAACTAGTGATGTAGATGATCCATCAGGATTTTTTTGTAATAACTTTGAATCATATAGATGATAACCAATACCCAAGTAGGCAGCAATATGCCATTTTTCTGGAAATTGATCATATAAATTAGTTAGACTTACAATACCGTTTAATTCAGCACCTATAGATGTTCCTTCAAAAAATAAATCATTTGTAATTTGAGTATTGTTTAAATATAATATATCATAGACGTCAGAAAAGTATTGAGCACCACCAGCAACTTGCCAATAATTGACTTTAAATTCTAGACCTAGAATTGGATTGAACATTCTATCTACATATGCATAGGCTCCAAAATTCCAGAAATTACCTTGATTACCTGTTCCTAGAGAGCGTAAATCTCCATGCATAATAAAATTACTAAAACCTGCACCAACAGCCCATGAATTGGTTTTTTCTTGATTTAAATTATTATTAGCTAACAATTGATCAACTAACTCCAACCTTTTCTTTTTATCTATATCTGAAATAGAATCTTTAACGACAATTAGATCAATGGATGTAATAGTGTCCTTAGAAACGATGGTATCGTTTTGAGCAGAGATAGAAATGCTAATAAACAGGAAACTTAATAAGACAAGAGTTCTCCTCATGAGTATGTAATATAATTATTTTTGGGGGAACTAAGCAAAAGTATAAAAATTATTCAAAGCTTCTAATCATTTTTAAGATTCTTTGGTAGTCTTTTTCGTTATTAACAAAGTCAGAATCAGATAAATCTATTACGAAAACATTTAAGTTGTCTTTTTGAGTTTTAATAAAATTAGAATAACCATCATGAATTTTCATTAGATAGTCTGCTTCAATATTTTTTTCATAAGATCTACCTCTTTTTTTTATGTTCTCTAAAAGTCTCTCAGTATTTTGATATAAGTAGATGTACAAATCTGGTTTTGTAATCTCTTTATACATCATATCAAACATTTTTCTATACAATACATACTCTTCTTTTTGTAATGTAACTTGAGCAAAAATGAGTGATTTGAAAATATAATAATCTGAAACGATAAAATTTTTAAATAAATCAAATTGAGCTAAATCATCGCTTAACTGTTGATACCTGTCAGCTAAAAAGCTCATTTCTAGCGGAAAAGCATATCTTTCCTTGTCTTCATAAAACTTTGGAAGAAAGGGATTGTCTGCAAATCTTTCTAAAACAACTTTGGCATTAAATTCATCACTGATAAGATTTGCTAATGATGTTTTACCAGCTCCAATATTACCTTCAATAGCAATGTAATTGTATTTCTCTGTCAAAGGAATAGGTCTATATAAAACATGATCAGTTTGGTGAATTTTAGAATCGTCTGTACAATGTTTCAAACATTCAGATATTCTTTTTTTTACAACAGGATGTATAAAATTACTTGCAATATCTTTTAAAGGAGCAAGAACAAACTTTCTTTCTAACATTTTCGTATGAGGGATCATCAAATTTTGCGAAAAAATGATTTCATCATCAAAAAATAAAATGTCAATATCTATGGTCCTATTTTGATATCCTTCTTTTTCTTTTCTTTCTCTTCCTAATTCTTTTTCTATGTCGAGAATTGTTTCCAATAATTTATCTGGAGGCAAGTAGGTAGATACTTTAAGACAAGTGTTTAAAAAATCTTCACCATCAAAACCTAAAGCTTGTGTCTTATAGACAGAACCAATTTTTTTTATAGAACCAATTCTTTCATCTATCAATAAAATTGATTTTTGAAGTAGATCTAATTTTTCACCCAGATTAGATCCTAATGAAAGATATGTTATGCGTTGGATTTTCATAAAAGGAATACAAAGAAACTAAAAAAGCACCAATAGAAATTGGTGCTTTTTAAAAAACTTTAGAAAGAATTTTTAATCTTCCTTTTTATCTTCTCTAGGCTTACGATCATCTCTTCGATTGTCTCGATTTCGATTATCTCTTCCTCTATTATCACGGCCTCGGTTGTCTCTAACTCGATTGTTATCTCTTGGTGGTCTTTCTACATAGCCTTCAGGTTTTGGTAAAATAGCTTTTCTAGAGACTTTTTCCTTTCTAGTTCTAGGATCTAATCCAAAGTACTTCACATCTAAAACATCACCTAATTTTACTACATCGGAAACATTGTTAGTTCTTTCCCAAGCTAATTCACTTACATGCAATAAAACTTCGTTCCCAGGAGCCTCTGTATACTCAACAACAGCACCAAAATCTAACATCTTGATCACTTTTACTTCGTAAACAGAACCTTTTTCTGGTTTGAACATCATAGATTCAATACGAGCGATTACTGCTTCGATTCCTTCAGGTTTTGTTCCTAAAATCTCTATAATACCTTCCTCAGTATCAATATCTTCAGTAATTACAATAGTAGTTTCTGTTTCTTTCTGTAATTCTTGAATATGTTTACCACCAGGACCAATAAATGCACCAATTAATTCATTAGGAATTCTTCTAGTAACCATTTTTGGAGCATGTGCTTTCACATCTTCACTTGGTTGAGCAATCGTATCTGTTAGTTTCTCTAATATGTGGAAACGACCATCACGTGCTTGTTTTAATGCGTTTACTAAAATCTCGTAACTTAATCCTTTGATTTTAATGTCCATCTGACAAGCAGTAATTCCTTCAGAAGTTCCAGTTACTTTAAAGTCCATATCTCCTAGGTGATCTTCATCACCTAAAATATCAGATAATACTGCGTAACGATCTCCATCAGAAATTAATCCCATTGCAATACCAGAAACGGGTCTAGTTAGTTTAACACCTGCATCCATTAATGCCATTGTACCTGCGCAAACAGTTGCCATAGAAGAAGAACCGTTAGATTCTAATACTTCCGATACGACTCTTACTGTGTAAGGACAATCATCTGGAATCATTCCTTTTAAACCACGTTGTGCTAAGTTTCCATGTCCAACTTCACGACGCGAAGTTCCTCTTAGAGGACGCGCTTCTCCTGTACAGAAAGGAGGGAAGTTATAATGTAAATAGAATGTTTCTTCACCTTCATAAGAAGGCATATCTATTTTGTTTGCTTCTCTAGAAGTTCCTAAAGTTACTGTTGCTAGTGCCTGAGTTTCTCCACGAGTAAAAACTGATGAACCATGTGTAGAAGGTAAGTAATCTACTTCACACCAAATTGGTCTTATCTCATCTGTCTTTCGGCCATCTAAACGAACTCCTTCACTTAACGTTAATTCACGAACAGCCTCTTTCTCTGCTTTACTGTAATATTTAGAGATTAGTCCTCCAAATTCTTCTGTTTCTTCTTCTGTAAAGGAAGCTTTTACTTCTTCTTTTACTTCTGCAAAGGCAGCTCCTCGTTCAGCTTTTGATGTTCCTTGTTTTGCAATTGCATAACATTTATCGTAAGCTAAATCGTGAATTCTTTTTGCTAATTCTTCATTTTCTTCAGCAGTTGTGTATTCACGAACTTCTTTCTTTCCAAATGCTTCAGCTAAACGTACTTGAGCTTCAATTTGTACTTTGATAGATTCGTGTGCAAATTTAATTGCGTCTGCCATTTCTTCTTCAGAAATCTCATCCATTTCACCTTCTACCATCATTACAGAATCAGCGGAAGCTCCAATCATCATGTCAATATCAGATTCTGCTAATTGTGCTCTACTTGGATTGATAACGAATTCTCCATTTACTCTAGCTACACGAGCTTCTGAAATTGGACATTCGAAAGGAAAATCACTTAATTGAATCGCTGCTGAAGCTGCTAAACCTGCTAATGCATCTGGCATCACATCTTCGTCATGAGACATTAATTGAATCATTACCTGAGTTTCTGCATGGTAATCTTTTGGGAATAACGGACGTAAAACACGGTCTACTAAACGCATTGTCAATACTTCTCCGTCACTTGGTCTTGCTTCTCTTTTAAAGAATCCTCCTGGATAACGTCCAGCGGCAGCAAATTTTTCTCTGTAATCTACAGTTAAGGGTAAAAAGTCAACGTCAGATTGTTTGTAGTTAGATACTACAGTACACAATAGCATTGCTTTTCCCATTTGTACTACAACAGAACCGTGAGCTTGTTTGGCTAACTTTCCTGTTTCTAATTTGATGGTTCTTCCATCTCCAAGGTCTATAACCTCGTTAAATACTTTTGGAATCATAAATTAATTACTTCTAATTGTTAATTAAAATTGTTGTGTGTTGTTGTGTTGTGTGTTGTTCCAATGGAAGTAATAATTACTTTTTAAAATGAAAAGAGGCAGTAATATACTGCCTCTTTGTATAGGTATTATTTTCTAATTCCTAGTTCTTTAATAATTGCACGATATCTTGTAATATCTTTTTTCTTTAAGTAGTCTAAAAGACTTCTACGCTTTCCTACCATTTTCACTAATGAACGCTCTGTATTAAAATCTTTACGATTAATTTTTAAGTGCTCTGTAAGGTGATTGATTCTGTGCGTGAATAATGCAATTTGTCCTTCTGCTGAACCGGTATCATTTTTGCCTTTACCGTGTTTTTCGAAGATAGTTTCTTTAACTTCTTTTGTTAAATACATGCCAATATTATTTAAATGATTTTTATGTACACAATGTAATTTTTCATTGATGCGGCAAATGTACAATTTATTTTCAAAATCCTTATCTTGTAGGTCTTTAATTTGTGTATGGATTAAACCTTTCATAACTCTAAAAGTCTCAATTACACATAAAATATTAAAAAATAAATCATGAAAATTAGAAATTTTATCATAAATGTATTTTTATTATTTGCTGTTTCTACACTAATTATTGCGTGTAATGAAAATGAAGAAGCTTTAGAAGAAAGTTTAACTGCAGTAGAAATTACATCGATCTTATCTGTTGATGATGTTACTATTATAGTGGACGATATTATAGATCAAGATGAAGCAGATGATCCTTTTACTTTAAGATCTAGCCAATCATCGATAGCAAATTGTGTTACAAGAACAGTAGAAGAAACAGATACACAAAGAATTGTAACCCTAGATTTTGGAACAGGATGTACAACAAATAATGGTAGAGAGTTCTCTGGAATTATTAGAATTGTTTATTCTCAAATAGCAAATGGAATAAGTAAAGAAGTGTCATTCAATAATTTTTATTTCAACTCAAATAATATTGCTGGATCAAGATTATATCAAGTTACCAGACAAAACTTTAATGGAAATCCAGAGGCATCTATAACAGTTGATTTGACAATTACATTTAGTGGCGGTATTTCAGTGTCTAGAACAGGAACTAAAGTAAGAGAAAAGATAGAAGGAGCTGACACCGATACTAGAGGGGATGATGTTTATTCAGTTACTGGAAATTGGCAAACAATAAACAGTCAAGGAGTTGTTAGAACAGCCGAAGTAACAACACCGTTAATAAGAGAGTTTTCATGTAGATATTTTGTCTCTGGAGTTATAGACTTTACAAGAGGGGAAGCATCAGTAAGTTTAGATTTTGGTAATGGTGAATGTGATAACATAGCTATTGCTTCAGGTCCAAACGGAAATTCTTTTGAAGTCAATTTATAAAATAAGTAAAAAAAAGCCAGCTTTAAAGCTGGCTTTTTTTTACTCTACTTTTCTCAAAGGTTGATTCATAATCAAATCTATGTATTGATTTACTCGTTTTTTTAATTCTTTTCTTTCAATAATTGAATCTAAAAACCCATGTTCTAATAAAAACTCCGAACGTTGAAATCCTGAAGGTAAATCTTTACCTGTAGTATCTCTAACAACTCTTGGACCAGCAAAACCAATTAAAGCTCCTGGTTCTGCAACATTAATATCACCTAACATAGAAAAAGAAGCAGTTGCTCCACCAAATGTAGGATCTGTACAAAGAGAAACATAAGGTAATTTAGCCTCCGCTAATTGAGCTAACTTTGAGGAGGTCTTTACCAACTGCATTAAAGATAAAGAAGCTTCCATCATTCTTGCTCCACCTGATTTTGATATGAGTAAAAAAGGAAGATTTTGTTCTATCGCATGATTAATAGCTCTCGCTATTTTTTCTCCAACTACACTACCCATAGATCCACCGATAAAAGAAAAATCCATAGCTGCAATCACAATGTCTTTTCCCATACTTTTTCCAACAGCAGTTCGAATTGCGTCTTTTAGTTTGGTTTTCTTTTGTACTTGTTTTACTCTATCAGGATATTTTTTTGTGTCTTCAAATTTTAAAGGATCTTTTGATACCATTTTAGCATCTAATTCTTGAAATTTATTATCATCAAAAAAGATTTCAAAATACTCTGCACTACCTATTTTAACATGGTAACCATCTTCTGGACTCACATACATGTTCTTCCTTAAATCGTCTGTGTCAATAATTTTACCACTTGGAGTTTTGTACCAAAGTCCTTTGGGAGTATCTTTTTTATCTTCAGTAGGAGTATGAATTCCTTTGTCTTGTCTCTTAAACCAAGCCATTATTATATTTTTTTATAATGTGTTAACATTGTTTAAATCTTCAAAAGCTTTTTTTAGTCTTTCTTTAAAAGTGACTTCTCCTTCACGAATCCATTTTCTAGGATCGTAATACTTTTTGTTCGGTTCTTCACTGCCATCAGGGTTTCCGATTTGAGTTTTCAAATAGTCGATTTTTTCTGTCATATAATCACGAATCCCTTCTGTAAAAGCAAATTGTAGGTCGGTATCAATATTCATTTTAATAACACCATAACTGATTCCTTCTCTTATTTCTTCGACTGTAGAACCTGAACCACCATGGAAAACAAAATCTATAGTATTGTGAGGAACACCATATTTTTCTGAAATGTATTCTTGGGAGTTTTTTAATATTTTAGGTGTCAATTTTACATTACCTGGTTTGTAAACGCCATGAACATTTCCAAAAGCGGCTGCAATTGTAAACTGATCACTTACTTTTAATAACTCTTCGTATGCATATGCAACTTCTTCAGGCTGAGTGTATAGTTTAGAAGAATCTACATCAGAATTATCAACACCATCTTCTTCACCACCAGTAATTCCTAATTCAATTTCCAGTGTCATTCCCATTTTACTCATTCTAGTAAGATAATCTTTACAAATTTGAATGTTTTCTTCTAGGGGCTCTTCAGATAAGTCGATCATATGAGAGCTGTATAATGGCTTTCCTGTTTCTTCAAAATGTTTTTCTGAAGCATCTAATAAACCATCAATCCATGGCAACAATTTTTTTGCACAATGATCTGTGTGTAAAATTACAGGAACACCATAAGCAATTGATAATTCATGAATATGTTTTGCTCCAGCTAAAGCCCCAGCGATTGCTGCTTTTTGATTTTCGTTAGTCAATCCTTTTCCTGCATTGAATTGTGCACCACCATTTGAGAACTGAATAATTACAGGTGAGTTCAAGTCTCTTGCAGTTTCTAGGACTCCATTAATTGAATTTGATCCGATAACATTTACTGCAGGTAATGCAAATTGTTTCTTTTTTGCAAGCTGAAAAATCTCTTGAACTTCTCTTCCAGTGGCAACTCCAGGTTTGATCATTTTAGTTGTTTTTAATGGTTTACTTATTTAGCAAAACTAAACAAAAATCTTAAAAAGGATAATTAATTCCGATGTTATAAACAGCATTTGAGAAATTATAGTTTTGAAACCATCTATTGTTAGATAAATAAGGTTCATGCATTTTAAATGCTAAATCTAAACGTAAAATCAAAAAACTAAAATCATATCGGAAACCAAAACCAGAACCAATGGCTATATCTTGAACGGAATCAAACCCTCTAAAACGTTCTTCGTTGTTAAGAATTGAGGTGTTATTAATACTCCAAATATTACCAGCGTCTACAAACAAAGCTCCGTTTAAACTTCCGAACATATTAAAACGATATTCTGCACTCGTTAAAAACTTTAAACTACCAATGTTAAACTCCAAACCGTTTGCTCTTCTTCCTGGTCCTAAATCATAAGTTTGCCACGCTCTAATATCATTAGAACCTCCAGCAAAATAACTTTTAATAAATGGAATGTCTGAATTGTCATAAGCGAAAATAGCACCTAGAAAGGTTCGTATTCCAAAGACAGAATTACTATTTGTATTCCAGAATTTTTTATACTCGATGTCTGTTTTAAAATATTGTGCCAATGGAATTCCAAAAGATGTTCTTCTATTATTTTCATTTCTAGCTTTATTAACTAACCCTAAAAGGTTACCAGAATTTGCTAGCCTAACTTTAAAAAACGAAAAATTATTGTCTTGAAAATTAGTTTGATTGTTATAGGTAAAACTATAAGCAATTGTAGGAATTAAAAAATCTGAAGTAATTATATTATATCTGTCTAGAATGTTAAGATTCTCACTATATTCCTCTGGATTTGAAGCTTGAAAATTTATATCGTTCAAAATTAAATCCATTAATTCTAAAGGAGAATCATCGTTTTGAGATAGTTGAAAATTAGAATCAAAAATTGGAGCAATCTCCTCTAGTTTTTGAAACTCAGAGTTGAAAATATTGAAATAACTACCAACATTTAAATTTCGAACATACTGTGTGTTAAACACCTCTAACTGTATAGTTTTTTTATTATTATACTCCCATTTGTAGTCAATCATTCCCGTGATAGTTTGTCTATCTAAACCAATATTTTTTTGAAAACTTGTACCTAAACTAAAAAATGTTCTAGGTGACATTGTTTTTGGAACACTACGATTCAAACCAAAAGGAGCAATAAGTCTTGGTACCTCAAGAGAAATATCAGCACCAAATTCATAAGAATTGAAAAAATTACCTGTTTCGTTGGCTGCCTGAGAAGCATTAAAAAAGGAACCTAATAAAGATAGTTTAAAAATTTCTGCGCCTCGAAAAGTATTTCTGTTGATAACAGAAAACTTACCAGACAACCCTAAATCTCTGATATTAGAGTGTGTCAATTCTGTCTCTAATCCTAAAGTATATTTCTCTATGGGTGTTAAAAGTACATCAACATCTAATTCGTTTTCATTGTTATCAACTGTAGAATATTTTATAGTGGTTGATTTAAAGTTTTTCAATGACTTAAGATGCTTTCTGGTAAGATTTCTCAATGAATCCGAATAATAGGTTCCTTTCTCTAAAAAAATAGCTTCAGATAAATACTTAGCATTGTATTTTAATTTATCATGAGCCCAAAATTTGATGTTGTTATAGACTAAGGTGTCATTATGTATGCTGTCTTTGTTGGTAAAAGAATAATCAGTGTATACATTTATGTTTCTTAGCTTCTGAACTTTTAAAGGTTTACTGATATAATTTCCGTTTTGTTCAATTATTCGTTCACCAGAAACGATTAAATCAACATTGGTTTTAAAATTAGGACTTACAGAGTCAATCTCATAAAAACCAAGGTAATTATCTGAAAAGAAATACAAACCGTTATTTCTATATAACTTTGTAATTCTTTTTGCTTCATTGATAAAATTAGCTTCATCATATTGGTCACCAGACTTTAAAAATGATTTTGATTTTGCAGATCTGTATATTGAGTCGAGTACAGGAGATTTTATTTTTATTTTTATAGAATCTAGTAAAAGGGGCCTTCCAGTAGTTATGTTATACGTTATTTCTGCTTTTTTCTTTTTTGTTTCTTTTACAGAAGCAGTAACTTTATTTTTAAAGAATCCTTTGGTTTTTAAATAGATATTAAGGTTTTCTATTGATGCATCAATTTTTTTTTGATCAATAATTCTGGGAGCTTCACCATTTCTTAAAAACCAGTTGTTAATTCCAATCATGGACTTAGCATATGCAATACTTTGTTTTTCAGAAAAGAGTTTTTTTATTCTTTCATATTTCTTAGGTTTCTCTTTTGCCCATTCTTCTACAGTCTGAGGATTGTCTTTATTCCCTAAGTTATAAAAGTAAAGCGCAAGAGGAATTCCTAATGCGCTCCCATTTGGGTTTAGCGTAATTAATTCTGAAATTTTCTCATCTTTATTTTTCTTCCCATCAATTAGAATATTGTTTTTGGTAAGCAATATTTCATTTTCAGTTAGTCGCTTGGTTGTATTACAACCAATAAAAATAAAAATGAAAAACAGGAAATAAATATTTTTTTTCATGTAAACCAGAAAGTTCTGATAATCAAAAATAGTATTTTTGGGAAGTATACCAGTTCAAAATGAAATTATCTCAAAAACAACGTAAACTTATAACAAGTTTACGGCAAAAAAAGTATAGAAATCAGCATGATTTATTTGTGGTGGAAGGAATCAAAGTTATTCAAGAGTTTTTAAACTCAACCTTTGAGCTCTACGAATTGTTTGTGACCACCGAGGATACTTTTTCAAATGAAACTTTTACACTAATTTCTGAAAAAGAATTGAAGCAGGTTAGTAATTTAAAAACCCCTAATAAAGCATTGGCAATTTTTAAAATTCCAACTAAATCTTTTGATGATCTTTCTGGTCTTGTCTTGGTTTTGGACGGAATTAATGATCCAGGAAACTTAGGGACAATCATAAGGTTATGTGATTGGTTTGGTGTTCAACAATTAGTTTGTTCTGAGAATACAGTTGATTGTTTTAATCCTAAAGTTGTTCAATCTAGTATGGGTTCTTTAACAAGAGTTGATGTTGAGTACGTGAATTTATCTGAGAAACTTTCAAACCTATCAACACCTATTTTTACAGCAGATATGAATGGAAATTCAGTTTACGACATAGAGTTGCCAAAAAATGCAGTTTTAGTTTTAGGTAATGAAGCAAATGGAATTTCTGAAGAAATAAAGCGTTTAACTAATAATATTGTCTCGATACCTAGATTTGGTAAGCTTCTAAAAACAGAGAGCTTAAATGTTGCGATGGCAACTTCTATTCTTTTAAGTGAGTATTGTAGGGTTAATTCCCTTCAAAAGAAAAGTTGAGAAAAATACCCCTTGTTGCAAACGTATTGATAGGTGAAGTCCAAGGACTGTTTGGATTGTTATCATCTACGAGTTCTCTGTTCATGACAAAAACCCCACGGATTGATGGTGAAAATTTAAAATAATACAGGTAAATATCAATTCCTACACCAACTTCATACATCCAATTACTTGTTTTCATTCTGAATTCACCACTAAAATTATCATCAGAATTACTTTCATTGCTAGAAAAATTATGGTCGTATGAAACACCTGCTAAAACATAAGGTCTGATATTGTTCCATCGATTAGTACTAAATTTTAAAACCAAAGGCAAATGCATATAGGTTGTTCCTATTTCACGAACACTATCTCTAGGAGTTTGTAAATGATTGAAGTAGATGTTTTTAGAGTTACTTGCTAAACCCGGTTCAAAACGTAAGTTGATATTTTTATGTAATCGTAAATCTGCAATTAGACCAACATTAAAACCAGCTGTTGGTTCAACAGTTACACTTGCCTCAGGAAAACCACTAGGTATGTAATCAATTTTGAAATCGCTAAAGTTTAATCCCAAATAGAAACCATAATGGATTCTTTTTTCATCAAAAGTTGGAATATTATCTACTCTAAATCTTTGAGAGTAGGCTTGAAATACAACCGAAAACAGAAGTAAAAAAAGAATTTTTTTCATTAAATTTATTTTGAGGCTACATAAATTGTTGATGCTCCAAATGTAACAGGTTTAAAACTTGTATGTATAAACCCATTTTTTTTCAAAATATTGTCAAATTCTTCACCAAAAGGAAAACTATTTGCAGATTCAGATAGATAAGAATAAGCAACTTTATCTTTTGAAAAGATTTTTCCAATGATAGGTAAAATAAAAGAGGTGTAAAATTTATAACCTTGTTTGAAAGGAAATTTAGTTGGATTTGATGTTTCTAGAATTACAAAAATACCTTCTGGTTTTAAAACTCTTCTTATTTCTTTAAGTCCTTTGTCGAGATTTGCAAAATTACGTACTCCAAAAGATACAGTAATGGCATCAAATGAATTGTCTTCGAATGGCATATTTTCAGAATCCCCAACAATCATTTCTATAGTTTCATTAAGGTTTTCTTTAGCTACTTTTTGCTTTCCAACTTCTAACATTCCTTCAGAAATATCTAAACCTACAATTCTTTCAGGATTCAATTTGTTCATCATTATTGCCAAATCTCCCGTTCCAGTTGCGATGTCTAAAATAGTTTTAGGATTTTTCTCCCCAACAAGTTTCACTACTTTTTTTCTCCAACTAACATCTATGCCCAAACTTATTACTCTGTTTAATCCATCGTAATTTTTGGAAATAGCATTGAACATAGTTGTAACCTGTTCTTTTTTTCCAGCGTTAGAATCTTTATATGGCTTAACTGTTTTCGACATCTTATCCATTAATAGCTACCACTTCATTAATTTGATTTGGAAGCATTTCTTTTAACATTGTTTCAATTCCGTTTTTTAGGGTAGCTGTTGATGATGGACAGCCACTACAAGCGCCTTGTAAAATTACACTTACAACTTTGCTATCTTCATTGTATGACTTGAAAGCTATATTTCCTCCATCTGATGCAACAGCAGGTCGAATATACTCATCTAAAATATCAACAATTTTAGCTGGTGTTCCTTCTAAATCTTGAGTTTCTAAAATAACTTGTTCTTTTGCAGAATTAGTATTATTTTTAGGTAACTCTTGAATAATAGTTTTGTTTTCTTGAAGATAATCTCTTATGAAGTTTCTGATTTCTGTGTAAACATCATTCCATTCCACCATTTCATATTTGGTAATAGAGATGTAATTTTGAGATATGAATACTTGCTTTACAAACGGAAAGTTGAATAAAGCAACAGCGATAGGAGATGAGTTGCTTGCCTCATCAATATTTTTATATTCAACATCTGTATTTGTAAGTGCTTTGTTTGTGCCAAACTTCATAACTGCAGGATTTGGAGTTACTTCTGCATACACTTCAACAGCTTCTTTTTTCTTGACAACCTCTTTAACGACCTCGTTATTTGATTGTAAATAATTTTCAATTTGATCTTTTACTTCATCTTGAACATCTTTCCACTCAACAATATCAAATCGTTGAATGGCTATAAAATTTGCTGTGATAAAAACTTTCTTTACAAAAGGTAAGTAAAAAAGTTGTTGAGCAAGAGGTGAGTTTTTAGCTTCATCAATATTATTGAACTCATAACTTCCTCCATTTATAAGAATCTTATTAGAAACAAACTTGATAATTGAGTCTGAATTTGTTGATTGAATTTCTACAGTGATATCCTGCATAGCGTCTTTTATTTAGAGTTGCAAAATTACGCCAAAAAAAGAGAGCTATAAAATATAATAAGCCTAAAAACAACTAGTTTACAGATTGAAAACTAGAGAAGCAGTAACAATTCTATTATCAATTTGTAATTCTGCTGCATCTACCTGTGGAAATTGAGGATAGAAATTATAAATTCCAGTATTGTTGCTATCAGAATAAGATAGATCTAATTTAAAAGCTCCAAAATTGTATCCAATACCATATGAGTAAGATTGTAAATTGTCTGAATCTATTGCATTAATATCTGGACTTTCTTGATATCTATAACCAGCTCGTAAGCTTAGTCTACTAAACCTCCATTCTGTTCCAATGTTTAGATTGTTAGTTCTTCTTAAGCCAGTACTAAAAAATTGATTCTCCTCAATAAAATTATCACCAGACAGATTCATATTTTGGAAGTTTCTTGAAGAATAATCTAAACTAATTAGTCCAAGCTTTCCAAAAACTACAGCAGAACTTAAAGTAACTCGAGATGGAGTTCTCAGTCTATAAAGAAGTGATTGAAATGGTAAGGTTCCTACTGTATTATCGTAAATTATGTTATCATTACTCACCCTAATCTCAGTATCACCAAAATATCCATCATTATTTGTAATATTGGTATCTTCAATAATTTCTGAAAACCATGTTGGACTTTGGTAACTTAGTCCAAATCGTAAAGATTGTGTTGGTTTATAAATCACACCTGCAGCAAATGAGAATCCATTTCCAGTAGTGAAATTTTCTTGATAGAATCTAGCGTCTAAAACATTTCCATTACCATCATTATTAGTTTCTCTCAAAATAGATTGTTGAGCAAAATTTAAACCGACTAGATTAATTGCCATTCCAAGATGTAGTTTATCTCTGTGAATAGCAGAAAATCCTATATTGAATTCTGTTATCTCACCTGTAAAAAAATTGGTAAAACGTTGGTTTTCTGCAACATCATAAACTAACGGAGTTGTATTGTTATCTAGAGGGAAATCTGTAAATGTTGCAAAGCCACTATTACCCTCTGATAGAAAAGTATCATCTAAATCCGCTCTTATTCTGTAGTTAAATCCTAAAGCAATCTTGCTCCATTCAGTAGAATGTAAATCATCAAAAACTAAAACAGCGCCTGCTTGAGAAATATTAAAAAATTCGTCTTGATTAACTCGTGATGTGCCATAATAAATCGTATTAATGTCAGTACTCCTAGATTGTAAAGTTGCTATAGCTTTGTTACTTCTAAAAACTGAAAGCCCCGCTGGATTAACAACCATAGATCCAATGTCTCCACCTAGGGCACCAAATGCACCACTTAATGCTTTAAATCTTGCACTACCGTTAAAGTCATCTCTAGAGAATAATTGTGCAAGATCAGAATATCCTAAAGCTTGAGAATTAGCAAATTGAATAACTATGAGTAAAATACTTAGGGATAATAATTTTTTCATGAATTTTTATATTTAGTATCAATTTAACCTCTTCTTCCTCCTTTTGAAGACCCTCTAGACGATCCTCTTGAGGAACTTCTTGAGGAGCTTCTTGATGCACCTCTTGAAGATGCTCTAGATGAACTCCTTGAATTTCTATTAACTGTAGGTCTATTGTTTCTTGAGTTAGATCTAATAGATCTATTATTTGATTTTCTACTAGAATTATTTATTGATCTACGTCTATCATTTCTAATATTACTTCTGATAGAGCTATTTCTTGTTCTACTCCTGTTATTGAAATTTATGTTTGAATTTCCTCTTCTATTTCTAGCAGTAAAATTAGTATTGTTTAAACCTCTTCTATTACTTCCATTATAAGCAACTCTTCGTCCATATCTAAACTGGTTTATACCATTATTACCAAATCCAAATTGATTTCCTCCCCAGAAAAATCTATTCCTAAAACCCCAATTATTCCAGCCCCAATTTCCAGCATAACCCCAACCAGGTCCAAATCCGACACCCCAGTTATTCCAGCCCCATCTTGAGCCCCATCTATTCCATCCCCAATTGTTCCAGCCCCAACCAGGACCAAAAGCCCAAGGATCCCAAAATCCCCAGCCAAAATTATTTGGAACCATGTTGATGTTAACTGTAACATTGTCATTGTTTTGACCCCAACTTCTAGGTGTGTAGTTGTTATCTTCTTCTTGGTAGATTGTATCGTTAGAACTGTAATACTCAATATCAGTTAAAATATCCGTACCATTTATTCTATCAAATCGCTCAAGTTCTTGTGAAAACACATTGTTATTTGAAACGTATTTTCCATTAGAAACTATTTTTGTGCCCGAGTTTCTTGTTACAACATCATTAGTATTTACGTTTCTTTCAACTACAACTACTTTAGATTGTTTCCTGTTATTTGAATAAATCCCATCATCATCTGGTATATTTTGATAAATCGTACAAGAACTTAATGCAAATACAAAAACAAGAAAAAAACTCATTTTATTTATTTCTGAAAGTGGTGAACGTTTTATCATGATGAGTAATTTTAAGATTAAACAATAGCAATGAGTGAAAAAAAGTAAAACTATATTTAGCCTATGACTAATTTAACTTAGTTTTGCGCTAATTTATGACACATTGTATTCGATTTCATTGATTAAATCACAATATTTGTGCCAAACTTTTTAATATGAGTAAGAAGCTAACAAAAAGATCGGAAGATTATTCAAAATGGTATAACGAATTGATTTTGAGAGCTGATCTTGCAGAAAATTCCGCTGTTAGAGGTTGTATGGTGATAAAGCCATACGGATTTGCTATTTGGGAAAAAATGCAAGGACAGTTGGATAAAATGTTTAAAGAAACAGGGCATCAAAATGCATATTTTCCATTATTTGTTCCTAAAAGTTTATTTGAAGCTGAAGAAAAAAATGCAGAAGGGTTTGCAAAAGAATGTGCTGTCGTAACTCATTACAGACTTCAAAACGATCCTGATAATGAAGGTAAATTACGAGTAGATCCTGAAGCCAAACTAGAAGAAGAATTAGTTGTTAGGCCAACATCAGAAGCTATTATTTGGAATACATACAAAGGATGGATTCAATCTTACAGAGATTTACCATTATTAATAAATCAATGGGCTAATGTGGTTCGATGGGAAATGAGAACTCGATTGTTTTTAAGAACTGCCGAATTTTTATGGCAAGAAGGTCATACTGCCCACGCTACCAAACAAGAAGCTCTAAAAGAGTCAAAATTAATACAAGATTTATACGCTGAATTTGCTCAAGATTACATGGCTATGCCAGTAGTTAAAGGAACAAAATCTGAGAGTGAAAGATTTGCAGGTGCTGAGGAAACTTATACAATTGAAGCCTTAATGCAAGATGGAAAAGCTTTACAAGCTGGAACATCACATTTTTTAGGTCAAAACTTTGCAAATGCTTTTGACGTAAAATTTACATCAAAAGAAGGAAAACAAGAATACGTCTGGGCAACTTCTTGGGGTGTTTCTACTAGGTTAATCGGTGGATTAATTATGACACATTCAGACGATTATGGTCTTGTGTTACCTCCTAAATTAGCGCCAATACAAGTAGTTATTGTTCCAATTTACAAAGGAGAAGATCAGCTACAAACAATTTCAGAGAAAATGAAACCTATTGTAGACGATTTAAAAGCAAAAGGTATATCCGTAAAATTTGATGACAGAGACACATTACGTCCAGGAGCTAAATTTGCAGAATATGAATTAAAAGGAGTTCCAGTTAGAATTGCAGTAGGTAATAGAGATCTGCAAAACGGAACAGTAGAAGTTGCAAGAAGAGATACTTTAGAAAAGCAAACAATTTCTCAAGATATTGTTGTTGATTCGATTGCTAATTTGTTGAATGAAATTCAAGAAAACCTATTCACAAAAGCAGTTGACCACAGAAAAAATCATACAACAGAAGTTTCAAACTTTCAGGAATTTAAGGATGTAATAGAAAATAAAGGAGGGTTTGTCTTAGCACATTGGGACGGAACTGAAGAAACAGAGGAAAAAATTAAGAATGCTACAAAAGCAACGATACGTTGTGTTCCTAATGATGCTATTTTAGAAGAAGGAATTTGTGTTTTTTCAGGCAAACCATCTGCAAGAAAAGTCTTATTTGCTAAGGCATATTAATTTTCTTAAAAAAATATTGCGAAAATATATAAACGTTGTATATTTGCATCCGCAAAGAAAGAATTATTTTCTCTATTTGTAACTGGTCCGTTCGTCTAGGGGTTAGGACGCCAGGTTTTCATCCTGGTAACACGGGTTCGATTCCCGTACGGACTACAAAGTTTTAAACTAAATAAAAAGTAATGGCAAATCATAAGTCAGCATTAAAAAGAATTAGAAGTAACGAAGCAAAGCGTTTACGTAATAAATATCAGCATAAAACTACTAGAAATGCTGTAAGAGATTTACGTAACAGTACTGATAAGAAAGAAGCAGAAACTATGTTAGTTAAAGTCGTCTCTATGATAGATAAGTTAGCTAAGAATAATATTATTCATAAAAACAAAGCTGCTAATTTAAAATCTAAATTGTCTAAACAAGTAGCTGCTTTATAGTATACTGCTTTATAAAATAATATTAAAAACGCTCTGAAATTTTCAGAGCGTTTTTCTTTTTTACAAATCGTAGCTTTTATTTGCGTCTAATTTTATAAATACAAAAAGGAGTAAAGTAAAAGCCCATAATGATGAACCTCCATAGCTAAAAAAGGGAAGAGGAATTCCTATCGTAGGGAGTAGACCTATAACCATTCCTACATTTACAATTAAATGAAAAAATAGAATTGATGCAATTCCGTAACCATAAATTCTTCCAAATTTGTTTGTATGTGTTTCTGCTAAATATAGTATTCTGAAAAGAAGTGACATATAAATAATAATGACTAATGAGCTCCCTATGAATCCCCATTCTTCTCCAACCACACTAAAAATATAATCAGTGTGCTGTTCGGGTACAAATTTACCTTTAGTCTTATCACCTTTCAAAAAACCTTTACCATACAGCCTTCCAGAGCTTATTGTTTGTAATGATTGATTGGTATTATATCCAATTTTTTTAATGTCTTTTTTTTGTCCTAATAAAATTTCAAAACGATCTCTGTGGTGTTGCTTTAAAACATTCTTATATGAGAAATCAACACTAACAATAAATAGTCCACAAAGAATGTACATTGCAAAAACTTTTAAAATATTAAATCTTAAAAATCGTCTGTTCTTGTATGCTATATAAATAACTAATAGAGTAATAAATGTATAAGTAGCTATCACTAAATTTAGAACTCCAAAAAGAATGGTTAATAGAAATAATAAAATAGAAATAACTCCAAAGAAGATATATTTTAAAGTAAGTCCTTCTCTGTTTAGTACAAAAAAGAAGGAAAGAAAAATAATTGCAGTTCCTGGATCGTAAATCCCAATTAATACAGCTGGAGTAAAAATTACGATAAAAGCTTTGATTTGATTTTTAATTAAATCTAAATTATATTTTCTATCGCTTAATAGTTTAGCTAGTGCTAGGGCAGTAAATATTTTTACAAATTCAGAGGGTTGTAAACTCATTACTCCAAAGTCATACCATGACTTAGCTCCATTAATTTCTTTTCCAAAAAAGAATAAACCAACTAGAGTTAAAAGAGAAAATAAATAAAAAAAGCTTGAGTATTTTTCAATAAATTTTGATGAAAAAAATAGTGTAAAGATTATTAAAGGAATACTCAAGAGAATCCAAAGTAATTGTTTTCCGTATTTGGTAGACATATTTATTATAGAGATATCTTCATTGGTATAAGAAGCTGCATAAATATTTATCCAACCAAATCCAACTAAAGCAGCATAGAGAATTACAATTAACCAGTCTATTCCAAAAAAAATATTAGTTTTTTCCTGCCTCAATTTCTTCTGGATTTAAATGTATAATGTCATAAATAGGATACAAATTTTTTTCTACCATTCTGTCTTCAATCCATTTTCTTTTTACTTTTCCTTTTAAGTATTCTTCAATCATTAAACTAGTAATAGGAGCAGCAATTGTAGACCCATAACTTCCATTTTCTATAAAAGTAGCTATGGCTATTTTGGGATTATCTTTTGGGGCAAAAGCAATTAAAATGGAATGATCTGGAAGTTGAATTTTTTTTCCATCTCGAATTATAAAATTTTCAACTGTACCAGTTTTTCCAACGATTTCAATGTCCTTTATATTTGTCCAACTAGCAGTACCAGACTTAAATACTTCTCTCATTCCATTGATAACTGGTTCAAAATATTTAGGATCAATCGTTGTTGTTTTTTTAGTGGTGAATTTTGGATTTGAATTTTCATCTTTTCCAATATATTTAACAATATGAGGTGTGTAGAAAAAACCTCTATTTGCAATGGCTGCAGTTACATTAGCAAGCTGAATTGGTGTTGTTAAAATCTCACCTTGACCAATTGAGTTAGAAATATTAGTTGAAGCATTCCAACTGTATCTATATCTTCTATCATAATAATCACCATTTGGTATTAAACCTCTTCTTCCATCGGGCAAGTCATAACCTAAAAAGTTACCCAAACCAAAGCTTTTTACATGATTACTCCAATTTGTAAGCCCTTTTGACGCATCATTGTTTTTTTCTACAATTCTCTTATAAGTATTTGCAAAGTAACTATTACATGACTTAGAAATTGCTCTATGTAATTGTATGTTATTGCTATATATATCACAATGACATTTCATGGTTTCGTTCTTTCTGTTTCCGTATCTGTAGCTTCCGAAGCACGAAAAAGAAGACTGAGGATTTATAACACCTTCTTGCAAACCAATTAATGCATTTATAAGCTTAAATGGTGAACCAGGAGCATAACTTGCTTGTAAGCCTCTATCAAAAGTTGGCATATTAATCGTATCTCCAAAAAGCATGACAGAGTTTGAAGAACGTTTTCTGCCTACCATCATATTAGGATCATAATTAGGAGCTGTTACTAATGATAAAATTTCTCCTGTAGCTGGTTCGATAGCAACCAAACCACCACGTTTTCCTTTCATTAAATATTCTGCATATTGTTGCAAATCTGAATCGATAGTTAGGGTTAAATCTTTTCCTGATTTAGCTAAGGTGTCAATTTCTCCGTTTCTATAAGATCCGGTTATTTTATTAAGCCTGTCTCTTGTGAAGTATTTTTTTCCTTTTGTTCCTCTTAAGACTTTTTCATATTCCTTTTCTACTCCTTTTTTTCCTTGCAATTCTCCTGCTTGATAATATGGGTCATTTCTTGCAACATCAGGATTTACTTCTCCAATATAACCTAAAACATTTGCTGCAGATTTAATTGGATATTCCCTAATGACTCTTTTTTGGATATAAAAACCCTTAAACTTGTGAAGTTTTTCTTGAAAAAAAGCAAAATCTTCTTTAGCAAGTTGCTTTAAGAAAGGAGATGGTAAATATGAAGCATACCTTTCTGCTCTACTAAGTCTTTTATCAAAATCTTCCTTGTCAATCTTCAATAATTTACAAAGTTCGAGTGTATCTAAATTTTTTATTTGGTTTGGAGTAACCATCACATCATAGGAAAGCTGGTTTGCCACCAATAACTTTCCATTTCTATCATAAATAAAACCTCTTTCTGGATAATCAAAAACAACTTTAACTTCTGCATTGTTTGTAGGATCATAATCTTCGCCCTTTACTACTTGAAGATAAAATAATCTTGCAATGAAAGTAACCCCAACAGTAGTTATAAGAAAAAATAAAAGCAGACTTCTTTTCACTTTATGATGATATTGTTTTTCTATTAAATAAAAACGAACCTAAAAAATATAGTGTTACTGTAAATGCAGTTGAATATATTGAATGATTTAAGACTTCAGTAAAATTTTGTAAGCTAAAATTAGCCATGACAAACATTACTAGATGATGCATAAACGTTAAAGTAATAACATAACTGAACACCTTGCCAAAAGATTCTTGATTTAATTGAAATAGTAAAAAATCAAAATCGTTTTTTCTAAAAAATAGCCTTAAAAAGAAAAGTCTTACAAAGCAAATAAGTACTAACGAGAAAGCATGAATCGCTCCAGTATCAGAAAAAAAATCAATTGTTAAACCATATATAAAGGCAGTAAAAAGAGTAATGAATCTATTCTTAGTTAAAGGAAATAAAAACACAAAAGCAACATATATGTATGGATTGACAAAGCCAAAAAAGTCTATGTTGTTGCAAACAAATATTTGTAACAACAAAATAAATATTAGACTTAATATTAGAGGAAATCTATTCATTCTCAGCTTCTAGTTTTGTTATTTCATCTCTATGATTGTTACTAATTATATATACGTTTCTAAGATTACTCATATCATTGAATAATTTTATATCGATAGAACTTGTAATCGTAGAACTTTGACTTGATTTAATAACTGTCCCAATAGGAATTCCTTCTGGAAAAATTGCAGATCTACTTCCTGTAATTATTGTATCACCAATAGTAACAGGAGCCTGTCTTTCAACGTCAATAAGCTGAACAATATTATAATCAATACCATTCCATGTTAAAGATCCATAATAATCACTGTTCTTTAGTTTCGCATTTATTTTAGTTTCAAGGTTCAAAATGGATTGTATCCTAGTATAATTTTTAGAACTTTTTTCTGTAACACCAATGATTCCTTTTCCGTTTACGACAGCCATTTCTGATTTGATGCTGTCATTCGTGCCACTATTGATAAGCAAAAAATTATAATTATCGTTGTATGAATTTTTTATAATTCTAGATGTTTTAAAAATAAACTCTGACTTTTCAAAAAATGGAATTAATGTGGAATCAGGTTTTAAATTCTTTCTTAAGTTTTCAACTTGTTGTTTAAGTTTTAAATTCTCTTGAATTAATTCTAGATTTTCCTCCTCTAGAGAAAAGTAGTCTTTTATATCCGTGGTTTTTTGGTAAAACCCTCCAGTAATAGAATTTGCAGATGTTACAAATTTACTTTTATGAAAACTATGATTTTGAATAATTAGATAAAACGCAACAGATTCAAGAAGTAAAAAGAAAAGGAAAAAGCGATACTTTCTTAAAAAATAGCTAAGTAATTGCATTAAGTATTAGGTTCTAATTATTTCATTAATACGCTTTTGTATTTATCTAATTCTTTTAAAGCGATTCCAGTTCCTCTAACAACAGCTCTCAATGGGTCTTCAGCAACATAAACAGGTAAATCAGTTTTTCTAGACAAACGTTTGTCCAATCCTCTAAGCATAGAGCCTCCACCTGCAAGATAAATTCCTGTATTGTAAATATCTGCTGCTAATTCTGGTGGTGTTTTTGATAAAGTCTCCATAACGGCATCCTCGATTCGAAGAATAGATTTATCTAAAGCTTTTGCAATTTCTCTAAAAGAAACTTGTACTTGTTTTGGTTTTCCACTTAGAAGATCTCTACCTTGAACTAACATATCTTCTGGTGGATTGTCTAAGTCTTCAGTTGCAGAACCAATTTGAATTTTTACTTTTTCAGCAGTTGTTTCTCCAACATACAAATTATGTTGTGTTCTCATGTAATACATTATATCACTAGTAAATAAATCACCAGCAACTTTCACAGATTGATCACATACAATTCCTGCTAAAGCAATTACTGCAATTTCAGTAGTACCACCACCTATGTCAATAATCATATTTCCTTTTGGCTCCATAATATCTATTCCAACACCAATTGCAGCTGCCATTGGTTCATAGATTAGATAGATTTCTTTGGCATTCATATGTCTGGCAGAGTCTTGTACTGCTCGCTTTTCAACTTCTGTGATACCTGAAGGGATACAGATAACCATTCGAAGAGCAGGAGGGAAGAGTTTCTTTTTTATAGCTGGAATTTTCTTTACAAATTCCTTAATCATTTCTTCCGATGCTTGAAAATCTGCAATAACTCCATCTTTTAAAGGACGAATCGTTTTTATGTTTTCATGCGTTTTACCTTGCATGAGGTTCGCTTCTTTTCCTGTGGCAATTATTTTACCACTCATTCTATTTCTAGCAACTATTGACGGACTATCTATCACAACTTTTCCATTGTGAATAATTAATGTATTTGCCGTTCCTAAATCAATGGCAATGTCTTCCGTCATAAAATCGAAGAAACCCATAAAAAGACTAAAGTTTTAAAGTAATTAAAATTTTACAAACTTAGTAAAAATACCTAAGTTATTTATTAAATGTTAATGTTTAAAATGCCTAGTTCCTGTCATTACCATGGACAAGTTGTTTTCGTTACAAAAATCAATGCTTAATTGATCTTTAATTGAACCACCAGGTTGAATCACACTCTTAATTCCTGCTTTAGAAGCAATTTCTACACAATCTGGAAATGGAAAAAACGCATCACTAGCCATTACAGCACCTTCTAAATCAAATTCAAAATTAGTTGCTTTTTCAATTGCTTGTTTTAGTGCATCAACTCTACTAGTTTGTCCTGTCCCACTAGAACACAATTGTTTATTTTTTACTAAAACGATTGTATTTGACTTGGTGTGTTTGCAAATTTTAGAGGCAAACAATAAATCATCTAACTCATTTTGAGAAGGTTTATTGTTAGTGGCATAAGAAAGATTTTCTAGATTATCTGTTATAGAATCTCTTTCTTGAACTAAAGCACCATTTAAACAAGTTCTAATGGTGGTTTTTGAAAGTTCCACCTCTTTTTGAATTAATATAATTCGATTCTTTTTTCCTTTTAAAATTGATAATGCATCCTCATGATATGAAGGAGCAATTACAACCTCACAAAAAAGTTTATGAATTTCTTCTGCAGTTTCTTTGTCAATCTCTGTATTAGAAATTAAAATCCCACCAAAAGCGGAAACAGGATCACCTGCTAGAGCATCAACATATGCTTTTTTTACTGTTTCTCTTTGAGCAAAACCACAAGCATTGTTGTGTTTTAAAATAGCAAATGTTGGCGCTTCACCAATAAATTCGTTCATTAAATTTACAGCAGCGTCAACATCTAAGAGGTTGTTGTAACTTAATTCTTTTCCATGTAACTTATCAAACATTGCTTCTAAATCTCCAAAGAAAAAACCTTTTTGATGTGGATTCTCTCCATACCTTAAAACTTGTCCATTTGGTTCACTGATTTTTAAAACAGGTTCTTCATGATTATTGAAATAATTAAAAATAGCTGTATCGTAATGTGACGAAATTTGAAATGCTTTTGCTGCTAATTTCTTTCTTTCAACTAAAGAAGTTTCTCCTTTGTTCTCTTTTAATACATCTAAAAAATCGTTGTATTGATCCATAGATGATACTATCACAGTGTCTTTAAAGTTTTTTGCTGCTGCTCTTATTAATGAAATTCCACCAATATCAATTTTTTCAATAATATCTTGTTCTGATGCACCAGAAGCTACGGTTTTTTCAAAAGGATATAAATCAACTATAACCAAATCAATTTGTGGAATTTGATATTCTTCTAATTCAGTAACATCACCATCATGGTCTTGCCTGTTTAATATTCCACCAAAAACCTTTGGATGTAATGTTTTTACTCTACCTCCTAAAATTGATGGATAAGATGTTACATCTTCTACAGGAACAACATCAATTCCTAAATCATCAATAAACTTTTCTGTACCACCAGTAGAATAAATAGTGATACCTAATTGGTCAAGTTGTTTTACAATAGGTTCTAGCCCATCTTTGTGAAATACTGAAATCAAGGCTGATTTCATTGGTTTGGAGTTGCTCATTATAGTTATAATTAATAAGCAAACAAAACTACTAAAAGTCGCAATTGAAAACAAGGATTATAGAGAGTAATAAAATAAAAAAATGGTGTCTATTCAGACACCATTTCATTCTCAAAATCTTGAACCAGAGTATTGTAATCTCTTGGTGATTTTTTCTTGATTCTTTTCTTTTTTAACATTGATAACAATGTTATTAGAAAAGAACCATTGTTGGGGGATGTTCTTTTCATAAGTGAGAAAATTGAATTGTAAAGTTACGAATGAATATCTAGTATTCCAAAATTTCTGACACTTTAGAGCAAACAAACTCTAATAATTCTTCATCTTCTTTCGTAAAAGGATTTACAGTATGAGAGTCAATATCTATTTGACCAATATTTTCTCCGTTTACGAAAATTGGAATTACAATTTCTGATTTTACTTTCCATCCACAAGAAATATAATTGTCTTGTTCTGAAACATCTTGAACTATAAAATTCTCATTGCTAACAGCTACCTGACCACAAATTCCTTTACCAAAAGGAATAATAGTGTGCTCTGTGGGCTCACCTGTAAATTGCGCTAACTTTAATTCGTTTTTGTCACCATTTTTAAAATAAAAACCTACCCAATCGTAATTGTGTATTTCATTTTCTAATTGATCACAAATTTTTTGAAGTTTCGATTCCAATGAAATATTACTTTCTATGATATTTGAAACGGTATTTTTTAATATATCTACATTCACCTTTTTTATCTATTTTAGATGCAAAAATAAACCAAATTCTTCGGTGAAAAAACAAAGAAAAGTTGTTCTTTTTCTGGTCAAATTTTTTGCGAGTTACTTTTTATTATTCGTAATCTACTCAACATACTTACAAAAAAGTCAAGTTAAAGAAGATTTTTTTAAATGTGATGGATTAACAGTGGCTGTTGCCAACCAAACAGTTGATTTATTAAATACTTTTGGTTACACATCAAATGCAATTCAGCATGAAAAAGAGCTTTCTGTAAAGATTATTTTCAATAAAATTTACACAGCACAAGTGATAGAAGGTTGTAATTCTATCAGTATTATTATTTTGTTTTTAGCTTTTATAATAGCTTTTAAAGGATCAATTAAAGCAACAATTATTTTTGGATTGCTTGGTAGTATTTTTATTTATTTGATTAATGTATCGAGAATAGCTTTATTGACTATTCTTTTAAACAGGTTTCCTGAGGCTCAAGAATTTCTTCATAATTTAGTTTTTCCTGCCACTATTTATGGAGCTACATTTCTATTATGGATGTTGTGGGTACAAAAATACTCTGACTATAAAGCATGAGAAAGTTTTTAAACATACTAGCTGTTTGTGTTCTCATCATTCTTTTAGTTTTAATAAGAGCTTTTCAAGATGATTTATTTTACGATCCCTTAATAGTATATTTTAAAAATGATTACTTATACACTAAAATTCCGGAGATTGATACATTTAAATTTTTTGTAAATATTTTGTATAGATATACCCTAAATACTTTGATTTCTTTAGCAATCATTTGGGTTTTATTTCAGAAAAAAACATATTTAAAATTCTCAATAAAGTTTTTTGGTTTAGCTTTTTTGATATTAAGTGTTGTTTTGATGTTTTTTGTAATTACTGAGTTTAAGAACGGTTACTTATTCCCTTTTTATGTGAGGAGATTTTTAATTCATCCTTTATTCTTGTTTCTATTAATTCCTGCTTTCTATTATCAGAAAAGGTTACGATAGCATTAACATTTTTTTTCATTTTAGATTTGTAATTTTGTAACGTGAAACAAATTTTACTAAAAATTAAAGCATTCTTCTTAGCTATCCTTTTTTTGGTAGCTTCAAATACTTATGCAGTCACTTCTCATTTTTGCGGAAGTTTTTTAGTTGACGTTTCTTATTTTGGGGAAGCTGAATCTTGTGGAATGGAAGTTTCTCAAGACGATTGTGAATCCAAAACTCAAATTAAAAGCAATTGCTGTACAGAATCAACTCAGTTGTTCGAGTCTGATTTGAGTGCCTTTACCAAACAATTGGATTTTCAATTTTTTGATATTGTTTTCGTACCCTCTATTGTTGAGTCTTTCATAGAATTGTATTCTCAATTAGAAAAAGAATACAAATTTCCAAAAGACAAATCACCACCTTATACGTCTAAAGACTTTCAAGTCTTATTCGAGACTTTCTTAATTTGATTTTTAAACACTCTTATATATCCATCTTTTAAAGATGAAAACCAGTGTGTTTAATTTTGAATTAAAAAAAGTGAAAAAAATAATCTTAAGTATATTAATACTATTTCCAATAATCCTACTAGCCCAACAAAAGTTGGAAGGAGAAATTTTGGATAAAAAAAGTGTGCCTTTAGAAGGAGTTTCAATCTATTGGCTCAACACAAAAGTTGGAACAACAACTAATGATAAAGGACTATTCTCAATTCCTTATCAATCTAGTTATAAGAAATTAGTCATTAGTTATGTTGGTTTTAAAACAGATACAATAACTATCAATAGCTTACAAAGAATTCGACATTACCTTACAGAAAGTAATGAGTTAGACGAAATTAAAATTGTGAGTAAAAAACAAGCTACTCAAAAATCGTTTTTACAAACGACCAATGTGTTTACAGTTAATAGTGCAGAATTATTAAAGGCTGCTTGTTGTAATCTGGCAGAAAGTTTTGAAACAAATCCGTCTATTGATGTTCATTTTTCGGATGCTTTAACCGGAACGAAACAAATTCAAATGTTGGGATTGAAAAGTCCTTATTTGCAAATAACACAAGAAAATATTCCATCTATTAGAGGAGCTTCTCAGGTTTTTGGAATGACGTTTACTCCAGGAACTTGGATTGAAAGTATTCAGATAACTAAAGGTGCAGGAAGTGTTATCAATGGTTTTGAAAGTATTTCTGGACAAATCAATACAGAATTGGTTAAGCCTTTTACAGACAATAGATTCTTCTTAAATTCTTACGCAAACTTATCTGGAAGGTTAGAGATCAACACGCATTTTAATCATAAAGTTTCAGAAAAATGGCAAACAGGTTTGTACGTTCATGGTAATTTAAGAAGTCAAAAAAATGATAGAAATGATGATGGCTTTTTAGATAATCCATTAATGAATCAAATTAATGTAATGAATCGTTGGCAGTATCTGAACCCAGAAAAAGGTTGGGTTAGTTTTATCAATCTTCGATACATGTCAGACAACAAACAAACTGGAGAAGTTGCTTTTGATCCTGATATTCATAAAGGCGAAAATTCTGTTTGGGGGAGTGAAATTGATACCGAACGGTTGGATGTTTCTGCTAAAATAGGGTATGTATTTCCAGAATTGCCTTACCAAAGTTTTGGTTTTCAGTTAGCCTACAGTGCGCACAATCAAGATTCTTATTTTGGATTGCAAAATTATGATATACAGCACAATAGTATATATTCTAACTTGTTATTTAGTTCCATTATTGGAGATACAAGAAATAAATTCACAACAGGATTTAGTTTTACACACGATTCGTATGAGGAACTTGTAAATACAAATGATTTTCTAAGAGATGAAACTTCAGGAGGTGCTTTTTTTGAATATTCTTATGATGATTTAGAAACCTTTAGTCTTCAAGCAGGATTAAGAGTTGATACACATAACTTATTGGGAACTTTTGTAACACCAAGATTGCATGTAAGATATGTTCCTTGGGTAAAATCTGCATTACGATTTTCTGTAGGTCAAGGAAGAAAAAGCGCTAATATTTTTGCTGAAAATCAGCAATTGTTTGCAAGTGCAAGACAAATCAACATACAAAATGCAGGAGGAAGAATTTATGGTTTAGATCCTGAAGTTGCATGGAATTACGGAGTTTCTTTATTGCAAGGTTTTCGTTTGTTTGAACAAAAAGGAAATATCACATTTGATTACTACAGAACACATTTTCAAAATCAAGTAGTTATTGATTGGGAAAACCCTAGAGAAATATCTTTTTATAATTTAGTTGGAGAAAGTTTTGCGAATAGTTTTCAAGTAGAACTTAATTATAATTTTCAAGAAAACTTTACAACTAGAATTGCCTATAAATACTATGATATTCAAGTTGATTATAGTTCAGGTAGATTGACAAAACCTCTCATTTCTAATCATCGTTTCTTTGCTAACCTAGGCTATGAAACAACAGAAAAAGAAAATGGCAGTCAATGGAAGTTTGATCTAACCTATAATTTTTTAGGAGAACAACGTTTGCCAAATACAAGTATAAATTCGTCATCTAATCAATTAGGAGATTTTGCAAATGGATATAGTTTACTGAATTTTCAAATGACAAAAGTGTTTACTAACAGTTTTGAGTTTTATTTAGGCGGAGAAAACTTAACCAATGTTCAACAAGAAAATCCTATTTTAGCAATTGATAATCCGTTTGGATCAGAATTTGATTCTACTATTATTTTTGCTCCAGTTTTTGGTAGAATGTTTTATGCAGGATTACGATTTAAAATTAAATAAAAAATGAAAAAAATAGTAATTGTTTTACTAATGTTGGCTACATCATTTGCAGCAGAAGCTCAAAAGCCAAATAAAAATGCCAAATTAAGCATTAAAGTTGATGGTGTTTGTTACATTTGTAAAAAACGAATAGAAAAAGCAGCCTTGAAAACAAAAGGTGTAAAGTTTGCTATTTGGGACGTAAAGACACATCTATTATCTTTAATTCTAGATGAAAGAAAAACAAATAAAAAAACGATTCAAAAAAACATAGCCGCTGTAGGTCATGATACGAAAGATATAAAAGCAAAAAATGAGGTATACAATTCTATTGATCCTTGTTGTAAGTATCGTGACGAACAAGTGGTAAAAGATCATAAAAAACCTAAAAATAATAACAAATGAAAAATTACTTAACCATATTATTACTATGTCTTACAATTGGATTTGCTTCTTGTACATCTAAAGACGCAGCAAAAGAGAAGAAAGAGCAAGTTGCAAAAACTGAATATATGTGTCCGATGGACTGCGAAAAAGGAAAGACTTACGACAAACAAGAAAAATGTCCTGTGTGTAAAATGAAATTGGTCGATAAGAAGAAATTGGACAAAGAATAACTAAAAAGCCTCAATAAAATTGAGACTTTTTTTATTTATTGATTTTAATTACTTGAGAAATTAATTTTCCATCATTGCTCATACCTTCAATATAAAAACTAATTTCTTTTAAGCCAGTATCGATTGTTTTAATATTAAAATTCGAATCTTTTGTCAGTGTAATATTTGGCTCCCAATGAATTACTCCTAGGTCTTTAAAAGATTGATTTTGGTAAGAAGTAATCTTAGGTGTATAAAATTTCTTTTTAGTTTCAAAACCATACCTAAGCTTGTAATAATTTTGCATGAACCTTAATTGACTGTATTCGAAAAGAGTAGTTCTACGAGTATATAATTTTATAATACTTACAAATCCAAAACCACCCGTTGAGACACCTAAATTATTTGCATAAGGTGAAGTATCAACATATACATCCTCAAAGTCGTACATGCTTCTTCTTAATAAAATATCAGCTTGATTTATCAAGACGTCATCAAGATAAAAAACTGGAGGTCCAGCAGATCTTGCATTAGGTTTAATATTATATTTTCCAGAGTATGCATCATATACCGAGCTAAAACCATTGAAATTTAAGAAGTCTGAAAGAGATGGATAAGCATCAAGAATCTCTTTTGTAACGTTTGTTAACTTACCTCTAAAAGGCAAATTGTATTCTTTTTTCTTTCTAAATCTACTTTTATAACTACCTCATCTAATTTTTCGGTATTTTTAGCAAAAAAACCTCCTTGAAACATATTTTTGTTTGCATAATATGAAGTAAAGGTTCTATAATTAGAGGTGTCTACTCTATCCACACCTAGTTGTCTATCATAACTTAATGCAAGCTTTGGGTTTTTCATTTTGTTTTTTCTATTCGAATAAGAAAACTTTATAACTTCACCTTTTATAGGGTAGAAATTCTTTAGATAAAAATCTCCATTACTGTAAACATCAATAAATCTACTTGTGTTTAATTCACTAGGGTATAAGAAAAATGACTTTATTTTTTTTAAATCTCTATTAATCCTTCCCTTGATTGTAATTCCATTCTCAAAAATGTGAAGTGCTTTAGGTGGAGAAAGAAAAATATTGATCCAATCATACTTGCTCCAACCTTGAGTGATAAGAAGATTGTCTAAATCAAAAACTCTCTTTTTGTCATTTATAGTATTAATATAATATTGTGGTTGTTCAATTTTACCTCTTAAGTAAGGTTTAAGGTGAAATGCTGATATGATATTATGTATTGGTTTGTAACTTTTGGTTTGTGTTGGTAAAACTGAAACACTTAAATGAACAGTGTTTTTTTTATCCAATTCTTTTGGTTTCAGTTGATAAATAATTGAATCTCCTTCTATTTTAATTTCCTCCAAAGAGACTTGTTTTTGTATGTTTTGCTTAGAATTAAAAAACATTCTCTCCAGAATTGGTTTTTGATTAGCATCAAACAATGTTATTATATAAATACCATAAGAGAGTTCTTTTTTGTTGATTGTAATTGTTTTTGACAACGCATCTAAAGAAATAGGAATTAATCTTGATGCACCGTTTTTATGTATTAATAGTTTGTAGTTATTATTAGATAATCTATCTAAAGTTATTTGATTTGTTTGTAACGACACAAAAGTTTTATCACCTCTTAAATTATTTACAGAAATAGATATTCCAACTAGATTTATTTTAGGCAGAGGTAATGCAATTTCTTTTGAGTTGCTTAAAGTTATTCTAGCAGTATAATTTTGTCCTTTTTTTGGCAAAAAAGAAAACTTTCCAATTCCTAAGAAGTTGGTTTTAAACTCAGAAACTTCTTCTCCTTTATCATTTAAAATATAACCTTTAGCAGAAGTTCCTCGGCCTTTATAATTAAGTACTTTTATTCCAACAAAACTTCTTACATCAGAAATTAATCTTCCTCCTTCTGTTAAGAACTGAATGTCATATTCTTTTTTGTTAATAGTACTTTTTTCTTGTGCTAATTTTTCAGGATTGATAATTTCAATTTTCTGAACAAAAGAATCATCTTCTTTAAAATTCTTCATCCAGTTTGTAGTTGCTTCTAGATAATATGTGCCCGAAACAAAGTAGAATCAATTTCAAAAAAACCATTTGTAGCGCCATTTCTACCTAACAGTAGTTTTTTGGAGATTTGATTTCCGATACTATCATATAAACCAACATGAATGTTTTTAGTACTTACAGATGGTAGTTTGTTTAGCTTATCGAAAATATAGATTTTAAACCATAAATTCTCTCCAGTTAAATAGGTTGTTTTATTGGTGTGAACAAAAAAAGACTCTCTTGGTAGATTAAAATAATCAATATAAGATTGTTCAATTTTTTTTTGAGATTGAGAATACCCAATCAAAGAACAAAACATGAAAAGAAGTATGAAAAATCTATTTTTCATACCCTTTTTTATTTCGATACTTTGTTGTTCATTCGAATTACCAGTGAAAAAAGTTTTCCTTCTGAACTAACACCTTCGATAAAAAAAGATATTTCTTCTAACTCTGTATTTATTATTTTAAACTTGTATTCAGATAAGTTACTTACTGTTGCATTAGGTTCCCAATGAATAATACCGTAATCTCTAAACGACTGAATTCTGTATGATGGATATTTTGGAGCATAAAACTCTTTTACAGGTTCAAAACCATAAGTAGCTTTTGTTTTAAATATGTCTGGAGTTGAAAGGTTAGGAGATAACAAAGATGTGTTTCTGGTTGTAATTTTTATAACACCACCAAAAGCATTTCCACCACTTAATCCTAGTCCAATTCCAGATCGATCAATCAATACTCTTTCTACTTTATCCATTGTCAAAGTTTGAAGAATATCAAAGTTTTGCATTAAAATATCATCAATAAATAATACTGGTGGTGTAGCACTACCTCTACCTCTTGACGTGATAGTGACACTTCCTAAACGAGAATTTCCAGTAGCAACAGAACCATCAAAAACATCAAATCCATTGTTTGCAATGTAATCAAGTATAAAAGGATAGCTTCTCGCAATATTTTCAGTTACTTGAGTGATTTTAGCATTTGGAAATTGTGGGTCTGTAAGTCTTTCTTTTTTCTTAATCGTAATAGTGACTTCATCTAACTCTTCAAATCCCTTGGTTATGAAATTTTGAGGTATATTGTTTTTGTTTGAATAATAAGAAGCAAAACTCTTACTTAGTTGATTAAACTTTAATTTATCTTTCCCAAGTTTAATTATAGGACTTAAACCTACAATAGGTCGTCTCATCTTATTGTTTTTCATCATAGCAGAGAAACTGATAGTTTCTCCTTTTTCAATAAAGTAATTGTTGATATTAAATTTACCGTTCTCGTCAACATCTATAAATTTAGTTCCGTTGTATTTCGTTGGATATACAACAAAAGACTTCACATTTTTTAAATTGCTGCTAATTCTACCATTGAATGAAATCCCATTTTCAAAATCATACAATGGTGTTTGCTGTCCTTTAAGTACATCTTTCCAAGAATATTTACTCCAACCTTGAGTGAGTAATAAAATGTCTAGATCATATTTTGCTTTCAAACCAAAGTCTTTAAAATAAAAATAGGGTTTCTCAATGTTCCCTTTCACATAAGGCTTTATCAAAAATGATGAAATAACGTTGTTATTGCTATCATAGCTTTTGGTTTGAGTTGGTAAAACAGAAATACTCAAATTTGCAATTTCATTATTTTTTAGAGCTCGAATACTTCTGAGTGAATAATGAATTGAGTCAAAATCTACAGATTTTTGACTTATAGTTAAAGGCATTTTTGTGAAAGAGTCATTATTAAAAATAAGTCTTTCTAAAACTGGACTATTTTCGTGATCTACCAATGTAATTATGTTAATACCGCTTAATAACTCTTCTTTAGGAATAGGAATTATTTGTGTTAATTGATTCATTGTAAAACCAATTGTTTTGATCAATCCATCTCTGTGAATTAATAATTTAAATTGATTAGAAGATAAATCAGGAAGAGTAGTTTTATTGGTATGTAAACTAACTAATAATTTATCTTTTCTTAGGTTATTAACACTAATTGCAACACCTTTAGATTCTGCAGTAGGAAGATTAACAGTTTCAAAACTTCCACCACCTAAATCAAATTTTGCATAATAGGTTTTATTGGGTAAAGGAGTCAATGAGAATTTTCCCATTCCAAGAATATTACTTTTAAAAGTACTTATTATATTATCTTCTTGATCGTAAATATTTCCAGTTATATAATCTCCTTTTCCATTATCATTTAAAAATTTGAAACCAATTGTATTTTTAACATTAGCAATAAAATGTCCGCCTTCAGGTAAGAATTGCAAATCAAACTTAACTTTATTTACTGTTTTTTTATTCAGTTTTTTTGAATTGATAATCTCTATTTTTTGAACATAAGAATCGTCTTCCTTGTAGTTTTTCATCCAGTTGGTTAGCGCTTTCAGATAATAAGTCCCCGATTGTAAGGTGCTGTCTAGTTTTATTGATCCGGCACCAGATCCATCTTTGGCTAGGAATAATTTTTTGTCAATCTGATTTCCTGTGCTGTCATAGATTCCAATGTAGATATTGGTTGTTTTTCTTGATGGAAGTGTGTTTTTTCTATCAAATGCATATGTTTTTAACCAAATATTTTCACCAGTTAAGTAGGTGGTTTTGTTCGTGTGAATAAATAATGCCTCTCTTGGGATATTAAAATATTCTTGATACGATTTTTCAATTGTTTTTTCCTGTCCGTAAGATGATAGAAACATTAAGAGCAGTAAAATTGTTAGGGATGTAATTTTCTTCATAGACATATTTTTAACAGTAACAAATTTAAATGTTAGTGGTGCTTTTGAGACTTAAAAAAAACATAAAAGTTTAATTTTCTGTCTTTTGAATTACTAGTTTTTGAGAGATGAAATTCCCAAGGTTCGTAAATCCTTCAATATAAAAATCTAATGAATCAAATAAGGTGCCATTTATTGTAATTTTCTTTTCTTTTTTTGAAGATACAACAATATCGTTATGCCAAGACACAGCACCAAACCTTTGATATGCCTTTTGATTTCTAAACACATATCTGGGGCTGTAAAATTTTTCTGATTTTAAGAATCCATATTTTACTAAATAAGTAAATGAGTTGTTGTAATTGTTGTTGGATCTTGAAGGTATTGGTCCTTTTCTCGTAAAAATCTTAATCACACCACCAAAACCGTTAATTCCCATTCCTATTCCTGTTTTATCTACCACGACTCTTTCTATAGATCTTGTTGGCATATTATACAACATAGCAAATTCTGTGAGTTGAATACCATCTACAATAATAGTTGGCATGGCTAAATTAGCTTCAACATTTTTTGATGCTGGTAACAATTCTGGGTCTGGAACCGGCTCAGGAGTAGGTTGACCTCTAATCCCTCTTAAATCTGATATGTTATTTTTTGGAGCAGAGGCAGTTAATGGTCTTCTAGAATAAATGTATACTTGACCTAAACGTCTTATGGCTCCATCACCAAAAATAACATCAAAACCACTTCTTTGTATAAAATCGGTGATTGTTGGATAGTTTCTAATCTCTTCTTCACCAATATCTGTTACTCTTGCGTTGACTAAGATATCATCTCTTTTTACTTTGGCTTTTAATTTGACTTCTTCTAACAATTCAAAATCTTCTTCTATAAAGATATTAGGCAATTGATCATTGTCTGATAAGAAAGAAAAGTTATCGGTATACTTATCTAGTGTAATAAATTTATCAGAATTTCTTTCGATAGGGCTCATTGATAAAATAGGTTTTTTCATGTTTCCTTTTTTATCGAAATAAGTGAAGTAAACTTCTTCTTTTATGAAAGGATAAAAATTCTTCAAGTGAAATTTTCCTCTTTTATCATATACTAAAAACAAAGATTTATTTTTCTCTGTTGGATGCATTATCAAAGAAGTAACGTTTTCTAGGTTTGAGTGAAGTTTTCCATTAAATGTGATACCATTCTCAAAATCAAATTTTGGTTTCACAGGATTGTTAAAAATATCATCCCAAGAGTATCTTGTCCAACCTTGGGTTAAGAGCAGTAAATCTAAGTTGTATTTTTTCTGACGATTGATTCCATTGAAGTAATAAGCAGGATTTTCAATGACACCATTAACATAAGGTTTTAAAAGAAATGTAGATAAAATATTGTTTTCTTGATTGTAGCTTTTAGTACCGCTTGGTAAAACAGAGATACTAGCTCTCAATACTTCGTTAGGAGCAAGACTTCTACTAATGATATCGTAATTGGTAGAATCTCCTTCAATTTTAATATTTACAGCATTTATAGAATGTGTTTTAAAATTAAAGTCGTTAAAAAACATTCTTTGAACAATGGGTTTGTTTTCTTTGTTGAAAAGTGTAATTGTATTTACACCCAAGAAGAGAAGTTTTTTAGGTAAAGCAACTTTTGTGCTTTTCTGATTAATTGTCACAGGAATACTGCTTAATTCACCATCTTTATGAATAACTAGATTATAATTCTTAGCAACTTTTTCTAGAGTTTTATCATTGGTGTTTAGAGTAATAATTACATTGTCTTTTCGATAATTATCAACTTTTAATGAAATTCCCACAGAAGCAGCTTTTGGAAGTTCTTTTTCTATTTTTTTTAGAGCTCCAATTTTAATAAATGCTTTGTAGCTTTCATTTTCTTTGGGAGTAAATAAAAACTTCCCCATTCCTAAAAGGTTTGTTTTTAAAGAGGCAACAACTTCTCCTTTACTATTTTGAATACTTCCTTCACATCGAATCCCTTTTCCAAGATTATCAATGGCTTTGATACCTACAACATTAATTGTGTTCTCAACTAGATTTCCACCTTCAGGTAAGAATTGGACATCAAAAGCATCATCTTGAATATTAAAAGCATTTTCCTTTTTAGAGTTTATGATTTGAATTTTCTGCACGTACGTATCGTCTTCTTTAAAGTTTTTCATCCAGTTGGTTGTAGCTTTTAAAAAGTAGATGCCAGAATGTAAGGTAGTATCTAAATCTATTTGCCCTAAACCAACTCCTTTTTTGTTGAGAACAAGGTTTTTAAGAATAGTATTCCCTTTGGAATCAAAAAGATCGACATGAATATTTGAAGAGGCTTTGGATGATAAATTATTTTTTCTGTCCAGTATGTAGGTCTTGAGCCATATTTTTTCACCTACTAGATATGTAGTTTTATTGGTGTGAATAAAGACAGATTCTCTTGGCAACTTAAAATAGTCTTTATAAGATTTTTGAATATTTATACTGTCTTGAGAATTTGCTGAAAATGTAAATAAGAGTAAAAAATAGAGAACAAAGTAGTTAGTTTTCATAGTATTAAGTTGATTTATTAAAACTACCAAAAAATTATTCCAAAAAAAAAGCCTGGATGAAATCGAGGCTTTTTTTAATATATAAAAAAAGATGTTCTTACATCATACCTGGCATTCCACCACCCATTGGAGGCATTCCACCACCAGCAGGAGCATCTTCTTTGATGTCTACCAAAGCGCACTCAGTAGTTAAAATCATACCAGCAACAGAAGCAGCATTCTCTAAAGCAACTCTAGTTACTTTTTTAGGATCAATAATTCCTGCTTCTAACATATCAACATAGGTTTCAGTTTTTGCGTCGTAACCAAAATCCTTTTTACCTTCTAAAACTTTGTTGATTACTACCGAACCTTCACCACCGGCATTCTCTACAATAGTTCTTAAAGGAGATTCTATAGCTTTATTTACGATTTGAACTCCAGTAGTTTCGTCTAAATTTTCAGTTTCTAATTTTTCTAACACTTTTTTAGTTCGAACTAAAGCAACTCCACCACCTGCAACAATACCTTCTTCTACTGCAGCTCTTGTTGCATGTAATGCATCATCAACTCTATCTTTCTTTTCTTTCATTTCTACCTCAGAAGCAGCGCCTACATATAAAACTGCAACACCTCCAGCTAATTTAGCCAAACGCTCTTGTAGTTTTTCTTTATCATAATCAGAGGTAGTAGTTTCTATCTGTGCTTTTATTTGATTCACTCTTGCTTTGATAGCTTCTGCGTCTCCAGAACCATTAACAATGGTTGTATTGTCTTTGTCAATAGTAATACTTTCTGCAGTTCCTAATAAATCTAGGGTAGCATTTTCTAAAGAGAATCCTCTTTCTTCAGAAATTACTGTTCCTCCAGTTAAAATTGAAATATCTTCTAACATTGCTTTTCTTCTATCACCAAAACCTGGAGCTTTTACAGCTGCAATTTTTAATCCTCCTCTTAGCTTGTTTACCACCAAAGTTGCTAATGCTTGTCCATCAACATCTTCTGCTATAATTAATAAAGGTCTACCAGATTGAGAAACAGGTTCTAAAATTGGAAGGATTTCTTGAAGATTAGAAATCTTTTTGTCGAATAATAACACATAAGGATTTTCTAAATCTGCAATCATTTTATCTGCATCGGTTACAAAATAAGGAGATAAATATCCTCTATCAAACTGCATTCCCTCTACAACATCCACATAAGTATCCATTCCTTTTGCTTCCTCTACAGTAATTACGCCTTCTTTACCAACTTTAGTAAAAGCCTGAGCAATTAAGTCTCCAATTGTATTGTCATTATTTGCAGAAATCGCTGCAACTTGCTGAATTTTATCTGAAGAATTTCCAACTTTCTGAGCTTGTTTATCTAAGTCAGATACGATTGCATCAACAGCTTTGTCAATTCCTCTCTTTAAATCCATAGGATTTGCTCCTGCAGCTACATTTTTCAATCCTTCTTTTACAATTGACTGTGCTAAAACAGTTGCAGTTGTAGTTCCATCTCCAGCTAAGTCGTTAGTTTTAGATGCTACTTCTTTAACCATTTGAGCTCCCATGTTTTCTAGCTCGTCTTCTAATTCTACTTCTTTTGCAACAGACACACCATCTTTTGTTACTGTGGGTGCTCCAAATGATTTAGAAATAATTACATTTCTTCCTTTGGGTCCTAAAGTTACTTTAACTGCATTTGCTAATGCATCAACTCCTTTCTTTAGACCATCTCTAGCTTCTATATCAAACTTTATATCTTTTGCCATTTTATTCTATTTTAGTAATTAAACAATTGCTAAGATGTCGCTTTCACGCATCATTAAATAATCTGTTCCTTCTAATTTAAGTTCTGTTCCAGAGTATTTACCATACAATACAGAATCACCAACCTTAACAGTTAAAGGCTCGTCTTTTTTTCCGTTTCCAACTGCAATTACGGTTCCTTTCTGAGGTTTTTCTTTTGCGTTATCTGGAATAATAATACCTGAAGCGGTAGTTGTTTCTGCAGCAGCAGGCTCTACAAGAACTCTGTCTGCTAAAGGTTTAATGTTTACTCCCATTTTAAATTATTTTAAATTTGATTTGTTATTTCTGCTTTATCAAATGTCAGAAATTATGCCATTGCTTTTAAACTGACATTTTTTCAATTCTGATGAAAAACAGTCTTTTATTAGAAATAAAAAAATGCCAACGTGTCATTTGGTTGGCATTTTATATTCTATAACGTAAGATTTTATTGAACAGAATCTTTTGTTGGAGGAACCGTAGTATTTGTTGGTGTAGTATCAACATTTTCTAAGGTATTATCCAATTGAATTGTATTAGAACTTCCTCTAGGAATCGCAAAGTTTGCTAATAAAATTAAAGCAAACATTGTGATTGCTAAAGTCCAAGTTGTTCTGTCTAAAAAGTTGTTAGTATTCTGAACACCTCCTAATGATTGTGCTCCTCCTCCTCCAAAAGAAGAAGATAATCCTCCACCTTTAGGGTTTTGAACCATTACAATTAAAATTAATGCAATTGCAACGATCAAAATTAATATAACAAACGCTGTATAACTCATGATTTCTCCTGTTTAAGAATTTTAATTCTTTTAATTTGGTCTGCAAAGAAACCACTTTTTTCTGGATATTTCAAACTCAAAATTTTATAAGCTTTTATCGCTTTTGAATATTTTTTTTGATTTAAATAAACCTTTGCTAAGGTCTCAGTCATTAAGGATTTATCAGCTTTGCTTTCTGGAATTGAAATTTCAATTTCTTGTTCTTTTTTTACAGCTGTAATTTTTGGATTTTTTTCAATGAACTTATCAATCAAATCTTGATGAGTTGCCTTTTTTGATTCTTTTCTTTTAATTGGATTTTTTGCAGATAATTGTAACCACTGATTAAAAGAATGTTTTTCTTTCACAGAAAAATCGATGGGTTTTCCGACTTCCAAAGCTATCTCTTCTTCATTTTGATTATCAGGTGAAGTTTCATTAGAAATTTCTTTAGGTATTTCAGAGGTTAATTCTATTTCCTGAAACTTCTTAGAGGTTATGTAGTCAAATAAAATAGTTCTATCAGTAGTGTGAGCAGCAGTAACCTTCAATTCAAAATTATAGCGAAAACTGTCTGCATTTTTAAGACCTTTTAAATACAAGGCTCTTGCAGATTGGAAATATGGATATTTATGCACCAATGTTCTTAAATCAGAAATATGTGTTTGGTCTAACTTCTGAGGATCATTTAATATATCATTATATGTGTCAGAATTCATTACCATTTGGCCACAGACGCATTAAAAATATCTTGAATAACTCGTTCTAGGATTTCTTCTAATGCAGAATCTAAAACACCACCAACAAGTTGTGCACTGGCGTCAAAATCAGAATAAAAAGAGAATTGCTTTTCAAAATTATCTTCTTCAACCAATCGGTTAAAATAACGAACATTCACTGTAATTGTTAATCTATTCTGTGCTGCAGTTTGCTGAGCTGTTGCACTCATTGGATTTATTCTATATCCAGTAATTTCTCCTTCAAAACGTAAATCTCCACCAGTTCTTACTAAATCTAAATTGGTTTGTCGTAAGAATAAATCTTGCATTTCTTGATAAAACCTCTGACTCAAAACAGGTTCTACTAATGCTGCTTGATTTGGAAAGAAATCTATTTGAATTGTTTTTGCATCACCGGTACTACCACCTGTAAATGAGTAAAATTTACAAGAATTGAATGTAAAAACAAGTAGTAAGCTTGCAACTAAAGATAATCTTTTAAGCATTCTATAGGTCGTATTGTTTGATTTTGCGATACAATGTGCGTTCTGAAATTCCGAGTTCTTGAGCGGCCAATTTACGTTTTCCATTATTCTTCTCCAATGATTTTTTTATCATCTCTACTTCTTTCTCTTGTAAAGAAAGGTTTTCTTGTTCTTCTATAGTCTCAACAAAATCATAATTATTTTGAGGAGTTTGTTGTGGAATTTGTAAAACTTCAACACTGGTTTCAGTGTCTTGTTGTTCATTGTATATTTTTTCAATTAGTTGTTTGTTTTCAGCTTTTACTTTTTCAGCATCTCCGTTACGCATTAAATCTAGCGTTAGCTTTTTCAAATCATTGATGTCATTACGCATATCAAAAAGTACTTTATACATAATGTCTCTCTCAGTAGAAAAATCATTTTTATCTGAACTTTGATTGCCAACTAAAGCAGGTAGATTAGAGCTGTAATTAGGTAAATACTGACTCAACTTTTCTGCTGTCACTAATCTTTTTTCTTCCACTACAGAAATTTCTTCTGCAATGTTTCTTAACTGACGGATATTTCCCGGAAAACGGTAATTTATAAGTAATTGTGTTGCATTTTCATCCAGTCGAATTGTAGGCATGTGATATTTCTGAGCAAAATCTGATGCAAACTTTCTAAATAGTAAGTGAATATCTTCTTGTCTATCACGTAGTGGTGGAAGTGGAATTTCAATAGTGCTTAAACGATAAAATAAATCTTCTCTAAATTTATTTTTATTTATGGCATTTTGCATGTCCATGTTAGTGGCAGCAACAATTCTTACATCTGTTTTTTGAACTTGAGAAGATCCCACTTTAATAAACTCTCCATTTTCTAAAACACGTAACAATCTTACTTGAGTAGTTAAAGGTAATTCTCCAACTTCATCTAAGAAAATAGTTCCGCCATCAGCAACTTCAAAATATCCTTTACGAGTTGATGTTGCTCCAGTAAAAGCTCCTTTTTCATGACCAAATAATTCACTGTCTATGGTTCCTTCTGGAATTGCACCACAGTTTACGGCAATATATTTTGCATGTTTTCTGTGCGATAATTGGTGAATGATTTTTGGCATTGTTTCTTTACCAACACCACTTTCACCAGTAACTAAAACGGAAATATCGGTCGCTGCTACTCGCATTGCTTTTTCTAAAGCTCGATTCAGCATTACATCATTACCAATGATCCCAAAACGTTGTTTTATGGCTTGTAAACTTTCCATATTAATTGTTGTCTGAATATCCTACCGCTGTCCCAATTAAAGTTGCCGAGGTGCAATCTTCTACTTTCACATTCACAAAATCACCTAATTTGTAATTCTCTTTTGGAAAAACAATCACAGTATTTTGAGTATTTCTACCTTTCCATTGATTCGGGTCTTTTTTAGAAGTTCCTTCAATTAATACTTCCTCTATTTTCCCTAGATGTTGTTGAGTTCTATATAAACTATGCTTTTGTTGTAAATTAATTACCTCTTGTAAGCGTCTTTTTTTAACTTCTAAAGGAACATCATCTTCCATTTTTTTTCTTGCTAAAGTTCCAGGCCTTTCAGAATAAGCAAACATAAAACCAAAGTCATATTTTACATATTCCATTAAATCTAATGTGTCTTGATGATCTTTTTCTGTCTCACCACAAAAACCAACAATCATGTCTTGACTTAAGGCTACTTCTGGTATGATTTTATGAATGTTATCAACCAAATCCATATACTCTTTCCTAGTATGTAAACGATTCATAGATTTTAACATCTTATCGCTTCCACTTTGAACAGGAAGGTGAATGTATTTGCATATATTTTTGTGCTTAGCCATTACATGAATCACATCCAATGTCATATCTTGAGGATTGGAGGTAGAAAATCGAAATCTCATTTTCGGAAATTCTGTGGCACACATATCTAAAAGCTGAGCAAAACCAACTGCAGTTGCTTGAGCAAGTTCTGATGCTTTTTTAAAATCTCTTTTCAATCCGCCACCATACCATAAATAACTATCTACATTTTGTCCTAGTAGAGTAATCTCTTTAAAGTTTTGCTCTTCCATAGAACGAATTTCCTCAATAATACTTTTAGGATCACGGCTTCTTTCACGTCCTCTTGTAAAAGGAACAACACAAAATGTACACATATTATCACAGCCTCGTGTGATAGAAACGAAAGCTGAAACTCCGTTAGAGTTAAAACGAACCGGAGAAACATCTCCATAAGTTTCGTCTTTGGATAGAATTACATTTACAGCATTTCTACCTTCATTAATCTCTTCTAAAAGATTTGGTAAATCTCTGTAAGCATCTGGGCCTACAACTAAATCTACAATTTTCTCTTCCTCTAAAAACTTAGCTTTTAAACGTTCTGCCATACAACCTAAAACTCCAACCTTCATTTTAGGATTTACTTTTTTAACGGCATTATATTTTTGAAGTCTTCTTCGAACAGTTGTTTCGGCTTTTTCACGAATAGAACAAGTATTAACTAATACCAAATCTGCATCTTCTAAAACTTGTGTAGTGTTAAAACCTTCTTCAGACAAAATAGCAGCTACGATTTCACTATCATTCATGTTCATTTGACAACCATAGCTTTCGATAAACAACTTTTTTGTGTTACCTTCTTTATGTTTAGTTATAAGAGCTTTTCCCTGTTTCTTCTCTTCTACGATTTTTTCTACTTGTTCCATACACTTAATTTGGGTACAAAGATATAACCAAATTCCATAAAATGTGACAAATTGGCAGAAAATTTATGTGCTATATTACAGGGTTTTACCACTATAAATGAAGCTTTTTAAAAGTGGATAAAAAAAAACTATATACTTTTGCAGTCGCAATTCATTGTGTTAAATTATGAATTTGAAGCTAACAAAAAATATTTCATGGCAAAAAATTTAGTTATTGTTGAGTCCCCTGCTAAGGCAAAAACTATTGAAAAATTCTTAGGAAAAGATTTTCAAGTAGAGTCAAGTTTTGGTCACATTGCAGATCTACCATCCAAAGAATTAGGTGTGAATGTTGATGGAGATTTTATGCCCAATTATACCGTATCAACTGACAAGAAAGCGGTAGTAAAAAAATTAAAAGACTTAGCAAAAAAAGCCGATATAGTTTGGTTGGCAAGTGATGAAGATAGAGAAGGAGAAGCAATTGCTTGGCATTTATCTGAGCAATTAAAACTCAATAAAGAAAACACCAAACGAATTGTTTTTCATGAAATAACAAAAAAAGCAATCCTAAAAGCAGTCGAAAATCCAAGAGATATCAATTATAATTTGGTAAACGCTCAACAAGCAAGAAGAGTTTTAGATAGACTTGTGGGATATAAACTTTCTCCTGTTTTATGGAGAAAAGTTAAAGGAGGTTTGTCTGCAGGTAGAGTTCAGTCTGTAGCTGTAAGATTGATTGTTGAAAGGGAAAGAGAAATTGAGAAGTTTACTCCCCAAGCCTCATACAGAGTTGATGCAGAATTTTCTAACGAAGATGGAAAGAAATTTAAAGCAAAATTGAGTAAGAATCTTCCAACTAAAGAAAAAGCTGAACAATTTTTGAATTCTTGTAGAGATGCTGTTTTTAATGTTGCTGATTTACAAAAAAAGCCAGCAAGTAAAACTCCAGCAGCACCATTTACAACATCCACTTTACAGCAAGAGGCATCAAGAAAATTAGGTTTTCCAGTTGCAAAAACAATGTTGGTTGCTCAGCGTTTGTATGAAGCAGGATTGATTACTTACATGAGAACAGATAGTGTAAATTTATCTGAAGATGCTAAAAACGAAGCAAGAGAAACCATCACAGCTAATTATGGTGAGTCTTACAGCAAAACAAGAAACTTTTCTAACAAATCTAAAGGAGCTCAAGAAGCTCACGAGGCCATTAGACCTACAAGTATTGCTAGACAGGAAGTCTCAGTAGATTATGATCAAGATAGATTGTATAGCTTAATTTGGAAAAGAACCATTGCTTCTCAAATGAGTGATGCAAAGTTAGAACGAACACTTGTTAAAATTGAAAACAATAAAAATAACTCTGTTTTAACAGCCAATGGAGAGGTGATTACTTTTGATGGTTTTTTGAAAGTGTACCTTGAAAGCATTGATAATGACGAGGAAGAACAAGCAGGAATGTTGCCTAAATTGGAGGTGAAAGAAGTTGTTACTCGGAATTCTATTACAGCAACCGAAAGATATACAAAACCACCTTACAGATTTACAGAAGCTTCATTAGTTAAGAGGCTTGAAGAACTTGGAATAGGAAGACCCTCAACATATGCACCAACTATTTCAACAATTCAAAAAAGAGAATACATTGTAAAAGGTACAGTTGAGGGAAAAGAAAGAAATTATTGTCAATTTGTTTTAAGTAATGGTTCTGTTGTAGAAAACGAAATGACTGAGAAAGTAGGTTCCGATAAAGGTAAATTGGTTCCCACTGATATTGGAAACATTGTGAATGATTTTTTAGTAGCTCATTTTGATAAAGTTCTAGATTTTGGATTTACAGCTCAAGTAGAATCTGAATTTGATGATATAGCTGAAGGTAAAGAAGATTGGACAGAAATGATCAAAGATTTTTATACTGGATTTCATGATACAGTAGAAGATGTTGCTGCGAATGCAGATAGAGCAAAAGGAGAGCGATTGCTAGGAATAGACCCAGAATCAGGGAAGAATGTATATGTTCGTTTAGGTCGATATGGAGCAATGGTTCAAATTGGAGAGGCAACAGATGAAGAAAAACCTAAATTTGCTAGTCTACAAGGAGAGCAAACATTAAATAATATCACCTATGAAGAAGCAATGGACTTATTTAAGCTCCCAAAAAGCTTAGGTGAATATGAAGATGAAGAAATAGTTGTTGCTAATGGACGTTTTGGCCCTTATGTTCGATTTAGAAAAAAATTCATTTCCCTAGATAAAGGAGAAAATCCAATGTCTGTAGATAAAGATCGAGCTATTGAGTTGATTGAAGCAAAAAAGAAAGCCGATGCTCCTATTGGTCACTACAAAGATTTGCCAATTCAGAAAGGTGTAGGACGTTTCGGACCTTTTATTAAGTGGAACTCTATGTTTATCAACGTCAATAAAAAATATGATTTTGACAATCTTTCACAATCTGACTTAGAACAATTAATCGAAGATAAACTTCAGAAAGAAAGAGAGAAACTAATTCATAATTGGGAAGATGTAGGTATTAGGGTTGAGAAAGCAAGATGGGGTCGATTCAATGTGTTAAAAGGAAAAATTAAAGTAGAGCTTCCAAAAACAACCAAAATTGAGAAAATGACCAAAGAAGCAGCCGTAAAACTGATAGAAGCAAAGACTCCGAAAAAGAAAGCAAGAAAAAAGAAATAACATTATTCTTATCTTGCAATAGATTATAATCAAAAATGAACCTAGAATTTTTATCCCCTATAAAAGATTCTGTTACTGCTTTATCAGTAATTCTTCCTAAAGACTCTGTAGCTCAAAACTTAAGGATTCACAAACTTTCATCTGGTATTCCAGATTTGAATGATGTTGATATTGCTATTATTGGTGTGGAAGAAGATAGAAAATCTGAGGATAACCTAGGAAGTGGAAAAGGGTTGAATCAAGTTCGTGAAAAATTATACAATTTATTTCTTGGAAACTGGACTACCACAATTGCTGATTTAGGAAATATAAAAAAAGGAAACTCAGTAAAAGATACTCATTTTGCAGTTATTGAGGTTGTTTCAGAATTACTTAAAAAGAATATCATCCCAATAATTATTGGTGGAGGTCAAGACATAACATATGCCAACTATCGTGCTTATGACACTTTAGAACAAGTTGTAAATCTTGTAGCTGTTGATAGTATGTTTGATCTTGGTAATTTGGAAGACGAACTATCCTCCCGCTCTTATTTGAGTAAGATAATTATGCAAAAACCCAATAATTTATTTAATTATTGCAATATTGGTTATCAAACCTATTTGAACTCTCAAGAAGAAATTAAATTACTTGATGAGTTAAATTTTGATACTTACAGATTAGGTGACGCAAAAAAATTAGAAGTAGTTGAGCCAATTTTTAGAGATGCAGATATTGTTAGTGTTGACATTGGTTCTGTCAGACAAACTGATGCTCCGGGAAATAATAATGCATCACCAAATGGTTTTTATGGAGAAGAGATTTGTGCAATTGCCAGATATGCAGGGTTAAGTGATAAATTGTCCTCATTTGGTATTTATGAATACAATCCAAGACTAGACAACAACAATCAAACCGCTCATTTGATAGCTCAAATGATTTGGTATTTTATAGAAGGAATTAATCAAAGAGCAAAAGATTATCCTTTTAGCACAAAAGAAAATTATCAAAAATTCACTGTAGTTTTAGAAGATGATGAGCCCATCAATTTCTATAAAAGCCATAAGTCTGGAAGATGGTGGATGGAGATAAATATCATAGGAAATAATAAATACAAAAGGCATGCGTTAATACCATGTACATATCAAGATTATCAAGATACAGCCAAAGGAATTATACCTAAAAGATGGTTTAAGGCGATGAAAAAAATGGTTGAGTATTAAATAATTTTAGATAATGGTTAAAAAACCAAGAGTACATTGTATTTTAGCAAAAAAATAATACGTTTACGAACTTACAGGAAAGACATAATAGCATGAAGAAATTATTGGTTTTATCTTTCATTTCAATTCTCATATTTAGTTGTGGTTCTAATGATAGAGGAGAACTAGTTGGAGTTAGATTAAAGAAAAAATGGTTCCCAGAAAAACCTTATGGAATGGTTTACGTTCCTGGTGGAACCTATACAATGGGAAAACAAGATGAAGATTTAGTTGGTACACTTAGTACGCCAGCAAGAACCGTATCTGTCAGACCATTTTATATGGACGAAACAGAAATCACCAACTCAGAATATAAGCAATTTGTTTACTATGTTAGAGATTCTATAGTCAGAACTCAATTAGCACTTCAGGCAGATTTAATGTCTTTAGGAGACACTGTAGCAAGACAAGGTGGGATTTATGATTTTGCTTTTTCTTTTACAGACACAACTAGAATTAATGCTTACCAAAAATATAGAGTTGAAAATTATTATGACATAGGTTTAGGCTTAGACTCTTTAAAACCCTTAAGCTGGAGACGTGATATCATTTGGAATAGAAACGAATATCCAGATGTATTTTATGCAGAGGTGATGGATTCTCTTTACATAAAGAAAGACGAAGCTGTAAATGGTATCAGAACGTTTAATACAAAGCTTTTAAAATACAGATATTCTTGGTTTGATGGAAATGCTGCTGCAAGAAAAGGTGGTACAAGAAGAGATTTTCTTGTCAACGAAACCATCAATATATATCCTGATACAACTGTATGGGTAAAAGACTTCAATTATTCTTACAATGATCCAATGCATCAAGATTACTTTCATCACTCTGCTTATGATGATTATCCAGTGGTAGGTGTTAACTGGAATCAAGCAAAAGCGTTTTGTAATTGGAGAACATTGAACAAGAAAAGAGGAACTGTTGGAAAAAAAGGAGAAGGATCACAAACATTTGTGTTTAGATTACCAACAGAAGCTGAATGGGAATATGCTGCAAGAGGAGGATTAGAATTTGCTAAGTATCCTTGGGGTGGTCCAGGCACTACAAGCGATAGAGGATGCTTTTTGGCTAACTTTAAACCACAGCGAGGTAATTATGCTGTTGATGGAGCTTTATACACTATTGAAGCTAAGTCTTACAATCCAAACGATTTTGGTCTTTACAACATGTCTGGTAATGTGTCTGAATGGACAAATTCAGTTTTTGATTTAAGTAGTTATTACAAAGGTTCATCTGTCAGTCCAAATTTAGAAGACAGATACAACAAAAAGAAAATTATTAGAGGAGGATCATGGAAAGATGTTGCATACTTTCTAGAAGTTAGTACTCGAGATTATGAATACGCAGATACTGCAAGAAGTTACATTGGATTTAGAACTGTGCAAAATGCACCTGGTAAATTCAATAGATAAAAACAATAAATTAATTATAAAGTAGATTAACCCCCAAATTAAAAAATTATGGCACAATCAAGATCAAAAAAGAAAATGTTTAATATGGCTTACAGTTTTGGAGCCGCAGTAGTTATTATCGGAGCATTATTCAAAATTCAACACTGGGACTATGGTTCTGAAATCCTAACGTTAGGTATGATTGTAGAAGCATTGGTATTTACATTATCTGGTTTTGAATCTGTTGAAGAAGACTTAGATTGGACAAAAGTATATCCAGAGTTAGGAGAAGGAGATTTAGGAGAAGGAAATGCAAATGGAATGTTATCTAAAAAATTAGACAAATTACTAGTTGAAGCAAATTTAGATGCAGAGTTAATGGGTAAATTAGGCGACAGTGTGAAAAACTTTCAAACTGCTGCAGAAGGTTTAACAGTAGCTTCAGAATCTATTTCTGCAACTTCCAAATATAATGATCAAGTGGAGCAAGCAGCTTCTCAGATGGAATCTTTAAATGGATTGTATCAAGTTCAGATGGAACATGCAAACAAACAAGTAGAGTTAAACAACAATATGATTGAAAACTCAGAACATTTAAAGCAACAGATGGAGTCTTTAGCACAAAACCTTTCTTCTTTGAATGGTGTTTACGGAGGTATGCTTTCAGCAATGTCTACCAAATAATTAGTTCTAATTAATATAAAAAAACTAGTTATATGGCATCAGGAAATGTATCACCAAGGCAGAAAATGATAAACCTTATGTATCTTGTGTTTATTGCTATGTTAGCATTAAATATGAGTAAAGAGGTTTTAACTGCTTTTGGTTTTTTTAATGAAGAGTTTGAGGCAACAAGTGCTACAGTTCAAGTTAAGAATACCCAGTCTTACACTGAACTAGATACGAAAGCAAACGACCAACCTGAAAAGTTTGGACCACTAAAAGTAAAAGCAGACAAAATCAAACTGATTTCACAAGACCTTTATGTGTATTTAGATACACTTAAAACAAAAATCTTAAAAGATTATGAAGATAAAAAAGATTATCAGACAATGGATAAAACTGATTTTCTTGATGAATACTTTTTTGTTGGAGACGGAATCTCTCCAAACGGAACAGAATATTTAAACAAAATAGTTTCTTACCGAGATAGTGTTACCTCTATTTTAGGGCCTGCTTACAATCAAATTAATAATGTTGTAAATAAAAGATTTGCAACAAACGAATTTGTTGATAGTGATGGAAAAAAACAATCTTGGTTAGAATATAAATACAAAGGATATCCTGCAGTTGCATCTATCACAAGCTTCACTCAACTTCAAGCAAGTGTTAGAAACACAGAAAATGACGTGTTGACTTCTTTATTAGGAGGACAATTAAGAGAAGAGGTTTCTTTGAGTAATTACCAAGGAATTGTTAGACTTGATAAAACAGCTTATTTCTCTGGAGACAGAGTAAAAGGTCAAGTTGTTTTAGGTCGATATGACAATACAATGGTTCCAAAGAAAGTTGTTATGAATGGTAGAGATATTACAAATACTGTTCAAAACGGTCAAGTAATCTTAGATATGCCTGCTGGAAACGTTGGAAACAAAAATATCAAAGGTTCTATCACATTCATGCAAGACGGTGAAGAAGAAGTTATTCCTTTTGAAAGTGAATATTCTGTTATTTCATTACCAAATGAAGCTGTAATTTCTGCAGATAAGATGAATGTAGTGTACAGAGGTTTAGATAATCCAATCTCTATATCTGTGCCTGGTGTTGGAGATAAAGATATCAAACCAAGCGTTCCAAGTGCACATACATTAACTAAAACAAGTGCTGGAAAATTTATCTTGAATCCTGGAAAAGGAGATCAAGTAAAAATTAATGTTTCAGCAAAATTGAGCAACGGTAAAACAATTAACACTCCAAAAACGTTTAGAGTTAAAGATATTCCAACTGCTGCTGGAACTGCAAGAGGAGATTTTGGAATCATCAGAATACCTAAGTCAAGTTTAGGAAGTGTTACAATTGGAGCTGCTTTACCAGATTTTGTTTTTGATTTGGAGTTAGTTGTGCAAAGCTACACACTTAAAGTTCCAGGTCAATTAGGAATCAAAGTAAGCGGATCTAGATTTGGAGCAAAAGCTAAAAGATTATTATCTAGAGCAAAAAGAGGTGATGTTATCACAATTTTTGACATTGTTGCTACAGAAAAGACAAAAGGAACTAGAATTAAAAAAGTACTACCAGTTAGTATAGAAATAAGCAATTAGAAAATTAAGAAGGTATGAGTCTAAAAAAACAGTTATTATCAGTATTTATTTTTGCTTTCATAGGAACAATAAGTCTGAATGCTCAGATTAACCTATTGAATGCAAAAACTGTAGATCAAATAGGAAAAGAATCGCGAGAAAAATTGGCTGTTGAAAATAACAAACCTTACCCTTACGGTTATATCGATGACAGAGATATTCTGTGGTCAAAAATTGTATGGGAATATGTAGATTTAAATCAGAAAATTAATTTTCCATTCTATTATCCAATTGATACGTTAAATGTTTCTAACGATAGAAGATCTCTATTCGATACCTTGTTAAAAGCCATCAGAAAAGGAGAGATTAAAGAAGTTTATAACGACTCTTTCTTTACTTCTGTGACTACACAAGAAGAAATAGAAGATAAGCTTATCAATGTAAGACAAAACGGTGATTATTTAGATACGTTTAGAATTCAAACTAGAGATGTTAGAGCATACATGTTAAAAGGTATTTGGTATTTTGACAAACATCACAGTGAGTTAAAATATCGATTGTTAGCAATGGCTCCAATGGGTCAAGATGTATTAACACTCGGACTAGAAGGAATTGAAGATGATGAGTTATACGAACTCTTCTGGATATTTTATCCATCTGCAAGAGATGTATTGCACAAAGCCAAAGTCTTTAATCCAAAAAATGTATCCCAACCTATATCTTTTGATCATCTCTTAAATGCGCGGAGATTCAACTCGTACATTGTTAGAGAAGAAAATGTCTATGACAACAGAAAAATTGCAGATTACATCAAAGGAAATGCCTTGTTTCAGTTGTTAGAAGCTAGAAAAATTAAAGAAGATATTCGAAACAGAGAAATGGATATGTGGAATTATTAATTCCAATTTATAAATTTTAAAAAAGCGTTTCAAATTTGAAACGCTTTTTTTATGCAAAAGACTATTTTTGAGATGTGAAAGTAGATTATATTATAGTTGGTTTAGGATTAGCAGGTTTGTCATTTGCAGAAAAGCTTCTAGAACAAAAGAAATCTTTTCTTGTTTTTGAAGACAATTCTCAAACATCCTCTTTAGTAGCTGGAGGTGTTTACAATCCAGTTATTTTAAAACGATTTACACCAGTTTGGAAAGCCAAAGAACAATTACAAATTGCACTTCCTTTCTATGAAAAACTAGAAGAGAAATTCAAACTCACATTTGACACAAAATTCCCAACGCTAAAGGTATTTAAAAGTATAGAAGACCAAAACAATTGGTTTGAGGCTTCAGATAAACCCAAACTTTCTGAGTTTATGAACCCTAAAATTCTAAACAAAAAAATCAACGGAATAAAAGGAGATTTTGGTTTTGGAGAAGTATTTCAAACCGGAAGAGTAGACACTCATTTGTTAGTAGATACCTACCGAAATTATTTAAAGGAAGAACAAAAAATTAGATTCGAAAATTTTGATTGCAATCAAGTAATCATCCATAAAGAAAAAATCAATTATAAAGATATTGATGCGACTAGAATTGTTTTTTGTGAAGGTTTCGGAATCAAACAAAATCCGTTCTTTAATTATTTACCATTAAACGAAGCCAAAGGAGAATTGATTACCATTCACGCTCCAGAATTAAACATAGATTTTTTAGCCAAATCCACCTTATTTATTTTACCATTAGGAAACCATTTGTACAAAGTAGGTGCTACGTTTAATTGGACAGATAAAACCTCAAAACCCTCTAAAGAAGGGAGAGACGAATTGGTAGAAAAGTTAGCAAAAGTGTTAGATGTTCCCTATAAAATTGTCAATCAATCTGCAGGAATTCGACCTACTGTTGCAGGAAGAAGACCTTTGGTTGGAAATCATCCAACATTTGAAAACCTAACTGTGTTAAACGGTTTAGGAACCAGAGGAGTTATGATTGGACCTTGGGCAGCCAATCAATTATACAAACATTTAGAAAAAGGAACAGAATTAGATACTGAAATCGATATTAAGCGCTTTTCTTAGATGTTTTCTCTTCATAAGCCACAAACATATGAATCCAAAGAATTCTGGATAATCGCAACGTAAAAGGTGCTGAAATAACCGATGAAATTGCCACTACAATAAACGATTCTAATACTTCAAAATCAATAATTACTTTGGCAATCACAAAAGAAGTTACAATCACAGCAACTGTCAATGCATAATTTACATACATAGCACCATAAAAAAAGGAAGGCTCCAGCATATACTTTAGATTGCATTCAATACAATTTTTATGAAGTTCTATAATTTTAGAAGGATGAAAAGAAAATTTGTATTTAAAAAAATCTCCTTCATGACATCTCGGACATTTGCCTTTTAAGATGCTGTATAATTTGTGTCCTTTTTTAAACATTGGGTCAGTTATTTTTGACTAGTTTTGCTTCCATAAAATTACATAATTTTTCATGGTTAATGTCCATAATTTAACGGTTACTTTTTCAGGTTCAGATTTATTTTCTGGCATCACTTTTAAATTGACAAAAGGAGATAGAGTTGGTTTGATTGGTAAAAATGGAGCTGGAAAATCTACCTTACTCAAAGTCTTATCTAAAGACATTGATAGTAGTGGAGGAACATTAGCTTTTGAAAAAGATGTAAAAATTGGTTTTTTACGTCAGGATATAGATTTTGTGCACGGTAGAACTATTTTAGAAGAAGCCTATCAAGCTTTTGAAGAAATCATTCAAATAGAAGGAAAGTTAGATCACATCAACGAGCAATTAGCTACAAGAACCGATTACGAAAGCGAAGGTTACAATCAATTGATTATTGATTTAACTGAGTTTACAGAACGCTATGAATTGCTAGGAGGTTATAATTACCAAGGAGATACAGAGAAAATACTACAAGGATTAGGATTCCAAAGAGAAGATTTTGACAAACTTACCGATACCTTTTCGGGTGGTTGGAGAATGCGAATCGAATTGGCAAAACTCTTACTACAAAACAACGATGTGTTGTTGTTAGATGAGCCGACAAACCACTTGGATATTGAGTCGATAATTTGGTTAGAAAATTTCCTAAAAAATTATGCAGGTGCAATCGTATTGGTTTCTCACGATAAAATGTTTTTAGACAATGTCACCAATAGAACTATCGAGATTTCATTGGGTAAAGTTTACGATTACAAAAAACCCTACACTCAGTTTTTAGAGCTTAGAAAAGACATCAAAGAAAAGCAATTACAAGCATTTAAAAATCAGGAAAAAGAAATTAAACAAACCCAACAATTGATAGAGAAGTTTAGAGCCAAAGCTAGCAAAGCTTCTATGGCACAATCACTGATCAAGAAATTGGATAAAGTTGAACGAATTGAAGTGGATGAAGATGAAAATGCTACCATGAATGTACGTTTTAAAATTTCTAAAAATCCAGGAAAAATCATTTTTGAAGCCGAAAATTTAGCCAAAAGTTACGGTGATAAAGAAGTGTTGAAAGATGTTGACTTATTAATTGATCGCAACAGCAGAATTGCTTTTGTAGGACAAAACGGACAAGGAAAATCTACCTTGGCAAAAATGATGGTCGGAGAAATTCCGTTTGATGGACATTTAAAACTTGGTCACAATGTAGAGATTGGATATTTTGCTCAAAATCAGTCTGAGTATTTACCTCCAGAAAAGACCGTTTTGGAAATCATGGAAGATGCAGCCGATGATAACAATCGGTCTCGTGTTAGAGATATGTTAGGGGCTTTTTTGTTTGGTGGAGAAACAGTAGATAAAAAAGCCAAAGTATTGTCTGGAGGAGAACGAAATCGTTTGGCTCTGTGTAAATTGTTATTATCTCCTTTTAATGTGTTGGTAATGGATGAACCTACCAACCACTTAGACATTGCTTCAAAATCGGTTTTGAAAAAAGCCTTAGAACAATTTGAAGGAACCTTAATCTTAGTTTCTCACGATCGTGATTTTTTACAAGGATTAACGGATAAGGTGTATGGTTTTAAAGACAAGGTAATTAAAGAATACTTAGGTGATATTGATTATTTCTTAGAGCAGCATAAAATGGAAAATCTTCGTGAAGCAGAAAAGAGAACTGTGGTTAAAACTGAGAAGATAAAAAAAGAGAAAAACCAGCATCAATTATCTAAAGAGCAAGAAAAAGAGCTACGAAAGCTAAAAAACAAATTGTCCAATATTGAAACTCAAATCAACGATTTGGAAAAAGAAATTAAAGAATTAGATGCAGCTTTAGCTGAGAACTATGAGGAAACATCTGCACAACCTAACTTTTTTGAAAACTACAAAGCAAAAAAGAAGCAATACGAAGATTTGCTAGAAGAATGGGAAGTTGTAGAAGAACAAGTTGCTGGATTTTAGTTTCGTTACCGGTCTGGGCTATGATTTCGTTGCGGAAAAATCCGCAAGATTCTTTCCGCCGTAACCGAAAGATAGTAAAATTGCGGTGAATTCTGTTTAGGAATTCAACCGCAATGAATTATAGCCGTTGTTGTAACCAGTTGTTTTCAGAAGCTAAAAGTTCGTTCCTGTCTTTTCATTCTGATATCCATAAAAATTCCAATTCCAATTAAGAGTAATGCAATCGAAATCACTCCAATTTTGATACTAGTATCAATACCACTCTGAACAGAGAAAGCAGTAGCAAACGCAATGGCAAAACTTGCTATCCAAGTTGTGTAGATATTTTCAGGTACAAAACCTAAGTTGTTTTTTAAATACTTCTTGAATTTGTCTAGTTTTTTCTTGTAAACTTCATTACTAAAAGATAGAATTTTTTCTAGTTCCAAATATCTCAAGTAACTTTCAATTCCTTCCATCTGTTCTGTACTTAAATCCTTTTCTTTTAACTTCTGTAAAAGTTTTATGAATTTTTGAAACGTTTTGATTTCCGATTTTTCATTGGTTTTAGAAAGTTGTTTTTTTAGAAATATTATAGTTGCTTTTAAATCGTTCGTTTCATTAAGTAAATTTGAACCAATTAATTCGGTCAATTCAACATCTAAAGCAATAGCTATTCTTTTAATTGTCTCGCCCGTTGGTTCTGATTCATTATTTTCAATTCGTTGAATTGTTCTTAAGCTGACTCTGGATTCATCCGCTAAATATTCTTGGGACATTCCGCGAGCTGCTCTTAATTTCTTTAAGTTTTTTGCTAAATCTTTTGTTTCCATTTCGAATGTTATTTATTGTTTCAGCAAATGTAAATTGGATATATAATTATTGATTACGTCAAGTTAACGTCATCTTTACGTCAATTGGTTACAACTTTAATGATATGAGTCCGTTTTAATGACTTATATCAACCGGTTACGAAGTTCCCATTTTTTTTTTGAGAAAGTCAAATAGTCTATTTTAGCTTTACAATTCATTACATGTCTTTTTTCTCCCAACATAAGATTTCTCAAAACCAACAGATACAACTCTCTATTTTACAAGAAAAGGAAGTAGAGTTGTGGTTAAAAAGAGAAGATCTAATTCATCCTTATGTTTCGGGTAATAAATTCAGAAAACTCAAATACAATCTTCAAGAAGCAAAGGAGCAAAAGAAAACACAGCTTCTCACATTTGGTGGTGCTTTTTCCAATCATATTTTGGCCACAGCGGTAGCTGGAAACTTAACTGGTTTTAAAACGGTTGGTATCATTAGAGGAGAAGAACTCAAAAATAACATAAACGAAAATTCTATCTTACAAAAAGCACAAGACAACGGAATGCAATTTCACTTTGTAAGTAGATCAGAATACAGAGAAAAAACACAACCTCAATTTTTGTCAGAATTGACCCAAAAGTTTGGAGATTTTTATTTGATTCCAGAAGGAGGAACCAATGAATTGGCTGTAAAAGGCTGTGAAGAGATTTTAATAGTACAAGATTTTGAGTTTGATTATATTTGTTCGTGTGTTGGAACTGGAGGAACGATTTCGGGTTTGATTCGTTCTGCAAAACCACAACAACAGATATTGGGTTTTCCTGCTTTGAAAGGAAATTTCTTGAATAATGAAATAAAGACGTGGGCAAAGAATTATCATAATTGGCAATTGGTTGCTAACTATCATTTTGGAGGTTATGCAAAATACTCTGAAGAGTTGATTTGTTTTATCAACGATTTTAAAGAAAAAACCAACATAGCGTTAGATCCAATTTATACTGGAAAAATGGTTTTCGGAATTGTAGATATGATAAAAAAGGACTTCTTTAAAAAAGGAACAAAAATTGTAGCTATACATTCTGGAGGAATCCAGGGAATTGAAGGATTCAATCAAATGCAACAAAAGAAACAATCTGGATTAAGAATTATATAAATGAAAATTAGAATTTTACTTTTTGTAGGTGTTTTATTGTTTTTGTCTAGCTGTAGTTCTAGCAGAACAGTGGTTTCCAAAAAGAAAACCAAAACCACAGTAAAAGATCCAACAGATAAAAACCTGCCCTCTGTTAAGCAAAACAAACACGTTAAAGAATTAAAAAAGGAAACTTCTAAGCCGCTCAATAAATACACCTTAGAATACATAAAAAAATATGCTCCTTTAGCGGTTCATGAAATGCACGAATTTAAAATTCCAGCGAGTATTACCTTAGCTCAGGGAATTTTAGAATCTGGAAACGGAAGGAGTAATTTGGCTAGAAAATCTAACAATCATTTCGGAATCAAATGTCATAAAGGTTGGAAAGGTAAAAAAGTATATCATGATGATGATGCCAAAGGAGAATGTTTTAGAAAATACAAATATGTAATTTCTTCGTATGAAGATCATTCTAAGTTTTTATCTGGAAGAAGACGTTATGAAAATTTATTTAGGCTCAACAAAAAAGACTACAAAGGTTGGGCAAGAGGATTAAAAAAAGCTGGGTATGCAACCGACAAAAGATATCCTAAAAAATTAATTCGAATTATTGAAGATTACAAATTGTATGAGTTTGATAGAGTTAAGAAAAAAGATTTAAAAGGATTTAAAAGAGAAAAAAGCAAACTAAAAGTAAAAGACCCTAAAAAGAAATACAACTTACCAGATTATTACGAAGTTAAGAAAGGAGACACTTTGTATTCTATTTCTAAGAGGTTTGATATTTCTGTTCAGAAAATAAAAGAAATGAATGGTTTAACTTCCAAAATACTTTCTATAGGACAACGATTGTTGGTAAAATAAAAAAGAGGGGCTACAGCCCCTCTTTTTTATTACCACTTATAATTTTTAAGTGCTGCTTGTTTTTTTAATGGCTTTCAACATAACACTTTCCAGAGCTCCTTTTTTAGCGCCTTCTTTTTGTTTTTTGGCTAAATATTGAGCTCTCTTTTTTTCTAATTCTGCAATTTTATTTTTAATCTGTTTTCTTTCATTTCTTTTTAGCTGAACGTAGTCCTTAATTTCCTTTTCTGACTTACCTTTTAGTTCTTTTGGCAAATACTTCTTGTCAAGTTTTGAATAATCTTTCAATATATTTTTCACTAAATCTCTTGAGGTTTCTAATCCTTTAGATTCTTTAATTTTTGTATTCTTTAAGATTTCCTCTAATGTTAATGCAGGGTTTTGTCCAAATACTCGAATTCTCTCTGCGATTTCATCAATAATTTTCTTGGTATTATTGTAATCATCTTCAAATTCTTGGTGCAATTCAAAAAAGTCACCACCTTCAACATTCCAGTGAAAGTTTCTCAATTTATGATAGTGAACTTGATAGTCTGATAGGATTTGTTTTAAATTCACTACAATTTCTGCAGTTTCTAAATAAGTAAATCCTAATTTTTTATATGGTTTTCTTAATGTGTTTGTTTAAGTGGCTGTATCTATAGACATAGTTTATAGTTTTTTTATAATTAATAAGTAAGTTGTGAAAAGAGTTTACGAGGTGTGTGGTAAGGAAGATCTTATAAAGACCTAGAAAACAGATATGTTTGTTTGTTGTATCACATTCATCAATATACAGATGTTTTTCAAAAAGTCAATTTTTTAACTAATTTTAACAAAAAAATGCTGTTTTTCGGCTGTTTTTAATCTTTTTATTGAAAAAAATTTAATGTTTTGAGGTTTTTTAAAAAATCAATTACTGCTTTTTTTTATATATTTTTGAATTAATAAACTAACGAATGGATTTAAAATTACAAATAGGATTGATCGTAATATCAATATTAGTTCTGATCGTAGTAATGAATATAACTAAGAGAATTACGAAAAAAATAACCTTGGTTAAAAAATTAGAACCCAATAGAAAAAAAGTAGTTTTAAATGCCTTTTACTTTATTTATTATGTCCTTTTCATTACCAGTGTGATCATTATTTTAGGAATTGATTTAGAAAGACTAACTATTTTCTTATCATCGGTTTTAGCCATTTTAGGAATTGCCTTTGTAGCTCAATGGTCTCTTCTATCTAATTTAACAGCAAGTATTATTATCTTTTTTTACCATCCATTAAAAATTGGAGATAAAGTGAAAATGTTAGATGGAGACTTAGGTTTTGTAGGAGTGGTTAAAAATATCACAGGGTTTTATGTGCTTATAGAAAATGACAAAAAACAAGAAGTTACCATACCAAATTCTTTGGTATTACAAAAAGGAATAGAATTTATAAAAGATTAAACCATGCCAATTATTCAACCTGTAAGAGGAAAGAATCCTCAAATTCCTAGCGATTGTTTTATAGCAGAGAATGCTACAATAGTAGGAGAAGTTTCAATGGGAAAACAATGTAGTGTTTGGTTCAATGCTGTTATACGTGGTGATGTTCATTACATAAAAATGGGTTATAAAGTAAATGTTCAAGACGGAGCTGTAATTCACGCAACCTATAAAACATCGCCAACAACTATAGGAAATAATGTGTCTATTGGCCACAATGCAATCGTTCATGGATGCACTATTAAAGACAATGTTCTTATTGGAATGGGAAGTATTATTATGGATGATTGTGTTGTAGAGAGTAATTCCATAATTGCTGCTGGAGCAGTTGTAACAAAAAACACAAAAGTAGAAGCTGGAAGTATTTATGCTGGTGTCCCTGCTAAAAAAGTAAAAGATATTTCTAAAGAATTAATTTCAGGAGAAATTGACAGAATTGCCAATAACTACGTCAAATATTCTAGCTGGTTTCAAGAATAAAAAAACTTGGTTTTCAAACCGAGTTTCTTAGTGCAATTAATTCAAAACAAAAGGCTATTCATTGTCTTATTCTTTTTGTTCTTTCATTTTTTTCCAAGCCATTTTCTTTTTCATTCCAGTTCTTTTTCTGTTCGCTCTTTGTTTTCTTTTAGCATTTGCTTTTTCAAATTTTTCAAACTGAACAGAACTCAAAATAGATTTCATTTCTTTTTGAAAAGCAATTTGATTGTCTAACTTTTCATTTGCCATTTTAAAACGCTCATTTGCAGATGGTTTTTGTCTCTTTTCTTTCCATGTTTTCATCTTTTCAAAGTTGGCTCTTCGATTTTTCATTTGAGCCATGATTAGAGGCTTTATTTTTTTCTGCTGTGCATTTGATAAATCTAAGTGTAAAGCCATTATTTTAACAGCCAAAGTAGTGGCTTGCTCAACAGTTAATTTTTCTTTTTGCATTCTTCTCTGTTTTCTTTGCGCTTGTGTAGTTAAAGTAAATGCAAATACTAAAATCAATACGCTTGCTATTTTTCTCATAATTTAAGTGTTCTTGTTATTTTGTTTGCTTTTTTGACAAGACAATAAGGAAAAGGTTTAAATTTGAATTTCAATTTAACATCAGATTAACAATCTAGCCATGAAGAAATTAGCCTTTTTATTTTTTTGGATTACAGCTTTTGTTTGGTCTCAAGATTCTACGAGAGTAGATATTAGCAATCCGAATGCAACAATCTACAATCACATTTATTTTTTGCAAAAAGATTCCTATAAACCAAACTTAGCTGCAAAATCTATTTATGGATTGAGTAAAGAAGAATCTATTGATGCAGCTATAAAAATAAAAAGAGTTTTAGACGGAAAAGGATTAGAGATTGATTTTAATTCAATCCCACTTGATGCAAATTATAAAGATTCTATAGGAACCAATGTCTTTGACAAATATGTTCTTTTTCCAAAAAGATTACCTCAGGTTTCAGTTGAAAAGCTAGGAGAAAGTTGGTATTATTCATCAAAAACTCTAGAAAATATTGATGTTTTATATAGTGAGATTTATCCTTGGTATGTAGCAGAACTACAAAAAATTATTCCAGGATCAGGACATATTATATTTTTAGGTTTCGAGATTTGGCAATACATTGCTTTCCTTCTTTTGTTAGTCTTTTCATGGATTGTTTTTGAAATTACTAAGAGAATATCTTTTGGTATTTTAAAACGAGTTCTTTTTAGATTTTTAAATCTAGAAAATACAGATGTGATAACGGACACAAAAAAATTAGCACACCCAATCAGTCTATTAGTTGCAATTGCATTAATAGAAAAAGTATTTCCATCATTACAATTCGGAATCGATGTAAATAAATGGGTACTATTAATTATAAATATTTCCGCTACTGTATTTTGGATTTATGTGTTTTTAAAATTAGCGAATGTAGTAACCAATATCTACTCTAAGTTTACCTTAAAAACAGAATCCAAATTAGACGATCAACTAGTTCCAATTCTTAAAAACTTTTTAAGAGGTATTATTGTCATCTTTGGTGTTTTTAAAGTCTTAGTTTTTTTAGGAGTAAACCCTACAGCTATTATAGCAGGTGCATCCATTGGAGGTTTAGCAATTGCTTTTGCGTCTCAAGATACTGTTAAGAATTTGATTGGAACCATCATGATTTTTGTTGATAAACCATTTCATATCGGAGATTGGGTTCAAGCGGGAGAAGTAACAGGTTCTGTAGAGGAGGTAGGTTTTAGATCTACAAGAATTAGAGCTGCCGATACGACTGTATTTCAGATTCCAAATAGTAAACTGTCAGAAATGGTTATTAACAATTCGGGCATTCGTTTGTACAGAAGATACAATACACAATTAGGTGTTCGTTATGACACTCCACCAGAACTAATTGAAGCTTTTGTAGAAGGAATTCGTGAGATATTACTAGCACATCCAGATACTAATTCTGATAATTTCTTAGTCGAGTTTAATGGCTTTGGAGACTCTGCTTTGTTAATTATGATGAATATGTATTTGAAGGATTTAGCTTGGGCATCTGAGCAAAAATCAAGACATCAAATTCATATAGCGATTGTGAAATTGGCAAAAGAACTAGGTGTTGATTTTGCATTCCCATCAACAACCGTTATGATAGAGCAGTTTCCTGAAAAAAAGTCTTTAGAACCAGCTTATTATACAGACTCAAAAAGAACGGAGAGTGTTATTCAAAAAATTATTGAAGACTTTAAAGCAGATGTAGCAAAAGAAGACTAATAAGAAGCTTATTTCTTTTTTTCTGGCATCGGTCCACGTAAATGGATAATTAATCCATTTAGGAAATTACGAAGAACTTGGTCTCCACATTCCATATACTTTGGGTGGTTTTCATTTCTAAAAAAAGCACCTAATTCGCTTTTAGAAACTCTAAAATCTATCAATGCACAAATTTTTACGATTTCGTCATCACGAAGTTTGTGTGCTACTCGTAATTTTTTAAAAATATCATTATTGGATAGTCCCATAAAAGCTAACTTACAACATTAAAAATTGCCCAGGCATATAAAGCAAATCTAAGAAAACGAAACAAACCAAAAAGTAAAACACCTCTTATAGGATATTTTATCATTCCAGCAGCAATACAAGTGATAGAAAACGGTATCGGTAACAAAGCCCCTACAATGATTAAAAAACCACCCCATTTGCTTGTGTTTTTTAAATGCTTAGCCATTTTTTGTTCCAAGTAATTTTTAACAACTCTTATTTTAGAAGCAGATTTTCCAATTAAATATGAAATAATACCACCGGTGTAAGACAAAAATGCCAAGAGACTCAAATTAAAAATTGGATTTGCTGTTTTTTTAGACCAACCAATAAAAATTTCTGGTGGAATCAATCCTAGAAAACTTTCGGAAATGCAGAAAGTAATAAAAACACCTGTAACTGATAATTTAGTGCTAATAATTTCTAAACCGTCATCAATAGTTAGAACGTATTTGTTCAATAAAAAAAGAATAATGATAATAGCCAAAACAGGTAAAGCTGCTTTTTTTAGGCTATTCAAAACAAACTGATAGAAACCAGTATATTTATAATACTGGTGAAGAAGTTTAGCTTTTGATTTCTTCTGTTTTTTCATCACAAAATTTTGAATTGCTAAAATACTACCAAACCATAAGTTTTGCTCATAATAAATGGTTAATTTTAGCCTTATTAAATCTTTAAGGAATGGTTATTACAAAAGCTATTGAGAATATCTTTAAAAAGTATCTTCCTTCTCCATTTACCATAGCGATATTGCTAACACTTTTTACTATGGTATTAGCACTTTTATTTACCAAACCCTCAGATGAGAGTTTTGGAGCTTATACTGTGGAAATTTTAAAATTTTGGGAAGAAGGGATTTGGTCAAATTCTTTAATGGTTTTTGCGTATCAAATGATGTTGATTCTAGTATTAGGCCATGTATTGGTTTTAAGCAAACCCGTAAGCAATGGTATTTTAAAAATCACAAAATTTTGTAATAATACATCTTCTAGTGCAGCTATAGTTGCCAGCACAACCATGTTGGTTGCTTTTTTTAATTGGGGTTTAGGACTCATATTTGGAGCTTTGTTAGCAAGAAAAGTAGCAGAATATGCTCAGAAAAATAACATAGCACTCAACTATCCAATCATTGGAGCTGCTGGTTACGCAGGTTTGATGGTTTGGCACGGTGGAATATCAGGTTCTGCTCCCATAAAAATTAATGAAAGTGGACATATCGCTAGTTTGATGAAAGAAGTTTTATCACCAGAATTATTAAGTCAAATACCGGATGTAATTGATTATAGTCAAACGATTTTTAGCACCTCTAATTTGTTGATTTTTTCTGCTATTCTTATTATTATTTCTGCTTTATTTTATGGTTTAGGTAAGATAGTGAGTCCAACAAAAATCAATTTGAAAGAGTATCATATGGAAATAGGAACTACTGCTAATACTCAAGCTGAAAAATTAGACAACTCAAATATATTAGCCATCCTTTTTGGATTGCTTATCATCATTACATTTTCTGTTCGATATTTTGAAGATATCAAGGCTTTAAAAATCACCCCTAATCTTATCAATTTTTTTATGCTTGGATTGGGTATTGTATTACATGGAAGTTTTAAAAAATTTACGAATGCTGTAGGTGAATCGATCTCGGATATTTCTGCGATTTTAATTCAGTTTCCATTGTATTTCGGAATTATGGGAATTATGAAAAGCACCGGAATGGTAACACTCATTTCAGATTTTTTTGTCTCGGTTTCTACTGAAACAACTTTACCAATTTTTACGTTTTTTAGTGCAGGTTTAGTCAATGTTTTTGTGCCAAGTGGAGGAGGTCAGTGGGTAGTTCAAGGACCTATAGTTGTTGAGTCTGCACTTAAATTAGGAGTTCCTTTAAACAAAGCAATCATGGCTTTAGCTTACGGTGACCAAATTACAAATATGTTGCAGCCTTTTTGGGCTTTACCCTTATTAGGAATTACAAAGCTAAAAGCGAAAGAGATATTGCCTTATACATTAATTGCAATGGTAGTTGCCTCTGTAATTTATATTTGCGGTTTGTTGTTGTTTTAATGTATTGGTTAACCAATAAAATAGAATTTCCTCCTTATGAGTTAGCTTCTCCAGAAGGAATTATCGCTTTGGGAGGCGATTTATCTCCTACTCGTTTATTGTATGCTTATCAAAACGGAATTTTCCCTTGGTTCTCAGAGGGTGATCCTATTGTTTGGTATTGTCCACCCAAACGAATGGTATTGTTTCCAAATGAACTAAAGATTTCCAAATCAATGAAACAAGTGATCCGGAATCATGACTTTGTAATTACTGAAAACAAAGCATTTGAAGAGGTGATTCGAAACTGCAAAACAATTCCTAGAAAAGACGAGTTAGGAACTTGGATTACAAATGATATGGAAAAAGCATATTCTAAGCTCCATGTTTTAGGAGATGCAAAATCTGTTGAGGTATGGCAAAACAATAAGATTGTTGGTGGTTTGTATGGTGTTGAAGTAGGAGATGTATTTTGCGGTGAAAGTATGTTTTCTAAAGAATCCAATGCTTCAAAACTAGCTTTCATTCATTTGGTGCAATCTAAGAAATATAAGCTTATAGACTGTCAAGTTTATAATTCTCATTTAGCAAGCTTGGGAGCAAGAGAGATTAAGAGAAATGAATTTTTGAGTTTTTTGAAAAATATAAAACAGGGTTGATAATGTCAACCCTGAATATTTGACATAAATAAATCAGTTCTTTATTTACGAACATCTTTAGATGTATCTACAACAGCATTTGCAGGTTTAATCATTCTTTTTTCATCGAACTTTTCATTCAATTTAAAGTTGTAAAGAGCATGATCGCCATATTCTTGTTTCATATCCAAACTGTTGGTAGTCATCAACATTGGAAACTTTAAACCGTTTACATCTCCTGTATAATTCTTTTAACTTATTCGCAACATTTACATCACCATTCTTAATGGTAACATACGTTTCCATTTCATTTGCCATATCTTACCAATTACCGTTATCATGTAGAGATTGGAATCCACCTGTTTTTCTATATTCTTCGTTTAGATGTCCAATCTCAACCCAATCATCTCCGAACTTTTCTCTTGAATCAGAATAAATCTTTCTATCGTGATATCCATCCTCTAATAAAAGATTTTGTAATTCTTCTTCACCGTAAACTTTTTTATTGTTATCAAAGAAATCTTCACTGGTTTCCCAATTGTAAACATTTGCTTCTAAATAACTCCAAAGTTCTTCTGTTGCTTCCCAAATGGTGTATTTCTCACACCTTCTTACATAAAGTTTTTCACTCAATGTTTTAAATTTAAATTACTTCTGATTTAATAGTTTGATACGCCACTAAGTTAAAGAAAAAAGATTCAGCAGGTTTCTTCTAGAACTTTAGTATTTTTATGCCATCTAAAACCAAATACAATGAACATTCAAAACGCACAACAACAAGTAGATGAATGGATAAAAAACCACGGAGTTCGTTATTTTAACGAATTAACCAATATGGCTCAGTTGACGGAAGAAGTTGGTGAGGTGGCCAGAATTATTGCTCGTAGATACGGTGAACAAAGTGAAAAAGAATCAGATAAAGACAAAGATTTAGGAGAAGAGTTGGCAGATGTGTTGTTTGTGGTATTATGTTTAGCAAACCAAACAGATGTGAATTTACAAGAGGCTTTTGAAAAGAAATTAGATATTAAAACCAAACGAGATCACGATCGCCATCATAATAATGAAAAACTAAAATAAGATGAGTTTATTTGATAAAATGAAATCTAAAGAATTTTGGTCTAATGTGAATAAGATCGCTATTCCTTTCTTTGTCTTTTTTGTATTTGCTATGTTGTTAATGAATAGTTGGCGAGATATTTTAGCTGGAGATTTAGCCAAAGTAACTCAAGAAAATTTTTCAAACGGTCTTTGGATTCGCTTTTTTGGATTTAAATTAGTGATTAGTTATCTCTATGGAATTTGGATGACTAATAAGAATATGAAGAAATAAAAAAACGACCTTTTGGTCGCTTTTTTATTGTTTATCATTTCGATTTCGGTCACTGAGCGAATTCGAAGTGAAGTTTAGAAATCTAATTAATCCAACTGAATAAAATCAATCTGACTTTCTTTAACTTTTTGGTTTAAAGCTTTCACTTTGTTGTTAAAGATAGTATTCAGTTTTGCTAACTCTTTGTCAATTTCTTTAGAAATATCGTTTCTAAAATCTATAGCTTGTTGAGTAGGACCAAAATTCCCAATTCTTGTTAACGAATTTAAGTGCGCTAATTTGTTGTTCAAACGAATTGGAAAGTTCAATGGATCTTGACCACTCTTACTTTTGGTTTGGTATAACGTTTCTTCAATAGTAGTCATTTCTTTAACCAAAGCATCTGCATAATCTAACAACTCTTTGTGCTTCTTTTTGTCTTTAATAGACTTTTTTAAAGTGCTAACTTGAGCTCTTACTTTCTTTACATTTTTAAGAGCATTGTGAATTTCAGTTACTTTTTCATTAATTCCATTGATAAAATCAAACTGACCTTTCATGTCCGCCAACGTAGCTTCTGAAGTTGGGTTTTTAAGAATTGTGAAATTCTGAGATTTAGAAACATCACCAACTTTTAAAGTTACTTTGTAATCTCCAGGTAAAGCCATAGGGCCACTTAAAGATGCCCACCATAAAATCATTCCTTGAACTCGCTCTGCTCCTGGATACATCATATTCCAATAGAAAATGTTATTTCCATCTTCAAGATTCAATTTTCCTTCTTTTTTCTTTTTATTAGGTTTTGTACTAAACGTATTGATGTGTTTTCCATTAGCATCATGAAAACTTAAAGACACAACATCTTTATCCCCTTTTTCTTTGATGTAAAAATTAACAGCAACACCACCTGGATGATTTGTTCCAGCTGTTCTAGAAGTTCTTCCTCTACCACCAGACATTCTATAACTATCTTGAGGTTTGAATAAAACAATCTTTTCTTTTAAAACATCATCTTTTAATTGGTGAATTGGAGTCAAATCATCTATCATCCAAAAAGATCTACCTTGAGTCGCAGCAATTAAATTATCGTTTTTAATGGCTAAATCTGTAATAGGAACGATTGGTAAATTCAACTGAAAAGGTTTCCAGTTTTTTCCATCATTAAAAGAAATATACATTCCTTTTTCTGTTCCAGCATACAACAATCCTTTTCTTTTAGGGTCTGCTCGTAAAGCTCTTGTAAATGCTTCGTTTTCAATTCCTCCTGTGATTAATTTCCAAGACTTACCATAGTTTTCGGTTTTGTAGATATAAGGAGTGTAATCTCCAGTTTTGTATTTTGTCCCTACAACATAAGCACCACCTTTATTAAAAGGATCTACTTCAATACAATTAATCATCATCCATTCTGGCATTTTTTTAGGAGTCACATTCGTCCAGCTTTGACCTCCATTTCTAGTTACATGAACCAAACCATCATCAGAACCTGTCCAGATTAAATCTTTTTCGGCTGGAGATTCTGCCACTGCGAAAATAGTTCCGTAATATTCTACTCCAGTATTGTCTTTTGTAATTGGACCTCCTGATGGGCCTAAAGTTTTTGGGTCATTACGAGTCAAATCGGGACTAATAATTTCCCAAGACTGACCTTCATTATACGTCACATGCAAATGATTAGAAGCAGCATATAATTTGTTTTTTTGGTTGGGTGAAAACAAAATTGGAAAGTTCCATTGGAATCTATATTTAAAATCTTCAGCTCCATGACCCATCGGATCATCTGGCCAAACATTGATTGCTCTTCTATCTCCAGTTTTATGATTTACTCGCGTTAAATAACCACCATAACTTCCACCATATACAATGTCGTTATTATTTGGATCTACAGCAATATGTGCGCTTTCACCACCAGCAGTTGATTCCCAGTCAGATTCTCCAATAAAACGACCTTGTGTTCTGTGTGCAATTCTTACCGTAGAATTATCTTGTTGTGCACCATAAATTCTGTAAGGAAAATGATTGTCAGTTGTAACTCTATAGAATTGAGAAGTCGGTTGATTCATATATGTTGACCAATTCTCTCCAGCATCAAAAGAAATTTGAGCTCCACCATCATCTCCAATAATCATTCGTTGATTGTCTTCTGGAGCAATCCATAAATCATGATGATCTCCATGAGGAGCATTGTATGTTTTGTAGGATCTTCCACCATCAGTAGATTTGTGATAACGAACATTTAATACGTATAAAATATCTTCATCTTGTGTGTCTGCATACAAACGAGTGTAATACCAAGCTCGTTGACGAAGCTTACGTTGGCTGTTAATTAATCTCCAAGTTTTTCCAGCATCCAAAGATTTATAAACACCACCTTTTTTATTTTCTATCAAAGCATAAACAATGTCTGAATTTACTGGAGAAACTGTCACACCTACAATTCCCCAAATTCCACCTGGTAAACCTTTGTTAGTTGAAATGTTTGTCCAAGTTTCACCTTCATCAGTGCTTTTCCATAAAGCAGAACCATCACCTCCAGAAGATAAACTGTAAGGTGTTCTTCTAATATTCCATGTAGTTGCATATAAAATTCTTGGATTGTTTGGGTCAATAATTAAATCTACCACTCCAGAATCTTCATTTGAAAATAATACTTTTCTCCATGTTTTTCCACCATCAGTAGTTTTGTAAACTCCTCTATCGTTGGTCGATTTATATAAATCTCCCATCACTCCTGCAAAAACAATATCTGGATTTTTAGGATGGATTCTCATTCTTGGTATATGTCTTGAGTTTTTCAAGCCTACATGTTTCCATGTTTTACCAGCGTTTTCAGATTTCCAGATTCCATCACCTGAAGAAACGTTTCCACGAACCGTTTTTTCTCCCATTCCAATATATATCACATTATTATCTGATTCTGAGACGGCAACAGAACCTACAGAACCTCCGAAGAATCCATCAGAAATATTTTGATAAGTATTACCAGCATCTGTAGTTCTCCAAACTCCACCACCAGTAGATCCAAAATAAAATAAATTAGGTTTTCCAGACACACCGGTTACAGCAGCAGATCGACCTCCTCTAAAAGGTCCGATATTTCTCCATTTGGTTGCACTGTAATATTCTTCAGAATATTTGTCAGGATTGTTTTGAGCATTACCTTTGTATGAGTCAAAAGCTAAAAGGCAAATAAAAACAAAAAGTATTTTTTTAATCATGATTCGTTTGTTTTTTAAGAAGCCTAAAAATAAGGAATAAAAATTAGAGTAGTCTTTACATGGATTTACAAATTAGAGGAATTGATAATAAGTTAATTGACGCAGAAATTACCATTTCTGGTTCTAAAAGTGAGTCCAATCGTTTGTTGATATTACAAAAGTTATTTTCTGATATAGACATTGAAAATCTATCTAATTCTGATGACACAAATCATTTGATTGCTGCTTTAAAATCAGAAAAAGAGGAAATCAATATTGGACATGCTGGAACTGCAATGCGTTTTTTAACTGCTTTTTTTGCAGCTCAAAAAGGCAGAACACTTGTTCTTTCAGGTTCTGATAGAATGCATAACAGACCTATAGAAATTCTTGTGAATGCTCTAAGAGATTTGGGTGCTGAAATCAGTTATTTAGAAAAAAAAGGATATCCACCTTTACAAATAACCGGTAAAGAATTAACCCATGATTTTGTAAAGATTAACGGAAACGTAAGTAGTCAATATATTTCAGCTTTATTGTTGATAGCTTCAAGCTTAAAAAAAGGTTTGACAATTGAGTTGTTAGGAGAAATTACTTCAATTCCTTATATCAAAATGACTTTACGATTGCTTCAACAAATAGGTATAGTCACTTATTTTATGGGTAATAAAATTCAAATAGAGCCTATAAAACAATCCTCTTCACAAGAGGTCGTTGTAGAATCTGACTGGAGCTCTGCATCTTATTATTTTTCAATTATTGCATTGTCTGAGATTGGATCTAAAATCAAACTTTCATCTTATAAAAAACAGAGCTTACAAGGTGATTCTATTTTATCTGAAATTTATAAATCATTGGGTGTTGCAACTGAATTCTCAGAAAATTCAATTGTTTTAATAAAGACCTCAAACCCTATTCAAAATCAAATAGAATTAGATTTAAACAAAGCACCAGACATCGCTCAAACTATTGCTGTTACTTGTTTTGGTTTAGGAGTATCATGTGATTTAAAAGGTTTGCATACCTTGAAAATTAAAGAAACAGATAGATTGGAAGCTTTACAACTTGAGCTTACTAAATTAGGAGCAGAGGTTTCAATCACTCAAAATAGTTTACACCTAAAATCTTCTAATAAAATCAATTCTAATATTTCAATCGAAACCTATAATGATCACAGAATGGCAATGTCTTTTGCTCCATTGGCTATGCTTGTTCCTATAAAAGTTTTAGATGCTAATGTGGTAACTAAATCATATCATAATTTCTGGAAAGATTTAGAAAAAGTTGGTTTTCAATTGCTTCAGTAATAAATTAATCAAGTAAACACTTGACAACGCCTATTGTCAAATCGTATATTTGCCGCCATTAAAAGAAAACTTTCCATGAAATTATCCAATTTTAATTTTGAACTTCCAGAAGAATTATTAGCAGAATATCCATCAGAACATAGAGATGAATCTCGTTTGATGGTTCTTAATAAAAAAGAACAGACTATTGAACACAAGCTGTTTAAAGATGTTATTAATTACTTCGAAGAAGGTGATGTAATGATGTTAAATAACACTAAAGTTTTTCCTGCAAGAATGTTTGGAAACAAAGAAAAAACAGGAGCAAGAATTGAAGTGTTTTTATTGAGAGAGTTAAATGCAGAAAATAGATTATGGGATGTTTTAGTAGATCCTGCAAGAAAAATCAGAATTGGTAACAAGTTGTTTTTTGGAGAAGATGATAGTTTAGTTGCAGAAGTGATTGATAATACAACTTCAAGAGGACGAACTTTACGTTTCTTATTTGATGGAAGTTATGAAGAGTTTAGAACTAAGTTGTTAGAATTAGGAGAAACTCCTCTTCCAAAATATATTAAAAGAGAAGTTGAGCCTTCAGATGAAGAAAGATACCAAACTATTTTTGCAAAACACGAAGGAGCCGTAGCAGCACCAACTGCTGGCTTACATTTTTCTAAGCATTTGATGAAGCGTTTAGAGATTAAAGGAATTGATTTTGCTGAATTGACGTTGCATGTAGGTTTGGGAACTTTTAGTCCAGTTGAAGTAGAGGATTTATCCAAACACAAAATGGATTCTGAGCAAGTAATTATTCCAGATTCTACAGCAAATATGATTAATAATGCGATTGAAGAAAAACGTAGAATTTGTGCTGTCGGAACAACTGTAATGCGTTCTGTAGAGTCTTCAGTTTCTGCTAGTCAACGATTAAATTCATTCAATGGATGGACAAATAAATTCATTTTTCCTCCTTATGATTTTAGTATTGCCAACAGTATGATTTCTAATTTTCATACACCAAAATCTACTTTATTAATGCAAGTAGCTGCATTTGGAGGATATGATTTTGTAATGGATGCTTACAAAGAGGCTGTGAAAGAAGAATATAAATTCCATACCTATGGAGATGCGATGTTAATCATATAAACATCAACATATAAAATTATTAAAACCTCATAGCATGCTATGAGGTTTTGTATTTTTGCAAAAGATACTGAAACAAGTTCTGCATACATGAAACCCAAGAAAAAAGATATTAGAGCACTAACCAAAGATCAATTGAGAGATTTTTTTATCTCACAAGGTGATAAAGCATTTCGTGGAAATCAAGTCTACGAATGGTTGTGGAATAAATCTTTACATACTTTTGAGGATATGACCAACATTTCTAAAGAAACAAGAGAAATGTTAGAAAACAACTTTGTAATCAATCATATAGAGGTTGATACGATGCAGCAAAGTAATGACGGAACCATAAAAAACGGAATTAAACTCCACGATGGATTGATTGTAGAGTCTGTTCTAATTCCAACAAACTCAAGAACAACAGCCTGTGTTTCTAGTCAAGTAGGTTGTAGTTTAGATTGTAAATTTTGTGCAACTTCTCGTTTAAAACGAATGCGAAATTTAAACCCAGACGAAATTTACGATCAAGTAGTTGCTATAGACAAACAAAGTAGGTTGTACCACAATCAAAAGCTCTCTAATATTGTTTTTATGGGAATGGGAGAACCTTTAATGAACTATAACAATCTACTAAAAGCGATTGATAAAATCACATCACCAGAAGGTCTAGGAATGTCCTCAAAAAGGATTACTCTTTCTACATCTGGAGTTCCAAAAATGATTAAAAAAATGGCTGATGACGATGTGAAATTCAATTTAGCCGTTTCTCTTCACTCTGCTATTGATGAGATTAGAACCTCTATAATGCCTTTCAATTCTACCTTTCCTTTAGCTGATTTAGCTGATTCTTTACGTTATTGGTATGAGAAAACGAATAGAAAAGTTACTTATGAATATGTGGTTTGGGATGGAATTAATGATAGAAAAGAAGATATTAAAGCATTGATAGATTTTTGTAATATTATTCCTTCAAAAGTTAATTTAATAGAATACAATCCTATTGATGACGGTCAGTTTCAACAAGCAAGTTCTAGAGCGATTGATAATTACATTTCTAATTTGGAAATGAATGATATTGTTGTAAATGTTAGAAGATCTAGGGGAAAAGATATTGATGCTGCCTGTGGTCAGTTGGCAAATAAATCATAAATGAAGATTAAAAACACATTAGCTTTTCAGTTTTTAAAAACAATTGGCTTGTTATTGTCTTTTATTGCTGCTGGTCTGTTCTTAGACAGTAAATTTTTTCTTGAGTATAGTAATTACGGTCAAGAATTTTCAAATTTTGTTTTAATTACAGTTTTATTGTATTTGTATTACCGAGCTAACAAAAGAACTCGCGAACAAATTATCTATGCTGTTATTATTGGAATTATTGGCGAATATCTTTTCTGTAAAGGTTTTGGAATGTATACCTACAGATTAAATAACGTTCCACATTATGTTCCTCCAGGACATGCAATCATGTATTTAGGAGTATATTACTTTATAAGACAACCTAAAGTTGTTGTAAATAAGAAAAATTTAGAAATAGCTTTTTATATTCTTAATGGATTGTTTGCTACCTATTTTTTGTTGTTTAAAAATGATGTTTTAGGATTTTCTTTTACAGTTTTAACCTTTTTCATTGTCACTAAAAAGCCAAGAGAACGTTTGTTCTATTTAGCTATGTATTTTTCTATTGCTGGCTTAGAATTGATTGGTACTTTTTATGAATGTTGGTATTGGCCTTCAACTTGGTTTGGTAAAATTGATTTCATTCCCAGTGCAAATCCACCTTCAGGAATTAGCTTCTTTTATTTTGGATTAGATTTAGGATGCTTGTTTTTTTATAAGTTAAGACACAAAATTGCATGGTCTAGAATGAAAAATATCCGAAGAATAAGAGAACAGAAATCACTGTTAGTTTCTTCTAATTAATTTCCTGACTTTTTTAACTTATTTATATCATATTAAGGAAAACATAGACATCGATTAATTCGTAACTTTGTCCCTTTATATGAAGCCTACTGAGGAAATAAAATTACCCATCAAAAAAGAGATGGAACTCTTTGAGCAAAAGTTCAAAGAATCTATGCTTTCCAATGTTCCTTTGCTTAATAGAATAACCTACTACATAGTAAGAAGAAAAGGAAAACAAATGAGACCTATGTTTGTTTTCTTAATTGCCAAAATGGTTTCTGATGGTAGTTTTGATGAGAGAACTTATAGAGGAGCTTCGGTTGTAGAATTGATTCATACAGCTACCTTGGTTCATGATGATGTTGTTGATGATAGTAACAGAAGACGTGGTTTTTTCTCGATAAATGCATTGTGGAAAAATAAAATTGCTGTTTTAGTTGGAGATTATTTATTATCAAAAGGATTGTTACTATCCATAGATAATAGTGATTTTGATTTGCTAAAAATCATATCTATAGCTGTTAGAGAAATGAGTGAAGGTGAGCTATTACAAATTGAAAAAGCAAGAAAACTAGATATTACTGAAGATATCTATTTTGAAATTATTCGTAAAAAAACAGCAATCTTAATTGCTGCTTGTTGCGGAATTGGAGCTGCATCTATAGGTGCAAGCAATCAAACGGTTCAACAAATGCGAAAATTTGGAGAATATATTGGAATGGCATTTCAAATTAAAGATGATTTATTTGATTATTCTGAACAAAAAATTGGAAAACCTACTGGAATTGACATCAAAGAAAAAAAATTAACACTTCCTTTAATTTACACATTAAATAACTGTTCTAGAAAAGAAAAATCTTGGATTATCAATTCAGTAAAGAAGCATAACAAAAATAAAAAAAGAGTCAATGAACTTATTGCTTTTGTGAAAGATAATGGTGGAATCGAGTATACCACAGAAAAAATGCATTATTACAAGAATAAGGCCTTAAAAATACTAGATATTTATCCAGAATCAGACTATAAGTCTTCACTAATAAAAATGATTGATTACGTCGTAGAACGCAAGAATTAAAGTTTTAACAATTCCTCTATAAAATCTCTACTGTTAGATAACCTCGGAACTTTATGTTGACCTCCTAACTTCCCTTTTTTCTTTAACCATTTGTAAAAAAGTCCTTTAGATGCTTTGTGAACAATGGGTATATTTAAAGTCATGTTATGATATCGTTTTGCTTCGTAATCGGAGTTTAAAGATTTTAAAGCATTGTCTAATAACTCAATAAAATAATCTAAACTTTCAGGTTCTTGTTTAAACTCTATTATCCATTCATGGCCTCCTTTATTTTTCCCTTCCATAAAAACTGGTCCCACAGTGTAATCAATAATTACAGCCTCTGTCTTTTCACTAGCAAGTTTTAAGGCTTCTTCAGCATTTTCAATAATTAGTTCTTCGCCAAAAACATTAATATGATGTTTGGTTCTACCTGTAATTTTAATTCTGTAAGGTTTTAGAGAAGTGAATTTTATTGTGTCTCCAATTAAATAACGCCATAAACCAGCATTCGTAGTGATTAATACGGCGTAATTAATTCCTCTTTTTACTTGAGATAAAGGAATTGCTTTCGAATTTTCTCCATCATATTGATCCATTGGAATAAATTCATAAAAAATGCCATAATCTAACATTAGCAATAACTCTTCAGATCCATTTCTATCCTGAATGGCAAAAAAACCTTCTGAAGCATTGTAGGTTTCATAGTATTTAAAATCCTTTTTTGGAATGATTTTTTTGTATTGTTCCCTATACGGATTGAAGTTTACACCTCCGTGAAAATAGACTTCTAGATTTGGCCAAACCTCTAAAATAGAGTCTTTGCCAGTTTTTTCTAAAACTCTATTTAAAAGTACGAGCATCCAAGATGGAACACCAACTAAACTAGTAATATTTTCATCAATTGTCTCGTCTATAATAGCCTCCATTTTAGTTTCCCACTCACTCATCAAAGCTGTTTCTTGTCTGGGTGCTGAACTAAAATCTGCCCAAAAAGGCATATTTTCTATAATGATAGCAGATAAATCTCCAAAGTAAGATTCGTTATCTTCATAAATGGCAGAGCTTCCTCCTAAACGCAATCCTTTTCCTTTAAATAATTCTGCATTTTCATTGTTATTGATGTACAAACACAACATGTCTTTCCCTGCTTTTAAATGTGAATATTCAATAGCTTCATCACTTACAGGAATAAATTTGCTTTTTGCGTTTGTAGTTCCGCTAGATTTTGCAAACCATCTAATTTTTGTGGGCCAAAATAAATTTTGTTCTCCTTTTCTACAGCGCTCAATGAAAGGTTCAAAAGTCTCATATTTTTGGATAGGAACATGATGAGCAAAATCTTCATAGGATTGCATGTTCTTAAAACCATATTGTAAACCAAACTCAGTATTTTTTGCAGTATCAATTAAGCCTAATAACAACTCATCTTGAACATCCATAGGATATTTTAAAAACAGCTCTATTTGATGCTTTCTCTTTTTTAAAAACCAAGAAATAATTGAATTTACAAATGGAATTGCCATAAGCTAAAAAGCGATGGTTTAAGAGTTGATTATTTGTTAAGTTTGTTAGACTTAAAGTTTCGAGTTAAAAATAGAAAAATATTTTAGATGCAATACCAAGGAGTTTTAAAAAAAATGCCGACTGAAATTTCTGAAGAAGTTCAGTATTATTTAGAAATGAAAACTGATTTTTTGCACATGAATCAGCTTATTGGTAAGACAATTCAGCTAGTGTTTAAAACCTACGAATGTTTAAATTGTCATTTAGAAAAAGAAATCTATAGACAAGGGTTCTGTAAATCCTGTTTTTTTGAAACTCCCAATGCTGGTGATTGGATTATGAGACCCGAACTAAGTACCGCTCATTTGGATAAAGAAGATCGTGATTTAGCGTATGAAAAATCTGTTCAATTGCAACCCCATATTGTGTATTTAGCAAACTCGAGTAATGTGAAAGTTGGAGTAACAAGAAAGAAACAGGTTCCTACTCGTTGGATTGATCAAGGAGCACATGAAGCAATAGAGATAGTTGAAGTTCCTAATAGATATTTAGCCGGAATTACCGAAGTTGCTTTGAAAGAACATGTAGCTGATAAAACAAATTGGCGAAAAATGCTAAAAAATGATATTGAAGACGAGAATCTTTTAACTTGGAGAGATAAATTAAGATTTTTTATACCAGAAGAAGCAAAAGTTTATTTTTTGGAAAACAATTCTGAAACTCACTTGAATTTTCCAGTTCTTAAATATCCAGAAAAACCTAAAAGTTTAAATATTAAAAAAGACAAAACCTATGCTGGAAAACTAGTAGGAATAAAAGGTCAATATTTAATTTTTGAAGATCAAACGGTTTTTAATGTTAGAAGCAATGAAGGTTTGGTAGTTTCTATTAAAATTTAAAAAATGAAAAAAATTCTTATTTTATTATTGATTTTTGCATCATGTAATACTGCTGAATATTATTTTCCTTCAAAAGATTTTTTTGAAAAAAATAAACCAACAGAAATCAGGATTAAAAATCTAAATTTTCAAGAATTAACAGATTCGATTAGAAACGGTTTATACAAGAATGAATTTTATTATATAAAGATAAATAATAAAAACATAGAATATAAAATTACACCTTTTGCTTACACAGGAGGTTTAATTAAAGAGAAAAATGTTCTAGAAATATCTAAAGATAGCGTTAAATTTTCATTTATAAATTACCCTATAGATAAGCTTAGTTACTATTTGAAATCACACTATGAGAATAATGGCAAAAATGTAAACTCACCAGATTCTTACAAAAAAGCTATCTTAAAATTAGTTTTGAAAAAAGAGGATGATTCTCAAACCTTAAATAAGTTATTATTAAAGGTTGTAAAAACATATCAAAAAACAAATATCAAACTCAAAGATAGTATAGAGTTAAATATTTCATTTAATTACCATTTAGATTATATTTATAATATTCCACCTCAGCCAATATTCTAAAAGAATGAACAATAATATTTTAAAAGTAGCATTAGCACAAATTTCTCCAGTTTGGTTAGATAAAAAATTAACTATTGATAAAATAGAAAACTCAATTAAAGAAGCAGCAAAAGAAAATGCAGAATTGATTGTTTTTGGAGAGGCATTGTTACCTGGATATCCATTTTGGATTGCACTTACAAATGGAGCTGAATGGAATTCTAAAGTACAGAAAGAATTGCATGCACATTATATTTGTAATTCTGTCACCATCGAAAAAGGAGAATTAGATTCTATTTGCAAGCTAGCTAAAGAACATCAAATTTCCATATATCTCGGAATCATGGAACGAGCAGCTAACAGAGGTGGTCATAGTATTTATGCAAGTTTGGTGTATATCAATCAAAAAGGAGAAATCAAATCTGTTCACAGAAAATTGCAACCTACGTTTGATGAACGTTTAACTTGGGCTCCTGGAGATGGAAACGGATTGCAAGTTCACCCACTAAAAGAGTTTACTGTTGGTGGATTAAATTGTTGGGAAAACTGGATGCCTTTACCAAGAACTGCTTTATACGGTCAAGGAGAAAATTTACATGTGGCTGTTTGGCCAGGGAGCGATCATAATACAAAAGATATTACTCGATTTATGGCTAGAGAAGGTCGTTCATTTGTGATATCTGTTTCTAGTTTGATGTATAAAGCTGATTTTCCCTCTAACACACCTCATTTAGATAAAATTTTAGAGAAAGCTCCAGAAAAATTAACCAACGGAGGTTCTTGTATTGCAGGTCCAGACGGTGAATGGATTGTTGAACCTATTGTTGACAAAGAAGGAATTTTTTATGAGACTTTAGATTTTAATCGAGTGTTAGAAGAACGACAAAACTTTGATGCTGTAGGTCATTATTCTAGACCTGATGTGACGAAGTTGATTGTAAATCGAGATCGTCAGAGTACGGTTGAGTTTGATTCTTAAGTTCCCAAATTAAAAATCCAAAAACGATTACATACTCCAATCCAACCAACCATAAATTTTCTTTCCAAGGATCATTTGTATAAGCTTGGTAGCTTAAAATAATGACAACACTCCAAATAATTGGAAAACGATATTTGGTAAATACAGATAATAAAACCAATGTAGCTAAATACCAAGGGTGCATTGTTGTTGTTGAAAAATAATAGAAACTTAAGCCAAATAACAAAGCGCTAATTAATTGTTGAGGTGATTTGTTTTTTCTAAAGAATGTAATGATGATTAAAAATATAACAGTAATCGCAGGTAAGATTTTTCCTAGTATAGCAATTTCATTGTAGCCTCTAAAAAGGTATCCTATTTCTCTAGCGATATAATATAAGCTTGCATTGAATTCAAAATTTCGAAACCATAAACCCACAGAATTTGAATAACTACTTATGAGTTCTGAAGAAATAAAAGGAAGAAATAAAAGGATGTTTGTTCCAACAACAATTCCGCTAAAAGTAATTAACTTTAAAAAGCCTTTAGGTTTCACATGTTTACTAAACCATTGGTAAAATAAGGGTAAAAATAATAGAGGTATTAACTTAACTGAAATAGACAATCCTAAAAGAATAGCTGCCCAAATCCACTTTTTTTGAAATAATAAATACAAACTCCACATCAAGAAAAATAACATCACAGATTCAAAATGTAAGTTTCCAGTTAATTCAATAATAATAAAAGGATTTAAAGCATACAGAAAAATATGATGAATTGGTAAATTCATTTTTTCTAGAATTTTTTTTCCAAAATAAATAATACCAATATCAGCTAAAATTATTTGCAATCGTAAGACAACGATAGCTCCAAAAATACTTGAGTTAGAAAATATTGCAGCAATCAAAAAATTCAATTGATTGATTGGTGGATAGTTGGTAAAATGACTTGCATTCAATCTTCCCATTCCGTCATACAAGTCAATTGCTTGATGGATTGGAAAATTACGTTGTTCTATGAATGTTTTTGGTAGAGAAATATAAGGGTTCAATCCTTCTAAAATCATTCTACCATCCCAAATAAATCGATAGAAATCTTGAGATAGATTTGGTATTCCAAATAAGAACACCAATCGAAATAGAATAGCAATAGCAACTAAAAAAGGAAAGTTTATTTTTTCCTTTTTCAAGAAATAAAGAAATGGAAGAAAAAGGGCAAAGTATAAAGAAATCAATTTTGTAAAATTGGTTCTATCCAAATCATAAGCAACTAAAAAATACAATCCTATACTTACAACAACAGCAAGAATCGACTGATATTTTTTTGGTATAAACATTAAGCTTTTGAGAAAATAGATTTAAAAAAGACATAACCAAATCCAAAGAATAACATCAAGTGAAAAGGAAATAACCCAAAATCTCCACCTTGATTACCTACAATAAAAGCACTATACATTCCAAAGGCAAAATATAGTGTCAACAATCCTTCGATAATTACATGCAATGAAGGTTTCTTTCGAATATACTTGTTGTTTCTCCAACTATCTTTTAAAGTTTTAATATTGAATTTTGGAGTTCTAACAAATTCACTTTTTTTTCCAATATGACCTTCTAAAACTGCAATTGTATTGTGTAGAGAAAAACCCATTGCAATTGAGAAAAAAGTAAAAAATGTCCCAATGTATTTAATGAAGTTTACAAAACCACCACCATAACTTTTCTTAAACATAAACCAATAACAAATAAAGAAAATGATACTGCTGATAACAAAGAAACTCATCATATAAAAATAAGGCTTAAGATGCTCGTATTCATTTTTAATATATAACATCGGAATACTTAAAATAGCCACTAAGAATACCATTAAAAACATAGAACTGTTAAGCAAGTGAAGCAAACTATGAATCTTTGTTTTCAAAGAAACCTTTGGGTGTTTCAGAACTCTTTTTGCCATTTTTTGAAAATTCTCAGCTCCACCTTTATTCCAGCGAAATTGTTGAGAACGAGCAGCACTAATAACAACTGGCAATTCTGCTGGAGTTTTTACATTTTCTAAATACTTGAAATCCCATTGTTTTAATTGAGCTCTATAACTCAAATCTAAATCCTCAGTTAATGTGTCACCTTCCCAATTTCCTGCGTCGATAATACATTGTTTTCTCCAAATTCCAGCAGTTCCGTTAAAATTGATAAAATGACCTTTGGTATTTCTGCCAACTTGCTCTAAAGTAAAATGAGCATCCAAAGCAAAAGCTTGAACTTTTGTTAAAGTTGAGTAATTTCTGTTGATATGACTCCAACGAGTCTGAACAACACCTAATTCTTCATTTTTAAAATAAGGAACTGTTTGAATTAACCAATCTTTTTCAGGTAAAAAATCTGCATCAAAAATGGCAATAAATTCACCTTTGGCAATTTCTAACCCCTCTTTTAAAGCTCCTGCTTTAAAACCTTGACGGTTTGTTCTTGTTATGTGCTGAATATTGATTCCTGTTTTTTGCAACTTTTCAATTTGAGTAGCTGTTGAAATAACAGATTCATCTGTAGAATCGTCTAAAACCTGAATTTCTAACTTCTCTTTTGGATATTCTAACAAGACAATATTATTTAGCAAACGTTCCATTACATACAACTCATTATATACAGGAAGTTGAATAGTTACATAAGGAATTTCTTGGGGTTTTGTAAAATCAAATTTAGGGCAAGAATCTTCTTTTTTTTGAGCACTTATATAATTGAAAAGTAGATTCAGTTGTGCTAAAGCATACAGAAAGATGAGTATGAGAGCAAAAGAATAAATCGCAATGATGAAATATTCCAAAATCATTATTTGAAGCTATATTTAAAGATCCAACCTAATATTTTTACACCCGCAAATATAGAGCCTTTTACAGTTCCTGAGACTTTAGATACACCAATCCTATTTCTATATTTTACTGGAATTTCAACGTATGAAAACTTTTGTTTGATGGCTTTTAATTGCATTTCTACTGTCCACCCATAGGTTTTGTCTTCCATGTTGAGCGCTACTAATTTATCATATTTGATAGCTCTAAACGGACCTAAGTCAGTAAATTTTGCATTAAAAAAAAGATTCATTAAGAATGTAGCTAACCAATTTCCGAAAATTTGTTGTGGTGTCATAGAACCCACTTCTCGAAGTTCTTTTACTCTTGCTCCAATCACAAAATCTATATCATCATTCAAAATTGGTTCAATTATTTTTGTTAATTCTTCAGGATAATCTGAATAATCACCATCTAGAAAAACTATAATATCTGGTTTTTCTTCCTGGTCAGAAATATATTTCAACCCTTTTAAGCATGCATATCCATAACCCTTGTTTGGTTCTTGTAAAACTGTAGCTCCAGCTTTGGTTGCATTTTCCTCGGTTTTATCTGTCGAATTATTGCTAACAACAATAACTTCATTAACAATTTTTGGTATATCATTGATGACGTTTGCGATAGATTTTTCCTCATTGAAAGCAGGAATGATAACGTTTATTTTGGTTGGCATTATTTCTTGTTCACTAAAGCCATCAAATCTACATCATTTCCTAACAATATTTCAGTAGGATTGATTCTTCCAGCTTCAGGTCCGTTTTCTAATTTTAAGACTCCTCTTGGACAAACAGCAGAACAAATTCCGCATCCAACACAACTAGATCGAACAATATTTTCTCCTTTTTGAGCATAAGCTCTTACATCAATTCCTTGTTCACAATACGTAGAGCAATTTCCACATGAAATACATTGACCACCGTTTGTAGTAATTCTAAATCTTGATTTAAAACGTTGTACAAATCCTAGGTAAGCAGCTAAAGGACAACCAAAACGACACCAAACTCTGTTACCAAAAATCGGATAAAAACCTGTTCCAATTACTCCTGCAAACCAAGCACCAATTAAGAAACTGTAGGTGTCTTTTATCCATTGAGATTTAATTCCTAAAAAAGATTGAGATCCACTAAAATAGCAATATAAGGTTATGACAGTCATTACCAATGAGAAAACCAAAACAGAATGAATAAACCATCTTTCAAGTTTCCATGCTTTTAAACTTTTATCAGAATGTTGTCTGTATGGATCACCTAAAGTTTCTGCCAATCCACCACAACCACAAACCCAAGAACAATACCATCTTTTTCCGAAAAAGTAGACCATTATTGGAACAATAATTAAGGTTAATACAATTCCCCAAACCAGTATAAATAACCCAATACTTCCGCTTTCTGTTATGGCTTTTAAATTCCATTCAAAGAAAAAATCATAATCTAAAGGAAAAGCATTTTTAAAATCATATCCAGGTATATTTAAACTTGTCATGATTTCAGGAATTAAAAAAGCAAATACTATTTGAAAGAATAAGACTGAAATAGTCCTAACAATTTGATATTTATTATGTCTGTATTTGATAAACATTCTGATAGCCATTACAACCATAATGGTACAGTATAAAAAGCCATACACAAACCACTGAGAAGCTTCACCACCATTTAATGATTTACTAATTGGATCTAAAATATAAGTCCAGTTTACCACATAATCTGGCATAAAATAAAGGAGCAAATAAAAAGAAACCAAATACACTAAAACTAACCAAGCAATCCAACCACGATTTGTAGAAGATTCATGATAGATTCCATTATTTTTTATTCCTGCAGGTCCTAATAAAGTGAAGTTTGGCAAAATAAAAAAAAGTGCTCCCAAAATTCCCAGTCCAAAAGTGAGCCACCAAATAGTCCCACCATTTTCTTTAACATATCCTTTTCCTGCTTTCTTAGCCAATTCATAACTTAATGTATGAGGTTTGCCGTAGATTATATATTGATATTGTTTTCCTTTTTCATCCCAATTTTTCTCTGCATCAAACTTTGCTATTAAAGCATCATAATGATCATTAGAGACTTTGTAGGCATTACGGACTCTACTAGAAAAATCAAAAACATTGAGGTTTTCTTCTGATGAGACAGCTTTGGTTAATTCACTTTGAATAATTTCACTCTTAAATCCTTTTTCTTTTACAAAATTTGATATTTCTGTTTCTGTTAAAGTGAAAGAACCTGTAAAAATTGTTCCAGTAAAAATGGACAAACCTATAAGAAATATGATAAGTCCTATGTTCTTAATTGCTTTCATATCTCTTTAAATTTTTGAAAAAATTCGTTTCCAACTTTTCTTTTTTGGCTGAATATTTGTGCTGTTTTTTTTATTGAATTGAGAAATGATTTCTTTTTCATATCCTTTGTAGAATTCAGGATCAAAGTTTGCATCCGCTAAATATTCCATTACGTAATTAACATCTCTTTCTTCGGTTAACCAACGGTCAAAAACTTCATGTCGCATTCTAATACCGAATGTGTTGATTCCTAAAAATTTATGTGTGTTTTTATCATATGCAATTGTAATGCATTTCTTATCATCTTTGTGAATCCAGTGAAAATGAAGTTCGTTGTCTTTTTTGTTACGTTCACTAAATACCCAACCATACGTTTGATATTCAATATCAAAAAATTTCGCTGAATTGAACCAGTGTCCTGGGTTGTATTTTGTTTTATTTCCACAAATTGTTTGTGCTAAGGTTTCACCCATCATTCTGCCAGTATACCAAACGGCTTCAATAGGTCTGCGATTTCCGATGGCTTCTCTTTGTTCTGCACAATCTCCAATGGCGTAAATATTTTTTTCACTTGTCTCTAAAAAACGATTGACTAAAATTCCACGATTGGTTTCAATTTTCGAACTTTTTACAAAATCAATATTTGGAGAAACTCCAGCGGTTAAACCAACAATATCACAAAAAATCTCCTCACCAGTTTCTTCAATAATTATTGATTTAACGTGTCCATTCTCATCAGATTTAATTTCTTTTAAATTGGAGCTTAAACGTAAATCAATATGATTTTTTAGAATGTGTCTGTTGATCATTTCACTTTCTCCAGAAGGTAAAACACCATTCCAAAAACTTTGTTCTCTTACCAAAAATGTAACGGGAATATTTCTTGAGTGAAGCATTTCTGCTAGTTCAATACCAATCAATCCTCCACCAACAATGACAGCTCTTTTACATACTTTGTTGTTTGGAGCATGGATTTCTAGATTTTCTAAATCTTGTTTATGATACAATCCCATAACTCCCTCTAAATCCTGTCCTGGCCAACCAAATTTATTAGGTTTAGAACCCGTTGCTAGTACTAATTTATCATACTCAAGAGTTTCTTTATTTGAAAATATAAGTCGTTTGTTTTCTATGTCAATTTGCTGTATAAATCCTTTTTTTAGATTGATTCGATTCTTTTTCCAGAACCAATTTTCGTAAGGCTGTGTATGTTCAAATTTTAGATGTCCCATGTAAATATACATGAGTGCGGTTCTAGAAAAAAAGTAATCGGTTTCAGCTGAGACAATTGTAATTTTTTTGTCGGAGTTTTTGCGAATATGTCTTGCCAAAGTAACTCCAGAAATTCCATTACCAATAATAACTATATGACTCATAAAAAGTTGGTTGATGCCTAATAGGTCGTAAGGTATTAGATTTCCTTAAAGAAAAAAATATTTTATTGATTCATTCATCTTTATGAACATGAATTACTTTTTTACTAGTATTAATATTTAACATTGGTTTAAGAGCCTTATTTTAAAGAAATAAAGTAATTTAGGGACAATGAAATCAACTCTCAGTCACTTTTTTTATCAATTTTTTTTATTTGTTTTTCATTTTATATATATGCACAAAAAATTAATGAAATCAGTTTTGTAGCGTCTGGTGACAGTATTTCTCAAGTAGATGTTAAACGAGTTAAAAACATCAATTCTAATTATGTAGCCTTAATGCCTTTTGGGTTTATTAGAGATCTCTCAGAACCAAATGTCTATTATAATTCCAAGCGACAATGGTATGGAGAAAGTGAAAAAGGAATTAAACAATATGCCAATCAATTTGAAAAGCAAAACATAAAAGTGATGTTAAAGCCACAACTTCGGGTATCTAGAGGTCAATTTACATGGACTAATTCTGCATTTAGTGCAAATGAACTTTACCATCAAGTTGTTTCTGATGCAAATAATCAATTCTTGACAGGAACTTATACACTAGCTAAGCAATTTCAATATGGTTCTGCTTCTAATGTAGTGAACTCAATTAACCCTGGAGTTATACCTGATTTGATTTTGAATGATGATTATATTTTTACGTTGTTTGCTATAGATGGAAATTATTGGGTACATTCTATTATTGAAGAACAATTTACTGCTCAATAACTATCTTTTAAATAAAACATTTCCTTTAAGAGTAAACTTATTTGCAATTGCGTTTTCTTTTAGTTTCTTAAAAAAACTAGGAGAATTATATTTAACGCCATATTTAGTTCTGTCAATTTCAACATTGAACTGAATTCTTATCGATGTATCTTCTATTATTAATTTAGCATTAATTTCTTCTTGGTTTTGTTTATCCTTTATCTTCATAACTCCCCTTATTAAAACTTTTCCGTTTTTGATGTGTGAGGGTTTTAAAAGTTTGAATGTGGCTGTTTTGTACTTTCTTATTTCAAAAAAATCTTTGCTTCTTAAGTGTTGTTTTAAATCTTTTATTTCATGATCTAACGAATTCATATCTACTGCAATTTCTAATTAATCTATGGTGTTATTAGATATCTCTAAATGACCTTTTAGGATATTTAGACTGCCTGTTAATGTATAAGAATTAAAAGCAGCCTTTCCTGTCCAAAATAATTCTGATTCATTTTTTTGCACTTTATAATTCTGAGCAAAGCTTGACGGTACAATTAAAATTAAACTAAATATTAATATGAGATTTTTCATGATTTTATTTTATAAGGTTCGCGGTTGTATTTATTTTTTCATATCCACAGATTGTTTCTCCATTTTCATTTTCTCCTATAAAATACCAAAGAGCCCATCCACCATATAATTGATTTCCAATTCTCCAGTTTGTATTCCATGTGTATGGTTCAGATGGGTTTAAAATTTGTTTTTTCGTTCCAAAAAACTTGTCTAAATCTCTTATGGCATATATCTTTCTAAGATTCCATTTTCCATTATAAAAAATATAAGCATCAAATTCTTTAATTTTTATTTTCTGGTTTTTACTAAACAAGGTTGTATTGTGTTTCCAGTAATATGTTTTCTTAATTTTTACAGGATTGACTTCTTTTGGAAAATTTCTTACAACTATTTCTTTTTTTAGGTCTTTTAATTTTTCTGGCAATAAGTGTTTAGGAGGAGTTTCATACTTACTTTGAGAATAACTCAATATAGTATTAAATAGTAATAAAACTATAGTAGAATTTTTCATCTTTATATTTTTTAAATGATGAAGCAATTGTGGTAAGAAAACAAATGTAAGTCGTCTCAATTTTAAATTTGAGACATTTTTGTGGTGTCAAAAAAGAAATAGAGACCTGTTAAGTTTTTAATTTACTTGGAGGTTTTCCTGTTAATTTTTTTACAGCTCTATTGAAAGATGCTTTAGAATTAAAACCTACCTCAAAAGCTAAACTTAACAGTGTAAACTTTTTACTTTCTTCTTTTTCTAATAACGTTTTTAATTCTTCAATTCTAAGCGAATTGATATAGTCATTAAAGTTTTTTTCAAAAAGTAAATTGATGCATTTAGAGAGTTGATGTTGTTTTACATTCAATTCATCTGCTAAAAAGACAAGATTTAAATTGGGATTTTTATAAAGCTTCTTATCTGACATAATATCAGATAGTTTTTGTGATAATAGGTCTAAATTTTTAAGCTCACTATCTTCTATAATCATACTTTCTTTTATCACCGAAATATTTCTTTTTTGAAAGCCTACAATACCAAGCCAATAAGTTATTGCTGCCATTCCAATGTAAATGGGATAATTATAAAAACGATTAAAAGCATAATTAAAAAACAAATAATCAATAAGTAATATAAAGAGAGCTACTAGAGAGAAGTACTTTAAAACAGCTAAAAATCGTTTTAACCAATCAATTTTTTTGATGTGTATACATAGTATAGAATTAATAAAATACTTACGACATACATAGTTGGATAATGCATCCAAATAATATAGCCCCAATATCCTAACCAAGACAAACTTTCTCTTGTACCGTCCCAATAAAAATTTTGAGTTTTTATAAAGTTACTCCACAAAAATTCTAATACCACTGGCAAAAAATGAATTCCGTGTTTTTTTTATGTAAATTCAAAATTTGGAGTAATTTAAGACTTAATAAATAAGTAAATTAATGCACCATAAACCCAGTTGTACTCTAAAAGTAAATGATACCAAAAATCATAATTACCAATACCAAAAAGGTTCAAAACTTCAACTAACAAACGATAAGAAAAAAAGAAAAGAATCGCTGCTAGAAATTTGTTTGAAAGGCTATTTACTTTCGTTTTTTTTAGTAAAAAAAACCATAAACAAAACCTTGAATTGCTCCAGCACTTAACAGAATCGATAAAAAAATATCAAAAGGTTTCACGAGCTTAAATATAAGCAAGAAGATATTAATAGAATATCAATTATTTTTTTTGCTTAATGGATAGATTTCTTGTCCAATAAATCCTTTGGGAAATTGTTCGTCATTTTCAAATCCTAACTCGATATCGCGTCCGCTAGACGGAATATAATCAGTTTGAAATAAATAATCCCAAATGCTTAATGTCAATCCAAAATTCACTCCATATTTATTTGGAATATCTTTTCCATGATGCCAGATGTGCATTTGTGGATTGTTAAAAATATATTTAAAAATACCAAGAGGTATAGAAATGTTGCTGTGATTAAAATGTCCAACTGCCAATGTAAATAGATAGACTAAAATAAAATCGTTGATTCCAAAACCAATCAAAGCTAATGGAAGATATTCTAGAGTTCTATACACAATAGTTTCCATCCAATGATAGCGTAAATGAGCAGCAAATCCCATTTCTTTAACCGAATGATGCACTTTGTGGAAATTCCATAAAAAAGGAACACGATGTAGCAATCTGTGAATGAAATATTGAATAAAATCACGTAGTAAAAATAAAATCAATAATTGAGTCCAGTAAGGAAAGCTAGCCACGTTAAAAAAAGCAAGATTATCAATTCCAAAAGATTTCAGTCCATCGTTAAATAGTTCTACCACCACATTAGATAAGGCATTGTATCCTATTAATGAGAATAAGAAAAAGTTGAAAAACATATAAAAAGCATCTAGCCAAAAATCCTTTCGAATTTTACCTTGATTTTTTCTCCAAGGAATTATAATTTCTAAACTCCAGAACAAAAGAGAAATTCCAATTAGCCAATAGAAATAATTTCCCCAATTAGGATTTAAAATTTCACTGATCAAATAATTATAATAACCCGTAAAAGAGTTTTGAATTATTTCTAAATACTTTTCCATTTATTCGACCAATTTCCCTTTATGTGAAATTCTATAAGCAAAAAATACACCTACTAGTAAAGTAGGAACTAATCCATAAAGCGTAATCCAAAAAATAGGTTTCATAAAATAATCAATAATTGGATTGTCATTGGTTCCTAAATTTTCAATTCCCTCTGTCATAAAACCTAATAAACATCCTAAAGATGCAGCAAAAAAGAGAATTAAAAAACCATGTTTTAAACCACTAAAAACTACATTTCTTTTTTTGATTAAAATTTCTTTACCTGCATTTCTACCAATAAAATAACCAATTACATAGAAAGAAGCAACCCAATTAATGATATAAACCCAATTGTATAAATCTAAATATTGTATCCATAAAAGCGATTTTAATCCTTCATTACTAAAAATGAAAATTCCAATCAAATAAAAAATTATGAGACCTATAGTAACAGATTCAAACGCTTTTTGAACTCCTATTTTTTTTGCTAGCTTTTTATTCACTGATAATTATTTTCTCTATAAATGTATAAAAACAAATTAACAACATCCACCACCATCATAATGAAATGTAGATTCAGAAATATATAGATCATTTCTTTCTAAAGAATCTAAATCACCTGCCGTTTTATCACAGATAGCAATAGGTTGATTTTTTAATAAAACATGACCTTTACCATCATCAAAATAATCTTCGTCACCAAAGTAAATAGCAGCTTTTCCAGTAAATATACAAGGTCCATCAGCAGGCATAGGATCCTTAATTGCTGCAACTTCAATAGATTCGATGTAAATCAATTCATCAGTGTCATAATTTTTTGGATCTAATATTCTGTAAGGCTTTCTTGCTCTAATTTCTATAGTCCCAAAACCAGCATCTGTAAGCATTTTTACATATTTGTGAATTGGCAAACTCCCACTTAAGCACAAAGCACGCAATCGTTCGTCATTACGCAAACTATCATTCATTGGTTGTTCACAAGTTGGATCACTCATAACCAAACGACCATGAGGTTTTAAAACACGATACATTTCTGCAATGGCAGCTTTTAAATCTTCCTCTTTAAAAATATTGAATAAACAGTTTTGAGCAGCTACATCAATTGAGTTATCATCAACAGGCAGATTTAAAGCATCTCCTTTTCTTAAATCAACAAAACTAGAATCAAACCAATCATTTTGTTTTTCTGCTTCTATAAAATTCTTTCTAGAAGCTTCCAACATTTCGTCAACTACATCAATACCAATTGTACCCGCTTTTTGACGAGAGAAATATGAGAACTGTAATAATTCCATTCCACCACCAACTCCAACATATAAAATCTTTGGATTGTTTGTTAAATCACGAGCGTGAACTGTGCTTCCGCAACCGTAATTCATTTCTTGCATGATACGAGGAATCTTCAAACCTGGTAATTCCCAAATTGGGTTTGTTGTGCAGCATAATCCTACATCTGGAACTAAAGCAGCTTCTTTATATAGATCTTTTGTAGTTTCTAAATAACTCATATTATATTATTGGTAAAGTCAAAACTTTACATAGTTTTAATTAATTCTTTGAATAGTAAAATCATTTTTGGTTCTGCTTTTCCAGCAATTTCAATGATTTCTTGAATATTAACAGGTGCTAGATTCTTTGGGTCGCATTCATCAGTTAATACTGAGATAGCAGCGCAAGGTAAATTTAATTGCTTTGCAACGATTACCTCAGGAACAGTACTCATACCAACAGCATCAGTTTCTAAAATTTGTAACATTCTATATTCTGCTCTAGTTTCTAATTGCGGACCTAAAACTCCTGCATATACTCCTTCGTGAATATTGATTTTGTTTTCTGTGGCAATTAATTTTAGTTTGGTGTTAATCTTTTTAGAGTAGGGTTCTAACATATCTGCAAAACGTTCACCAAAATTAGATATTTCTGCAAAGGCTAAAGGAGAGCTTCCTTGTAAATTGATGTGATCTTCAATCAGCATTAAGTCACCTTTTTTATAAGATAAGTTGATAGCTCCAGCAGCATTAGAAATTAACAGTTTTTTGATTCCTAATTCATGCATTGTTCTAATCCCATAGGTTACTTCCCAAGGATTATAGCCTTCATATAAATGAAATCTTCCAGACATAACTACAACTTTCTTTCCAGATAAAATTCCGAAAACTAGTTTTCCAGAATGAAATTCAACTGTTGCTTTGGGAAAATGAGGAATATCAGTGTAAGAAATTTCTTTTTGAATTTCAATTTCATTTAATAATTGACCCAATCCAGTTCCAAGAACGATTCCTATTTCTGGATTTTCAAAACCTGAAGACTTTAAAAAGTTAGTGGTTTCTGATAGTTGATTTTTTTTTGTAATCATAATACTATTTTATAAAAAATGAGCAAATGCAGGGTGATTTTTGATGTCATCAATTACATCTACATCATTTAATTCTTCTAACAAATGTACATTGACTTTTTCTAAATCCTTGAGAGTATCTTTTCTAACGGTTGTAGTTCCCCATTTTTTATTTTTAAAAATATCAGGGTGAATTTTCTTTAAACCTAATAAATAATAACCACCATCAGAAGCTGGTCCAATAACAACATCATTTGTTTCTAGTTTTTCAAAAGCCTTATTGATGTGAGAGGGCTCTAAATCATACAAATCACTTCCTATAACTGCTATTTTTTTGTAATTGTTTTCAAAACCTTTTTCAAAAGCATTCTTCATTTTTGTTCCTAAATCAAAACCAAATTGTACTTCTTTTTCATAGAATGTTCGTTTCCAAAGATCATCTTGTTCAATTTTGTTGGAATAAAAAACAACTTTTGTGCAGTCAAGATTTTGAGTAACATCTTTGGTCCTTCTCAATAAAAATTGATAAACCTCAAGAGCTTTTTTATCTCCAATTGACTTTGCCAAACGAGTTTTTACTTTTCCAAGTTCAGGATTTCTTACAAAAATGATGAGTAGATTGTTATTCATAACTATTTAAGAAATCACGCCTTGACAACTACTTCCTGCACCTGCAGTACACCCATAACAATGTTGGTTAATGATAATGTCTCTATTTTGTAATAATTCTTCGTTGTATTCAGAGACGTGTTTTATCTTACTATCAACTTTCAAATTTAGCATTTGATTAAAATCGCAGTCATATAACCAACCATCCCAACTTACAGATAATGTATTAGTACACATTACATTCTCTACTGCTACTGGATTATAAGCTTCTACTAAAGAATACATATAATCCTCATAGTTCTCAGAAGCAATTAAGAAATCTAAAAATCTACTTATTGGAAGATTTGTAATCGCAAATAAGTTGTGAAAATCAATACTAAAATCTTCTTTTAGAGCTTTTTTAAAGTCAGCTTCTAAAGCCTTTTGATCTCCTGGTAAAAAAGCTCCAGAAGGATTGTAAACCAAGTCTAGTTTTAAATTACTATTAGGCATTCCATAGCCAACAGCATTCAAATCTTTTAATGCTTGAATCGACTTATCAAAAACTCCGTCACCACGTTGTTTGTCTGTTTTACCTCTTGTCCAATGTGGCATTGAACTGACGACATGAATATTGTATTTTTTAAAAAACTCCGGTAGGTCGTGATATTTCTTATTTGCTCTAATGATCGTCAGATTAGATCTAACAATAAAATCTTTAATACCAACTTTGGCAGCTTCTTCTACAAACCATCTAAAATTAGGATTCATTTCTGGTGCACCTCCAGTTAAATCTAACGTATGTGCTCCTGTAGTTTTGATGACTTCCAAACATTGTAGCATGGTTTCTTTGGTCATGATTTCTTTACGGTTTGGACCAGCATCAACATGGCAATGTGCGCAAACTTGATTGCACATATAACCTACATTTATTTGTAGAATTTCTAATTTTTTAGGACGTAACGGAAACTGATTGGTTTCTTCAATTTTTTTTGCGAATGTTGGCAATTCTCCGTCAGCAAATAGTCCATTTGAGAGAATTTCTAATTGTCTTTCTGTATTTGCTAGATCATTGTTTCTAGCTAAGAGGGACTTTTTACTCATTTTTACATTTCTAACTTATTCACTTTATTCATCATTTGAACTCCATGAACTAAAGTTGCGCCACTTTTGATAGCAGCTCCTACATGAATTGCTTCCATCATTTCTTCTTTTGTGATTCCACGTTGTAAACCATCTTTAGTATATGCATCTATACAGTAAGGACATTGTTCTGTGTGAGCAACGGCTAAAGCAATTAAAGATTTTTCACGAGCTGATAAGGCTCCTTCTTCAAATACTTTTCCATAATAATCGAAGAACTTGTTTCCCAGTTCTTCGCTCCATTCTGTGATGTTTCCAAACTTTCTTAAATCAGCAGGATCGTAATATGTTTTTGACATAGTTTATTTTGAATTTTGGTCGTTGTCAACCATTAAAAATTACAAGATTTTTTAAATTTCAATTTCTTCTCCCATTTTTAAATTGAAATATTTTCGAAATCCAAATACAATAAGATATAAGAGTGGAGTATCTAAAGCTGCAATCATTACTTTAAAAATAACACCGCTTATTAAAAGTCCTAAGAAATTATCCCAAGAAATAATTCCGAATATACAAAACAACAATAAAACGGTTAATGTGTCTATGATTTGAGAAGAAAATGTAGAAAAATTATTTCGGAGCCATAAATGTTTTCCCTTAGTTAGGTTCTTCCAAAAATGATAGACTCTAATGTCTATAAATTGGGCAAATAAATAGGCCATCATGGATGCTAAAACAGCCAAAGGTGCAGCTCCGAAAACCATTACAAAAGTAGAATCATTTGTTGGAGACCAAGGTGTTGCAGGAACTTCTTTTGAAACATAAATAATTGCCAATGAAAAGAAAGACGCAAAAATTCCAGCAATTACAACTTGATTTGCTCTCTTTTTCCCATAGATTTCGGATAAAATATCCGTAATTAAAAAAGTGATAGGGTAAGGTAACAATCCCACTGAGACTTCAAAGAGTTTAGTTCCAAAAATTTCGGCATCGAAAGGATACCAATAAAAGAATTTTTGAAAAATTAAATTTGAAGTAACTAAAGAGGCTATAAAAAGTGCAGCTAAAATTAAATAAATAATTTGAGCATGAGATTTTTTAGTTTCAGTCATTGCACAAAGATAAGATTCTATTGTTAGAACATGAAGTGAACTTTTTTCCTAGAATTTCCTATTTTTACACACAATAAACAACTATCGAAATTTTATGAAAGCATATATTTTTCCTGGACAAGGAGCACAATTTACAGGAATGGGTTTAGACTTGTATGAAAAGTCAACAGAAGCTCAAGAATTATTTGAAAAAGCTAATGAAATTTTAGGTTTTTCTATTACCGATATAATGTTTGAGGGAACTCCTGAACAGTTGAAAGAAACCAAAGTTACACAACCTGCAATTTTTTTACATTCAGTCATTCTAGCCAAAGTATTGGGAGACTCTTTTCAGCCCGAAATGGTTGCTGGTCACTCTTTAGGAGAGTTGTCTGCACTAGTAGCTGCAGAGGTTTTGTCGTTTGAAGATGGATTGAAGCTAGTTTCACAAAGAGCTTTAGCAATGCAAAAAGCTTGTGAAATTCAACCTTCTACAATGGCAGCAGTTTTAGGATTAGATGACAATGTAGTAGAGGAAACATGTGCAGAAATTGACGGAGTTGTAGTAGCAGCAAATTATAATTGTCCTGGTCAATTGGTAATTTCAGGTGAAATTTCATCAGTAGAAAAAGCCTGTGAAGTGCTAACAGAAAAAGGTGCAAGAAGAGCATTATTGTTGCCAGTTGGAGGAGCATTTCACTCACCCATGATGGAACCAGCAAGAGAAGAATTAGCCGCAGCGATTGAAGCGACAGAATTTATGGAACCTAAATGTGCTGTCTATCAAAATGTCCCTGCAAAAGCGGTAAAAACTGCTAGTGAAATAAAAAAGAATTTGATGGCCCAATTAACAGCTCCAGTAAAATGGACACAATCAATTCAAGAGATGATTACAGATGGAGGATCTGAATTTATAGAGGTTGGACCTGGAAAAGTTCTACAGGGTTTAATGCGAAAAATTGACAGAAGTGTTGCTGCATCAGGAGCGGCATTTGAGGTATCATAAACTTAGAAGAAATAATAAAAAAGCCAGCAATTTGCTGGTTTTTTTTATGATTTAATTTTTGATCGGAATTTCAGTTTTATTCAACAAAACAGGTTTTCCAAAACCTAAGCGTTCCATACGTTTGAGTTGCGTTTTTGCATCACCAACAACCAACCAAATCATTTGATTAGGATCTAAATACTCATTAGATAATTCCTGAATTTTCTCAATAGTCATCCCTCTCACAACATTTTCTCGTTGTTTCATATAATCAGCTTCCCAACCAAAAGAACTTATATTTTCTAGCATTCCTAATTTTGCTCTAGTAGTTTCAAAAGCTCTAGCATTACTTTTTATCAAATAACCTTTGGTTGTTTCTAAGTCTTTTTCATTAAATCCTTTTCCATAATTTTCTAGAATGCTTTTTACCAATTGAGAGGCTTCTAATGTTACATTACTTCTCACACCACTTGAAATTGTGAAGGTTCCTTTTGCTTTGGTTCCTGAGAAACGAGATCGAATACCGTAAGTATATCCTTTTCCTTCTCTTAATTGTTGTGTCAATTGAGAAGCAAATCCACCTCCACCTAATCTATAATTCATTACATTGGCAGCATAAAAATCTTCATCATTAACAGATAAAGCTGGTCTACCAAAGTTTAAAACAGATTGTTTAGAGTTTGGAACATCGTAAAAATAAACAGTCCCTTTTTTAGGTGCATTAGGTGTTTTATATTCTGGAATTGTGATTTTATTTCCAGCCCACTCTGAACTTATACTAGAAAGAGAATTTAAAATATTGTCTTTTGGTAAACTCCCAACAACATGCATTGTTGCTGCTTTAGGTGAAATATAATTTGTATAATAAGACTTTATATCTTCTAAAGTAATAGAGGAAACACTTTCAATAGTTCCTGCAGTGTTTTTAGAACGGATATTGTTTTCTCCATAAATCAACTTATTATATTGATTTCTAGCAATGGCATTTGGGTTTCCTTTTTGCTGACGTAAATTACTTATGGTTCGTTTTTTAATCAATTCAAACTCATCCTTATCCCATCTAGGTTCTAATAACATTTCTTTAACCAATGCTAAAGTTTGCTTATAATTTTTTGACAAAGTAGTTCCGCTTATTCTAAAACTTTCTTTACTCGAGTTGAAAGAAATTGAAGCTCCTAACTGAGCAATTGCATCTTCTAAATCACTTACAGATTTATTTGCTGTTCCTTTTTCCATCAATTGAGCTGTTAAATTGGCAACTCCTAATTTATCCATAGATTCAACTAACTGACCACCATCAACTACAATATTAAATTGAACCAAAGGAACTTCGTTGTTTTCAATTCCAAAAATTTTCATTCCGTTGTCTAACTCATCTTTCCAAATAGTTGGGATAGTTACCTCTGGAGATTTGCCATAGGGAGGTTCAATAGAGCGATCAAAAGTAGAAGGTGTTTTTTCATATTTAGCCGCAATGGTTGGGTCAAAAGTTTCCTCTTTACCAATCACAATTTTTTCTTCAACAACTTCTGCTTCAATAGAATTTTCTAAAGCCAATTCTTTTCCGTTTCTAGGAACAAAACTTGTAGCAATGTAGTTTTTACCTTTGATGTATTTGTTGTAAACCTTCATTACATCAACAGAAGTAACTGCTAAAGTTCTTTCGATATCTTTAGTTACAAAACCAGGATCTCCAGTATATGTATTGTAGGAAGCCAGATTTGTTCCTTTTCCTAAAACACTCGATAATCCTCTGTAAAAACTAGTTTCTTGACCAGCTTTTATTCTGTCTAAATCTTTCTGAGAAATTCCATTAGCTTCAAACTCGTTAAGAGCTTTTTCAATACCTACTAAAACTTCATCTAAATCTTTTCCATTAAAAGCTCTAACAGCTAATTGCATTTGTCCTGCTAATTCAGAATTCCAGCTAAACATTCTAGGAAAAGAAGTGAGTTTTAATTCATCCACCAATACTTTGTTTAGAGGTGCTTTTTTTCCTCTTGATAAGTATTGAGACAAAACATCAAGAGCATAAGCATCTTCATGATATAATTCTACAGTCGGCCATGTTAATGTTAACTCTGGTAAACGAGCGAAGTTATCTTCGTAATACAAACGTTTTGTTTCTTTAACAACTCCAGGTCTTTTTTCTAAAGGAGTAATTTTTTTTCCTCTAGGGATTTCATCAAAATATTTTTTCACCCATTTTTTTGCTTGATTAATATCAAAATCTCCAGATAAAACTAAGGTTGTATTATTCGGTACGTACCATTTTTTAAAGAAGGTTTTTACATCATTTACAGTCGCGTTTTGTAAATCTTCTAGAGAACCTATGACTTGCCAATTGTAAGGATGATCTTTTGGATATAAATTTTTTCCAATTACATATTGAGTATGTCCATAAGGTCTGTTATCTACACCTTGTCTTTTTTCATTTTTTACTACTTGTTTTTCTTTTGCCAAAACAGGATCTGTTACTGTGTTGATAAACCAACCAAGTTTATCTGCTTCTGCCCAAATCATTTTTTCTAAGGCATCATTAGGAACTGTTTGTAGATAATTTGTTCTATCTCTAGAGGTTGATCCGTTTGCTCCAGAACCACCAATTCTAGCACTCATCTTATCTAAACCACCTTTTCCTAGATTTTCAGATTCTAAGAATAAAAGATGCTCAAATAAATGTGCAAAACCAGTTCTTCCTTCAATTTCTCTTGCAGAACCTACATGAGCCATCAATTCGACAGCTACAACAGGATCAGATATGTCAATATGAAAAATAACATCCAAACCATTATCTAACGTGATTTTTTCGAAATTAATTGATAGTTTAGGCGTTTCTTCTTTGGATGAATTACAGGCTAAAAAGCAAGCAATTATCAATCCTAAAATGAATTTTTTAGTCATAATATTATTTTAAGAAATAAAGTCATTTATTGTTTTTGTGATGTATTCCAATTGTTCTTCAATCAATTCTGTGTGCATGGGTAAAGAAATCACAGTATCTTTTAAATTGTTTGTCACACTAAAGTCATCTTCATTATATCGATCATCTTTATAAGCTTTTTGAGAATGTAAAGGCACTGGATAATAAATAGCATTTGCAATTCCTTTATCCATTAAGTGCTTGTGTAAAGCATCTCTTTTTCCATTAGTGATTTGTAATGTGTATTGATGAAAAACATGACAATCACAAGAATCACAAATCTCTCCACAATTTGAAGTTGCATTCGATTTTGTGGTTGGAGTTATAATATTTGGATTGTCTTTAAATGCATTATTATAATATCTCGCTGCATCTCTTCTTGCATCACAATAGCTGTCTAAATGAGGTAATTTTGTTTTTAAAACACCAGCTTGAATACTATCGAGTCTTGAATTTACACCAACAACATCATGGTAATAACGCTTATACATTCCATGATTTACAATACCACGAATGGTGTGAGCTAATTCATCATCATTTGTAAAGATTGCTCCTCCATCTCCATAGCAACCTAGATTTTTAGAAGGAAAGAACGAAGTAGTTCCAACATGACCAATAGTTCCTGCTTTTTGTTTTTTACCGTCAGCAAAAGTATAAGAGGCTCCAATTGCTTGAGCATTGTCTTCAATCACAAACAAGTTATGCTCATTAGCAACCTTCATGATTTCGTCCATATTGGCAACCTGACCGAATAAATGAACGGGAACAATCGCTTTTGTTTTGGGTGTAATGGCTTTTTTTAAAGCATCAATATCCATGTTAAATGTATCTGCTTCTACATCAATTAAAACAGGAGTTAATTTTAACAAGGCAATTACTTCTACTGTGGCTGCAAAAGTAAAATCGACTGTTATTACTTCATCTCCTTGTTCAAGTCCTAAACCCATCATTCCTATTTGCAAAGCATCGGTTCCATTTGCACATGGAATTACATTTTTTACATCTAAATAAGTTTCTAGATCGGATTGAAATTCTTTGACCAACGGACCATTTATATAGGCTGTGTTTTCTAAAACATTTTGGATTGAATCGTTGATTTCAACTTTGATTTTTTCATACTGACCTTTGAGGTCAACCATAGGAATATTTTTCATGGAAGTGTCTTGTTATTGATTCAAAAATACGATTAAAATCTTTTATCTTTGAGTCAAATCCAAACTCTTCATAATGAAATTAATTAAAAAGCTTTTTCTAGGAATTATATCAATTGTAATCATTGCTATTATTGGTGTGTGGTTGTATACTTTTTCTTTTCATCCAGACTATAATGGAGAACTGGAGCTAGCAAACTTAAATGGTGAGGTAACTGTTTATTTTGATGATTATGGAGTGCCACATATCAATGCGCAAAATCAAGAAGATGCTTTTAGAGCTTTTGGATATGTGCATGCTCAAGATAGACTGTGGCAAATGGAATTAATTCGAAGAATAGCTCCAGGGAGATTATCAGAAGTTTTTGGAAAAAATGACTTAATACAACAAACTGATATTTTCTTTTCTGGATTGGGAATTGAAGAAAATACAACTGAATCTATAGCAAAGTTGGATAAAAATACTGAGGCATATAAGTTTACCATAGCCTATTTAGATGGTGTTAATCAATTTATAGAAGAAGGTTTCACTCCTCTAGAATACAAATTAGTTGGTTTAGAAAAAGAGAAATTTACTCTAAAAGATGTGTATAACGTATTTGGTTATATGTCTTTTAGTTTTGCAGTTGCACATAAAACAGATCCTTTATTAACTGAGGTTAAAGAAAAATTAGGAGATACATATTTGCAAGAATTAATGGGTTCTTACAGTAAAAACTTAACGATTAATAAATCAGTAAGTCCAGACAAAATAGATGCTATGTTTTCTAAAACTGTAAGTTCTATTATGAACGAGTTGCCAATTCCACCTTTTATTGGAAGTAATTCTTGGGTTATTGGGCCTAAAAAAGCTGAAAATGGAAAAGTACTTTTTGCTAATGATCCTCACATAGCTTTTTCTCAGCCTTCTGTTTGGTATCAGTCGCATATTAAGACACCAGATTATGAAATGTACGGATTCAATTTAGCATTAACTCCTTTTCCTTTGTTAGGTCACAACAGAGAGTATGCTTATGGATTGACTATGTTGGCAAACGACGATTTAAATTTTTATATTGAAGAAAATAACCCAGAAAATTCATCAGAATACAAAACAGTGGAGGGGTATAAATCTTATGAAATCAGAAATAAAACGATTAAAATCAAAGATGGAATTGATACTGCATTTCAAGTAAAGGTTAGCAAACATGGACCCATTATGAATGGTTTAATTCAACATTTAGTTGATGAACGACCTATAGCAATGAATTGGATTTACACACAATTTCCAAATCAAATATTAGATGTGTGTTACGGAATATCACATTCTAATTCTATACAAGATTTTAGACAATCGGTTACTAAAATTCATGCTCCTGGATTAAATGTTATGTATGGAGATGCTAAAGATAATATTGGTTGGTTTGCTTCAGCAAAACTATATCAGCTAAGAGAAGGATTATCTTCTAAACAATATTTGAATGGTACTTCTGGTAAGGACGAGATTGTAGAATTTTTACCATTTGATGAAAACCCACAAGCTATCAATCCTGATTGGAATTATGTGTACTCTGCAAATAATCAACCAGATTCTGTGAGAGGAAAATTATATCCAGGATATTATCAACCACAAGATAGAGCGAAACGAATTGTCAATTTGTTAGAACCTAAAAACGATTTCACTAAAGAAGATGTTGCAGAAATGATTTTTGATGTTACTTCGAGTACAGTTCCAGAAATTGCAAAAGATCTTTTAAGTATAGTGGATAAAACAAATCTCTCTGATATTGAAAACAGTGCTTATTCACTTTTAGAAAATTGGAATGGAGATTATGTAAAATCAGCAGTTGGACCTACTATTTACAATCGATTTTTATATGAGTTTTTAGTAAACACCTACAAAGATGAATTAGGTGCTGGTTTTGATTTGTTTATCAATTCTCAATTACAAGATCAAGTTGTTCCATCTCAAATCAATCAAGAAAATTCAGTCTGGTGGAATGATATCTCTACCAAAAACAAAGTAGAAACAAGAGGAGAAGTTATTCAAACTTCATTTACCAAAGCAGTTGCTTTTTTACAAAATCAATTAGGACAAGATTCTAGTACTTGGACATGGAATCGAGTACTTTCTATAGAGCACGAACATCCTATTGGGAAAGCTGGGGGAGTTTTACGCTCCATATTTAATGTAGGCCCTTTTGAAACAGATGGAGGAAACGAAGTCTTAAATAATCATATTTTTAAGTTAGATAGTACAGGAGTTTATAAAGTGACTGCTGGACCTTCTACAAGAAGAGTGATAGATTTTTCGGATATAGAAAATTCAATATCAATTATTCCTACTGGACAGTCTGGAAATGTGTTTAGTCCACATTACAAAGATCAGGCAAATAAATATTTAAAAGGAGAATTTATAAAAATGATTTTAAATCAAGAAGAAATTCAGAAGTCAAAAAATAGGTTAGTTTTTAAGAAAAAGTAAATTATACTTCATTATAAACATCTTCAAAAGGTATTCTAAACCGTTCACCATAAACACCCTCAGGTTTTCGAATTCCGCAAGATACAATCATGTTTATTTCTGCTCCTCTGGGTAATTTTAATAGCTTTTTTACCCTCCAGGTATCAGAGCCTTCCATTGGACATGTATCGTAACCTACTGCTGCCATACTTAACATAAAATTCTGAGCTGCTAAACCACAAGTTTTATGAGCTACAATTCTCATGTCACTACTTCTTAATTCTCTGTATATAGGTTTGAAAAGTCCGATTGTCAAAATCATTAAGTATTTGAAAAAACCAAGAATTCCAAGAAAATCTGAATATGCAAAAGGAATTATTTTTCCATAATAATTTCTAGCGACTTTCTCTCTGCTGCTTTGTTCAGATTTTGGGTTATTACTTCCAAAATTTTGATCAATAAAACTCAAGTTTGCTTTTGCTCTTTTTCTCCACAAATCTTTTCTTGTAACAAAAACTACTAATTCTTGTGCTGTTCTTGCTGCATTTTGATTGAAACAAAAAGGAGCTATTTTTTTTATAGTTTCTTTAGAGGTAACATGATAAAACTCCCACAATTGCATGTTGCTACTATTAGGAGCTAAAGATGCTTGTTCAATACATTTTTTAACAACAGAAGAATCTATTGATTTATCTGCGTCATAAATTCTCACAGAACGACGATAATGTACCGCTTCTGATACTTTTTTTTCTGTACTCATAGTAAGTTTATTAATTAATTTTTTGAAGTTTTTTATTCATGTATGCAAACCAAAGTGGTGGCACTAATGAAAGCAACATCATTCCTGGATAACCTGTTGGCATTTGCGGACTTTCTGGTAAAGATTTTAATAATTGATAATGTTTGCTTCCATTATAATGATGATCGGAATGACGGGATAAATTAAACATCATTAATTTTCCAATTACATGATCTGAGTTCCAAGAATGAATTCTCTTCACTTTTTCATAACGTCCATGTTCGTTCTTTTTTCTTAACAATCCATAATGTTCAATGTAATTTACTGTCTCCAACAATAGTATTCCAAAAGTTGCAGCTCCAAGAAAACATAACAAAGCAAAAGTTCCTAAAAAATAATAGATGCTTCCTAATAAAAGGATATTGCAAATAGTATAAACAATCATGCGGTTCTGAATATGAAACCATGACCGATTGTCTAATTTTAAACGATTATTTTCAGCCTCCCAAGCTTGTATATAACTCATGAAGTGTGAACGAATCCAGAATACATACAATAATTCGTTTTTTCTTGCTGTGGCAGCATCTTTTGGAGTAGCAACATTAAAATGATGTCCTGCATTGTGATAGGGTAAAAAATGAGTATTGATTGAAGTGAGTAACAAAACCTCTCCTAAAAACTGATCAAATCTATTGTTTCTGTGTCCTAATTCATGACCAATATTAATACCGATGACACCACACATCAATCCCATAGCAGCTATCCTTCCAATCAAATCAGATAAAGGCAATGAAGAATCGATTACATTAAAAAATAAATACAAAAAGTAAATTTGAACAGGAATCATTAAGTATAAAATACCCGTGTAGAGTTTATTTTCTTTTTCTTCTTTTTCCTCATCTTTAGTAAAATTCTTTTTATCGGCGTTAAATAAAAGTTCCAGAGTCGGAATCAAACCAAAAACTACAATAAGTGGTAAATAAGTTAGCCAACCTGTGTAATTGAATGAAATAAAAACTGATATTGGAAGTACTAAAACAAAGAGATACTTAAAAGGTTTCATGTGAAGTTTTAAATTTTCATCAATATACAAAAAATCACAAACAGGCTTTCCATATCACATCATTTGGAACAGGAGCTTCTAGTATAATTTCTTCTTTCTTAACTGGATGAAGAAACTGAATTTTTCTTGCATGTAAATGAATACCTCCATTTTTATTTGATCTGTCAAAACCGTATTTTAAATCTCCTTTAATCGGAGAATTGATATAAGACAGTTGAGCACGTATTTGATGATGTCTTCCGGTTTCTAAATCAATTTCTAATAAATGATAATTATCTAGAGACTTAAAAATAGAATAGTGTAAAATTGCTTTTTTGCTACCTTGAATCTCCTTGTTATAAACGGTTGATTTATTATTCTTTGGATTTTTTTTTAAGAAGTGAGTTAAAGTATCTTTCTTTTTTGTAGGCAAATTTTTTACAACAGCCCAATAAGTTTTTGAAATCTTCTTATCACGAAACATTTTATTCAAACGCTCCAATGCTTTTGAGGTTCTTGCAAAAAGAATAATTCCAGAAGTTGGTCTGTCTAATCTGTGAACCACTCCTAAAAATACAGCTCCAGGTTTGTTAAATTTTTCTTTGATATATTCTTTAACAATTTCACTTAATGGAGTATCACCTGTTTTATCTCCTTGGACAATATCACCTACTTTTTTATTTACAATAATGATGTGATTATCTTCAAATAAAACCTCTAAATTATCTTTAGTAGACCTCATATTTATTGAAAATTATCAGCTACATCTTTATTAACACCATCAATAAACTGTAAAAACTCATCTCTTCCTAAACCACTTGAAGATGACGTAACAAAAGATGTTGGAACTTCTTCCCAGCTTTGAAGTAATTTCTTTTTGTAAGAAACGATTTGTTTGTTCAGTTTAGAGCTTCCTAATTTATCTGCTTTGGTAAAAACAATACAAAACGGAATTTGATTTTCTCCTAAGAACTTCATGAATTCCAAATCAATTTTTTGAGGATCATGTCTAGAATCAATTAGAACAAATGTGCAAACTAGTTGTTCTCGTTCCTTAAAATAATTTTCTATGAAGTATTGAAATATAGTTCTCTTTTTCTTAGAAACTTGAGCATAACCATAACCTGGTAAATCAACTAAGAACCAAGAATCGTTTACTTTAAAATGATTAATCAACTGAGTTTTCCCTGGTTTTCCTGAAATCTTTGCTAAATCTTTTCTTCCCATTAACATATTAATTAATGAGGATTTACCAACATTTGATCTTCCAATAAAAGCATATTCAGGAATTCTGTCTTTCGGAGCTTTAGTAACATTACTATTGCTCATTACAAACTCTGCAGAGGTAATTTTCATGATTTAGATATTTCTGGCTAAAAACCAGTGGTGAAGTGTTTTGTTAAACTCTTCTGGTCTTTCCATCATAGCAGCATGTCCACATTTATCTATCCAAAATAAATCAGAATTAGGTAAGTGCTTGTGAAAATCATGAGCAACTTCTGGTGGAGTAACATTATCTTGTTTTCCCCAAATTAAACATGTAGGTTGTTTCATGTTAGGTAAGTCATCTGCCATGTTATGTCGAATGGCACTTTTTGCAATTGCTAATGTTTTTAAAACAGTATTACGGTTATTAACAATTCCATAGACTTGATCAATCAACTCTTTTGTAGCTACATTAGGGTCATAAAATACATCCTTAGTTTTCTTTTCAATAAACTCATAATTTCCTCTTTTTGGGAAACTATTACCCATTGCTTTTTCGTAGAGCCCTGAGCTTCCTGTTAATACCAAAGCACTTACATCTTCAGGGTAATGTTTTAAATAATAAAGTGCAATATGACCGCCTAAAGAATTCCCTAAAAGCACTACATCTTTTAGTTGTTTGAACTCAATAAAATCATGTAAAAATTTAGCTAAATTCCTAACGTTAGTTTTGATAAGAGGTAAGGTGTATAAAGGTAATTCAGGAATTAAAACTTTATATCCATTGTTAGAAAAAAACGTAAAAGTTTCACTAAAATTACTCAATGCACCCATAAGACCATGCAATACAATAATAGGTCTTCCTTCGCCTGCTTCTGCGTATGTAAATTTTCCTTCTGTTCTTAATAAATTAGTCATTTTTCATGCCTATTAGACCATCACAAATGTAGTTTTTTTTTATGAGATAGTCTCTTTAAACACTCTTTGTTGATTATCAATTTTTTATGCTTTAAAATGATGGATTAAGAACTAAGGTGTAAGAATTTATTAACAATGTGGTAAAAAGTGGCAAAAAGTGTCAAAATTTTTCTACTTTTGGCTCAATCACATAAATAAACTTTTGATAAACTTAACAGGAACATATGAGTGTAAAGTAGATGCTAAAGGAAGGATGATGTTATCGTCAGCTTTCAAGAAGCAACTATCTGCTGTTTTGCAAGATGGGTTTGTTGTGAAAAGAGCTGTTTTTCAACCTTGTTTGGAAATTTATCCAATGCAAGAATGGAATGAGATGATGAATAAAATTAACAAGCTCAATAGGTTTGTTAAGAAGAACAATGATTTCATAAGAAGATTTACAGCAGGAGTGAAAGTGGTAGAAATGGACTCAACAGGAAGATTGTTAATACCCAAAGATTTGTGCTCATTTGCTAATATTAAAAAAAATGTAGTGTTGTCATCTGCTATTAACATTATTGAAGTTTGGGATAAAGAGAATTACGAAAAAGCAATTGATGAGGCTGCTACTGATTTTGCTGCATTAGCAGAAGAGGTGATGGGAAATACAAATGACGATGAGCTATCATGATGCTGTATTGCTAAAGGAAAGTGTTGATGCTCTCAGCATAAAGGAAGATGGAGTTTATGTTGATGTGACTTTTGGAGGAGGAGGTCACTCGAGAGAAATATTAAAAAGATTGGGTCAGAAAGGTAAATTGTTTGCCTTTGATCAAGATAAAGATGCTGTCAAGAATAAAATTGAAGACGAACGGTTCGTTCTTATTGAAGAAAATTTTAGACACATCTCACGTTATTTGAAATTTTATGGAGTAAAAAAAGTTGATGGAATTCTAGCTGATTTAGGAGTTTCTTCTCATCAATTTGATGAAGCTGAACGAGGTTTTTCAATTCGATTTGATGCAGATTTAGATATGAGAATGAACCAAAATTCCAAAATGGATGCAAAAAAAATCATCAATTCATTTTCGGAAGAAAAGCTTGCAGACATATTATACATTTATGGAGAGTTGCGAAATTCAAGAGCTATCTCAAGAAAGATTGTAAGTGCTAGAAAGGAAAAGAAAATTGAAACTAGTTTTCAATTGAGAGAAGTTTTACAACAATTTTTACCCAAATCTAAAGAGCATAAAATTTTAGCTCAAATATTTCAAGCAATTCGCATTGAAGTTAATGAGGAATTGAAAGTGCTTAAAGAGTTTTTAGAACAAATACCAAATTTGTTAGAGTCTGAAGGGAGATTGAGTATAATTTCATATCACTCTTTAGAAGACAGATTGGTAAAACGATATATCCGAACAGGATTATTTAGTGGAGGCGAGCCTGAAAAGGATTTATATGGAAACACAGATGTTCCATTGAAGAAAGTAGGAAAGTTAATAGTACCTACCCCACAGGAAATTAACTATAACAATAGGGCTCGCAGCGCTAAATTAAGAATTGCAACATTGGCATAATGTCTAAGGTAAAGAAGAATATATATCAAATTTTAAAAGGCGGTTTTTTAACCAACGAAGGAGCTTTTAAAAACTGGAGATTGATACTTTTTGTAGTTGGATTATTGTTAATTATGATTTCTAGTGCACATAGTTCGGACAAAAAAGTAATTAAGATAGCAGCTTTAAATAAAGAACAAAGAGAATTAAGAGCTCAATATATAGATACAAAAACTAGGTTAATGCGAATGAAAATGGAGTCAAATATTCGTGAAAAAGCCAAAAAGTTGGGTTTAATGCCTACAAAGACTCCTCCAAAAAAAATTATCGTTCAACACAAAGAATAAATCACATTGAAAAATCATAAAAAAAGCATACTCACAAGATTCTACGTTGTAGCTGCTTTTATGACACTGTTGCTTTTTTCTGTTTTGTTTCGTGTTGTACATATTCAAAACGTTCAAGGAGAAAAATACAGAAAACTTGCTACAGACCTCACTGTCAGGCAAGACACCATTTATGCAAATAAGGGGAATATATATGCAGCCGATGGTAATTTACTAGCCACATCCATGTCTAAATATACCATTAGAATGGATGTGGTATCTGTAGACAATCAAGTCTTTGAAAAGAATGTGGCTAGTCTTTCCAAGAATCTTGGAAAAATGCTAGGAAAACCTTCATCACATTTTGAAAGAAAGCTAAGAAGTGCAAAAAAAAGGCGCAATCGCTATTTACTAATTGCTAGAAATATTGGTTACAATGATTATGTAAAAATGAAGTCCTTTCCTATTTTCAAATTAGGTGTATACAAAGGTGGGTTTATTGCTGAGCAAAAAACAGTGAGAGCACATCCTATTGGTAAAATTGCAGAAAGAACTATTGGATATAATGATTACAGAGGAGATGCTGGTTTAGAAGGTGCTTTTGCAGATTTTATGCAAGGTGAAAACGGTTTACGATGGAAACAAAAAATTGCCAAAGGTCAGTGGAAACCTATAAGTGATGTAAATGAAAAAGAGCCGATTGATGGTAGAGATGTAATCACAACACTAGACATAAATATGCAAGATATTACTCATCATGCATTGTTAAAACAACTAGAGTATTTTGAAGCCGATCATGGATGTGCTGTTGTAATGGAAGTTGAAACTGGAGAAATAAAAGCAATCTCAAATTTAGGTAGGACCAAAAATGGAAAATATTACGAAAAAAGAAACTATGCAGTTTGGGAATCACATGAGCCTGGATCAACATTTAAGTTAGCAAGTTTAATGGCGGCTTTAGATGACAAAGTTATTGATACATCTACAGTTGTTGATACCGAGAAAGGAAGAATATACATACACGGAAGCAAGGTTGAAGATTCTGAAAGAGGAGGTTATGGAAAAATTTCTGCAGCTAGAGTGTTTGAGGTTTCATCTAATGTTGGAATTGTTAAACTTATTAGAAAACATTATGATGATCAACCTGAAAAATTTATTTCAAAACTAGAAGATTACAACTTAACCAAACCTTTAGGTCTAGCCATTAAAGGAGAAGGAAAACCATTTGTGCCAACACCTAAAAATAAAAAGCGTTGGAATAAAATTAGTTTAGAATGGATGTCTTGGGGTTATGGAGTGGCAATAACACCTCTACAAACTTTGACTTTATATAATGCAGTTGCAAATAATGGAGTTATGGTAAAACCAAGATTCATAAAAGAAATTAAAAGGCAAAATAAAACTGAAAAAGTATTTAAAAAAGAAATACTGAATCCAAAAATTGCTTCAGACGAAACCTTAAAAAAACTAAAGAAAGTAATGGAAAATGTTGTTGTTAAAGGAACAGGAGACAACATTTATTCTTCTAGTTTTTCAATGGCAGGTAAAACCGGAACCGCAAAAAAGTATGTGCCAAGACATGTAAATGAAAAAGGAGATACTATTTCTGCTGGATATTCTAATAAAAGATATGTAGCCTCTTTTGCAGGTTTTTTTCCAGTGGAAAAACCAAAATATTCTTGCATTGTAGTAATTCATGATCCCGATAAAAAGAAAGGATACTATGGTGCTATTGTAGCAGCACCAGTTTTCAAAGAGATAGCTCAAAAAATCTATACCAATACTCCAAAAGATTTAGGGAAAGTAGATGCAATAGCTTCTTATTCAGAGTTAGATATAAATTATCAAGTATATCAAAAAACCCTTGAGTCAGTAGATGATAAAATGCCAAATGTAAAAGGAATGCCTGCTATGGACGCAGTTTCTCTATTAGAAAATTTAGGATTGAAAGTAAAGATTTTAGGTGTTGGAAAAGTAAAAAAACAGTCTTTAAAAAAAGGCGAAATCATAAGAAAAGGGAAAACAGTTGTATTAACATCAGTATAAGTGAAAGTTTTAAAAGACATATTATATAAAGTTTCTGTGATCTCAGTTTTTGGTTCTACTGATATTTCTACCGCTGGAATCACATTTGATTCTAGAAAAGTAGAAAAAGACTTTATTTATGTAGCTCAAAAAGGAGTTCATGTAGATGGTCATTCTTATATAGATAGTTCTTTGGATAAAGGAGCTTCTGTCATTGTTTGTGAAGAAGTTCCAAAGAATAAAAAAGAAAACATTACCTACACAGTAGTAAATAATAGTCAGCAAGCATTGGCTATTATGGCTTCCAATTTTTATGACAATCCTTCTTCTAATTTAAAACTGGTTGGAGTAACTGGTACAAATGGAAAAACAACTATTGTTTCTTTATTGTATCAATTATTCAAAAAAGCCGGTTACAGGACAGGATTACTTTCTACTGTAAAAGTCATGGTTGACAATGAAGAGTATTCTGCAACACATACAACACCAGATTCAATATCTATAAACAAGTATTTAGACTTAATGGTAAAACAAGATGTTGAATTTTGTTTTATGGAGGTAAGTTCTCACGGAATTCATCAAAAAAGAAGCGAAGGATTAACTTTTGCTGGTGGCATCTTTAGCAATCTAAGTCACGATCATTTAGATTATCATAAAACCTTTTCAGAGTATAGAGATGTTAAAAAATCTTTCTTTGATTCATTGTCAAAATCAGCTTTTGCTTTAACCAATTTAGATGATAAGAATGGTCTCATCATGTTGCAAAATACCAAAGCAAAAAAGAAAAGTTATGCTTTAAAAACAATTGCAGATTATAAAGCAAAAATTATAGAAAAACGTTTGTCAGGAACTCTTATAAGTATAGACGGAACCGAAGTTTGGGTAAAACTTATTGGAACTTTCAATATTTATAATTTATTGGCAATTCTTGGAACTGCAGATATGTTAGGGCTTGACAGTTTTCAAGTGCTAACCATAATTAGCGAGTTAGAAAGTGTTAGTGGACGCTTTCAATATGTAGTTTCTGATTCAGGAGTTACTGCAATAGTTGATTATGCTCATACTCCAGATGCTTTAAAAAATGTTTTAGAAACAATAAATGATATAAGAACAGATAATGAAAATTTGATAACAGTTGTAGGTTGTGGAGGTGATAGAGATAAAAGCAAAAGACCTAAGATGGCTCATATTGCATCTCAATTAAGTAATCAAGCAATATTTACCTCAGACAATCCTAGGACAGAAGATGCTCAAACTATTTTAGATGAAATGGAAGCAGGTGTTTCTGCAGAAAATTATAAAAAAACACTTACTGTATTAGATAGAAGACAAGCCATAAAAACTGCATGTAAACTATCAGAATCTAACGACATTTTGTTGATTGCCGGTAAAGGGCATGAGACCTATCAAGAGATAAATGGACAGCGTTTTCATTTTGATGATCTAGAAGAAGTAACCGAATGTTTTAAACAATTAAAGAAATAATATGTTGTACTATTTGTTCGAATATTTATCCTCACAATATGATATACCCGGTGCAGGTTTATTTCAGTTTATCACGTTTAGAGCAGCGATTGCATTTATGTTGTCTTTGTTGGTTTCTGCAGTTTATGGAAAACGAATTATTAATTTTTTAAGAAAACAACAAGTTGGTGAAACTGTAAGAGATTTAGGATTAGACGGTCAAATTCAAAAAGCTGGAACGCCAACAATGGGAGGTTTGATTATAATTTTATCGACACTTGTTCCTGTTTTACTGTTAACGAAACTAGATAATATTTACATCATTATTCTTTTAATCACAACTCTTTGGATGGGATTGATTGGCTTCTTGGATGATTATATAAAGGTTTTTAAAAAAAATAAAGATGGATTAAAAGGGAAATTCAAAGTTTTAGGGCAAGTTGGTTTAGGATTGATAGTGGGTTCTATGTTATACTTTAATGATAGTGTAACTATAAAACAAAAACTTCCTAAAGAACAACAAATAATTCAACAAGACGGAAAAAGAATTCTTTTTGGAAAAGCAGAAAAATCTACAAAAACAACTGTTCCGTTCTTTAAAAACAATGAATTGGATTATTCTATTTTTCTAAGTTTTTTAGGTGAAGGAGCTAAAGAATATGGTTGGATTATTTTCATCTTTATTACAATTTTTATTGTCACAGGAGTTTCAAATGGCGCAAACTTAACAGATGGAATTGATGGTTTAGCAGCTGGTTCTTCTGCAATTATTGTGGTAGCATTAGCGGTTTTTGCATGGGTTTCTGGTAACATCATTTTTGCTGATTATTTAGATGTTATGTACATACCCAACTCTGGTGAAATGACTGTTTATATTCTTGCTTTCGCAGGAGCTTTGATCGGATTTCTTTGGTACAATACATATCCAGCTCAAGTGTTTATGGGAGATACAGGTAGTTTAACAATTGGTGGAATTATAGCTGTGATTGCAATTTCTATCAGAAAAGAATTGCTGTTGCCTATTCTAGCTGGAATTTTTGTAGTTGAGAATTTATCTGTGATTTTACAAGTTTCTTACTTCAAATACACACGTAAGAAATTCGGTGAAGGAAGGCGAATATTTAAAATGTCTCCATTGCACCACCATTATCAAAAACTAAATTATCACGAGAGTAAAATTGTTGTCAGATTCTGGATTGTAGGAATTCTGCTAGCAGTTTGTGCTATTGTAACATTGAAGTTGAGATAATGAAAAAATTAGTGGTTTTAGGAGCAGGAGAAAGTGGAGTAGGAACAGCCATTTTAGCAAAGAAAAAAGGATATGATGTTTTTGTCTCAGACAGAAGTATTATAGCGGAAAAATATAGAAACGTTCTTTTACATCATAAGATTCGCTTTGAAGAAAGCAAACATACAGAAAGTCAGATTTTTGATGCTGATTTGGTTATGAAAAGCCCTGGTATTCCAGATAAAGTTTCACTAATTCAAGAGTTGGTAGAACAAAACACTCCATTGATTTCAGAAATTGAATTTGCAAGTCAATATACAGGTGCAAACTTAGTTGGAATTACTGGATCGAATGGAAAAACAACCACGACTTTACTTACCTATCATTTATTAAAAAATGCAGGTTTAGATGTTGGTATAGCAGGAAACATTGGTGAAAGTTTTGCTCAAAAAGTAGCAGAAAATTCCTTTGAAAACTATGTATTAGAAATAAGCAGTTTTCAATTGGATGGAATTGTAGACTTCGCACCAAAAATTGCAATGATTACCAATATTACACCCGATCACTTAGATCGATACAATAACAACTTACACAACTATGTTGCTTCAAAGTTTCGAATTACAATGAATCAAAAAGAAAGTGATTATCTGCTTTATGATGCTGATGATTTGGCAATTAAAGAAGGATTTGAAAAGCATCCATCAAAAGCAAAAAAAGTTCCGTTTTCTCTAACAAAAGAGTTGGATTTCGGAGCATTTATAAAAGGAAATGAACTAATAACAAGAGTTACATCAGAAGAATTAATTATGAGTATAACTAAACTTACCCTCCAAGGAAAACACAACCTAAAAAATGCAATGGCAGCTACAATGGCTTCGCAATTGTTGCAAGTTAGAAATGAGAGTTTACGAGAAAGTCTTGCAAATTTTGAAGGAGCAGAGCATAGATTGGAAAACGTACAAAAAGTAAACGGAATTCAATTTATTAATGATTCAAAAGCTACCAATGTTAATGCAACTTTTTATGCATTAGAATGTATGGATAAACCTACAATATGGATTGTTGGTGGGGTAGACAAAGGAAATGATTACGAAGATTTACTGCCATTAGTAAGAGAAAAAGTAAAAGCCATCGTTTGTTTAGGAGAGGATAATAGTAAAATTATCAATTCATTTGGTAATGTAGTAGAAATGTTGATTGAAACCAGAGGAGCAGAAGAGGCGGTAAAAGTTGCTTACAAACTTGCTGCTAAAGGAGATGCTGTTTTATTATCTCCTGCTTGTGCAAGCTTTGATTTATTTGAAAGTTATGAAGATAGAGGACGTCAATTTAAAAATGCAGTAAGAACTTTATAAGTTGAAATCAATTCTACAATATATAAAAGGAGATAAAACTATTTGGGCAATCGTTGCTATTTTGGCACTATTTTCCTTTATGCCTGTTTACAGTGCAAGCACAAACCTTGTATATGTTGTTGGTGCTGGTTCTACAATGGGTTATTTAATAAAACACATTGTTTTATTACTCATGGGTTTTGCAATTATATACATGGTTCACAAAATTCCTTACAGATATTTTAGTGGTGGATCTGTTTTAATGTTACCTATTGTTGTAATTCTTTTGATATATACATTGGCACAAGGAACAACTATTGGAGGTGCAAACGCAAGTAGATGGATTCGCATTCCAATTGTTGGAATTGGATTTCAGACATCAACTCTAGCAGGTTTGGTTTTAATGATTTATGTTTCTCGTTATTTGGCAAAAAATAAAGATATTCAAATTAAATTCAAAGAGAGTTTGTGGCAACTTTGGGCTCCTGTAGGAATCGTTTTAGCATTAATTTTACCTGCAAATTTTTCAACAACAGCCATTATATTCTCTATGATTTTGATTGTATCATTCATAGGTGGTTATCCAATAAAATATATTGGTTATATACTAGGAGTTGGGGCTGCCTCTCTTGCGCTTTTTATTTTGATAGCTATGGTATTTCCAGATGCAATGCCAAACAGAGTAAATACATGGCAAAAAAGAATTGAAAATTTTTCAGACTTAAAAGGCGTAGAACAATATCAAGTTGAGAAAGCAAAAATTGCAATTGCTACAGGAAAAGTAGTTGGAAAAGGTCCAGGAAAAAGTATCCAAAAAAACTTTTTACCTCAGTCTTCTTCAGATTTTATTTATGCAATTATTGTAGAAGAATATGGTTTAGTTGGAGCAGTATTAATTGTTTTTGTTTACTTCTTACTACTGTTCAGGATATTTATTGTGGTCAGAAAATCAACTACAGTTTTTGGCTCATTGTTAGTCATCGGTGCAGGATTACCTATTATTTTTCAAGCAGGAATAAACATGGCAGTTGCAACCAATCTTTTTCCAGTAACAGGACAAACATTACCGCTTATAAGTAGCGGAGGAACTTCAATTTGGATGACATGTTTTGCATTAGGAATGATTCTAAGTGTAAGCGCATCTAAAGAAGAAACAGAAGAATCTATTTTAGACGATAACCCTTTAGAAATTTTGCATGCAACAATCGATTAACATATTGATTAGTGGAGGCGGAACAGGAGGTCATATTTATCCTGCTATTGCCATTGCAAACGAAATAAAATCTCGCTATCCTGAAGCAAATATTTTGTTTGTAGGCGCTAAAGATAAAATGGAAATGGAAAAAGTTCCACAAGCAGGTTATGAGATTAAAGGGTTGTGGATTTCTGGGATTCAAAGAAAACTGACATTAAAAAACCTATTGTTTCCAATCAAATTGATAGATAGTTTGTTAAAAGCAGGTAAAATAATTAAAAAATTTAACCCAGATATTGCAATTGGTACTGGAGGTTTTGCTAGCGGGCCAACTCTTATGGCTGCTAACAGAAAAGGAATTCCTACTTTAATTCAAGAGCAAAATTCATATCCTGGTATCACAAATAAATACCTAAGTAAAAAAGCCAGTAAGGTCTGCGTTGCTTATGACAATCTTGATCGATTTTTTCCTTTCGATAAAATTATAAAAACGGGTAATCCAGTTCGCGAGGATTTGTTGTCAATTCATGTGAAAGATAAAATTAAAGCAGGAAATGACTTGTTTGATTTAAAGAAAAAAAGACCAACTCTATTGGTATTAGGTGGAAGCTTAGGAGCAAGAAGAATCAATCAATTAATCGAGGAAAACTTGAAGCTATTTAAAGACTTAAAAGTTCAGGTTCTTTGGCAATGTGGAAAATTATATTTTGAGGAATACAAGAATTTTGAAGAAAAGAAAAATGTAAGAGTCAGTGCTTTTATCAATCGAATGGATTTAGCCTATGCTGCTGCAGATATTATTATATCAAGAGCAGGAGCAAGTTCAGTTTCAGAATTATGTATTGTTGGTAAACCCACAATATTTATTCCTTCACCAAATGTAGCAGAAGATCATCAAACTAAAAATGCAAAATCGGTAGCAGAAAAGCAAGGTGCAATTTTAATAAAAGAATCTGAATTAGATTCTTTTCCAATCATTTTTGAAAGTCTGATTAAAGATGAAGGAAAACAAAAACATTTAGGCGATAACATCAAAGAATTGGCAATGCCAAATGCAACAAATTTGATTGTAAACGAAATGGAAAAACTACTAAATATATGAATCTAGGCACAATACATACAATATATTTTGTAGGTATAGGCGGTATAGGTATGAGTGCTATAGCTAGATATTTTCATGCAAACGGGAAACAAATTGCCGGTTATGATAAAACTAAAACACCATTAACTCAAGAGTTAGAGAATATTGGAATTGATATACATTATGAAGATAATTTAGAATTAATACCTAAAGAATTTTTAGATATTTCCAAATCACTGGTTGTCTATACGCCAGCTGTTCCTAAAACTCATAATGAGTTAAATTATTTCCAAAATAACGGATACACAATTTTAAAACGTGCAGAAATTTTAGGAATTATTACTAAGAACTCTTTCTGTTTTGCTGTTGCAGGAACTCATGGAAAAACAACAACATCCTCTATTTTGGGACATATTATGGAATCTAAAAATGCAACTGCATTTTTAGGCGGAATTTCAGAAAATTACCTATCTAATTTAATCTTAGGAGGGGATGAGATTTCAGTTGTAGAAGCAGATGAGTTTGATCGATCTTTTCTAAAACTATCTCCAAACATTGCTTGTATAACTTCTATGGACGCAGATCATTTAGATATTTATGGAGAGGCATCTGAGCTAGAAGACTCTTTTTATGAGTTTTCAAAACTAGTCAAAGAAAAGCTTATAGTAGCTAATGGATTACCTATAAATGGTGAAACTTACGGATTAGAAGATGATTCAGATTTTTCAGCTCAAAATATCAAAATTGTGAATGGGAATTATGTCTTTGATGTAGTTACTCCAACTGATTTGATTACAGATGTTGTTTTTTCATTACCAGGTCGTCATAATATTATGAATGCAATGGCGGCTTTAAGTATGGCAAATTCCTATGGAGTGAGTTTAGCTGATATAAAAGAATCGCTAACAACTTTTCAAGGTGTAAAAAGACGATTTACGTATAAGATTAAGACAAACGATTTTGTTTTGATTGATGACTATGCACATCATCCTACAGAAATTGAAGCTGTAGCGAATTCTATTAATGAAATGTACGGAAATAGAAAATCCTTAGTTGTATTTCAACCCCATTTATATTCTAGAACTAGAGATTTTGTGGATGAGTTTGCCAAATCTTTAGCATTATTTGATGAGATATTGCTATTAGATATTTATCCAGCAAGAGAATTGCCAATTGAGGGTGTTAGTTCAGATTGGTTATTAAGTAAAATTGAGAAGAGTCAGAAAAAAATGACGTCTAAAACGGACTTAGTTTTCAATATAAAAAAATCTAACGCACAAGTTGTTGCTCTTTTGGGGGCAGGTGATATTGGTTTATTGATTGATAAAGTTTCTTTTCAGTTAAATAAATTACATGAAAATGAAGTTTAAAAAAAATTTAAAATATTTGATATTGCTAGTTCTAATAGTATCTGTAGGCTTTTTATATGGATTCACTAGTAATCGAAATGAGCGTAAGATAATTGTTAATAACCAAGTAAACTTCGATAAGAATGGAGCACATTTTCTATCTGTAGAAATGGTTAATAAATTGTTAATACAAAACCAAAAGACTCTTCAAAATCAACCAAAATCTAAGTTAGATTTATATCGTTTAGAAAACAGGGTCTTATCGAACCCATATGTAGAAAGTGCATCCGTTTATCTAACTATAGATGGTCAGCTTTATACAACGATAAAAGAACGTACCCCTATAGCCCGTGTTCTGACTGAGAAAGAATCTTATTACCTTGATAAAAAAGGCTTTAGGATTCCGTTGTCTCAAAATTATTCAGCTAGAGTTCCATTAGTTACTGGTATTTCTAGTTCGGATGACATAGAAAAAATTCAAGATTTTATGTCTTTTATTTTTAAAGATGATTTTTTGAGTAAAGAGTTAACAGGTGTACACAAAATGCCGTCAGGTGATTTTCAATTGACGGTTAGAAGTGGAGATTATAAAATTGAATTTGGTTCTTTGAATCAGAAAAAACAAAAATTTAAAAAACTAAAAGCTTTCTACAGTAAAGCTTTACTAGATAAAACAATTTTTAATTACAAAAGCATAAACCTAAAGTTTCACAATCAAGTTGTGGGCATAAAATAAGCAACAATGGAAAACAATAAAATAGCAGTTGGTTTAGACATTGGAACTACCAAAATTGTTGCCATGATTGGTCGTAAGAACGAATATGGTAAGCTAGAAATTTTGGGAATTGGTAAAGCCAAAAGTTTAGGAGTTAAACGTGGTGTTGTAAGCAACATAACACAAACAATTCAGTCAATTCAGCAAGCTGTTGATGAAGCAGAAAGTGTTTCTGCAACTAAAATAGAAAACGTTGTTGTTGGAATAGCAGGACAGCATATTAGAAGCTTGCATCACAGTGATTATATCACAAGAGCAAATGCTGATGAAGTGATTGATGAAAACGATATAGATAATCTGGTAAACCAGGTGCATAAGTTAGTAATGTTACCTGGAGAGGAAATTATTCATGTTTTACCCCAAGAATTCAAAGTTGATAGTCAACCTGACATTAAAGAGCCTATCGGAATGTATGGAGGAAGACTAGAAGCTAACTTTCATGTTGTTGTAGGACAAGTTTCTTCTATTAGAAACATTGGAAGATGTGTAAAAAGTGCAGGGTTGAATTTATCAGATATTACACTAGAGCCTTTAGCATCTGCATCGGCAGTTTTAAGTCAAGAAGAAAAAGAAGCTGGTGTTGCTTTAATTGATATTGGAGGTGGAACAACCGATTTAGCAATTTTTAAAGATGGAATTATTCGTCATACAGCCGTAATTCCATTTGGTGGAAATGTGATTACTGAAGATATCAAAGAAGGTTGTTCAATTATTGAAAAACAAGCAGAATTATTAAAAATCAAATTTGGTTCTGCATGGCCAGGAGAAAATAAAGAAACTGAAATTGTTTCTATTCCAGGTTTACGAGGAAGAGAACCTAAAGAGATTACATTAAAAAATCTATCAAAGGTCATACATGCTAGAGTTCAGGAAATCATAGAGCATGTGTATGTAGAAATTAAAAACTACGGCCACGAAACTGCCAAAGGAAAGTTAATTGCTGGTATTGTTTTAACAGGAGGAGGTTCTCAGTTAAAACATTTGAGACAATTGGTAGAATATATTACAGGTATGGATGCTAGAATTGGTTATCCAAATGAGCATTTAGCTGGTGATTCTGATGATTCATTATCAAGCCCTTCGTATGCAACAGCTGTTGGATTGTTAATGGAAGGATTGGATAGAATTGATAGAGAAGAAAAAGAAGCTGAAGAAGAACTAGAACAACAAGAAGAAGAAATTGTTGAAGAGGTTGTTAAAGAAGAACCGAAACCAAAAAAGAAAACATTCTTTGAGAAGTTTACAGACGGATTAAAGGATTTTTTAGATAACGCCGAATAAAAAACATAAAAATAAAACTTAATAAAAGTTATTATGAGCCAAGAATTTGATAACATTTTATTTGATATGCCAAAATCACAATCTAACACAATTAAAGTAATTGGAGTTGGAGGAGGAGGAAGTAATGCTGTAAATCACATGTTTCAGCAAAACATTAAGGGAGTGGATTTTGTTATTTGCAATACAGATTCACAAGCACTTGAAAACAGTTCAATTCCTAATAAAATTCAATTAGGAGCTAACTTAACCTCTGGTTTAGGAGCTGGAGCTAACCCTGAAGTTGGTGAACAAGCTGCTAAAGAAAGCATGATTGAAATTCAGCAAATGCTAAACACACAAACCAAAATGGTTTTTATCACTGCTGGAATGGGCGGTGGAACTGGAACTGGTGCAGCTCCAATAATAGCAAAAATTGCCAAAGACATGGATATTCTGACTGTCGGAATAGTTACGATGCCTTTTCAATTTGAAGGAAGAATGCGTTCTAAACAAGCTCAGAAAGGAATCGACGCCTTAAGAGGAAACGTAGATTCTTTAATTGTGATTAACAATAACAAACTAAGAGAAGTTTATGGAAACTTAGGCTTCAAAGCAGGTTTCTCTAAAGCAGACGAAGTATTGTCAACGGCAGCTAGAGGAATAGCAGAAGTTATTACACATCACTACAAACAAAATATTGACTTACATGATGCAAAAACTGTACTTTCTAACTCTGGAACAGCAATTATGGGTTCTGCACAAGAAAGTGGAACTGCAAGAGCAAAGAATGCAATTGTAAAAGCATTAGACTCTCCTTTGTTGAATGATAATAAGATTACAGGGGCTAAAAATGTCTTATTGCTAATTGTTTCAGGGACAAACGAAGTTACTTTAGATGAAATTGGAGAAGTCAATGACTATATTCAAGAAGAAGCTGGTTTCGATGCAAATATTATTATGGGTATTGGAGAAGATCCTGAATTAGGTGATGCAATTTCAGTAACCATTGTTGCTACAGGTTTTGCTGCAGATCAACAAAATAATATTACCAATACAGAAACTAAAAAAATTATTCATACGCTAGAAGATGAACAAAAAGCTACGTATGATTTTGAAGAAAAGTCTGTTCTTAAAACTCCAACTCTAGATGATACAATTCAAAATGTTGTAGAAGAGAAAGTAATTCATGTTTTAGAAGAAGATGAAGTTGAAGATAAACTAGAGGAAGAAAATCAATTGATAGCGACTTCAGATTTTATTAAAAACATTGATGTTGTTTATGATGAAATTGCCATAGAAGATGTTTCTGAAGATGATTTTATTATTACCAATGTAACTCCAGAAAATAAAATTGACGATGTAATTGAAGACGATAAAACAGATGATCCCTCTACTATTCAAGCTGATTTATTATTTGATTTACCATTGAATAGTTATGAAGAGATAAAACCTAAAAAAGAAGAGGTTGAAATTACACAACATATTTTAGATATGGATGTAGTTGATGCTGTTGAAGTTGTTGCTAAAAAAGACGAAGTTGTAGAAAAACGATTTGTTTTAGAAGACTTTAACGTGCAACCTACAATTGGTAAAAGTTCATCAATCTCAAAAGCTGAAGATGTTGTAGAGGAAGAGGAGATGAAAATAGAGTTGAAAGAAGCATCACCAAAAGAAACTATCAACGATATAGAAACAGTAAGTGAAGAAGTTTCTCCATTAAGTCTAACAATCGCAGAATTAGAGAAAAGAGCAGAAGAAAGAAGAAACAAAATGAAAGGTTTCAATTACAAGTTCAACGATCAAATGAATAAAAACATAGAAGATATTGAACGTCAACCTGCTTATAAACGTTTAGGTGTAGATTTAGAAGATACCGATACTGCTATCAGTAAAAAGAAAACTATATTAAAAAGTGATGAAGATGATGATATTCAATTGAATTCTAACAATTCATTTTTACATGATAATGTAGATTAACAATACGATAACCCCCTAACATTTGCCGCTTTCTATTATTTTAGAGGCGGCTTTTTTTATGGAATTTAATTTAAAGTTGAAATTAGGTTTGTAACAAAATAATCTAATTAGCGTCTATATTATAGAACATACATAAAAACTTAAATTTTATTCATTATGAAATCATCAGCACATCCACGAGTCATTCAAAGAGGAATATTAACCTCTGCCTACAAACAAGAAATTAAAAGAAATTCAAGATTGATGAAAAGAAAATCCATCTCTGATATCAAAAACTCTTTCCTATCAAGTCACTACAATGCAATAAGCCAAACAGGAACAATTCTTAAGGTTTCTTTCTTTACGTTGGTGTTGTTTATTGTAGTTCTCTAGAAACTTATTACAACAAAGCTTTTTTAATTCTATTGATGGCCTCTCTTAGTTGAGATTCTGAGGCAGCATAAGAAATTCGAATACAATTTGGAGCACCAAAAGCGTCACCAGTAACAGTTGCTACATTTGCCTTTTCTAATAAAAACAAAGAAAAATCATTGGCGTTATTAATTGAAATTCCTTGAATTTTCTTACCAAAGAATGATGAAATATCTGGGAAAATATAGAAGGCTCCATCAGGAATATTTAATCTAAAACCAGATACATCTCCTAGCAATTCAAGGACGATGTCTCTTCTAGATTTAAATTCATCAACCATGTATTGTACTTTACTTACAGGTGCAGAAACAGCTGTAATTGCAGCTCTTTGAGCTATACAATTTGCTCCAGAAGTAATTTGACCTTGCATTTTAGTACAAGCTTTTGCTATCCATTGTGGTGCACCAATATAACCAATTCTCCAACCTGTCATAGCAAACGCTTTAGCCAATCCGTTTACAGTAATTGTTCTATCATACATAGATTCTATAGCAGCAAAACTAAAAGGTTTTATGCCATAGTTAATATGCTCATAAATTTCATCGGAAAGAATGTAAATCTGAGGGTGTTTCTCTAGCACTTTTGCCAATGCTCTAAACTCGTCTTCAGTATAAATAGTTCCACTAGGATTGTTAGGTGAATTAAAAAACACCATTTTAGTTTTTTCTGTAATCGCAGCTTCTAATTGCTCTGGTGTAATTTTAAAATCAGATTCTATTGTTGAAGGAATTTCGACATATTTTGCTTCACATAAAGTTGCAATTGCAGAATAACTTACCCAATATGGAGCTGGAAGTAAAACTTCATCTCCTGGATTTAATAATACTTGAGCTACATTTGCAATAGATTGTTTTGCGCCTGTAGAGACTACAATTTGATTCGTTTGATAAGATAAACTATTATCTCTTTCAAATTTTTCGCAAATAGCTTCTTTTAACTCTAAATAACCATCAACAGGAGTGTAAGAATTATAATTATCATGAATAGCTACAATAGCAGCATCTTTAATAAAATCAGGTGTATTAAAATCAGGTTCACCTAAACTTAAACTAATAATATCTTTTCCTTCAGATTTTAATTCTCTTGCTTTAGCAGCCATTGCTAAAGTTTGAGAAATTGGCAAACTCTGAATTCTATCCGATAAGTGGTTTGTCATTTTATGCTAATTCTGGGTTTTTCCCTAAAGCTCCAATATGTCTAAAATGTTCTATTAAAGCTTTTCTCATAGTTTTGTATTCATTATAAGGAAGATTGAACTCATTAGCAGTTTCTCTAACAATTTTTGCTAATTTTTGATAATGAATATGAGATATATTGGGAAAAATATGATGTTCTACTTGATAATTTAAACCACCAGTATAAAAGTTTACAATCCAGTTTTTTGGCGCAAAATTAGATGTAGTGTATAATTGGTGAACAGCCCAAGTATGTTCTAAGTTACCATCTTTGTCTGGTAAAGGAGTATCAGTGTTTGGTACTATATGAGCCAATTGAAAAATTAAACTTAAAATCATTCCTGCCACATAATGCATTACAAAAAATCCTATTAAAACTTTCCACCAAGCTACATCCATTACGGCTAAAGGTAAAATCAACCATAAAGAATAATATACAATTTTAGCAATTACTAATTTTGTCCATTCTTTTACAGGATTTGCTTCTTTTCCTGGATGTAATTTTCTTTTCAAATATCTATGTAATTGTTTGAAATCTGTAGTGATAGCCCAATTAATAGTTAATAATCCATATAATAAAATTGAATAATATTTCTGAATTTTATGAATTTTCATCCATTTTGCATGTTTAGAAAAACGAATAATTCTACCAGCATCCATGTCTTCATCATGGTCTTTAATATTTGTAAAAGTATGATGTAGAATATTGTGCTGAACCTTCCAGTTAAAAACATTACCAGCTAATAGATAAATACTGCTTCCCATCAATTTATTTACCCATTTCTTGCTAGAAAAAGAGCCGTGGTTGCTATCATGCATTACATTCATTCCTACTCCAGCCATTCCTACTCCAATAATCATCACTAAAATCAGTTGTAACCAACTAGGCATGGAAATAGTGAGCAATAAAACAAATGGAATTAAATAAATAGCAAACATGATTATTGCTTTTGTATACAATTTACAGTTACCTGTTTTCTTTATATTATTCTCCTTAAAGTAGGTGTTTACTCGCTTGTTGAGGGTTCTAAAAAATTTAGCTTTGTCTAGCCTTGAAAATTTAACGTTCTTCATAAATCAAAATAAGTGTTACACCAAAAATAATAGATTATCATTAATCTTAGTTATAAACGTCTAATTTTTTCAACAATTGTTTTAGGATGCCTACTTTTGTCATTAAATGATGACTACAGACATAATTTACAAGTATTTTTCAGAGCTTTCAGATCAGCAGAAACACCAATTTGAATTATTAAACAGTCTTTATCAAGACTGGAATTTAAAAATTAATGTGGTTTCTAGAAAAGATATAGATGAATTGTATTTACGTCATGTTTTACATTCTTTAGGCATTGCAAAAGTTATTGATTTTAAGGCAGGCTCTAAAGTGATGGATGTTGGAACAGGTGGTGGTTTTCCTGGTATTCCATTAGCTATTTTGTTTCCTGAAACTCAATTTCATTTGGTGGATTCTATTGGTAAAAAGATTAAAGTGGTGAATGAAGTTGTTGCAGGTTTAGGTTTGCAAAACGTGAAAACCACTCATGGCAGAGTAGAAGAAGTAAAGGATACTTATGATTTTATTGTAAGTAGAGCAGTAGCTCAAATGGAAACGTTTGTTCGTTGGACCAAAGGTAAAATTGCTAAAAAGCAACAACACAATTTAAAAAATGGAATCTTGTATTTAAAAGGTGGTGATTTAACTGAAGAATTACGAAAATATGCAACCGCTAGAATTTATAATTTGCCAGATTTTTTTGAAGAAGATTTTTTTGAAACAAAAAAAGTAGTGCATTTACCTCTAAAATACAAGGCTTAGTCTATTTCAAAAATACGATAGCTTCTAGACCATTCTTTCGATTTACTGGGTTCTAAAAAAATATCAATAAATAACTCTGGACTTATTACATGTCCAATTCCCCACAAGTTAATTGCTTTGGTTGTAAAACTTCCAGTTTCAGAAATTCCAAGTTTCTTTTTTAAATTTTTAAGTTCCCAAAATGCATTAATCTCTTTCCCTCCTGATAAGTTGCTGTAAAAAAAAGGTTGAGTCGGAGTTTCTAGAAAAGTAATTTCATTGTTTCTTAATTTGACAAACTCATCCGGATTTACAATTTGATTAAGGTTTTCTGGGATAATTTCAAAAGGAAACTTTAAAACATAATCCTTACCAATCAATTCTTTATCAATAGAAATAAAATTGTGGCAATATTCGTTTGTTCGAATAACTTTTTCCCCTTTATTCTCCAGAAAATAATTAATTTGAAAACCATCCTCATTTATAATAATTTCTTTTTCTAATAAATAATCATATCCATTTACTTTACCAGGAATACATCTTGTAAACAATGATTTCTCTTTTTTACTCACTTCAAATGTTGCTGGTTTCATTTGATGGAGTTTCATGAAATTATAAGTGTCTTCTTGTTTTTTTAATGCTCCTATACCAACTTTAGGAAACCATTCACCTAATTTAATTTCTTGAAATCCTATAGGAGTTTCCATTCCGAATTCATTATAAAATCCAGTACCAAAATGATTGTTTGGCTTTGATTCATTCAATTCATTTGCTGCAAATGATATTCCTTTGTATTTTACATCAATGATTTTTCCAGTCCAATCAAAGCGTGAGAAATTATAATTTTCATCAGGAAGATTAATGAAAACTTCTACATTTTTATTTTTTAAAATACAGGCCATGGTTTAACTTAAAAATGAAAAACTTTATTTTTTCTTTTTAGGAAAAATAAGTCTTATGATCCACATAAAAGCAACTACAAAAGCAACGAGAATTACAAATTGCCAAATAAAAATAGAATAATCAAACTCCATAGTTTTCTATTATTGAAAGTTGATAAACAAAGATAATCTATGTTGATGAATATGAACTATTCAAAAATGACATCATCAATAAAAATTTGATGACCATAACCATTAGCGCTAGAAAAAAGTACAAAACCAGATCTGATAGTTGTTAAATCTAAATTTTTTGTTTTAATGGTGTATTTTTTCCACTTTTTGGTGAGTTTAATTTTGATTTCCTTTTTTGCTGTATCATAAAATTTTTGATCCTTTCCAATCAAACCAAAACCAACGCTAGCTTCAACACCAGTTTCATTGGTTTTTGCCCAAAAACTAAACTTTTTAGCTCCAGAAACATCGTATCCTCCTAAGATTTCTCCCCAATCATTTGCAGGATTTACAAAACCAACACCATACCAATTATCTATGGTATTGTATGAAATTTTAATACAAGAGTTTCCCCTATATTGATTATCTGTATAATTAGTATCTACAATAACATCTTTGTAATTTCCCATCATTCCTGAAGGAACATATGGTAAATCTTTATCACCTTCTTCATAAACGATAAATGGTAAGGTGACTTTTGGAACCAAAAATTTTCTATTCTTTGCTTCTTCATCTATAACAGAAATACTTGTAGTTTCTATACCAACATTACCAAAAGAATCAGAAACTGTTGCATAGACTTTAATTCCACCCTCAATTTTTGGAGTTTCAATTTCAAACCCTTCTTTTAAATTACCTCTCTGGTTTAATTTTAATACCTGATCTTTTCTAATTCTGCTTCCAGTTCGTTGATTGTAATAAAACACAACATCTAATTCTTCATTTTCTTTATCAAAAGCTTGTAAAGAAACCGGAATCCAAGTTTTACTAGGATATACTTTTTGTTTTATTGTAAATTGTTGAATCACAGGTACATTATTTATAGGTTCTTTGCCAGTATATGCTTTTCGAATTGCCCAATACTGTGGTCTTTTTTTATAGTTAAAATGAGTGAGAAGCCAAGGAGCCATATGTCTAGAATCATTTGCATAATGAAATACATATACACCCAAGCAATTCTTTTTAGGTTGGATCCATTTATTATAACCAGTAACTATAACATCATATTTTTCTTTGTCTGTTGGTTCTAACTTTACACCATTTTTGTCATTTTTAATCTCCCATTCTCCTCTAACACCAAACTCAGTAATTACATAAGGTTTTTTTACTCCTTTTTTAGATAGCTCTTTAGGTAGGACATTTGCACCTGCACCATAAGTGTTAATTCCATAAATGTCCAGAGAAGGCACATATTTTTTCCACCAATCGATTCCAAAAGTCCAAGCCTCAACAGACGTTATTGGGTAATTTTTATCAATTTTTTTGATGTCAGAACAAATGCGTTCTAATAATTTAGAATAGGCAACTTTTTCTTTGTCCGTACTCATATTTAAATACACCTCATTTCCAATTCCCCAAGTTAGAATATCAGGATGATCTTTGTATTTCTTTACAACATTAAGTGCATTGTTGTATTGGTCTTCTTTTCCTTTTGTATTGGTTAGGTAATTAAAACTGTCATCGTCTTCCATTCCAGGTCTTCCATGACGCATCCAAATTCCTAACATAACTTTAAAGCCATTTGCATTAGCCGCGTTTAATAACTTTGGAGTGTTTTTTCCGCTAGCCCAAGTTCTAATTGTGTTTACACCTAAAAATTTTAACTCTTTAAAATAAGCATCGTAATTTGTAACATCTTTATCATACCCAAACGTGACTCCTTTTATTGGAAAAGGTTTTCCATTGACTAAGATTTGCCATTTATCATTTTGTTTTTTTATGGTTGTTTGTGAGTTGCATAAGAATGAGAAACAGACAAAAATGAATATAGAAATGCTTTTTTTCATATTGAGAGCAATTGGTTTTTTATCTACATAATATAAATCTTTTTTTAATACTTATATAAGACAATAACAAAGCTAGCTATATGAATCAAAGAATCAAATCAAATAGTTTTATCTTTGTATACATTAAATAACTCATGGCATTAACACCCTCTAATTCCTTTAGAAAAGGAACCATAGCACCAAATTTTACTTTATTGGACTCTGTTTCTAACAATCTAATTTCATTGCAAGATGTTCGAGGAGAAAAAGGAACAGTTGTTTTCTTTATATGCAATCACTGTCCTTTTGTAATTCATGTAAACCAACAATTGGTTCGTTTGGCAAAAGATTATCAAAGTAGAGGTTTTGGTTTTGTTGCCATTAGTAGTAATGATGTAAAGAATTATCCACAAGACGGTCCTGATAAAATGAAGTTGCACGCCAAAGAACAAGGATATCCTTTTCCTTATTTGTATGATGAAACACAAGAAATTGCCAAAGCTTACAATGCTGCTTGTACTCCTGACTTGTATGTGTTTGATAGAGATTTAAAATCTGTATATCATGGCCAATTAGATGATTCCAGACCTAATAACGGAATTCCAGTTACAGGAAAAAATATTAGAGCAGTTTTAGAAACTATCTTAAGCAAGCGTTTGTATAACGGAATTGACAAACCGAGTATTGGCTGTAACATTAAATGGAAGGTCACTTAATCCTCGTCTAAAACATTTCCTTATATTTAGAAATGCAAAAAACTCAAGAGAAAAGATTAATGATTAACACGGGTATTATCCGTTGGCTGCGATTTCCCATAGGATTCGTTGCAATTTTTTTTTAGCAGAAGTATTTAAGTCTAATTCTGATTGGCATTATTATCTTACTGCTTTCTTGATTCTTTCTGCTATTTTTTATTGGTTGTGGAATCGAAGATTATTGAGGCATGATAGTAAAAACTTATATATACGCAAAGGTAATACAGAAACCACAGTTCCTTTGTCTAGTGTAATTAGTATTAAAAGAAGTAGAGCTAAAGTGAATAGTTCTCGATACTGGATTTTAGTTTATTTAGATGAAGTGAAAGAAGAGAAAAAATTGCGTTTTGATTCAGATTTTAACAAACCCTTTTTTAATGCAGTTAGAGAAAACAACCCAGAAGTTGTGATTTGGGAACATCCATTTTTTAACCATTAGGTTGTTATAGTTATAAATTTATACTACCTCTACAAATAATCCTTCATCAGTTTTAGAAACTTTAGCTACCTCTTTCTTAGTTAAACCTTTAATGGTTTTATCCCATTTTTTATTAGATAAACCAGATTGAGCTTTTAATCCTGACAACTCAATTTTTTCAGCTTTTGTAAGAATTGCCATAACAGCAACTTCGTTATCAGTCAACTCAATTTTAGGTGCTTGCTTTTCTGGTCTCATTTGCGGAAAGAATAAAACCTCTTGTATCGATTGATTGTTGGTTAAGTACATAATTAATCGATCCATTCCAATTCCTAAACCAGATGTTGGTGGCATTCCATATTCCAAAGCGCGTAAGAAATCTTGATCTATAAACATTGCCTCATCATCACCTCTATCTGCTAATTTCAATTGAGCTTCGAAACGTTCTCTTTGGTCTATTGGGTCGTTTAACTCAGAGTATGCATTGGCAACTTCTTTTCCGCAAACCATCAATTCAAAACGCTCTGTCAACTCTGGATTTTCTCTATGCTCTTTACACAACGGACTCATTTCTTTTGGATAATCTGTGATGAATGTTGGCTGAATGTAATTTCCTTCACATTTTTCTCCAAAAATTTCATCAATTAGCTTTCCTTTCCCCATCGTGTCATCAACTTCTATTTGCATAGATTTTGCAGCTTCACGGATTTCATCTTCTGTCTTTCCAGTGATATCAAAACCTGTAAAATGTTGAATAGATTCTGCCATGGTAACTCTAGGGTATGGAGCTTTAAAATCAATTTGATGCTCTCCAAAAGTAGCTTCAGTTGTACCGTTAACTTCTTTAGCACAATGTTCTAATAAGTTTTCTGTAAACTCCATCATCCAGTTGTAGTCTTTGTAAGCTACATAGATTTCCATTGCAGTAAACTCGGGATTGTGAGTTCTATCCATTCCTTCGTTACGGAAGTTTTTAGAAAATTCATAAACACCATCAAAACCACCAACGATTAATCTTTTAAGATATAATTCGTTAGCAATTCTCATATATAAAGGAATATCTAAAGAATTGTGATGCGTGATAAAAGGTTTAGCAGCTGCACCACCAGGAATTGGTTGTAATATTGGAGTTTCTACCTCAAAATATCCTGCATTGTTAAAAAAAGATCGCATTGCATTGAACAGTTTTGTTCGTTTTACAAATACTTCTTTTACATGCGGATTCACCGCTAAATCTGCATATCGTTGTCTGTAACGTAATTCTGGATCGTTAAACTCGTCATAAGTATTACCTTCAGAATCAGTTTTTGGAAGAGGTAAAGGTTTTAAAGCTTTGCTTAATAAAGAAAAATCTTTAACCATTACTGTTTTCTCACCAACTTTGGTTGTGAAAAGTTCACCTTTAATTCCAATAAAATCTCCAATATCTAGAAGTTTTTTATAAACATCATTGTACAATATTTTATCTTCTCCAGTACAAATTTCATCACGATTAAAATAAACTTGAATTCTTCCTTCTGCATCTTGCAATTCAGCAAAAGAAGCTTTTCCTTGAATACGACGAGACATCAATCGACCAGCTATCACAACTTTTTTTCCTTCTTCATACCCTTGCTTAATCTGTTTAGAATTAGAATCTAAAGGGAATAAATTGGCAGGATATGGGTTGATTCCCATTTCTATTAGTTTTGCTAGTTTTTCTCTTCGTACAACTTCTTGTTCTGATAATTGCATTTCTTAATATTTACATCGGTGATTTAGAGGCGCAAAGATAATCAATTGCCAAAAAAGAGTTCTTCTTAAAAGCTAAAAAAGATTTGCTAAGGATACAAAAACAAGTATATTTGTAGTGTTGTTATTATAGCAACAGTTGTGTTGTTTTGATGCTTTCGTAAAAAGCATCTTGGTTGTTTAACCAATGGAAAGCTTCCCTGAAATGGGTTGCTTTTTTTTTGCTCTTAAAAAAAGGAAGATTTGTAATCCCAAAAAATTGAAAGATACAATCCTAAATAGATTAAACTTACTAAAAATTTCAATCCAGTAGAGAATAAAAAACCAATAAAGGAACCAAAAGCTGCTTTGATTGCTCTGTTAGAATCCTTACTATCGTACATTAGTTCTCCTATAAATGCTCCTACAAAAGGACCTATGATAATGCCTAAAGGGCCCATAAAAATAAGTCCGATGATAAGACCAATTGTTGTTCCCCAGATACCATATTTACTTCCGCCAAATTTTTTTGTTCCCATAGCAGGAATTATGTAGTCTAGCAACCAAATAAATACTGAGATTGCTAATGTGGTTCCAAGAAAACTCCAGTCTTGTGGAATTGCTTTTGTAAAGTGTAAGATTAAAAGGCCAATCCATCCAGTAATAGGTCCAGGAAGTACAGGTAGGAAAGAGCCTATGATTCCAAGAATCATAATTAGGAAGCCTAAACAAAGAAGAAAAATATCCATAATGGTTGGTTGTTCATATGACGATAAAAGAAATTATTTGTTACATTGTATCTTAAATAAGCTTGTATAGTAAATTCGTTAATTAATAAAAAAAATTATTATGAAGAAAACACTTTTATTGTTGACCTTACTTTATTCTCTATCAGGATTTACAAAAATAAGCAAACATATTCAATAAATTTTGTTCAAAATGTCCCTGCATATCCAGGTTGTAAAGGAGGCAATGCTGAATTAAAAAAGTGTACAAATCGAGGAGTTCAAATGCATATTGTTAAAAATATGAATTCCAATGTATTCTATACGAAAAAATTAAAAAAGGATATTAAAAGTTTTATTCTTTTCACCATTTCAGAAACTGGTAAAGTAAGTAAAGTTCGTGTAAAATCTTCGGAACCAAAATTAAAATCAGAATTAGAACGAGTTGTTAAATTACTGCCAGATTTTAAACCTGGAATGATAGATAATAAAGCTGTTGCAGTAAAATTCACCTTACCATTTACATATAGAGGAAGAGTAAATTAAATTACTTGCTACATTTTTTTTACTTTCACGTTGTGAAAATATGTAAAGAATTTTTTTTATTACTACTACTGGTTTCATTTACTCAATGCGATTATCTGCCTTTTCAGAAGAAAAAAGAATTAGTTCCTATAGATACGATTGTGAATTTGAATTCTGTAGATTCTCCTCCAAGTTTTGATACCTGTAAAGACTTAATAGAAAAAAACAAAAAAGAAGAGTGTTTTAGAACAACATTGTCTTCGCTATTTTCTAAAGAGATTTCAAAAAAAGAAAATAGTAAAATATTGATTGTTAGATCATCAATAGATGAAGTTGTGCAACTTACTGTTTCTGTAAGTAACCAAGGTGTTTTGTCTTTAAAAGAAAGTAAAATAAGTGATCAAATACTTTTAGAAATTCCTGAGATAGAAACTGTTTTTAAGAAAACGATTCAAAATTTACCCAAAGTATATCCTGCAATAAAGAGAGGGATTCCTGTAGCTACAGAATATAAATTGCCAATAAGAATTAAACTAGAGAATTAGTTTAGCATTTGCCATAATTTATCTTTTAACTCTGTCAATCCTTGTTGAGCAACAGAGGAAATAAATAAATAAGGAATATTGTCTGGTAGTTCTTTTTCTAATTCTTCTTTGAGCTCTTCATCCAACATATCCGATTTAGATATCGCTAACAAACGATCTTTATCTAACAATTCTGGATTGTGTTTTTTGAGTTCGTTTAAAAGAACCTCATACTCTTTTTTGACATCTTCAGAATCTGCAGGTATTAAAAAAAGCAAGGTCGAATTACGCTCTATGTGACGTAAAAATCGATGACCTAACCCTTTTCCTTCAGCTGCGCCTTCTATGATTCCAGGGATGTCTGCCACCACAAAACTTTGGAAATTTCTGTATTCTACAATTCCTAAATTAGGCTTCAAAGTAGTGAAAGCATAATCTGCAATTTCAGGTTTTGCAGCAGTTATTACTGATAATAAAGTAGATTTCCCAGCATTTGGAAAACCAACCAAACCGACATCGGCTAAAATTTTTAATTCAATTTGAAACCAACCTTCTTGACCTTCTACTCCTGGTTGAGCATAACGAGGTGTTTGATTTGTTGGTGATTTAAAATGCCAGTTTCCTCGACCACCCATACCACCTTCTACCAAGATATTTTCCTGTCCGTTTTCTGTAATTTCAAAAATGATTTCTTGAGATTCACCATCTCGTACTATGGTTCCTAAGGGGACATCAATATAAATATCTTCACCGTCTTTTCCAGTACTTCTACTTTTACTTCCATCTCCACCTTGTTCGGCCCTAAAATGTTTTTTAAATTTCATGTGATACAATGTCCACATGCTATTATTTCCACGAACGATAACATGACCGCCACGTCCACCATCTCCACCATCAGGACCACCTTTTGTGATGTATTTTTCACGGTGCAAATGCGCAGAACCTTTTCCTCCTTTACCAGAAGAAGCAAAAATTTTAATATAGTCAACGAAGTTACCTTCTGTCATTTTTTATAATTTATCGAATACTTTGGTAATACGATTTGTGATTTCTTCAATAGATCCAACACCATCAACGCCAAAGTAAATTTCTTTAGCAGCATAAAAATCTTTTAAAACTGCTGTTTTTGTGTTGTATTCGTTAAATCGATTTCTAATTTTTGTCTCATCTGTATCATCAGATCTTCCACTAGTTTTTCCTCTTTCTAACAAACGCTCTACCAATAAATCTTCAGGAACTTCTAAAGCAATCATTCCGTTTATTTTTTCACCTTTTTTTTCTAAAAAAACTTCTAAGGCTTCAGCCTGAGATGTGGTTCTAGGAAAACCATCAAAAATAAAGCCTTCTGCTTCTGGATTTTTATCTACCTCTGCTTCAAGCATATTGATTGTTACTTCATCTGGAACCAAATCTCCTTTGTCCATAAATTTTTTTGCTAGTAAACCTAATTCTGTTTCATTTTTAATATTGAAGCGAAATACATCACCTGTAGAAATGTGTTTTAAGTTGTACTTTACTTTCAAGATTTCTGCTTGTGTTCCTTTTCCAGCTCCTGGAGGTCCAAATAAAACGATGTTTCTCATGATTTTATATTAATCTGGTTTTGTTGTGTATTGGTAAATTGAAGGTAAATTTCTTCCTAACCCATTATAATCTAATCCGTAACCAACAATAAATTTATCTTCAATATTTTTCCCAATATAGTCAATTGGTAATTCTTTTTTATAAACTTCTGGTTTAAAAAATAAGGTTGCAATTTTTAATTCTTTTACCTTTTTGTTTTTAAAAATATCATAAATCTTTTGCAAGGTAGATCCAGTATCTATGATGTCTTCTAAAATGATAACTGTTCTTCCTGATAGATCTTCATTAATACCAATAAGTTGATTCACAACCTCGGTTGACTTTAAGCCTTCATAAGAGGCTAGTTTAACAAAAGAGACTTCACAATTTCCTTTAAATTTTCTGATAAAATCTGAAGTAAATAAAAAAGATCCATTTAAGATTCCAATGAATAAAGGAATCTCATCTTTAGGTAAATCATTAGAAATCTCAACCACCATTTTACTTACAATAGAATCAATTTCATGTTCAGAAATAAAAGGTTTGAAATACGAATCGTGAAGTTGAATTATACTCATTTGTTTGTATTAAATAAAATAAAAACCGTTTTGAAATTAAAGGATTAACATCAAAACGGTTTTATATTCTATGCTCTAAACTTGTTATTTTTTCTTGTCTTCTTTTTTTGTTGTGTCGTACATAATTGGCGTAGCTACAAATAACGAAGAGTAAGTACCCACAAGAACACCAATAATCAATGCAAACATAAATCCTTTAATAGAATCTCCACCAAATAAGAAAATAGCTAACATTACTAATAAAGTAGTTAAAGATGTGTTGATAGTTCTTCCTAAAGTACTACTTAAGGCTTTGTCTACGACTTCACTGTATGCCCATTTTGTATGAACACCAGCAAACTCTCTAATTCTATCAAAAATAACCACCGTATCATTTAAAGAGTAACCAACCACTGTTAGTATAGCTGCAATAAATGATTGTCCAATTTCCATATCAAATGGCATGAATTTGTATAAGGTTGAGAATACTCCCAATACAATTAATACATCATGGAAAACAGCGATTACAGCACCTAAACTAAATGAAATTCTTCTGAAACGCAATAAGATATATAAGAACACAACCAAAAGAGATCCGAATACTGCATAATAAGCAGAGGTTTTTATATCATCTGCAATTGTAGGTTCTACTTTTATGTAACTCATTATTCTATTTCCTGATTTTTCATATCCAGGTTTAAAGTCATCATAAGAAGTTCCTTCAGATAAGTAAGGTTTTAATCCTGTGAAAAGAGCATTTTGAACTTGATCATCTACATCTTTACCTTCCTCATCAATCTTATATGCTGTTGTAATTTTTAACTGAGATATAGATCCGTATGTTTTTACCTCTGGAGCCGAACCAAATGTATCTTTTAATGTATTTGATACTTCAGTTGCATTCATTGCTTTGTCAAAACGAACCACATAAGAACGACCTCCTTTAAAGTCAACACCTTGTTTTAAACCTATTTGCCAAATTGATAAAATACCAGCAACAATTATAGTTCCAGATATCACATAAGCAATCTTACGTTTACGTAAGAACTCTATGTTAATGTTCTTAAACCAATTTTTAGATAAGTTGGTGTTGAATGTTAAAACTCCACCTTTTGAGGTTGCTCCATCAATTAACAATCTGGTGATGAAAATTGCTGTGAATAAAGAAGTACCGATACCAATCATTAATGTCAATGCAAATCCTTGAATTGGTCCTGTACCAAATACAAATAAAATAACACCCGTTAAGAATGTTGTAATATTGGCATCAATAATTGCAGAAAGAGCTCCTTTAAAACTAAATCCTTCATCTATGGATTGTTTTAATCCTTTTTTCTTGTTAAGACCTTCTTTAATTCTCTCAAAGATAATTACGTTCGCATCTACAGACATACCAATTGTTAAGATAATACCTGCAATACCTGGTAAGGTTAGAACTGCGTTGAAAGATGCAAGAACTCCAAAGATTAAAAGAATATTGATAGCTAAAGCAACATCAGCATAAGCTCCTGCTTTTCCATAATAAACAATCATCCAAATTAAAACTAAGATAATTGCTAAACCAAAGGAACTAAAACTAGCGTCAATTGCTTCTTGCCCTAAAGATGGACCAACAACTTCTGCTTGAATTATTCTCGCTGCAGCAGGCAATTTACCAGCTTTTAAAACAGTTGCAATATCTTTCGCTTCGTTAATAGTCATGCTTCCACCAGAAATAGAGGTATTACCACTAGTAATTGGTACATTAACTGAAGGTGCAGTGTATACATAGTCATCTAACACAACAGCAACAAATTTCCCTACATTTTCAGTAGTCATTTTCCCCCATAATTTTGTTCCAGTCGTATTCATAGACATAGATACTTGAGGGTTGTTTAGTTGATCAAATACTTGAGAAGCGTCCGTAATTACATCACCTTCAATTGGAGCAGTATCAGTTCTGTTAGATTTAATTGCATATAAACTAATCACTTCGTTTTTTCCATCAATTGTTGGATTGGATTTATAATCCCATAAAAACTTTACATAACGTTGTTCTTGTGGTAATAAATCTCTTACTTCTCTTAAGTTTAAAAGACGATTTACTTCTGCAGTATCTTGAACTCTAGCTTCAGCAATTACAGAACTTAATTGATTCTGAGATTGAGCAACATTAGGTCTTAAATAAGTAAAGAAACTTTTCTGAGCCACATTCGTAGAATCCGTATCATCACCTAATAAATCGTCAATAGACTTAGTTTTTGTAGTATCTTTTTCTACAGAATTGTCATCAACTTTTAAGATTTCAGTAATCTTAGTATTGGCTTGAAAAAGAAAATCTTGAATTTCATTATTAGCATAAACTTCCCAAAATTGAAGTTCTGCTTTGCTTGTGATTAATTTAGTAACACGTTCTATATCTTTGGCTCCAGGAAGTTCTATTTGAATTCTTCCAGAAGTTCCAATTCTTTGAATATTTGGAGAGGTAACACCAAACTTATCAATTCTACTTCTAAGAACTTCAAAAGCAGTATTTACAGAACTATTAATTTCTTCTTGCAAAACAGCCTTAACTTCATCATTTGTTTTGTTGAAGTTAATTTTATCACGTAAAAGTTTATTTCCGAATACAGCAGGATCGCTTAATTTGATAGAGCCATTGCTAATTCTTTCAAACTCATTAAAGAAAAGTTGTAAATAAGTTTCGTTACTGTTTTTTAATTTTTCATCAGCAGCTGCTAGAGCTTGATTAAAAACAGCACTCTTAGAGTTGTTGGATAAACCAATTAATACTTCCTTTACAGAGATTTGTAAAATTGCATTGATTCCACCTTTTAGATCTAAACCAAGATTCATTTCATTTTTCTTGATGTTGTTATAGGTAGCTTTAAAAACTCCTAAGTCAACAACTTCAATATTGGCAACACTATCTAAATAAGCTCTTTCAAATCTTGCAATTTCCTTTCCATCATTTTCATTTGCTTTTGTAAGCGCATACGCATTTGCATCTTTTTCCACTTTACTTGCGAAAAACGTATATGATAATTGGTAGACACTTACTACCGCAAAAAGGATGGCAAATAATCTAATAAGTCCTTTGTTTTGCATTTTTATTTTTATTTAAATCGACTTCTTTTTTGAAACGTGCAAATATAGTATTTCAATTAAGATTAGCCTAATAAAATGCTTATATTTACTTGCTTTTTAAGGAAATAAAAGCTTTCAAACAAACGATAATTCTAAAACTAAAATCATGACCCATTTGTCTGATATTCAAATTGCTCAATCTATTACCAAAAAACATATTTCTACAATTGCTAAAAAATTAAATTTAAAAGAAGAAACATTAGAATACTACGGAAAATACAAAGCAAAACTTCCAATAAAATTAATAGATCAAGAAAAGGTTGATAAAAACAACTTAGTTTTAGTTACTGCATTAACGCCTACTCCTGCAGGTGAAGGAAAAACAACTGTTTCCATCGGCTTAACAGAAGGACTGAATAAAATTAATAAACAAGCAACCGTTGTTTTGAGAGAGCCCTCATTAGGTCCTGTCTTTGGAATAAAAGGTGGAGCAGCTGGTGGAGGTTATTCTCAAGTAATACCAATGGAAGATATCAATCTTCATTTTACAGGTGATTTTAATGCTGTTGAAAAAGCAAATAATTTACTTTCTGCTCTCATAGATAATAATTTACAAAGCAAAGTAAACAACTTAAATATAGATCCTAGAACTATTGTTTGGAAGCGTGTAATTGATATGAATGATCGTGCATTAAGAAACATAACCATTGGATTGGGAGGAACTGCAAATGGAATTCCACGGGAAGATGGCTTCAATATTACTCCAGCTTCAGAAGTGATGGCTATATTATGTATGGCTACAGATTTTGATAATTTAAAAGAACGATTAGGAAATATATTTATTGGTTTTACTTTTGATAAGCAACCTATTTTTGCACGTGATTTAAAGGCAGAAAATGCAATGGCAATTTTACTAAAACATGCTATTAAGCCTAACTTAGTTCAAACCTTAGAAGGAAATCCAGCAATTATTCATGGAGGTCCTTTTGCAAATATCGCACAAGGAACCAATACAATCATTGCTACCAAAATGGGACTTTCTCTCTCTAATTATGTAGTAACAGAAGCAGGTTTTGGAGCTGATTTAGGTGCAGAGAAATTTTTAAATATCAAATCTACATTTGCAAAATTAAACCCTAAAGCGGTCGTTTTGGTTGCAACTATAAGAGCCTTAAGACATCACGGAGGTGCAAAAAAAGAAGAATATGATACTCCAGATTTAATTAAGGTTGAACAAGGTTTCAAAAATCTAGAAAAACATATTGAAAATATAAGAAAGTATAATATTGAGCCTGTTGTTGCTATCAATTCTTTTGTATCTGATAGTAAAGAAGAAACGAATCTTGTGATAAAAAAATGTAATGATCTAGGCGTTGATGCTTTAGTTTCAGAAGGTTGGGCAAAAGGAGGAGACGGAACAAAAGAGTTGGCTAAAGCTGTAGTAAACATCGTTGAAAATAAAGCAACTGTTTATAAGCCTTTATATGATTGGAAAAGTCCTGTTACAGATAAAATTGAAACTATCGCCAAAGAAATTTATGGAGCAAAAGCAGTTGAATACAGCAAAAAAGCTCAACTAAATCTTAGAAGAATCAATCGATTAGGGTTTAATGATTTTGCTATTTGTATGGCTAAAACACAAAAATCTTTTTCAGATAATGAAAGTTTGATTGGAAGACCGAAAGATTTTATAGTAACAGTTAGAGAAATTGAAATTGCTGCAGGAGCTGAATTTATAATTCCAATTTTAGGTAAAATGATGAGAATGCCTGGGTTGCCATCAAAACCAGCTTCTGAAAATATGAGTATAGATAATAACGGTAAAATTTCTGGTTTGTCTTAAGACTAACAATTTTGAATTAAATAAAAAACCAGCCTTTTGGCTGGTTTTTATATTTGTAAAAATTATGCTTTTATAATTCTAATAAACCGTTTGTTTTAGAAACACCTTCAGCTGATTCTTGTAGATGAGCTTTTTCAGCTCCATCTAATTCAATTTCAATAATTTTTTCAATCCCATTTTTTCCTAATACAACAGGAACACCAATACATAAATCATTCAATCCAAACTCTCCTTCTAACAAAGCAGAACATGGATATATTTTTTGCAAGTCACAAGCGATTGCTTGAACCAAACCAGACACAGCTGCACCAGGTGCATACCACGCAGAAGTTCCTAACAATTTAGTCAATATTGCGCCACCAACTTTTGTGTCTTCTTTTACTTGATTTAAACGATCTTCCGAGATAAACTCACTTACAGAGATGGAATTTCTAGTGGCGTGTCTTGTTAAAGGAACCATTCCTTTGTCAGAGTGACCACCTATAACCATTCCGTCTACATCAGAAATTGGAGCTTCTAAAGCTTCAGCTAATCGATATTTAAATCTAGCAGAATCTAATGCTCCACCCATTCCAATAATTCTGTTTTTTGGTAAACCAGTTGTTTTATGAACCAAGTAGGTCATTGTATCCATAGGATTTGAAACAACAATGATGATTGTATTTGGAGAATGTTCAATTAAGTTTGAAGAAACAGTTTTAACAATTCCTGCATTAATACCAATTAATTCTTCACGTGTCATTCCAGGTTTTCTTGGGATTCCAGAAGTAATAACACAAATATCAGAACCACCTGTTTTTGAGTAGTCATTTGTAGTTCCTGTAATTTTTGTATCAAAACCATTTAAAGATGCTGTTTGCATCAAATCCATAGCTTTTCCTTCTGCATATCCTTCTTTAATGTCTAATAAAACAACTTCAGACGCAAAATCTTTAATGGCAATATACTCTGCGCAGCTTGCTCCAACTGCTCCAGCACCAACAACTGTAACTTTCATAATGTAACTTTTTTGGGTTTGTTTTTAGAAGTACAAAATTAAGATATTCTGATAGAATTTTAGTGATAATTATCATGAAAAAAGCCATCTTATTGGATGGCTTTTTTTTTAATTTAAGTTATGGTTTTACCGAATGCTGAAAGCTACACCTACGTTTAATGTGTTAAACTCTTGCATTGTATAGCTACCATAAATTTTGAAAAATCCTAAACTAATTCGAGCACCTACTGTTGCTTTAAAACCAGTAGCTTCAAAATTTAACAATAATGGATCAACTACTGTTTCAGTTATTGTATCATTTGGTGCAGGTTGACCTGTGTCGTATTCAAGATCATAAGTACCAAGCATTCTTAAATCAGAATTACCACTATTATATCCAAACCCTCCATAGATGTTAATAAAAGGAAAGTTTAACGAAGCTATTGCTTCCACATTGTAGGAATTCAAATCAAATTCAGCTCTTTGATTCGATCCAGCAATAGAACTTTGTGCTTGAATATCATAATCAACAGTCATCGTTGTGTATGAAGCCAATAATGATATATGTAGAGGAAGTTTTTCCATGGGACCAAACCAATTTGTTATTTCTTTTTTAACACCAATACCTAATAAATTTCCTGAAACATCGTCGGAACTAGCTACACTTTCTGGAATGTATCTCAACATACCTTCAAGTTTCCATGGTAAACCTACAGATAATTGAATATATGGAGTTGGAACTGCATTTAATGGTAGATCATCTTTTACTCCACCTGGCATATCAAATGTAGCACTTACATTTTGCCCTTGCACTGTTCCATTAAAGGTAACAGATGGTTGTAGATCATTTGGTCCAGCTACTGTTGCACCAGTTGGAGAGCTAAAAGAAACATTATTACTTAGACCTAAATCAGCAAAACGAAATATTTCTTGTTCAGTTGGTACAATAGACGCATTGAGTCCAAATGATAAATCAAATCCAAGTACTTTATGAACTTTGGCAGTGTGATACCAACCATTATTCATTCCTAAAATCAATCCTTCCATAGCAGGATTAATATATGCTTGAGTAAGTTTGCTAGCGTCTTCACCAGCCAAAAGGTTAGATTCAAGTCCATCACTATTTTGAGATTTCGCATTAAATGAGAGTAAACTCAATGCAAAAAGTGATAAAAAAAGTTTTTTCATTTTGTAAAAGTTTGGTGTCTAGCAACTAATATAAAAAAATAACGCAATGAATGCTCATTGCGTTATTAATTGAAAAATAATATATGCTTAAGCGTCTATGTTGGCATAAACAGCATTTTTTTCTATGAATTCTCTACGAGGAGGAACTTCATCTCCCATTAACATAGAGAACACTCTGTCTGCCTCGGTCATACTATCGATTGCAACTTGTCTCAAAGTTCTAAACTCTGGATTCATAGTGGTATCCCAAAGTTGTTCTGCATTCATTTCTCCTAGACCTTTGTAACGTTGGATATTAACTCCACCACCCATTTTTTGGGCAATCAAGTCACGTTGATTATCATCCCAAGCATATTCTCTTTTTTGTCCTTTTTTAACTAAATACAAAGGAGGAGTTGCAATGTAAACATATCCTTGCTCTACCATTTCTCTCATGTACCTAAAGAAGAAGGTAAGGATTAATGTAGCAATATGTGAACCATCTACATCGGCATCACACATAATAACAACTTTGTGATAACGAAGTTTTGACAAGTTTAAAGCTCGAGGATCTTCTTCAGTTCCAATTGTTACGCCTAAAGCAGTAAACATGTTTTTGATTTCTTCGTTTTCAAAAACTTTATGTTGCATTGCTTTCTCAACATTTAAAATCTTACCTCGTAATGGAAGTATCGCTTGAAAATTACGATCACGACCTTGTTTGGCAGTTCCACCTGCTGAATCTCCTTCAACTAGGAAAATTTCACAAAGTTCTGGATCTGTTTCAGAACAATCTGATAATTTACCTGGTAAACCACCAATACTCATTACTGTTTTACGCTGTACCATTTCTCTAGCTTTTCTTGCTGCATGACGAGCAGTTGCAGCTAGAATTACCTTTTGAACGATTGTTTTAGCGTCATTTGGATTTTCTTCCAAGTAATCTGTCAACATCTCAGAAACAGATTGAGAAACCGCAGAACTTACTTCTCTGTTACCCAATTTTGTTTTTGTTTGTCCTTCAAATTGTGGTTCAGCAACTTTTACAGATACGATAGCAGTTAAACCTTCTCTAAAATCATCACCAGAAATTTCAAACTTTACGTTTTTTAATAATCCAGATTCGTCAGCATACTTTTTTAAGGTATGTGTTAAACCTCTTCTGAAACCTGATAAGTGAGTACCACCTTCATGTGTGTTAATATTATTTACATAGGAATGTAAATTTTCAGCATAAGATGTATTGTAAACCATGGCAACTTCAACAGGAATTCCATTTTTTTCACCTTCCATTGAAATAACACCAGAGGTCAATTGCTCTCTTGTACTATCTAAATATCTTATGAATTCAGGTAAACCTTCTTCACTGAAAAAAGTTTCTTGAATATCATTTCCTTCGTCATCTTTATTCCTTTTGTCCGTTAAGGTGATGGTTATACCTTTATTTAGGTAGGCAAGTTCTCTAAGACGGGTAGCTAAAGTCTCATAGTTATATTCTGTGGTTTGATTAAATATAGATTTGTCTGGCAAGAAAGTGACTATAGTTCCTGTAAAATCAGTTTCACCTACAGTTTTAACCGGATATAAGGTTTTTCCTTTAGAGTATTCTTGTTGCCATATTTTACCTTCTTTGTGGACTGTTGCGGTTAAATGATCTGATAAAGCATTTACACAAGAAACACCTACACCGTGTAAACCACCAGAAACCTTGTAGGAATCTTTATCGAATTTACCACCGGCTCCAATTTTTGTCATTACTACTTGTAGTGCAGAAACTCCTTCTTTTTTATGAATTCCAACTGGAATTCCACGACCGTTATCTTTGGTTGTGATGGAATTGTCCTCATTGATAGTTACATCAATCTGATCACAATGTCCAGCTAAGGCTTCATCAATAGAATTGTCAACAACTTCATATACTAAGTGATGTAATCCACGTACACCAACATCACCAATATACATTGATGGACGCATTCTTACATGCTCCATTCCTTCCAGTGCCTGTATACTAGAGGCATCATAACTGTGTTTTTTTTCTTCGCTCATGTTTTAAGTTTATTTACTTCAAAAAAAAATCGCCTATAATTGACGATTTGGTTCTCTAACAAATATACAAAAATCAAAAGCTGTTTAAAAAGGTTTTAGCAATTTAATGCCGAAATTATTAACAATTGTTGAAATATAAAAAGTCTCTTAAAACAGCTTAAAATAGCTTTAAAATAGATTTTAGTGTTTTGTTTTTAATTCCGCGAATGTAAAAACAAGTATATGGCCTTAGAGGTTAAATTTTGCTATTTAATTTTTTGGATTGATATTTTAAATATTGCTTTACAAATAAGAAAGTAAGAATACTGGGTAACAATCCTTTTGGAATATTATAGAATAACCAGTTCCAATCAGCTAAAGAAAATTTAGAAACTTCTTCAAAAATCAATTGACCATAAGGTTGATTTTCATAAAACATAGACATCAGATAATTATGGCCTAAATGAAAACCAAGCCCCATTAAAATAGACTTGGTTTTATCAAAAGTATATGCCCAAACATAGCCAGTAAAACCCGTTATAAGAATAATATATAACTGTGCTACAAGACCACTTTCCAACATTCCGTATGAGAATATATGATAAACTCCAAAAATAAAAGCAGAAATTAAAATCGCTTTTTTTGCTTTAATTCTTTGAATTAAAATATAAAGTATGGCACCTCTAAAAACTAAATCTTCAGTTAAAGCAGATTTAATGTGGTAAACAAAAGCATCAAATAGTAATCTACAATCAATAGTGTCATTTTTCTTCCATTCTACATTTAAAATATAACTTTCTATAATAATAGTTGATAGACAAATAATTATAATTATAACGAACCCTAATAAAAATTCTAAGCTTCTTTTTTTGTTTGGAATAATTCCTAAAACTGTTATATTCCTTTTCTCAAAAAAGTATAAAAGAACCCAAGAGATTACTATTATTACTAATAAACCTAGCATAATTTAATAAGTTTTAAAAGGTTACTCTTTTTTTGATTTTAAGAAAGAGATGGTAAGAGGATATTTACAAGTTCCTTTGTTTAAGGATGACGTTATATTTAGGATAGAAGTAATTAATCCAAATAAAATTAAAGCTACAGTTAAAAAGAAATTCATCCCAGGAAAAGGAAAAAAAAGTAATAACGAAATGATAATATATATAGTTATAGAACAATGAAAGTTTACAATTGCTCTTCCATGTTCATCATAAATTTTATTGTCTTCGGCTTTATGAATCCAAAGAAATAAAGGAAAAAAGATATTTGCAAAAGGTATAATTAATCCAAGAAAAGGAGATGTGTGTAGTAAAAGCATCCATTTTCTTTGAATAACTTCTTCATTTGGATTATTTAGAGGAAGTAATTCATTTATTTCAATATTTAACCCAACAGCTAATAATTTTACAGTTTGTAAATGTGGTTGAGTATCTCCTTTTTCAATTCGCTGTATTGTTCTAATACCAACTGTTGTTTGTTCAGAAAGTTCTTCTTGAGTATACCCTTTTAAAGTTCTTTGATAAATTAAATTTTCGCTAAGTGATGTTTGTTTCATTTTGTATTATTTGATACTACAAATGTATTATGCATCTGCAGTTTTTGTAGCGTCATTTAAGTGTCACCTAACTGTCAGTTTAAGTATTTACAAAATATCACAGCTAATATAAAATAAAAAAACCCGCCATAAAGCGGGGTGTTTGAACTAAAGGAAAATATTAATATGCATCATCATGAACAGTTTTGATAGCCCTCCCACTTGGTTCATTCATGTTCTGAAAACTTTTGTCCCACTCTAAAGCAGTAGGTGTACTACAGGCAATTGAAGGAACTGAAGGAACAGTCAGTGCTGCAGTTTCAGAAGGAAAATGTTGTTCAAAAACCGATCTATAGTAGAACTCTTCTTTAGTTCTTGGTGTTTGTAATGGAAAACGATGTTTTGCTTGTTGCATCTGATCATCAGAAACAGAGGTTTCTACCAATGCTTTCAATGTATCTATCCAGTTATAACCAACTCCATCAGAAAATTGCTCTTTTTGTCTCCATGCTACAGATTCTGGTAAATATTCTTCAAAAGCTTTTCGTAAAACCCATTTTTCCATTCGTTCTCCTTGGATCATTTTATCTTGTGGATTGATGCTCATTGCTGTGTCCATAAATTCTTTGTCTAGAAAAGGAACACGACCTTCAATTCCCCAAGCGGCTAAACTTTTGTTAGCTCTTAAACAATCATATTGATATAATTTATCTAATTTCCTAACAGTTTCTTTGTGTAATTCTTCAGCACTTGGAGCTTTGTGAAAGTATAAATATCCACCAAATATTTCATCAGCTCCTTCACCAGACAAAACCATTTTAATTCCCATAGATTTAATCACTCTTGCCAACAAATACATTGGAGTAGAAGCTCTAATTGTTGTAATGTCATAAGTTTCTAAATGATAGATTACATCTCGTATAGCATCTAAACCCTCTTGTATGGTGAAAGTTACTTCATGATGAATTGTGCCAATATGATCTGAAACTACTTTTGCAGCTGCTAAATCTGGAGAACCTTCTAAACCAATTGAAAAAGAATGTAATTGTGGCCACCAAGCTTCTTGAGTATCATCAGATTCAATTCTTTTTTGAGCATATTTTTTAGCAATAGCAGATGTAATTGAAGAATCTAACCCACCTGAAAGTAATACTCCATAAGGAACATCTGACATTAATTGTCTGTGAACAGCTGCTTCAAGAGCATCACGTAATCGATCAATAGAAGTTTGGTTTTCTTTTACAGCCTCATAATCCATCCAATCTCTTTGATACCATTTAGTCAGTTCTCCATCTTTGCTAGATAAGAAATGTCCTGGAGGAAAAACTTCTATTTTATTGCAATTACCTTCTAAAGCTTTCAGTTCAGAAGCCACATAAAAAGTTCCATTTTTATCCCAACCAATATATAATGGAATAATTCCCATATGATCTCTTGCTATTAAATATTCATCTTTCTCAGCGTTATAAACAGCAAATCCAAAGATTCCATTTAAATCGTCTAAAAAAGAGGTTCCTTTTTCTTGATATAAAGCGAGAATTACCTCACAATCAGATTGAGTTTGGAATTCAAACGCCCCTTCAAACTGCTTTCTGAGTTCTTGATGATTATAAATTTCACCATTGGCAGCTAATACAAGACTTTTGTCTTTACTTAAGAGAGGTTGTTTTCTTGAAGCAGGATCTACAATCGCTAATCTTTCGTGAGCTAAAATAGCTTTATCATCACTATATATTCCGCTCCAGTCTGGACCTCGATGTCTAATGGTCTTTGACATTTCTAAAATTTGAGGTCTTAATTTATCAGAACTTTCTCCTAAATCGAATGCACATACAATTCCACACATAAACTTTTCTTTATCAATTTTATCTCAAATGAGATTGATTTTGTTTTAAGCTCTAGGCAAAGAAGCATATAAATGTTTTTAAAATAAATGACCTATTGGTTTTTAGTTTCATTCTATAGTTTTTAAATCATAAATAGGAGCAATATGTAACGTATTTAGTGAAAATTGAATAATTGACTTACACTTTGTTAATGCAGATAAAAAATTAACTTGAAAACTTGTCACATTTAAAATGTGTGCATAAATTTGTGTCATAATGCAAAGACAACAAAATACTTGGTGGTGGAACTCTCTTATCTAAATAAGTGAGAACCTAATCTTGTATAAAAAATATAAACAAGGCTTATCTCACGATAAGCCTTTTTTAGTTACCATAAGAATGAATAAAGTTAAATTTAAAACAACAAGTTCAACAAGGATCTCAGACACAGTAACACCTGTTGGATTGTATTTGCGATTTAGAGATAAATATGCAAATACGTTGTTGTTGGAAAGTTCAGATTATCATAGCAAAGAAGAGAGTTATTCTTTTATTTGTGTAGAACCGATGGTTTCTATGAAAGTGGAGAATCATCAATTTATAACTGATTTTGTAGGAAAGAATACATTTTCTAAAGAAATTGATGGAAACTTTTACCAACTTTTTTCTGATTTTACGACCAGTATTGACTTAGATTGTGATGAGAATTTAAAGTCATTCAACGGCTTATATGGTTATACAACATATGATAGTGTTCAGTACTTTGAAACGATTAGACTATCTAATCCACCAGCACCTTCTGCTATTCCGTTCATGCAATATAGTTTCTATCGTTTTATTATAGCTATCAATCATTTTAATGATGAAATGACGTTGATTGAAAATATTGAAGAAGGAAATCAATCACGCATTAGTGAAATTAAAACGATTATTGATGCACAAACTTTCAATACTCAAGATTTTGAAATAGTAGGGCAAGAATCTTCTAATTGTACTGATGAAGATTTTAAAGAATATGCAAAGAAAGCGAAGTTGCATTGTAAACGTGGTGATGTTTTTCAATTGGTTTTATCTCGTCAGTTTCAACAAGAATTTAAAGGAGATGAGTTTAATGTTTATAGAGCTTTACGTTCTATAAATCCTTCTCCCTATTTATTTTATTTCGATTATGGAAGTTTCAAGTTGATGGGTTCATCTCCAGAAGTACAAATTAAAATTGAAGCAGGAAAAGCTACTATCAATCCAATTGCTGGAACTTTTAGGAGAACTGGCGATATGGCAGAAGATATCAAACTCGGAAAAATCTTATCAGAAGATAAAAAAGAAACTGCAGAACATGTAATGCTAGTTGATTTAGCAAGAAATGACTTGAGCAAACATGCGGATAACGTAAATGTAGAAGTATTTAAAGAGGTTCAATTTTTCAGTCATGTAATACATTTAGTTTCTACGGTCAAAGGAAAAATTAAAGGAGATCCAATTACTATTGTTGGAGATACTTTTCCAGCAGGTACTCTAAGTGGAGCTCCAAAATACAAAGCGATGGAATTGATAGATCGTTATGAAAACCAACAACGGGGTTTTTATGGTGGAGCAGTCGGAATCATAGGTTTAGATGGTTCTGTAAACTTAGCAATTGCTATTCGTTCTTTTGTGAGTAAACAAAACAAATTGCATTACCAAGCTGGTGCAGGAATTGTAATTCATTCCGATGAAGAAAAAGAATTACAAGAAGTAAATAACAAATTAGCTGCTTTGAAGAAAGCACTCATTTTAGCTGAAAATATATAATAGATGTTAGATTTTAGAAGTGAGATATTAGAATTTAAAGAAGAGATACTTTTCTCTCATTACTCACATCTCAATACTCAATACTAGAAAAAATGAGAATACTAATCATAGATAATTACGATTCGTTTACATATAATCTTGTTCACATGGTTGAAAAGATTACTGGCGAATTTCCATTGGTTTTCAGAAACGATGAAATCGAGTTAGAAGACATCAATCAATATGATTTAATCATGTTGTCTCCTGGACCAGGAATTCCTGATGAAGCAGGAATTTTAAAAGATATCATAAAAATGTATGCTGGTAAAAAACCGATCTTTGGTGTTTGCTTAGGACTACAAGCAATAACAGAAGTTTTTGGAGGTACTATTATCAACTTAGAAGAGGTTTTTCACGGTGTTGCAACAGAAATGAAGGTCACAGATCCTAAAAGTATTCTTTTCAAAAATATTCCAGAAACTTTTTTAGCAGCACGTTATCATTCTTGGGCAGCTTCAGATGAGGGTTTTCCAAATGATTTAAAAGTTACAGCAAGAGATGAAGATGGATTAATTCAAGCAATTGAACATTCTAGTTTTTCAATTTCAGCAGTACAATTTCATCCAGAATCAATATTAACAGAAGTGGGAGAGGAATTAGTTAGAAATTTCATTGAAGCGTATAAAAAATGAAAGCAATACTAAACGATTTATATCAACACAAAAGGTTGTCTAAATCTGAAGCAAAACAAATTTTAATTGATATTGCTTCAGAGAAATATAATGATACTCATCTAGCTTCCTTTATGACAGTTTTTATGATGCGACCAATCACCGTAGATGAATTGTCTGGTTTTAGAAATGCATTAAAAGAATTGGCAATTAAAGTTGACTTGTCTGAGTACAATACAATTGATATTGTTGGAACTGGTGGTGATGGAAAAGATACATTCAATATTTCTACATTGACTTCTTTTATTGTTGCTGGAACTGGACAAAAAGTTGCTAAACACGGTAATTATAGTGTGTCTTCAAAATCAGGTTCTTCCGATATGTTGGAGAGTTTTGGGTATGAATTTACCAATGATGAAAATACCCTGAAGAGTCATTTAGAAAAAGCAAATATTTGCTTTTTGCATGCTCCTAAATTTCATCCAGCAATGAAAGCAGTAGGTCCTACAAGAAAAGCATTGGCATTGAAAACATTTTTCAACATGTTAGGTCCTTTAGTGAATCCAAGTTCACCTCAAAATTCTATGTTGGGAACTTTTAATTTAGAAATTGCACGATTGTACAATTATATCTTACAAGAAGAAGAAACTAATTATGGAATTATTCATGCTTTGGATGGTTACGATGAAATTTCTTTGACAAGTGGGTTTAAATTTTTCACAAAAGAAGGAGAGCAAATTATATCTCCAGAAGATGTTAGGCAACAAAGAATTTTACAATCAGATATTTATGGAGGAAATTCTGTTGCAGATGCTGCTAAGATTTTCATAAATATCTTGGAAGGAAATGGAACGAAAGCACAAAATAATGTAGTCTTAACAAATGCTGCATTCGCATTAAAAATTATAGATTCAAATAAATCTTTTGCAACTGCTTTTGAAGAATCAAAGACCTCTTTATTTGGTGGAAAAGCAAAAAAATGTTTAGAAAAATTAGTAAGTTAAATGACGATTTTAGATAAAATTATAGCCTTTAAGAAAAAGGAAGTTGCTAAAATAAAAGCAGATGTTCCAGTCGAAAAATTAGTAAAAAGCCCTTTGTTTCAAAGAGACCCTTTATCGTTAAGAAAATCTTTGATGGAAAAAGGCTCAACAGGAATCATTGCAGAGTTTAAAAGACAATCTCTTTCCAAAGGAATCATCAACGATAAAACAACAATTGAGGAAGTAACTGAAGGATATTTAGATGCCAATGTAGCAGCTCAATCAATTTTAACCGATACTTCTTTCTTTGGTGGAACAATGGTCGATTTAATGCAAGCTAGAACCATCAATAATTCAAAACCAATCTTACGAAAAGATTTTATCGTTGACGGATTTCAAATAGTAGAAGCAAAAGCAATTGGAGCAGATGTAATTCTTCTAATTGCTACCTGTTTAACCAAAGAAGAGTTGAAAAACTATGGAAAATTGGCAGAAGATTTAGGGATGGAAGTATTATACGAAGTTCACACACAAGAAGATTTAGACAAGATTGAGTTAAGCAATAAAATTGTTGGCATTAACAATAGAAACTTAAAAACCTTTGAAGTTGATTTAGAACATTCAATGGCTTTAGCAAATCAAATACCAGATGATTGTGTAAAAGTTTCTGAAAGTGGTTTGAGTGATCCAAGAATTGTGACAGGTCTAAAAGATATTGGTTTCAAAGGATTTCTGATTGGAGAAAGCTTTATGAAAACCGAAAATCCTGGAGAAGCTTGTGAAGCCTTCATAAGTCAAATAAGATAGAGATGAAACTAAAAGTTTGCGGAATGAAATATGTAGAAAACATCAAATCCATAGGTGATTTGAAACCTGACTATATGGGTTTTATTTTCTATGAAAAATCCAAAAGAAATTTCGAAGGAATTATTCCCGAACTTCCAAAGTCAATTAAAAAAACAGGTGTTTTTGTAAATGAATACCTTGAAATTGTTGTCTCACTTGTGGATGAGTATACATTAGAAGCGATTCAATTACACGGTGATGAATCTGTGGAATATATTCAAGAATTAAGAGCACATTTATCCAAGAAAGTAGAAATTATCAAAGTTTTCGGGATCAAAGATAATTTCGATTTTACTCAATTGAAACCATATGAAAATGAAGTGGATTATTTTTTATTTGATACTAAAGGAAAAGAAAGAGGAGGAAACGGAGTTAAGTTTGATTGGTCAGTTTTAAAAGAATATTCGTATTCAAAACCTTTCTTTTTGAGTGGAGGAATTGGACCTAAAGATATTCAAGAAATAAAAACAATTAGAGAAAGTGGTTTACCTGTTTATGCGATTGATGTTAATAGTAAATTTGAGAGTAAACCAGGAATGAAAAGCATTAATGAAGTTAAAAACTTCAAGAATAAATTATAATATGAAAAGTAAATTTCAGCCAGATAAGAACGGATATTTTGGACAATTCGGAGGAGCATTTATTCCAGAATTATTATATCCTAATGTAAAAGAATTAGAGGATAATTACATACAAATTATTGAATCTGAGGAGTTTCAAAAAGAGTACAAAAGCCTCTTAAAAGATTATGTTGGTAGACCAAGTCCCTTGTATTTAGCAAAACGATTATCAGAAAAATATGGCGCACATATTTACTTAAAACGTGAGGATTTAAACCATACAGGTGCACACAAAGTAAACAATACAATTGGTCAGATCCTAATTGCTCAAAAACTTGGAAAAACTAAAATTATTGCAGAAACTGGAGCTGGTCAACATGGAGTAGCAACTGCAACAGTTTGTGCATTAATGGGTTTAGATTGTACCGTTTTTATGGGTGAAAAAGACATTGTTCGTCAAGCTCCAAATGTTGCAAGAATGAAAATGTTAGGAGCCAAAGTAGTTGCAGCAACAAGCGGAAGTAAAACTTTAAAAGACGCAACCAATGAAGCCATTCGTTATTGGATTCAGAATCCAGATACTTTTTATTTAATTGGTTCTGTGGTTGGTCCACATCCACATCCAGATATGGTTGCAAGATTGCAAGCGGTAATTTCAGAAGAAATGAAATGGCAATTGAAAGAAAAAACAGGAAAAGAAAATCCAGATACCATTATCGCATGTGTTGGTGGTGGAAGTAATGCAGCTGGAGCTTTTTACCATTATATGGATGATCAAGAGGTAGAATTAATTGCTGTAGAAGCAGCAGGATTAGGAGTCAATTCTGGTGAAAGCGCAGCGACTTCTCAATTAGGAGAAGTTGGAATTATACATGGAAGTAAAACCATTTTAATGCAAGATGATTATGGACAAATTGTAGAACCATATTCTATTTCAGCTGGATTAGATTATCCAGGAGTCGGTCCTTTACATGCCTTTTTATATGAAAGTGGACGTGCAAAATTTATGAATGCAACGGATAAAGAAGCGTTAACGGCTGCTTATGAATTAACTAAAATTGAAGGAATTATTCCAGCTTTAGAGACTGCACATGCTTTAGCTGTATTACCAAAATTAGAATTGAAGAAAGATCAAGTTGTGGTGATTAACTTATCAGGAAGAGGAGATAAAGATTTAGAAACGTTTATCAAATATTTAGAAGAATAAGTTATGAATTCAATTGCACAATTATTAGAGAAGAAATCTTCTAATGTTTTATCTATTTATTTCACTTCTGGGTTTCCAGAATTAGATGATACAACTAAAGTTATTGATGAGCTAAGTAAATCAGATGTTGATTTTATTGAAGTTGGATTGCCTTATTCAGATCCATTAGCAGATGGACCAACGATTCAGGATAGTAGTCAGAAAGCTTTGCAAAACGGTATTAATTTAGATGTTGTTTTTAATCAATTAATGCAAATCAAAGAAAGTAATACTACTCCTTTAGTTTTAATGGGTTATCTAAATCAATTGTTGAAATATGGAGAAGAAAAGTTTTGTCAGAAGGTAATAGATTCTGGAATTGACACTGTAATTCTTCCAGATTTACCCATGGTAGAATATGAAAATCACTACAAGGCTTTGTTTGATAGTTATGGAATTAACAATGTGTTTTTAATCACACCCAATACAAAAGAGGAACGAATTAGAAAGATAGACTCTTATACACAATCTTTTATTTATATGGTGGCCTCAAGTTCCATTACAGGAGCGAAAGGAGAAATTTCTCAACAACAAATTAATTATTTTGAGAGAATCAAATCCATGAAATTGAAAAGTAAATTGATTATTGGTTTTGGAATATCAGATCATCAAACTTTTTCCAAAGCTTGTGAATATGGAAATGGAGCGATCATTGGTTCTGCTTTTATCAAGTTTTTAGAGAAGAATGGAATTAGCAAAACTTCACATTTTGTTAAAACTATAAAAAAATAGAAATAGGTTTTATAAACTTGTTCTAAAATATTAATTTCACCATTCAAATTATTAACTATGAAAAAATTATTATTCCTGTTACTTATTGCTTTTAGTATGTCATCTTATTGTCAAGAGTATAAAAAGATGATTGAATCTGGTAATTTTACAGTTCAAGATATACAAGAAAAAGCAGAAGCCTATTTTGAAGGAAAAGACAAAGGAAGAGGTTCTGGATATAAACAGTATAAGCGTTGGGAATATTTTGCTCTCAAACAAAGAGATGCTAGTGGTTATGTAAAAGATGCTAACTTTTTATATGATGAGTGGACAAAATACTCTCAAACACAAAATCAGAGAAACCAGGATATAACTACAAGTTTTAATGATGACTGGTCTGAAGTAGGACCTACTTATTGGACTCAAACAAGTGGATGGAATCCAGGAGTTGGTCGTCTTTCTTCTATGTCAGTTGATGTTTCTAATCAAGATCATATTATAGTTGGGTCTATTGGTGGTGGAATTTGGAAAACAACAAACGGTGGTACAAATTGGCAGCCTTTAACAGATAATCATGGAAATATGTATGTATATTCTTTAGCTATAGATCCTAACAATACATCTACGTATTATTGGGGTTCAAGTAGTGGAAGAATTTATAAATCTAATAATTCAGGTGCTACTTGGAATTCTATTGCAGATTTAGGTTCAGGTTCTGTTTTAAAAATTTTAGTACATCCAACAAACTCTAATATTGTGTTTGCTACCACTACAAGTAGCAATGGTTTATATAAATCTATAGATGGTGGAGCCAACTGGACACGAATTATAAATGGTAGTTTCTATGATGTTGAATTTGACCCAAATGATTCAACCAAAGTGTTTGCCTCAGGTTTTGGTTTTTACCGATCAACAGATACTGGAGATACTTTTACACAAATTACAGGTTTAGGTTTTGATGTTAAAATGATTGGAGTTACAAAAGCAGATTCAGATAGAATATATGTTGTTGAAGCTTCTGGAGGTATTTTTAATGCATTTTATAAATCTATAGATAATGGAGTTAGTTTTGAAGAAATAGATCAAGGAGGGAAGAATTATTTTGGATATGATTCAAATGGGTTCGATAGTTCTGGACAAGCTCCAAGAGATATGGGAATTACGGTTTCTCCTTCAGATCCAGACGAGGTTCATATTGCTGGAATTAATACTTGGATATCTACTAATGCTGGTGATTCATTTTCAATCACATCTCAATGGACACCGAGTGGTGCTGCTAATCAAAATATAGGTTACTGTCATGCTGATGTAGATGATCTGGAGTTTTATGGTGATAATTTATATGTTGTTACTGATGGAGGTTTATTTCTTGCAGAAAATTCTAAACTAGTCAGCAGCTCATATTATAAGGATCTAACTACAGGAATGGGAATACGACAGTTTTACCTGATGGGAATTTCTCAAACAGATCCTGTTATCATTTCTGCAGGTTCTCAAGATAACGGTACATCAATAATTAGACAAGATGGAGTTTGGTATGATTGGTTAGGAGCAGATGGTTTTGAGTCAATTGTAGATGTTAACAATTCTAACATTGTTTATGGAACTATTTACAATGGGATTATGTATAAATCAACAAACCAAGGTGCAAGTTATTCAGGTCTTAACAGACCAGAAACAACAGGTTGGGTTACTCCATTAGAACAAGATTCTGCTGGTGACTTATATTTTGGTGGAAATAAAGTTTATAAATCAGAAAATGGGGGATCTTCTTGGTCTGAAATATCTATATCATTATCTGGATTAACAAATCAAGTAAAAATTTCACCTGCTGATAGAACTACAATTTTTGCTTCTTCTAACAATGGACAGTTTTTATATAGAACTAGAACTGGTGGAGGAGTCAATGCTCCTTGGAGTCAGTTGTCAGGATTTTCAGGTTCAATTAACAGTATAGCACTTCATCCAACTGATAGAAGTAAAATTGCAATCGCTGTGACTGGAGCTTCAGAAAAAGTATACATATCCTCTGATTTTGGAAGTACATGGACAGGTTACAGTGAAAATTTACCAGATTTTACAGCCTATGCTTTAGTATGGGATAATAACGGAAGAGATGGTTTATATTTAGGTATGGATTATGGAGTTTACTACATTGATAATCAATATTCAGAATGGAATTTATTCAACAATAAGCTTCCAAATGTTAGAGTTACTGAACTTGAAATTAATTATGCTGATAATAATTTATATGTTTCTACTTATGGTAGAGGAATTTGGAAATCTCCACGATCTAATGGAGTGCTTAGTGTAGATAATCACATCTTAGAATCTTTAAATGTGTATCCAAATCCAGTTAAAAATGAATTAAACATTTCTTGGGACAAATCAGATAATGTCTCTCTAAGATTATTCAATATCAGAGGTCAGTTGATATATTACAACAAACAAACTTCATTAACTGAGCCTATTCAGATAAACACATCTCAATTATCAAGTGGAGTTTATTTTCTTAAAGTAAATTCATCTCAAGGTAGTTACACTAAAAAAGTAGTTGTCAAATAAAGATATTCATAATTATAAAAAAAAGCGAATCTGTACAGATTCGCTTTTTTTATTTCTATTTCCAGCTAGAATACATATTAGAAAGTTTAACGAGAAAGCTTTAAATTAGATCTCTCAAAAAAATAATTAATATGTCAAACTTTTTTTCAAGAATACTATTGATTTTTTGTGTAGGAACTATATCTGCACAAACTTCATTAATTAGAAATCCAAGCTTAAGTCCTGACGCTACAGAATTAGCATTTTCCTACCAGGGAGATATTTGGACCTATAACTTAAACACAAAACAATCCAAACGATTAACAGTACATGAAGCTTACGAAAGCAATCCAATATGGAATCATGACGGTTCTCAACTTGCTTTTGCATCTAATAGAAAAGGGTCTAATAATGTTTTTGTAATCTCAAAAGAAGGAGGTTCTCCTAATCAATTGACGTATTATCCTACTACAGATACACCATACGATTGGACAAAAGAGAACAATATTGTTTTTACCACAAGTCGTGTAATGAAAATTCCACCCAGAGATACACAAACCTATCATGTAAATGCAAAAGGAGGAACTCCTCAACGAACCTTTACAGCTCTTGGATCTATGGCAACTATCTCTCCCAATGGAAAGTTTATTGCATATGTTAAAGGATATTGTAGAATTTCTAGAGAAGATTATACAGGATCAGCACAACGAGATATTTGGATTTACAATACACAAACAAAAAAATACATCCAGATAACAGATACTCCAAAAAACGATCATTCTCCTCTCTGGGATTCAGAAGGAAACTTATATTTTATTGGGGCAGATAGTGGACGATATAATATTTACAAACAACAAATTTCTTCAAACGGATCAGCTTTAGGAAATCCAGAAAAATTGACCAACCAAAGAAAAGATGGTGTTGTTTCTTATACAGTTAGTGATAACGGAACCATTGTATATTCTACATTTTTTGATGTGTATCAAATGAAAGAATCTACAAAAAAACTATCCATTAATTTGGCTACTGATTATCGATTTGAAAAAGAAAAAACTAGCACAACTTCTGGAAGTATATCAAGTTTCGATGTTTCTCCAAACGGAAAGTTAGCTGCTATGGAAATTCAAGGAGAAATCTTTGTAAAAGAAAACAACAAAGAGAAAAAAAGTACAAACAATGTGAGTAATCATCCGTTTAGAGATCGAGATCCACAGTTTGTAAGTAATAAAGAAGTTTTATTTATCTCCGATAGAGATGGACACAATGAAATTTACTTGGCAACTTCAAAAGATACATTAGTTGGGTTAGAGAGAAGTTTAAAAATTGATGTAAAAAAATTGACTAAAAGTAAAGAAGATGTTTACAATGTAGTTGTGTCTCCAGATCATAAAAAAGTTGCATATCATGTAGGAAGAGGAGATTTAATGATTGGAGACTTTAAAGATGGGAAAATAATTAATATCAAAGTGTATTCAGAAGGATGGGCAGAAGCAGAAGGAGTTAGTTGGAGTCCAGACAGTAAATACATTGCATACTCTCAGGAGGACCTAAATTTTGATAGTGAAATCTACATTCAATCCATAGAAAATCCAGAAGATAAAATCAATGTTTCCATGCATCCTAGAAGTGATGTAAATCCTGCTTGGAGTCCAGATGGTAAAATGCTTTCTTTTGCTTCCAATAGAAGTGGAAATAGAGGTGGAATTGACTACGATATATGGATGGTTTGGTTGCAGAAAGAAGATTGGGAAAGAACCAGAACTGATAGAGAAGTAGGAGATTATTACCAACCAAAGCCTGCGAAAAAGAAAGGCAAAAAAGAAAAGGTTTCTGTAAAGATTGATAAAGATAAAATCTATGATAGATTGGTAAGGATTACAAGACTACCAGATGATGAGTATGGGGGAATTTTTAGCCCAGACAGTAAAAATATTTATTATTCAGTTACAAACCCAGCTTCAAATAGCAGAAGTTTTTATAAAGTAAAAGTATCTGGAGGAAGAGCAAAAGAAATTAAAGGAACGTCTAATATAGGCGGTTTTGCAGAAGTAAATGGAAAGTTTTACTTCACATCAAGAGGAAGATTGAGTGAATTAAACCCTAAATCAGATAGAGTAACTTCGTTGCCTCATTCAGCTAAATACTCTCAAGATTTTATTGCGATGAATGAGCAAATGTTTAACGAAGGTACTAGAGTTTTAACCATGGGGTTTTATGACCCAAACTTTCATGGTTATGATTGGAAAGGTTTGATAAAAAAATATAAACCTTTGGCTTTAAAAGCCAGTACTGCACAAGATTATGCTTTTGTTTTTAATCAATTACTTGGGCAATTAAACGCAAGTCATATGGGTTACAGAGCTGGAACTCCAGAAAGACGAAATAGTGATAATATTGGAATGCTTGGTTTGGAAGTGAAAAACACCAAAAAGGGAGCAGAAGTTTTATATGTTTTAAAGAATTCTAGCGCAGATAAATCTAAAGTGAATTTAAATGTAGGTGATGTAATTACTTCAGTTAATAATCAAATAATTTCTGAACAAACAAACTTTTATAGTTTGTTGAAAAACACTCGTGGAGATGAAGTGCTATTAACACTTTCAAATGGAAAAGAAGTTGTTGCAAGAACCTCTGGAAGCTTACGAGGATTGCAATACCAAGCTTGGGTTGAATCTAGAAAAGAGTTGGTCAATAAGTTTTCAAACGGACAATTAGGTTATATTCATATTCAAGGAATGAATGCTCCAAGCTTTGAGCGTTTTGAGCGTGAACTAAAAGCAAGCGGATATGGAAAAAAAGGAATAGTTATAGATGTTCGTTACAATGGTGGTGGATGGACCACAGATCGTTTGATGGCTGTTCTAAATGTATATCAACATGCTTACACAGTTCCTAGAGGAGCAGCAAAAAATTTAGAAAAAGAAAATAAAAAATTCACAAAGAATTATCCGTTTAACGAGCGTGCAATTTTATCTGTAAATACTAAACCAACAGTTGCTTTGTGTAATGAATATAGTTATTCAAATGCAGAAATTTTTTCACATGCCTATAAAAATTTAGGTTTAGGAAAATTAGTGGGTCAACCGACTTTTGGAGCTGTAATTTCTACCGGAGGTTATGGGTTAACTCAAGGATATGTTCGAATGCCATTTAGAGCTTGGTATGTTGCTAAATCTGGAAAAAACATGGAGAATGAAGCTCCTGCAGTTCCAGATTACTTGGTAAAAAATGCACCAGGTTGGGGAGATAGAGGAGAAGATGATCAGCTAAAAAAAGCGGTTGAGGTTTTATTGCAAGACTTGAAATAAATATAATCTTAAAACAACAAAAAAGCCGAAGTTTTATCTTCGGCTTTTTTGTTGTTTTTTATTTCTTTAATAAACTTTCTCACCATTTATATAGGTAGATTTAGCTTTTGTTTTAGAAATTTTTGATCCTTCAATTTCCATAATGTTTTGATCTAGAATTACAAAATCAGCAAACTTTCCAACCTCGATACTTCCTTTTTCATTTTCTTCAAAGTTAGAATAAGCAGCCCAAATTGTCATTCCTTTAAGTGTTTCTTCTCTAGATAATGCATTTTCCATTTGATAACCTCCTTCTGGATAACCATTGGTGTCTTGTCTAACTACTGCAGCATAAAAAGTTAAAAATGGATTCACTTTTTCTACAGGATAATCAGTTCCTAAAGCTACCATTCCGTAAGTTTCTAATAGTTTTTTAAAGGCATAAGCACCTTTAATTCTGTCTTTACCAACTCTATCTTCTGCCCAATACATATCACTAGTTGCATGAGTTGGCTGTATCGATGGAATTACATTTTCAAACAATTCAAAATCATTCATATCTACAATTTGAGAATGTTCGTTCCTCCATCTTCTATCTTTTGCATTCACATTTTTCAAAGCTTCTTCATATACTTTTAATACCCAATAATTGGCAGAATCTCCAATAGCATGCGTATTCATTTGATAATCTGATTTAGCAATTTGATTGGCAATTTCAGTGTATCGTTCAGGAGCATAAATCAACGCTCCAAAATGATTATCTCTATCACTGTAATGTTGTTTCATCGCAGCTCCTCGAGAACCTAAAGCACCATCACCATAGACTTTAAATGATCGAACATTTAAATAATCAGTTTTGTATATTCCTTTATTGATGTAGTAATCTAAATTTTCTTGAGTTGCAGAAACCATCGCATAGACACGCATTTTTAAATCCCCTGTTTTTTGTAAACTATCAATCAATTCAATTTGATTTTTATCCAATCCAGCATCATCTAAAGTTGTTAAACCATAACTAAAATTAATACTTTGAGCTTCTAACAAACCTTCAATAGCTTCTTTTTTAGTTTCAGATGGAATTTTAATATAATCCATGGCTCTGTCAATTAAAACACCAGTAAGTTTCCCTCTTTTGTCTGTAATAAACTCTCCGCCAGTAACTTTTTTTGGAAAATTTGTTTCAGAAAGTCCTGAGTAGTTTAAAGCAGCTTCATTTACTAATAAAGCATGACCATCAACTCTTCGGATAGCAACAGGGGTTCTCGGGAATAATTTATCCAATTTCTCCTTGGTTGGAAATTCTTTCACATCCCAATCATTTTGATCCCAGCCACGACCTGTTATGTAGGCTGATTTTTTTTCATCTTTAAAATCTGATAGCCTTTGCAGAACATCATCATAACTTTTTGTTCCATCTAAGGCAACTTTTTGTAGTTGTAATCCAAAACGGAAAAAATGACAATGTGCATCAATTAATCCTGGAGTTATGGTTTGACTTTCAGCATCTACTAAAATCTCTGAAGTATATTTTTTTGTAATCTCCAAAGAAGATCCAACTGCAACAAACTTTCCGTCTTTTACAGCAAATGCTTCTGCTTTAGAAAAAGCATCATCAACAGTGTAGATAATGGCATTGGTTACAATTAAATCTACTTTTTGTTGTTGACAAGCTCCGAATATGAGGATGGAAATTAATACTGAGAATATTTTCTTCATGGTTATGAATTTTGATATATAAAATAAGCTCCATACATCAGTAAAAACTGTAGAGGAACTCGAATAATTGCTAATTTTTTGCTTCCAATAGCAGGTCTTTCTCTAAATAAATCCCAGATATGAATGGGTAATAGAAGAATTAATAAAATGATGATACCTAATGCTGCGTAAGATGTTGTTATTGGAATAAAAACACCCAAACCAACTGAGAATTCTAAGAGACCCACAACATAGTTTACAGCTAATTTTGGTAACCCTTTAGGAATAAAATGTTTAAAAAACTGAGGTTTTATAAAGTGCATTACTCCAGCAAACATGAAAAATGCTCCGTAAATAGATTTTAATGTGATAAGTAAAATATCCATTAAGGTTTTACAATTTCATTGTTGTACAAATACTTATCCATCAAATAAATAATACTTGTCATGGATGCACTTCCTAACTCTAGTTCACGCTTGTTAACTTTTTCAAAAACATCAGTTGATGTATGATGATAATCAAAGTAACGTTGACTATCGGGTCTGTAACCAACCAAAGTAACATTGTCATTTTTTAATGGAGAAATATCGGCACCAGAACCACCTTTTAATAAATCATGCAAACCATAAGGAGCTAATAACTTTTTCCAGCTTTTAAGTAGGTTTGTGTTTTTTGAATTTGCATCAATTGAAAAACCACGAGGTGTATGACCACCTGCATCAGATTCTAAACCAGCAATATGATTTTCTTTATTCACTTTTGCTAAACGAGCATATTCTTTGGCTCCACGAGTTCCATTTTCTTCATTCATGAAAAAGACAACTCGTAAAGTATTTTTTGGGCGCACATTATTTTTCTTAAATAAGTATGCAACTTCTAGGGATTGAACAACTCCAGTTCCATCATCATGAGCACCTTCTCCTAGATCCCAAGAATCTAGATGGCCCCCAACAACAATATAGTTTTCTGGAGTTTCTGAGCCTTTAATTTCCCCAACTACATTAAAAGAAGGAGCATCTGGTAATGTTTTGCAACTTTGTTTAAAGTAGAATTGTAATTTTGGATTTTTCTTTAAATCAACACTCAAGTTTTCTGCAGCTCTAGAACTTATTGCGGCAGCTGGAATGTATTTTTCTTTTGGTAAATCTCCGTAACCCATTGTTCCTGTATGAGGATAATCATCAATTCCATTAGTCATAGAACGAACAATCACACCAACAGCTCCAAATTCTGCAACTACAGAAGCTCCCCTTACTCTTTGTCCGACACAACCACCGTAAGCACTAAATGTATTGATTAAAGTATTGTCAAAAGCACCATTAAAAAAGATGATTTTTCCTTTTGCTTTTTCTCCTAAGTTTCTTGCTTCATCTAAGCTTTTAACTTCTATTACTTCTGCTTTGATTCCATTTCTTGGAGTTGCTACAGAAAACCCCAAAGCACAAATAGGAACATTTTGTCTTTTTCCATTCACAGAATAATATGCTTTTTCTTTTTCTCCACGAACCCAATGTGGCACCATTACAGGTTGTAACCAAACAGAATCCAAACCAACCTCTTTCATTAATTTTTCACCCCATTCAACAGCTTTTTGAGCTTCTGTAGAACCCGACAATCGACCTCCAATATTTTTAGTTAAATCTCGTAACCATTCATAAGATTGACCCTGGGTTAAAGCTGTATTAAAAAACTGTTTGATATTTGTAGAATCTAACTTTTCTTCTGAAGATAGTTGTTGATTTGAAGCAATAGTTTTTGTTTCTTTAGGTTGACAAGCTGCTAATAAAATGACAGCTAATAGAAAAAGTATTCTTTTCATTGTTTTGTGTAAATTTTGAGAAGCTCAAATTTACTGAAAATAATCAACCTTAATTAAGATTAAAAAGACATAGAAAAACCAATTCCATTTTGATTTGAAATGATTGTAAACTCGGGTACAAATTGATACCCAACTGAATCATCAATACTGGAATTATAAATATCTACAGCTTGTTTAGCTTTTTTGTTTGCACCGTTTGCAATTGGAATTCCAATTGCTAAAACTCCAGCTCCAATAGCTGCTAAAGTCCAATTGGCATCACCACCTCCTAGAGCTGTTCCAACAGGATAACCAATTAAGCCACCACCAATCCCACCTAATACAACTGCAAAAACACCATTACTTTTTGCTTTCTTTAAAAGAAGAGAAGTTTTGGCATTAGATTCCATTTTAGTAGTTAATTACTTGGTTGATAGTTTTTTTCCATTTTCTAAAAATTCATAACCACCAAAAACTTTTTTGGCTTCTATTTTTTGAGCATTAGAAAATGAAATTGAAAGAATTGTTATGATTGCAAAAAGTGTAAGTTTTTTCATTGAAATTATTTTTAAGTAAAATAAGAATTAAGATTTAAAAATCAAATTTATAAGTAATTCCACCTAAAACTTGAAGACCTTGTACATTAAAATTGGCAAATCGTTCGTAGTCTGAATTTAAAATATTATTTGCTCTAACAAAAACCGATACAAATGGATTTATATGGTATCCTGCATTAAAATTCAAATCTGCATAAGCTTCTAGAGATTGAGTTCCTGCTACGTTTGATAAATAAGTGCCAGTGTATAATATATCTTCTCTTTCACCTACAAAAAATAAATCTGCACTTGCATACCATTTCTCTTTTTGATATCTCATTGTTGCTCCAGCTTCTGATTCGGGAAGATTCCATGGTCTTTGTTGATTTGTTAATGTGTAATTATAATATGTTGCATTTGCACCCAACGTAAAACGTTTACTTAGCATCATTTCTATTTCGGCAGATAAACTAATAGTCTCAATATCATCATAAATTACAGAAAAAGAGTTACCGTATTCAAAACCACGTAAAGGAACTGAGTTTGCAATAGAAATAGTTCCGTTTGACTTTGAATTATTTCTGATAAATAAAGGTTGATCCTCAACGCTTTTATAACTTGCTCTGATATCAAAGCTAACATCAGAACCTACTTTTCCGCTTAAACCACCAAATAGATTATATTGTTCGTTGGTTTGTGTCATAAATAGTGTTGGAGAAACAAATGGGTTTTTATCAGAAAAACTTTGAAAAGAATTCAGGTATAAATCACCATCAACACCAGCATATAAGTCTACGAAATTACTAACTAAAGGATGGGAAATTTGAACATCTGGATAAAACAAAACATTGGTTAAACTGTTTTCTCCATCTACACTTAGATACCCTTTTGTTCCTAATTTAAATTTGAAATTTCCCTTTTCAAATCGATATACTGGATGTAATGAAAAATTAAAAAAACTATAATCAATAGTTGCATTAGATGCATAATTTAAATTAAAATCACCTGTTAAATAATCCAGTTTTATCTGCAGGTCTAAATCATTAAGATTTCTTGATATGTTGTCTAAAGGAAGCAATAGATTGGATTGTAAAGAGAATTTTATTTCGTCGCTATTATGTCCATCACCAAAAGAACTTAATTTTCCTGATACATTATCAATAAATGAGTTTTCAAAAGTAATTTCTCCTTCTGCCTCTAAAAAAGTATATCGAATATCTTCTTCAATTAAAGGAATTAAGTTAGCATCATATGTAATTGTACTAGATAAACCATACCAATTGTATCTTTTTTGAAAAGCATTTACACCCGCTTTCCAATCAAAATAACGATCTTTTTTACTGTAATAACCACCAAGTGATAAATGTGAGAACCCATTATCTAAAACAGCGTTTTCAACACCATCTTCTGCTGATTGATAATTAGCATATATACCAAATTCATCAACAAATTTTCTCACTTTATGCAAATAGACTTCTGCAAAAGGAGCATTAAAATTACCATAACCAGCAGCAACGTAATTGTCAAATAAACGCTCTGGAGGACCAACTTTAATTCCTTTTAATGCACCACTTTTTGGAATAAAAGTAGAAGCAACAGGAGCAGAGAAAATACTATAACTTAATTTTTTCTTTTGTGCTTTGCTCTCTATATTAATCCTAGGTTTTTTGCGAAGCTTAAAAGCATCAGCAATCGTTGGATTGTAGGTTGTTATTACATTAATTACCTCAGTCTTAATCGTATCTCTAGCTTGTTTTTTCTTTTGGTTTTTTCGTTGAGCAGTAGCACAAATACTTACAAATGCTAATAAACAAATCAATAATTTTTTCATGTTTTTAGTTTTTGGGGTTTACAGAAGTATTTGTTTTGGCTTCGTTTGTTTTTATTCTAGTAAGTTCTGTTTTTGCCTCACTAACTACATCAGTAAATTGAGAAAAATTCTTAATAATATTCTCTAAAATATAAGTTGCTTGATAAGGATCGTTATTCTCTAAAGCATAGTAGTTTTTTGCCATGATCACAAAACTTTTTGCTCCCCAATATTTGTATGCAGAATAATTTGATGTAATTTGTTGAATCACTTTGTTACTTGCTTCGTATTTTTTGTCTTGACTTTCAAACAAAGCCTTGTGATATAAAGCTTCTGCTTTTAGTTCTCCAGTAGCATTTCTCTCTACCTCAGTGTAGAATTCTTTAGCTTTTCTAATGTCTTTCTGTTTAAAAGCACAACGAGCAATAATAATCTTTGCATCATATTCTACTTGGCTATCAATTTTGTCTGTTAGCAATACCTTTTCTGCATAATTGAGTGCATCTTCAAAATTATTTGCTTGATAGTATCCTTTCATTAAGTTACTTTGAGCAAATAATTTATTTTGAGGAAAATTTGCCTCAGTTTCTAGCCTTTCTAAAATAGGAATTGCATTCTGCCAATCTTCCTTATCAAGATAAATAGTGCTTAATTTATTTAAGGATTCTTCGCTAAACTCACTTTGATCTTGAGCTATTACCATTTGATAATTTGGAATAGCCAAATCAGGTTGATTGTTTTTTACATACAACTGAGCTAAATAGAAATTAGATTTTAGTGCATGCAAACCTTGAGGAAATATTTTTAAATACTTTTGGAAACCCTCTATTGCTTTTTCGGTGTTATTTTCGATGAATTTGTTTTCTGCAGATTCATACATTGAATTGTCCAAATCAGCATCAGTAACATTTGCAAAACTTATGGTTTTTACCCAAGTTGCATATGCATCTATACTTCCTAAATCTACATATACATTTCTAGCATTCTTGACAGCTTGTTTTGCTTCTTCAGAATTTGGGAATTTGGCTACAATTTCTTTAAAGTTTTGTAATGCTTTTTGATTTTCATCATCATTGTAATACAACAATCCATTTCTTAACAATGCATTAGGATTGTAAAAGCTTTTTGTATGATTTTTTAAAAGCTGTTGATATGCTTTGTGAGCTTCATCGTTTCTTTTTAATAATGCATACGTGTTTCCTAACTGAAATAACGCATCATCTTTATAACTAGAAAGCTCAAAACTGGCAACCAAATCCTTTAACGCTTGGATTTTATTTTCATTCTCTTTTACCAAACCATAACTCATAGCTGCTTGAAATTGAGCATAATCAGCTCCAATTCCGAAGTTGTCTGCAACTTTTTTATAGGCTTTAATTGCATTTGAGAAATCTCTATTTGCATAAAAACTATCGCCCATTCTTATGGTTGCATCGTCAACCATTTCAATGTCATCAGTAGTAGCAGTTCTTAAATACTGTTGAAATGCAATGGCTGCATTTTTGTAATCTTTTAATTTAAAATTAGCATACCCAATATTATATTGAATATTATTTAGCTCTGAACCTTGAAAACCAGTTTTAGAGAATTTTTTAAACCCTTTTAAAGCGTCTTGGAAATTTCCTAATTGATAGTTTGCTTCTGCACTCCAGTATTCAGATTGAGCTTTTATATCTGTTTTACTTGCTTTTTTTCCTTCTTCAAAAAAAGTTAATGACTCTTGAAGTTTATTTTGATTGAACAATTGAATTGCTCTGTAGTAAGAAACCTCTCTTGCTAAAAGGGAATTCTGCCTACTATTATTTTTAGATAAATAAGTTAAAGCTCCTTTAAAATCCTCTTGGTGTAAATATGAGGTAACAACTAGAGAGTTAATCTCATCATATGATTTTGATTTAGGATATGCTTTCAAATAATCTTGTAACACCTCTGCAACACTTTTGTAAGGATTTCCTTCTTCGTAACTTAATTTGGCATAATTTAAATAGGCATCTTCTTTTACTCGCAAATCAAATTTCATTTCACTGGCACTTTTAAATGCATTTAATGCCTCTGATTTCTTATCTAAGTATAAATAACATTCACCCAAGTTGTAATAAGCATTTTGAGAAACATTGTTTTTCAATTCTAAAATTCTATTGAAATAACGAACTGCATTTTTGTAATCTTTTTGCTTAAAATAAGCGTAACCAACTTGATAATAATCGGTGTTATTCCATTTTCCTTTTTTTCCTTTGTAAGCCTCTAAATAAGGAATTGATTCTTTGTATTTTCCTAAATTAAAATAGCTTTCACCAATAATTTTAGAAATTTCAGAGCGGTCTTTTGCTTTTACTTTTGATTTGTTTAATAATTTTAACCCAACTTTTACACACTTTTCAAAATCACCTTTTCTAAAACTAATATCCAATAAGTAATACGTTACTTCACTTTTATAAGTTTCATTTTTGGTTAAGCCAGATAATGTGCTTTCTGCTACTTCATAATCTTCTTGTTTATAAGAAATATAACCATAATAATATCTCGAATCGTTTCCAAATTTAGGATCGTTTACTAAACTTGCAAACTTAGATTTTGCTTGAGTTAAATTTCTGGCAGCTAATAACGCATAAGCCATTTTAAAATTCAACTCTTTCCTTAAATCTTCATTCAATCCATCTGCATTTACTCTTTGATACCATTTTAAAGCATAAGCTGCTTTTTTGTTATCAAAATAATAATTACCAACATTTAGGAGTGCTTTGTCTTTTTTATTACTAGTTGGATGATTTTCTGTAAAATCTAAAACCTTATTATCTGCATCAGTCTGATTCAGTCGAATTGCACACATAGCATCATAATAATCTGCGTCTGCTTTTAAGTTAAATGTTGAATTTTGATCTTTTGAGACTCGAATAAAAGATTGTTGTGCAGCAGCATAAGCTTTGTTGTTAAATAGTTTTACAGCTTTGTTAAAATCAGAAACAAGACCAACATCCATTTGGGTTTGTTGAGCATGAAGGAATACAATAAAGAAGAAATAAAAACAGAAGCTTAGTTTTTGTTGTATGTATTTAGCGAGCATTGGTAGTATTTTGCTTTGTATAATAACGAATGATTTTATAAAATGTTGAGTTTTTAAGAGAAAATTAAGATTTTAACTTATAAATCAAAAATAGAAATTGTTTGTAATTCTGTTGATGAAAAGGAAAGAAACCTTTCATTAAATTTTTTTTAAAATGTGTAGGTTTGTAAAAATAGGTTTTCCATGAGTAAAACAATTCTACATTTAGAAAATGCCGACATCCTTCAAAGAGACAATTTAGTCTTGTCTAAAGTTAACTTGAGTATCCAAAAAGGTGAATTTTATTACTTGATTGGAAAAACAGGAAGTGGAAAAAGTAGTCTTTTAAAAACCTTGTACGGAGATTTATATTTGCAACGAGGCATAGGAACAATTGTAGATTTTGACTTAAAAAAATTAAAAGAAAAAGAAATTCCTTACTTAAGAAGGAAAATAGGAATTGTGTTTCAAGACTTTAAATTATTAAATGATAGAACTGTTTTTGATAATTTATTATTTGTTTTAAAAGCCACAGGTTGGAAAGAGAAAGACAAAATTAAGAGTAAGATTGAAGAGGTTTTAGATAAAGTTGGAATGAAAACCAAATACTACAAAAAACCCTTTGAGCTTTCTGGAGGAGAACAACAAAGAGTTGCTATTGCTAGAGCTTTGTTAAATGATCCAGAATTAATTTTAGCAGATGAACCTACAGGAAATTTAGATCCGAAAACCTCCCTAGAAGTTATGCAGCTGTTAAATGATATTCACGCGAGTGGAAAAAGTATTTTAATGGCAACACATGATTATTCATTGATTGTAAAATTCCCCCATAAAACCATCAAATGTGAAGGAGGAAAAATTTTTGATGTAGTTGCTAAGAATCCTGTTTAAAAAATAATATCAATTATTTTTTGAGCACTCTGTATAGGATTGAATTTTTCTAAAATTTTAAATCTTTTCTCTCTTTCTTTTTTCAAAAACTCTTGTTTCATCAGTCCATGTGTTTTCTCTAAAAATGCTTTTTTAGAGTTTGCAATAGAACATAAAGATTCTAAGCCTGTATCTTCTACCATTTCATTATTAACCAATATAAAGCGACCTTGATATAGAGTATTGAGTAATTTTAATTTAATACCTGTTTTTTGAAATGTAGGTAAAGCATGAATGTGGGCTTTTTCAAAAAGGTGATTCAACGATTGTTCATTAGAAATTTCAACAAATTGAATGTTTGTATAGTTATCAATTTCCTTTTGCAAGGAAGCATTGTGAAAACTACTTGCAATTACCAATCTAAAACCTGACTTCTTATAGGCATCAATCAAAAAATGAGCAGCTCTTGCATTGTCAGAAACGGAAACATTTCCGTGGTATAAGACAAACTTTTCTGAAGAAGCTAATTTTGTTTCTATTTGATGATTATGAAAAGCAGGAACATAATCACAATGATTTCCGTATTTCTGAGAGAAGTAATTCTGTTCAAAAGGAGAAATGGTAAAAATACCTTGTGTTTTCATCAGAATCTTTTCAAACTTCTTTAGTTTTTTTGATTCTTGTTTAAAAAAACGTTTCTTAAAAAGATTGCTCTCACTTTTTCCTAATCCCTGATAAAAATCGTGTTCTATATTATGAGTTCTTACGTAAACTTTTTTGTTTTTAAGTTGATTAGAAAATAAAGGATATGTTGTATGTAAACCCTCAAATAGAACAGGAAAAGTATCTTTGTTTAAGTTCTCAATTAAAACATCATTTGATCTAGATTTTACAATAAAAGGATCTTTTGAGAGAAAACTTTTGACAAAAGAATTCCGATCATAGTAATAGACCTCTTTACAATATTGATTGAGTTTTTTTTGTTTTCCTCTTCCATATTCAAAACAATGTAAAATGATGTTAACTCCCAGTTCATGCAATGCTTTTATTTTATAAAACACATCAATCACACCACCGTAATTTGCAGGATAAGGAACATCAAAAGAAACTATATGAAGGGTTTTGTTAGACAGACTTTACAAGTTTTAAAAGTTTTTCTTTTTCTTTCTCCCAATTTAGTTTCTTTTTGGCTTTTACTAAAGCTTTGGAGTAGTCTTTATTTTCCATTTTTAAAATCAGCTCAGTTAAAAATTTTGGAGATATAACTTTTAAGACTTCACCAACTTTATAATTTGTCACTAATGATGACATATCTGGTAAATTAGATACAATCATCGGAACTTCTGCATGTATATAATCAAAAATTTTATTGGGTAAAGCATATCTGTAGTTCAACCCTAAATCTTCCTCTAAACTAATAGCTATTGTGGCATTTGGTGTCAATTTTTTTAATTCACTTGGTGGTAATTTTCCTAGAAATTTCACTTTGTTTTCTAATTCCAAATGCAATACTTTCTGTTCTAACTTTTCATAAAGATCTCCATTTCCAACAATCACGAAAATGTAGTCTTCTAGAAAAGAAATAGTATCAATAACCAATTCCAACCCTCTTCCTACATTTACAGAACCTTGATACCAAATAACTTTTTGGTTTTTTGAAATAAAATCTAATTCTTTTGTTTTCTTTTTTGTGATGAATGGTACATTTCTTATCACGGTTGATTCTAGATTATAGTTTTCTTTATAATGATTCTTAATTCCATCACTAACCGTAATCACATGTTGTAAATTTGGAATTATCCAGTCTTCTAGAAATTTCCATACTTTTTTAGCAAATGAATTGTCTTGTAATTCTGGGACTTCAGAAAATAGTTCATGACTGTCAAAAACTAACGGTTTGTTTTGCAATTTGCTTACTAAATAGTTTGGTAATAGCGTGTCTAAATCATTGGCAAATAGAATTTCTTTTTTTCTAAAAAAAAGAATAAAAAACAATCTTACATTAAAAAAAGCGTAAAACAAAAAACCTTTACTAAATAGCATTTTTATCCGTTTGGTTTTAAAATGTAAATCTAGAGGAAGAGAATCTTTCTTTAATCTACCAATAACAGAAATATCAAAATCATCGTTCCATAACGTTTCACAAGTTCTATACAAACGCTGATCGTTATTAATGTCATTAGAAACAGAAACAAGAATTCTTTTCACTTAGAATATGAGTTTATAGATTTGATCACCAATCCAATAACCAAATCCTAAAATAAAAGGATAGCCAAAAAATAACCAAAGAACATCTATAAATGATAGCTGGTTAAAGCCTGAAGTTCCAGAACTAGATAAGATTTGTAAAAAGCTGTACCAAGATTTCCAACCCAATTGAACAATGATTCCGTTGGCAACAATAGCAATAATAAGGATTGCAATTCCAATAATATAAATTCGTAACATGTGCGTAATATAAAAAAAAGCTCGTCAAAATGACGAGCTTTTTTAATGTGGAGACGCCGAGAATCGAACTCGGGTCCAAACAAGCAGCTCAAAAGCTTTCTACATACTTAGTTTTTGTCTCATTTTCGTCAAGTAGCTAGATCAAAAACAATCTACTACATGCTTATCTTCTTTAGTTTCAAAATACAATCGAAGCCCTTATATTTCTATGTTTATTTTTACGATGCCCAAAAATAGAACGCCATAAACCAAGGCTTTCTGTGGACATAAAGCTTGCACACCTTGTGTGCCGAGGCTAATCTTACTATTAATTCAGATTATGCAGCTAAAGCGTAGTTATCTTCGCCGTTTATAAAGTTGAAATAAGGTTTACGAGTAGTCATTTCAGTCCTCGGTATGCTTACATTTTTACTGACCTTGCTGTCAAAACCAGTCGTCCCCTTAATGAAATAGCAAATTTTAATTTGCATGATTGAATAGATTCCGAAATTGATGTGGAAACTCATCAAACATTCATTTTTTTATGTCAAAGAACCATTTTCAATAAAGAAAAGTGGAATGCAAAAGTATGAAAAATGTTATCAATAGCAGTTTTGGTTAGGCTTTCAAAAAGAAGTAATTTCGTAACATCTTATAAAAGCCTTTTCAATGAAGTTTGGAATCATCAAAGAACTAAAAAATCCACCAGATAGACGAGTAGTTTTCTCTCCTAATAAATTAGTTGAATTTGTTGAAAAATTCCCATCAGCAAATATTGTTGTTGAGTCATCAGACATTCGAGTTTTTTCTGATGAGGCATATAAGAACAATGGATTTGAAGTTGTTAAGAACCTTGGTGATTGTGATGTTTTGATTGGTGTAAAAGAAGTTCCTAGAGAAGCACTAATTCCAAACAAAAAGTATTTTTTCTTCAGTCATACAATAAAAAAACAACCGTATAATCGTGATTTGTTAAGAGCGATTTTAGATAAAAATATCGAGCTGTACGATCATGAAGTTATTGTCAATCATAAAGGTTATCGATTAATTGGTTTTGGTCGTTATGCCGGAATTGTTGGTGCTTATAATGGTTTTAGAGCTATCGGAATTAAAGAAGAAACCTTTAATCTTCCAAAAGCAGAAACTCTAGCAGATCAGCAAGAATTAATAGAAAAATTAAATGCTATTCAATTACCCAATTTAAAAATCTTGTTAACAGGAAGCGGAAAAGTTGCCAATGGATCTAAAGAGATGTTGGATGCTATGAATATCAAAGAAGTTTCTGTAGATGATTATTTACAAAGTAAATTTGATGAACCTGTATATTGTAAAATTGATGTATTGGATTATAACAAGCGAAAAGATGGAAAAGTAATTGATGTTTATGATTTTTACAATCATCCAGAAAACTATGAATCTGACTTTATGCGCTTTGCAAAAGTGACTGACTTCTTCATTGCAGGTCATTTTTTTGGTGATGGTTCTCCTTATTTATTTACAAGAGAAGATGCTAAACAACAAGATTTCAATATTAAATATGTTGCTGATATTTCATGTGATATTGATGGTCCTGTAGCTTCTACAATCAGACCTTCAACAATAGAAAATCCTGCTTATGGTTATGATCCAATTACAGAATCTGAAGTAGATTATAAAACTCCAAATTCAATTACAGTGATGGCTGTAGATAATTTACCTTGTGAATTACCAGCAGATGCAAGTGAAGGGTTTGGAGAATTGTTTTTAGAACATGTGATTCCTTCTTTTTTTAATAATGATACAGACGGAGTTTTAGCCAGAGCTAAAATGACTGAAAATGGGAAATTAACAGAACGTTTTTCTTATTTACAAGATTTTGTTGAAGGAAAAGAATAATTATTCTTTCACCATTAATCCATAAACTACATGACCAATTCCTAGAATTAATAGAGAATTGTACCAATAACTTGGTATGATAAAAGTTACTATTGATAGAAACAGACAAATAGCTCCAAGTAATTGAAATTGTTTCTTTTTTCTAAAGTTAAAAAGTAAGATATATATACCGTAGAGAAGTAAAAAAACAGAGGTTAATTCTAAAAACAACCCTTGTTTGTTTAGAAAAAACAGCAATGCAATTGTAATAACAGTAAGAAAAAATGTTACCCAGAAAGTTGCTTTTGTTGGAGTGTTCCAGAATTGTTTTTTATTTTTTCTAGAGGTTCTTCTGCTACTAAAAAACAATGCGAAATATGAAAATAAAATGAATAAAAAAGCTAAGAATACAATCTGAACCTCAACGATTTGAATTGACATCATGGCTAAAAAACTACTGTCAGACATAAAACCATTTAAAAGACCCTGAATGAGATAAGCAAACAATAACATGTATAAACCAATTTGTATGCTATTCAAGCCTTTCAATGTAAAATTCACCTTAGAATTCAATTTTTGATCTTTGGACATTTTATAAAAATTCAGTAAGCTAATATAGAAAAACTAAATTTTGGAAGGTTTTCTTTTATATTTGAATGTATTAAAACTCAATTTTCAAAATTATTACTATGAAAAAGACGACCATCAAAATCCTATTTTCTTTTCTTTTTAGCTTTAGTTTTTTATTTTCAAGTGGACAAACAACAATTCCAGTTTCATTTAATGGAGAGGTGTTAAACCTTCCAAACAATATAGATAATTTTTCATGGGATCAGATGTTAAGTAAAACCTCTGATGAACAAGGTTTTTATGGTATCATCCAATTTAGCAAAACACCTTCTCAAGATTTGCAAGATGATTTAAAAAAGAGAGATTTAAAACTAACAGATTACTTGTCAAAAAACACATATCTGTTTCATTTTAAGAAGGGGCCAGACGTTAGTTACTTAAAACAATCTAAAGTAATATCAATTGTTTCGTTGCCAGTAAAATTTAAAATTTTTTCTAAAATTCGAAATGGTGAAATAGGAGATTGGGCTAAGAGTGGAGACAATGTTTTGACGAACTTACAATACTTTGATAAGAATGCTGTAGCGTTAGTCACAAGCAAGATTGCTACAATTGATGGAGTTAGTATCCTTGAGGTTTTTAAAGGAAGTAATATATTATCAGTTTCTATACCATTAGACAAAGTAAATGAAGTTGCCGATTTTCCATTTGTAAAATGGATTGAACTAATTCAGGAACCTAGTGTTAAAGATGATGTGAGAGGAAGATCAATTCATAGATCTAGTAATTTAGACACACAAACTTCTGCTGGTAGAAATTATACAGGAGAAGGAATTGGAGTTGTGGTAAGAGATGATGGAATTGTCGGACCTCATATTGATTATCAAGGTAGAATAGATAATTCTGCAGCATCTGGAACAGGACAAACTCACGGTGATGGAGTTGGAGGTATTATGGCGGGTGCTGGAAATCTAGATCCAAGAATGAGAGGAATGGCAGCTGGATCAAATGTTTACGTTACTAATTACAATTCAACGTTCTTAGATGCAGCTACAACAAACTTAATTGATAATGATCTTGCTCAAATTACAAACTCTTCCTACTCAAATGGATGTAATGCAGGTTATACAATAACTACTAGAACAGTAGATGATCAAACAAACACAAACATAGATCTTTTGCATGTTTTTTCTGGCGGAAACTCAAATAATAACAATTGTGGTTATGGTGCAGGTTCACAATGGGGTAATGTAACTGGTGGTCACAAACAAGGAAAAAATGTTATAGCTACAGCAAATGTTTTTTTTAATGGTCAATTGGCCAGCTCAAGTAGTAAAGGGCCAGCTCATGATGGTAGAATTAAACCAGACATTACAGCACACGGTCAAGGACAAATGTCTACAGATGAAAATAATGGATATTTAGAATTTGGAGGAACTTCTGGTGCTGCACCAGGAATAGCAGGTGTTGCGGCTCAACTTTATCAATTATATAGAGAAAATAATAACAATCAAATGCCAGAATCTTCTTTAATAAAAGCAGCATTGTTAAATACTGCAAATGATTATGGAAATGAAGGACCTGATTTTAGTTTTGGTTGGGGTTTAGTAAATGGCTTAAGAGCAGCTAAATTATTAGAAGATAAGAGATATTTAAGTGATAATATTTCTCAAGGAACACAAAATGATCACACAATTTCTGTACCAGCCAATACTAAACAAGTTCGATTTATGGTGTATTGGAACGATCCAGCAGCAGCCTCTGGTGCTACAACTGCTTTGGTTAATGATATGGATTTAAAAGTAACCTCTCCTTCTAATACAGAATTTTTACCATGGTTGTTGGATCATACCCCTGATCAAGCAAGCTTAAGTGCTCCAGCTTCTACTGGAGTTGATAGATTAAACAATGTAGAGCAAGTTTTGATTAACAATCCAGAAGCTGGAGATTATACAATTAACATTTCGGGTTTTAATATTCCAGTGGGTCCTCAAAAGTACTTTGTTGTATATGAAATTATAGAAGAGAACTTAACACTAACATATCCAAACGGAGGAGAAAAATTAGTTGCAGGAGAACGTTCAGTAATACACTGGGATGCTATCAATACTACTGATAGCTTCTTGCTAGAATATTCAACTGATAATGGTAACAACTGGAATACGATAACAACTGTTTCATCTAATGCTACAAATTTCAATTGGTTTGTTCCTAATTCTATTGTGTCAGGTGAAACTTTGATTAGAGCTTCTAGTGGATCATTCTCAGACACAAGTGATGCTACTTTTTCAGTGGCTAATCAAGTTGAAGGTATAAGCATAACTAAAATTTGTCCAACTGACTTAACAGTAGAATGGGATGCTTTAGCTGATGCTAATTCGTATGATGTTTATATCCTTGGTGAAAAATTTATGGATTTAGTGGGTAATACATCTAATACATCTTTTGAAATTCCAATTACTGATCCGACACAATCTTTTTGGGTTGCTGTTTCAGCAAAAGGAGGTTCAACTAATTGGGAATCTCTAAGAAGTAATGCAATTAATAGATTTGAAGGAGATATTTTTAATTGTGATTTAAATAATGACTTAACTGTAGAGTCTATGACTACAAATTTTTCGAACCTTTCTATTATTTGTGATGGTACAAATACAGTAGATGTATCTGTTGTTGTTGAAAATAGAGGACTTGTTGACCAAAGTGGTTTTACAATATCATATCAATTGGGTTCAAATGCTGTTGTTGAAGAAACGTATTCTGGAACTCTAAATGCTGGAGATAATTTGGCACATACATTTGGAACACCTCTTGAAATTAACCAGGATGGATTAAACACATTTAGAGTATGGACAAATTTATCAGGTGATGAATATGCAGCTAATGATCAATTAGAGGTTGAGTTTTATGCACAGGTAAATCCAGATTTTATTAATGAAGTTCAGGATTTTGAAACTTCTGGTGTACCACCTTTAGGTTGGAGTATTGAAAATCAAGATAGAGGAATTACTTGGTCTCAAGGAACTGTAACAGGAATTGATGATCAATCTACCACAACTTTTGCAATAGATAATTATAATTATAATGCACCAGGACAAGAAGATGTATTTGTTACATCTATTTATGATTTAGACGGTACAGGTTTGTCTTTAAATTTTGATTTAGCCAAAGCTCAATACTCTACTACTTTGTTTGATGGATTGAGAGTAGAAATTTCAACAGATTGCGGAGATAGTTATTCTACTATTTACTTTAAAGATGATTTAGATTTATCAACTTTACCTAGCTATACAACTGGGGTATTTACACCTTCAAGTTCATCTCAATGGAGAACAGAATCTATAGATTTAAGTGGATTTGAAGGTGAGAAAGTACAGTTTAAATTTGTTAATATAAACGGTTATGGAAATTCTACTTTTATAGATAATATAGAAATAGCAGGTACTCTATCTACAAATAACGAAGATTTTAATGCAAACTTATCATTATTTCCAAATCCAGTAGAGCAATCATTTTTTTTAAGATCTAATAGATTTGATTTAAAGAAAGTTTCAATTTATAATATGCTTGGGAAAGAGGTTAAAGTAATAACTCCAGAAAATTCTAAACAAACTATGAATGTTAATGTAGAAAATTTATCTTCTGGTATTTATGTAGTTAAAGTTACAACTGAGTTAGGAACTTTTCATAAAAAAATTATTAGAAACTAAGAAAAATTTGATTGAGATCGAGTGAAGCTTATATTTTAAAACAGGAAGAACCTTTCAAGATGATATTGTTGCAATTACAATTGATTCTTGAAACTACGATTCCCGAATTAGATTTATAATATAAATGGAAACTTCCGTTTTACTATCTCAATAACAAACCCTTTTGTTTTTTTAATGTATTTAAAGGATATGTTGATCTAGGCATTGTTAAAGGTGACAAAATCAAGTTTATAAAAATAAACTGGTATATAAAAACAGAAAGAAAATGGTTTCTTTGCGGTATTATCAAATGCAAGATATTGAAGTAGATGTTTTGGTTTCTGTGCTTTTAAAAGCGAAAGAATTATATCCTATTACCTAGTTAAAACCTTAAAAATAGAGGCTAGTCTATCATCAATAAATAAAAACATTTGAGTGTTAGATCTAGGAGCTTCAATTAATAATTGATCTCCAAATTCAGATTTGCTAACCGTAGGTAGTTTTGAATATTTATCGTTGGCAAAACCAATTACAATTTTATCATTTATTGATAAACCCTTAATTTCTAACGGAATCTTATTACCTCTTTTTACGACAATAGTTCCCATTATATTTTTCTTGAATTGAAGATTTCTTCTCAGAAAAGCTTCATAATAAATAGGTTGATTATAATACTTTTCCTTTGATCTGACATTCCAAATGATTTGCCATTTTCTGTCAGCAGGAAAATGAGTTTTTCCAATCAGAGAATATGGAATATCAAAATAATAATCAGTATAATTTTTTTTCCATCTACCATTCATAGAATATCCAGCTGTTCACGTAGCATCAATAATTATCCAATTGTTATTAATTTTTACAATGTTCCATGCATGATTTGTTGTAGTAGAAGCTCTTCCAATTTCTAATGCTGAATTCCGAACATTTCCTTTTAAAACTTGAGACTCAATACCCATCAAATCACATAATTTCTTTAATGATTGTGCATATTCTTCACAAACTCCTATCCTTTTTATAAAAGCATTTTTTACAAGGTTGTCTTTAATTTGCTGTAGCTTTCTATCTCTTTCAGCTTCGTTAAAATATTGAAATTCGATGGCTCTTCTCCCTTTTTGAGCTAAACGTAAAGAATAGGATATATTATTAGTCAACCACTTGAATGCAGCTCTGGTTTTATCTAAATCTGAAATAAAATCCTTTTGAATTCTATTGGCAAGTTGTTCTGGAGATCTAAATTTTGGATACGATTGAACTTTTGCATCTACACTAGTAAAATTTTGTGCATCAATAACTATCGATGCAAATAGAAAAAGAATACAAAGTTGTTTCATTATTAAATACCTAAACAATGTAATCAACCAAAAATTGTGCTACAATTGGTTAATTGTTTTTTTGATAGCTACTAAGTTGGATAATAAGTTCTCTAAATAATCTAAGTGTAACATATTTGCGCCATCACTTTTTGCATTAGATGGGTCAAAATGAGTTTCAATAAATAAGCCATCAACATTATTTACAACTCCAGCCCTGGCAATGGTTTCAATCATGTCAGGTCTTCCACCAGTTACACCAGAAGTCTGGTTAGGTTGTTGTAAAGAATGAGTTACATCTAAAACAGTAGAAGCAAACTCTCTCATTTCTGGAATTCCTCTAAAATCTACAATCATATCTTGATAACCAAACATTGTTCCTCTGTCAGTGACCATGACTTTTTCATTACCAGCATCTAGCACTTTTTGTACAGCGTGTTTCATAGCAGACGGACTCATAAATTGTCCTTTTTTTAAATTGACAACTTTTCCTGTTTCTGCAGCTCCAACAACTAGATCTGTTTGACGAACTAAGAAAGCAGGAATTTGCAATACATCTACAAACTCAGCTGCTTTTGTAGCATCTGAAACTTCATGAATATCTGTTACGGTTGGAACATCAAAAGTTTCTGAAACTTTGCGTAAAATTTTCAATGCTTTTTCATCTCCAATTCCAGTAAAACTATCTATTCTACTTCTATTGGCTTTTTTAAAACTTCCTTTAAAAACATAGGGAATTTCTAGTTTATCAGTAATCTTAATTACTTTTTCAGCTATTCGCAAAGCCATATCTTCACCTTCAATTGCACAAGGTCCAGCAAGCAAAAAAAAGTTATTTGTTTGTGTATTTTTTAGTCTAGGAATTAAATCAAGATTCATCAAAAATAATTTTCACAAAAGTACAAAATAATAATTGCGTTGGTTTCGGTATCTTTAACGTTTTAAATCAAACACACATGAAAAAATTATCTCTTTTAGCACTTTTAAGTTTATTTATATTTACAAGTTGCGAAACTAAAAAAGGATCTGATAATGATTCTAAAAACGAAATTTCAATAGATACTGCTACGGTAAGAACACACTTGTATACGCTAGCTTCTGATGAAATGCAAGGGAGAAGAACAGGTACACCAGGAATAGAAAAAGCTGCTCAATATATAGAAGGTGAGTTTAAAAGAATTGGATTATCTACCTATGCTGATTTAACTGATTATAGACAAACCTTTAAATTCAGACCCAGAAGATCTAAAGACAGTATTTCTGCAAGCAATATCATAGGTGTTTTAGAGGGAAAAAGTAAAAAAGATGAATACGTTGTTGTTTCTGCACATTATGATCATTTAGGAATTCGAAAAACTGAAAATGAAAAAGACAGCATTTTTAATGGTGCCAATGATGATGCAAGTGGAGTGACAGGAGTTTTAGCTTTGGCTGAATATTTTAAGAAAAAAGGAACAAACGAAAGAACCATTGTTTTCATTGCTTTTACAGCAGAAGAAATGGGATTGATTGGGTCTAGACATTTTGGAAAAGGAATTGATGCTAGTAAATTTGTTGCAGGTATTAACTTAGAAATGATGGGTAAAGTTCCAGCAACTGGACCAAAAACCGCTTGGTTAACTGGTTTTGAACGTTCTGATTTTGGTAAAATTGTTCAGAAAAACTTAGAAGGAACTGGGTATAAATTGTTTCCAGATCCTTATAAAAAGTTTAATTTATTCTTTCGTTCTGACAATGCTTCTTTAGCAAGATTAGGTGTTCCTTCACATACATTTTCTACGACTCAAATTGACAAAGATCCTGACTATCATCAAAGAAGTGATGAAGCTGAAGGTTTAGATGTAAGTATTATTACAGAAACAATAAGAGCTGTAGCTAAAGGAACTGAAAGTATTATAAGTGGGAAAGATACTCCAACAAGAGTAGTGTTAGAAGAGAAAAAATAGAAGTTTGAAAAAAATAGTTTTCCTATATTTTTTAGCTTTTACTTTTATAAGCTGTTCTACTTCTAAAGTTATTACAGATTTTGATAAAATGTATGATTTTTCTAGTTACAAAACTTATAGTATTGTAAAAGATTCTACCAGCGCATCTAGTGATATAGATAAAAGAAGATTTGTGAAAATTATAAAGAATCATTTAGATTCTGTAGATTTTTCAGAAGTGAAAAAACCTGATTTTTTAATAAATTTTTACTCTCTTACCATCAAGCCACCTAAAAACAAACAAGTTGGAATGGGTTTAAGTAATGGTCAAGCAGGATTAGCCATTTCAACAGATGTTATTTTTGGAAAACCTAAAGATATTGAGAGAGTCCAAATCACTTTTGCTGATTTTAAATCAAAAGAAACCTTCTGGAAAGGAGTTTTAGAGAGAAGAATAAAAGCAAACCTTTCACCTGAAGAAAGAGTTGTTTTTTTAAGAAAATTAATTGGTGATATTTTACAAGAATTTCCACCCAAATAAAGTTCAAATAGTTAAATGAAAATTCATTTTATAGCCATAGGAGGAAGTGCAATGCATAATTTGGCATTGGCTCTTCATAACAAAGGATATGGAGTTACCGGTAGCGATGATATGATTCATGAACCTTCTAAAAGCAGATTGGCTAACAAAGGATTGTTGCCAAATGAATTTGGTTGGTTTCCCAATAAAATCACATCAGATATAGACGCTATTATTTTAGGAATGCATGCTAAACCTGATAATCCCGAGTTATTAAAAGCTCAAGAACTTGACTTAAAAATTTATTCTTATCCGGAGTTTTTATACGAGCAATCCAAAGATAAAACCAGAGTAGTTATTGGAGGTTCTCATGGGAAAACCACAATCACTTCAATGATTTTGCATGTTTTAAACTACCATGATAGAGAAGTAGATTATATGGTAGGAGCACAATTAGAAGGTTTTGACACCATGGTTCATTTAACCAAAGAAAATGAGTTTATCGTTTTAGAAGGTGATGAGTATTTAAGTTCACCAATTGATATGCGACCGAAGTTTCATTTATACAAGCCTAATATTGCATTGATCAGCGGAATTGCTTGGGATCATATTAATGTATTTCCAACATTTGAAAACTATGTAGATCAGTTTCAAATTTTTACAGATTCTCTAATCAATGGTGGAATTATGGTTTACAATGAAGAAGACTATCATGTTAAAAATGTTGTTGAGAGTTCCGAAAATGCAATTAAGAAATATCCATATACAACACCAGAGCATTTTATTGATAATGGTATCACTTATTTAGAAACAACATCAGGTGATTTGCCTTTAGAAATTTTTGGAAAACATAATTTACAAAATTTAGCTGGTGCTAAATGGATATGTCAGCATATGGGTATTGATGAAGATGACTTTTATGAGGCAATAGCAAGTTTTAAAGGAGCCAGTAAACGATTAGAAAAAATTGCTGAAAATAATAGCACAGTTATCTTTAAAGATTTTGCACACTCACCTTCTAAAGTTTCAGCAACCACAAAGGCTGTAAAAGAGCAATACTCAGATAGAACAGTTCTCGCTTGTTTAGAGCTACATACCTATTCAAGTTTAAATGCAGAATTTTTAGAGCAGTATAAAGGCAAATTAGATTATGCAGATAAAGCTGTAGTTTTCTTTTCACCTCATGCAGTAAAAATTAAAAAATTAGATGAGGTTTCAGAAGCTCAAATTGCAAATGCTTTTCAAAGAGATGATTTAATTATTTATACAAATTCGCAAGAATTTAAAGATTTTCTATTCTCTCAAAATTTAGATAAAACAGCTTTGGTTTTAATGAGTTCTGGAAATTATGGAGGTTTAGATTTTGACGATGTTAAACGTTTGGTTTAGGCTTTTTTAAACCTAACTGAATTAGTTTTTGCTGCTGCCACTCTTTATCAGTTATTCTTTTTATTAACCATTTTCTATGTGTTTTATCTAATATAGATTTATAAATAATATTTAATCTTTTACTTAAAAATAGTTTTGTTGAAGTTTTTTTAAATTTCTTTTGAGCTTGTTTTTTGTTTGATAAAAGTTGTTCAAAATGCTTTAAATAAGTCTTAGTTTCATCTGTTTTATTATATTCTAAACTTGTTGGATTATTAAAAACAAAAAAGCAACTAGCTAAAAAGCAATTTAGAGGTGTTTTTAATTTATCAAATAGATAAAATGCATTTTTGGCATTACACTTTTTGGATAAAAGAAATACATCATAAGCATTTCTTAATGCAATAGTTTTGTAATAAAAGCCATCATCATTTATTTGTTTGGCTATAATTGATAATGAAAGTTGATTCTCAAAACTCATGACAAAAAACCCATTAATTTTCTGGCTATCTTTTCTTACAATATCATAATTAAATTCATCAGCAAATTTTTCTAGTAACAACTCTTTATGAATTTCTATTGCTGCAGTTTTTCCTATTTTTTGTAATCTTGGGTAATGTTTAAATTGAGGAAAATCATATTTTGTTTGATGTACTTTTGAATAACCAAAGTTTTCAATACATTTTATTGTTTTATCAAACTCTTCATTTGATAAAATAAAATCAATATCTCCAACCATTCTTTTCTTTCTGCTATATCTTCATATAAACCTTCTAATAAGTTCCCTGTGCCTTTTAAAAAAATAGGAGTAATATCATTCTCTAACAATAGCTCATTAATTTCTTTAGCTTGTGTTATAATTTGTTGATTTCTTTCTCTATTTAATTGAGTTATGTGTTCCATATACTCAACTAAATCCTTTGGAACTAACTCAATAAGATTTGCTCTTTTTAAATTGCAATACAATGCTGGAAATACATAATGTTTGGTGCTAAGTTGTACTACTTTACCCCAATCAACCAAATTTTCTTTTATCTGTTTTTTAATAAAATCAAAATTGTGCTTTTCATGATTGATAGTAAGAGCTCGAGCAACAAAAAATAAAGTTTCTTTATAATTCATCATTATAAAGTTTAGAAACAAGATCAAACATTTCTTGATTGTTTGAGTAGGTAAGAGAATAACATTTTAATACAGAAAACCATTCTAAAAACCCGGAAACGTTTTGTTTTAATGGAGAAATCCAAGAATCTGGAAGTAATCTCTCAAAAGCTTCTAAGTGAGACATTGGAGAAAATAAAGTATCAATATCCTTATAATATCTAATGAAAACTAGTTTGTCACTATCGAAAACATGATTAAAATTTTGTTGGTTCGGTGATAGGTATTTTACTGTTTTGTTGTGAGAACTAAAATGGTAATCTTTTTCAGAATTCAAATTAGGATAAAACTTTGATAGCATTTCCCAGCTAGTGTGCTTTACACTAATTGCAGATGGAAATGGATATACTTTTTTATCATTTCCTATGGGGACAAAATCATCTGCTACACAACGATATTTAGCACCTTGTAATAAGGCTAATGATGTGCTTTTTCCATGACCAGAATCTCCTAGAAATAAAATAGATTTTTTTCCATCGCTTAAAGCAGAAGCATGAAAAACTCCCATCCATGTATCTTCCTCTTTATTATACATTTCTTGAACAATGAGCATACTAACTTTACCTTGCAAATAATGAATGTCTTTTCTGCTCCAATCTTTAAAATAAGTATTGTCTTTTAATAAAAATGTATGACCATTGTCTGTAAATATTGAAAGGTGCAAATTAGGTTTAGATGCAGAATCAACTTCTAAATAAGCAAACTTTGGATGTATTAATTCTAGTTCAAATTTGCTTTGATACTCTATTAAAACTATACAATTATGAATTGAATAACATTTCTGATATTCATAACTTTTTATGAACTTTTGATGCTGATAACCTGAGAAATGATTCGTGTTTTCTAGCCTCTGTTTTTTTACAATATTTTCGTTAATGTCAATCACAAAGTCAATTGCTTTTTCATAAGGAAGATCTAAAGTTTCTGACACATTTTTGCCAATAAGTTCTAAAGGTTTATCTTCTAGAAGATCTGAAATAATATCTGCAGTTTTAGGTTCAAAAATTAGATATTGATTGGTGTTTTCAAACCAAACAATAGATTTTTCATCGATATCTTTTCTTATGTAATTCAAAATGTAAAGTTGTTTCTGTAAATATAAGTTTTGATTTTTTGTGTAAAAATAAAAAGCCCACAAAAAGTGGGCTTTTTAAATGAATCTCTTTTTTTTCTACTAAAACCCAGTTCCTGGATCAGAAGGAGAAGCAGCTTGTGCTGTTTTTGGATTCAATAGTAAATAGGTTCCTAAGGCTGTTAAAGCTGCATATTTTCCGTAATTACCTATTTTTTTAATAGCTTCTTTACGAGTTATTTCTTGAGTATTTTTATCGTTTTTCATGATGTCAGTTTTAAGCTATTAATTACTCTAATATAATTTTCTTATTAATTTTCCCTTTTTCAGTAGCCACTTGAACAATATAAACTCCTGTATTTAAATTAGGTAAAGTAATATCTGAATTTCCTTTTGAAGAAAAAGAATAATCTAAAACTTGTTTCCCTAAAATAGAATAGATTTTAATTCTTGCATTATCACTATTGATACCTGTTATTCTTAATGAGTTTTTATCTAGTTGATAAACACTAGTACCTTCTAAAGAAATGTCATCTGCATTTAATGTACTACTAGACTTTGTATGTAAATAAAAACGTCCAAATCCACTTAAATTCTCAGTTAAAGTAATACTATAATTACTATTTGTTTCATCTAGTCTTGCATAAGTGTCTTTTAATCTATCTTCTAAATATACATTAATACCATTGGGTAAATTTAAAACTTCAGCAGTAAATTTAATGTTTAAACCAGAGTCTGCATTAATACCAATTGGGATAACCATATTCTCAAAATTTGAATTTGGTAAGGATTGTATTCCTAATTTTTTTTCAGTATTGCTGCTAGTAACAAGTTCTGTGAAAATTGAAAATGGGTGAGAAGTACCACCAAAAATACTACTATCATAACCATTATCATAATCAGTAGTGGTACCATCGATGTAATAAATCTCAGTATATTTATTTTTAGTTCCATCACTTAAAAATAATTTGATGTCTTGTCTAGTAGTTACAGATCTATTAAAAACTTCTGTAGATTGATGACTTTGCATACTTTCTTTAAAATCAATATTAGAATCACCAAAACCTCCTTTATTTTTAATAAAAAACCCTTGAGAAGGAGCAATAAATCTTGCTGGGGAACCTTGATTTATTTGAATGTAACCATCAGTAGCTTGATCCCAAAACCAAATGGTTGCTGAATCTAATTCATCTTGTCCTGAAGCAGTATTTACAGTTAAAAAATTGTTGATTGCATCTGCATTTGAATTTGCAGGAATATATGATGGGTAAGGGTTACCAAAGAGGTTAAAGTCGTCAGTGGTGTCAGTTGTAAAAGCAGCATAATCAGAAGTTGGCATTTGACCAGTAAAAACCAAATCACCAGGCTTACTCGTTTTAACTGTAAAACCATATCCAGAGCCGAAATTAGAAGAATTATATGACCATCCATCATTATAAAGTCCTAATGCAAATTGTTGACCACCAACACCACCTAGTGGAATAAATCCAAATCCATCTCCTGAGTTGTTAAGAAAATCTCCACTATTTTCTCCAACAACTGGGCTAGAAACTAAATACCATTTATCTGTTGTTGTTATATTTCTAAGATATTTTAGATCTCCAGAAGAGGTTCCAGATACAATTAATGAACTACCACTATTCAAGATAAAACTATCATTATCTGTAATTGTCAAATTTCCACTAACAGTTAAAGCATTTCCACTATTAATGGTTAAGGTAGCGCCAGTATTTATAGTTAGATTCAAGGTTTCTGCTAATGTACCCGAACTAATTATAGGTGCAGTACCAGCATTCGCTATGATAACATTATCTGTACTTGTAGGTATGGAGTTGGTATCCCAATTCGCTGCAGTATGCCAATCGGCACTATCAGATCCGTCCCAAGTGGTTTGCGCTAATGAAGTTAGGCTAAATAAGCAAACTAATATTGGTAATAGGTAGTTTTTTTTCATTTTGGGATGTTTTAATAAAGTAAAAATATAATAAAAAAGTAAAATTTTAAGGGTATTGTGAAAATTAATTCTTTCTCCAGAAGAAAGGTGTAAATAAAATAAGTACAGTAAAGAGTTCTAAACGCCCTATTAACATTAAAAAAGAACAAAACCATTTTGCAGACGTAGATAAATGTGCAAAACTATCTACAGGACTTACGGTTCCAATAGCAGGTCCAATATTTCCTAAACTAGAAGCCGCTGCTCCTAAAGAAGAAAGAAAATCTAAACCAAAAAAGGTAAGTAATACTGAAGAAATAATAAAAATAAGCATGTAAATAACAAAGAATGAAAGAATGTTAAATACAATTCCTTCTTTTACCGCTTTACCGTCCAATCGTACAGGAATAATAGCTTTTGGGTGCAATGCTTTTTTAAATTCTAAAAAACTATTCTTTAGCATTACTATATGACGTACAATTTTAATTCCACCACTCGTAGAACCTGCAGAACCTCCTAAGAAAAATAAAGCAAAGAAAATTCCAGAGGCAAAGAAACTCCACATCGTAAAATCTGCCGAAACAAAACCAGTTGTTGTAATTACTGAAATGACCATAAACAAAGCATGCCTGATGGCACTTTCAGTTTTTCCATACACCATTGGGTGGTCAATAGTAGTTACTAAAGTAGGTTCTTGAAAGAAAATAATTATAATTGATATAATAGCTGTAATTCCGAAAACAGCTAAAAGATAATATCTGAATTCTTCACTCTGAATTACTTTTCGAACTTTTCCTTTCAAAGCATAATAATTCAAAATGAAATTTGTTCCAGCCATAAACATAAAAAAGATGATAATATATTGAACAGCTGGCATTCCGTTATAAAAAGCTAAGCTTGAATTTTTAGTAGAAAAACCTCCTGTGCTTACAGTTGCCATTGCATGATTGATGGCATCAAACCAAGTCATTCCAGCAACTTTTAATAAAAAGAATTCTACAAAGGTTAAAACCACATAGATTAAGTATAATCTTTTTGCTGTGTCGGTTATTCTTGGATGTAGTTTATCTGCAGAAGGTCCAGGTGCTTCTGCCATAAACAATTGCATACCTCCAATTCCTAACAAAGGTAAGATTGCAATGGTTAAAACGATAATTCCCATACCACCAATCCAGTGAGTAGCACTTCTCCAAAAGAGAATTCCTTTTGGCATCGACTCAATATCTTGTAAGATAGAAGAACCCGTAGTTGAATATCCTGAAATCGTCTCAAAAAAGGCATTGGTTATATCCGGAATTGCTCCAGAAAAAAGATAAGGAAGACATCCTGTTACAGATAAAATAAGCCAACCGAAAGTAACAATTACATATCCTTCTTTTTTTCCAATATTAGTGCTTTTGGGTTTGTTAAAGATGTATAGTAAAATACCAATAGCTAATGTGACAATTCCAGCAACTAAAATTCCAGTTTGTGCATCTTCATTGTGATATAAGCTAAACGGAAATGCAATGAACATAAACACACCATTTAAAATGGCGGTGATTCCTAAAAAGCGATAAATTATTTTAAGATTGAGACGTTGCATGATTTAGTTGAATAAATCTTCTACTGTAGAAATTGCCTCTGGTAAGCAAAAGATAATTGCTTTGTCTCCACTTTGAATTTGAAAATCTCCAAAAGACATTAAAGCTTTTCCGTCTCTTATAATTCCGCCAAAAACAGCTTCTCTAGGAAAACGTAATTCACGAATAGGTTTCTCAGTTACTTTAGCTCCAGGTTGCACTTCAAACTCAAAAACTTCTGCATCTATATTATGAAGGTTTACCAGCTCAATTACTTTCCCTTTTCTAATATGTTTGAAAATATTACTCGCTGCAATCAGTTTTTTATTGACCAGAGTCTCAATACCAATCGTATGAGAAATATTTATATAGTCCATATTCTCTACCAAAGCAATATTTCGTTTCACTCCTTTTGATTTTGCAACCAAACAAGACATGATATTGGTTTCAGAATTTCCTGTTACAGCAACGAAAGCATCCATTTGTCGAATGTTTTCTTCTTCTAATAACTCTAAATCTCTACCATCACCATTCACAACCAAAGTACCTTTTAGTTCTTCTGCTAATACATGAGATTTTTCTTTGTTTTTTTCGATAAGTGTGACTCTAAAATTATCATCACATAAATTACGAGCAGTTTTATACCCTAAACTTCCACCACCTAAAATCATGACATTTTTAATCTGCACATGCTTTTTCCCTACTACTTCATAAATGCTTTCTAAGCTGTCTTTTGGGACGGAAAAATACACTTGATCGTTTATTTCAAATCGTGTATCACCTCTTGGAATGATGGTTTGAGCATCTTTTTCTCTTTTAATGGCAATGGTAATAAAGTTTACTTTTGGAAACCTATCTTTTGCTTCCTTTACTGTGATGTCTAGTAAAGGAGATTTATAATCTAAAGAAGTCCCCATTACATAAAAAAGACCGTTCTCAAATTCAACGGTATCATTAAATGAAGATTGATTCAACAACATTTCAATTTCTTCAGCAGCTAATTCTTCTGGAGAAATCATAAAATCAACACCTAGCTCTTTAAAGTTAATTTCTGAAAAGTCCAAAAATTCTGGATTGCTAATTCTAGCAATGGTCTTTTTTGCACCCAAAGATTTTCCAATAACAGAAATAGCAATATTTGTGTTTTGAGATTCTGTTACTGCCAATAATAAATCTGCATATTCTACGTGAACTTCTTTTAAAAGTTGAATAGAAGTGGCATCTCCTTTTTTAGTGATCACATCTAAATGATTGTTGATATATTCTAATTTATCAGCATCAAAATCGATGATATAAGTGTCTTGAGATTCGTAAGAGAGTAGTTTAGCTAAATGAAATCCAACATCTCCAGCACCTGCTATGATTATTTTCATATACTTTTATAAGTAACACAAAGATATAAACTTGCAAGCTAGAAACAAATTGTATTTGAATTCTAGTTATTTATAAAAAATTTGGGTTTTAAGCTTTTCCATTTATCTTAGAAAAAAAATTGAAATGAAAAAAATGACTATTAAGTCGTGGTCTCTAGATGATAGGCCACGAGAAAAGCTCTTGGAAAAAGGAAAACAATCTCTTTCTGATGCGGAATTATTAGCTATTCTTATAGGTTCTGGAAATAGAGAAGAAACCGCAGTTGATCTTTCTAAGAGAATATTAAAGAGTGTCAACAATAATTTAAATGAGTTATCTAAACTTTCTTTACAACAAATCATGCAGTTTAAAGGCATTGGAGAAGCAAAAGCTGTTACTGTTGCGAGTGCATTAGAATTAGGAAAAAGAAGGCAGTTTGAAACAGAAGAAGAGAAGGACGTGATAAAAAGTAGCACTGATGTCTTTAGAATTATGCAACCGATACTTTCAGATTTACCTCATGAAGAGTTTTGGGTATTGTATTTAAACAATTCAAATAAAGTTTTATTAAAACATCAAATAAGTAAAGGTGGAATTACATCTACTTTAGTCGATGTTCGATTGTTGTATAAAAAGGCATTAGAACTTTCTGCTGTTGGATTGATTCTTTGTCATAATCATCCATCAGGAAAGATTCAACCTAGTGTTTCTGATAAATCTCTCACAGAAAAAATTAAAACTGGAGGATTATCTTTAGACATTAAACTTTTAGACCACCTAATAGTGACCCAAAAATCTTATTTTAGCTTTACAGACGAAGGAATTATCTAAGATTTTACAACTTGTTTTTAGTTTACACACAGAAAATCACACCAAGAGTTCGATATATATTTAAACATATATTTATTAGAATTCTTCATCAAGAAATTGATTTTACTAATAAAGTAGAAACTTTTGTTGCACACAATGGACCCAAATTTTCTTATACTAAAAACCCTTTAGGTGCAGAATTTTTTATTAGAAGTTCTGATTTACTTTTTGAACAAGGTCTTAGTGATGTTGATATTACTATCGGAAAATGGGAAGAAGTACCGTGTTTTTTTAATGCAGGAACTAAAAGTAGTTTACCCTATGATATTTTTGCTGCAAGTTTTTACTTAATAACTCGTTATGAGGAATATCAACCACACGTGAAAGATGTTCATGAGCGCTTTATAGCAAACCAAAGTTTAGCTTATAAATACAAGTTTTTAGAAAAACCAGTCATTGATATTTGGGCTTTCAAGTTTATTAAGCTATTGAAAGAGAAATTCACTGATATAGAAATTCCAAAACAAGAATTTAGATATTTATCTACCATAGATGTAGATAATGCTTATGCATACAAACAAAAAAGTTTGGTTAGAACAACCGCAGGTTTTATTCACGATTTTTTTAAATTAAAGTTATTGTCTTTTTGGCATCGATTGATCATATTACTTGGAGTAAGAAAAGATCCTTTTGATACATTTGAACAGCTGTTATCTGTTCATAAAACCTACAAAATAGAAACTATTTTCTTTTTCTTGGTAGGAAATTACACAACCTTTGATACTAATGTTTCGGCATCTAAAACTAAATTTAGGTTACTAATTAAACATATAGCAGATTTTTGTAAAGTAGGATTGCATCCCTCTTATTTTACGATGACGAACTTTAAAATGCTTAAAAAGGAGAAAGAACGACTAGAATCTATTACCAACATTCCAGTTTCTTTATCGCGTCAACACTTTCTACGTTTTAGTTTACCAGAAACCTATCAAAATTTAATTGATTTAGAAATTTATGAAGATCATTCTATGGGTTTTGCTAGCAATGTAGGTTTTAGAGCAAGTACATGCAGACCTTTTTATTTTTATGATTTAGATTTTGAAATTCAAACCCCGCTTAAAGTATATCCTTTTGCTTTGATGGATACAACATTAAATGATTACATGGGTTTAACACCAAAACAATCTATCGGTAAAATAGGGGAGTTGTTAAATGAAGTTCAGCAAGTTGGTGGAATTTTCATTACATTATTTCATAATGAAAGTTTAAGTGATTATGGGCGTTGGAAAGGATGGTCTAAAGTGTACCAAACCATGATTAAAAAAATATCGAACCTATGATTCGTTTCTTACAAAGAAATGAAGTGAACGAAGATGCTTACAATGATTGTATAAGCAAATCTATTCAATCACAGATTTACGCTTTCTCGTGGTATTTAGATGTAGTTGCAAATACTTGGGGAGTTTTGGTTTTAGACGATTACAAGGCAGTAATGCCAATTCCTTTCAGAAAAAAATACGGAATCAAATATGTATACCCACCATTGTGGACATTGCAACTAGGAGTTTTCGGAAAAGGAGATATTCATCTTTTTATCAAAGAAGTTGAAAAGCATTTTTCGTTTATTGAATTGCGATTACATCCAGGAAATATTCTATCAGAAACAAATCAATATAAGACGAACGAAAAGCAGATTTTAAAAATTAACACAAACTTTGATACCTCAGAATTTAGAAAAGACAGAAAGAAAGATCTAAAAAAAGCTAATCAACAAAACTTGGTGTTTAAGAAATCTACAAACCCTAGAACTTTCATTGAATTATTTAAAAATAATGTGGGTAAAAGAACACAAAATATTAAAGATAAAGATTACACAATTCTTAAAAATTTATGCGAAGTTCTTCAAGAAAAAAGAGTAGGAGAGTTGTTTGAAGTTTATGATAAAGACATAATGATTGCAGGTGCTTTTATTTTAAAACATCAACAAAAAGCTACCATATTATTTTCTGCAACAGATTTTAACAACCGAGATAACGGATCTAATACTTTTTTAATTACTAAGATTATAGAAACCTACAAAGAAGAAATTTTGGAGTTTGATTTTGGAGGATCTTCAATGCCTTCGATTGCCAAATATTTTAAAAGTTTTGGAGCAGAAACGATTACTTATCCATTCTTAAAAATTAATAGACTTCCTTTTCCTTTTCGTTTATTTAAATCTTAGTAGAGTTTATAAAATCTGTAAATACTTCAGGAATTTTTTTATTGAATTTAACTTGGGTTAAATCTTGTAAATAAGCCTCCTTCTTTTTAATAACTTTACAAGGATTTCCTACCGCTACTGAATTTGATGGAATATCGTGAGTCACAACTGAATTTGCTCCAATGGTTACATTATTTCCAATAGTAACTTCTGGTAAAACAGTCGAATTCGCTCCAATCCAAACATTATTTCCGATCACTATTTTCTTTCCCTTTGTTTGTTTGCTTAAATCATTTGTGTCATGATTAGACGAAATAATTGATACGCCTGGACCAAGTTCAATATTAGAGCCAAAATCAATACCATTATTCGCTTGGATGTAATTGTTTATGTTATCACCAGGATCACATAAAATACCTTTGGTAATGTTTTGAGGAGCAATTACTTTCGAAGTATAATGAACGGGCCATTTTACTTTTGGATTCAGTCTGTAAAGTTTTTGTGGAATCCAATAATGAAAGAATAAAATATAATAGCGTTGATATCCATATTTAGGTCTATAATATTCTGGATACATCCAGTTTACAAACCATCCAAATAAGAAAAAATCAATTTTATGCATCATTTTTTAGAATCTTCCCAAAGTAATAAAGTAAAGCAAAGTATCCAACTCCACCAAAAAAAGATAAAATATAGAGTGTATATAAAATATTATTGTTTTTGAAACCTAACCAAATGGCAATAAGATTCACAAAGACGAGATAAATGTTAAAGATTAGTCCAATATGATTCTTCTTTTTCACAACAATTAAACTACTTATAGGATTAAAAGATGCTCTTGCTAAAAAGAGAAATGAAAGAATCAATAAAAAAACTGAAAGATGCTCCCATTTGTCATCAAAAAAATAGTTGAGTAATAAAACTCCGATTGTGTTTATGAAAAGTAGAAAAACAAACATGATACTCAAGTTTACTATAACTACTTTTTTTGTGGTCATATAAAGTGATTGTTTTGACTCTGTATTGCTAGCCCTTTCAAAAAAAACATTTCCAATAGATGTTGTCATAAGATGTAAAGGCATGCTTAATAATTTTAATGATAAAAAATAGACTGCTACTATTTTTACATCAAAAAAGGCTAGAATAAGAATTGGCATAATATGCACTCCAATTCCGTTGATAATATTGGAAGGAAATAAAAAATATAGAATGTCTTTGTGTTGGTTCAATCCGTTTTTTAAGATTGAAAAATTAAGTTTCCCTAAAAATTTTAGATTACTAAAAATGAAATAAAGAACTATTACAACTTGTGCCAATAAAAAGCCAATAATTAATCCGTTTGAAATACCTGATTTAAAAAGGATAAATTGAAAAAGTACAATACATATCGAAACAACAATTTTAGAATTTCCTAAGACTTTAAAATTTTGATTGCTGGTCAATAAAGCTTCATAAGTTATATAAATAGCTAAAAAACAAGCTATTAAAATTGAAAACAAAATGAATTCGTAAGAAAAGTTATGAATAGAAACTTTCAAAAAGAAAAAATAAGAAGTTAACAAAATGGAAAAAATGAGAACAAATGGAAGTAAAAAACTAATCCAATTTTTTTTAGAACTTACATCTTTTGATAAAACAATGGCTTTGTCCAACTGTAATGTAAATACCAATGCTACAATAGATGCAATGCTAATTACACTTCCATAAACCCCATAATTTTCAGGACCAAATAGTTTGGCAAGATATAATCCACCAATGGCAGTTGTAATTTGAGCCAATACAGAACCACGTAGCATTATTAAAATGTTACGAACAAACAAAGAGATTGGCTTTTTCCTTACTTTTGGGGTCATTGAATTTCAAATATAGCGAAATGAAAAAGATAGAACATGTGTTCTTTGATTTAGATCATACATTATGGGATTTTGAAAAAAATTCGGCATTAACTTTCCAAAAGATTTTTGAAGAAGTTGGCTTACAACTTGATTTTGACCTTTTTTTGAAAACCTATATTCCAATCAATTTAGAATATTGGCGTTTGTATAGAGAAGAAAAAATTTCAAAAAAGGATTTGCGTTATTCTCGATTAAAAAAAGCTTTTGATGCTATCGATTTAGAAGTAGAAGATGACTTAATCAATCAGTTATCAGTTTTATATATTGACAATCTTCCTAATTTCAATCACTTATTTGAAGGAACTATAGAGATTTTAGATTATTTATCTTCAAAATATTCATTGCATATCATTACCAACGGTTTTGAAGAGGTGCAATCTAAAAAATTGAAACAATCAGGGATTCAACCATACTTTGATAAAGTGATTACTTCTGAGTCAGTAGGGGTAAAGAAACCAAATCCAAGAGTTTTTAATTTTGCACTTGAAACTGCAAATGCTTCTATTGATAATTCAATAATGATTGGTGATAGTTTTGAAGCAGATATTTTAGGAGCCAATGCAGTTGGTTTGGATACTATTTTTTGCAATTTAGACCATAAAGACATCAATACTGAGAATTTTAAAACAGTCAACCACCTTTTAGAAATAAAGCAATATATTTAGCCTTGATTTCGTTACTCTAAAACATAATTTAAGTACTTAATGAAACGTTTATATTTATTTATTTTTCTGCTTTCTATGGTTTTAAATTCTTGTCAAGGCAACATTAGCTTTGATAATATTGAATTTGATAGTGAAGTTAGTCTAGCTGTATCTTTAATTAATTTTGATTTTACTCAAACTGATTTTATTGACACAGGAAACAATCCACAAGTTATTACTGTTTCTGATACCACAGATTTTGTCATTTTATCAGGTGATATCATTAAAGATAACATCAATAGCATGAGCTTAACATTTGCAATTGATAATAATTTTGAAAGAGATATATTATTTGATGTTGTTTTTTTAAACAGCGATGATGAAAGAGTTCATGTTTTTGAAAATATACTTGTAAATGCAAATACAATAGATTTCTTAGAAGAAAGAACGGTAACAGTATCAGAAAATCCAGATTTTGTTGACACTGAAAAATTCAATTTACTAGTGACTTTGATACCCACTGGAAATCCTGTTGATCCAAACATAACTCAAAGTATCAATTTCGATTCATTTGGTGTTTTAAATTTAGGGTTTTAGATAGATGAGGTTTTCAATATTTTTATTTTTATTTTTCAGTTTTTTTTACATTCAGTCTCAACAACAGACAATTTATTCTTTTGCAGAGAGTCCACAAACATTGTTGTTAAATCCAGGTGCTGAAACCAATTTTAACTACCATTATGGAATTCCTTTTTTAAGTAACTTTAATTTAGAAGCTGGTGCAACAAGTTTAAATTTAAGTGATTTATTCTTGGACGATGGAATTGGATTCACAGACAAGCTCAAGGGTGTTATGAATAATTCTGATGAGCGTGATTATATAAATTTTAACTTAAGAAATGACGTTTTATTCGGCGGATTTAGACTTGATAAAAAGTCTTACATAAGTTTTGGTTTTTATCAAGAAGTAGATTTCATTTTTTACTTACCAAAAGATATTATAGAACTAGGTTTATATGGAAATACAATTAACAGAACATTTGCTTTCTCTCAACTAAATTTTCGAGGTTCAATTAATGGAGTTTTGCATGCAGGAATTTCTAAAAAAGTAAATGAAAAATTTAATGTAGGTGCAAGGATTAAATTATATTCATCAAGTGCTAACGTTGAATCAACAAATAATTCAGGTACTTTTAGAACATTTACAAATAGTCAGAACAGTTTAAGTCAGACCATTAATAATGTTAATACTGAAGTGAGAACTTCTGGTCTTTTTAACAACAATGATGATTTCTTAAACGCACCTCGAGATTTATTTACAAATACTGTTTTTGGAGGAAATTTAGGAGTAGGTTTTGATGCTGGTTTTACTTATCACTTTGATTCTAACCTTGAGTTTACTGCTAGTATAATTGACTTTGGTTTTATTAGATATTCTAAACAAATTAAGAATTTTAAAGCAGAAGGAGATTATGTTTTTGATGGAATTGATTTTCAATTTGATCCATTAAATCCAATTGATTACTGGGATCAATTAGAAGATGATTTTGACCAGCAAGTTGACATAGACGAAAATAAAAACGCATATACAAGCTGGAGACCTACCAGACTTAATGCTAGTTTACGCTATAGTTTTGGAAAAGTTAGATCTAAAGTATGTTACTCAGCAACAAAAAAAGATTATCATTCAAAAGCTGTGGGATTACAAGTTCATTCTGTCATGAGACCTTTAGAACCTGTATTCTCAATTACAAGCTTCTTTGAGAATTCTTTTTCAGAAAATTTACATGTCAAGTTAACACATACAGTAAATAATTATTCAAATACCATATTTGGAGCAGCTTTAGCTTTTCAATGGAGAACTTTTAATTTTGTAGGTTCTGTAGATAATGTTACTCAAGCTACAAATTTAGAGACAGCCAATTCTTTAGCTATAAATGTTGGTTTAAACTTTGTAATCAAATAATGAGAAAACTAATTATACTTGCTGTTTTTTTTGTGACAAATGTAGCTTCATCTCAAAACTATGAATACATAATTGTAAAAAGCAAGTTTGATTTTGTTCAGTCTATCGATGGCTACTCAACTAGTTCACTAACTAAATTTCTACTTCAAAAGAAAGGACTAAAGGTTTTTCTTGATAATGAAGAACTGCCACAAGAAATATATACCAACAGATGTTTAGCAATGTATGCAGATGTTAAAGATAATTCTGGAATGTTAAGTACAAAAACTAATATTGAAATTAGAGATTGTAAAAACAATTTACTCATTGTATCTAAAGAAGGTGATAGTAGGATAAAAATGCTAAAGAGAGCTTATCAGCAGTCAATTAGAGATGCATACAATAGTCTTGGAGATCTTAAAATTCCAATGGAAAAAAAGATTAAGAAAAAGACTGTAAGTCAGTTGAGTAGTAATCAAAATGAAAAATTAACATTAGAAGCATACAACGCTTTTAAAGTTGGAGATGATTATTATTTATTTGACAAGGATAAGTAATTGAGGTTTAAAATTTCACCAACAGATTCTCCAATAAAGTTCACAATTATTGGCAAGAACGGATTTGTATCAAAGAAAGATGGGTTTTGGTTGGTAAATTATACAATAGAAGGTAGAGACATCACAAAGAAAATTAGTATAAAGTTTTAATACTTATACTTCCCCTTCCACAATTTTTTTAGATAATCTCTTAATTTATTTTCTCTAGCATTTATTCCCGGATTGTAAAATTTATGTCCAGACAATTCTGTTGGTAAATATTCTTGCTCTATAAAGTTTTCTTTATAATCGTGCGAATACAAATACTCTTTACCATAATTTAAATCTTTCATTAGCTTTGTGGGAGCATTTCTCAAGTGAAGAGGTATAGATAAGTCTCCAGATTGTTTTACTTGACTCTGAGCTTCCTTAATAGCCAAATAGCTTGCATTACTTTTAGGTGATGAAGCTAAATAGGTAGCACATTGACTTAAAATGATTCGTGCTTCAGGAAAACCAACTGTTGTAACAGCTTGAAATGTACTATTTGCTAGTATTAATGCTGTAGGGTTTCCATTACCAATGTCTTCTGATGCAGAAATAATCATTCTTCTAGCTATAAACTTTACATCTTCACCACCTTCAATCATTCTAGCTAGCCAATATACAGCAGCATTAGGATCACTTCCTCGTATAGACTTTATGAAAGCTGAAATTATGTCATAATGTTGTTCACCAGTTTTGTCATACCTAGTCAAATTCTGTTGAATTTTACTTAATACAAGTCTATTTGTAATCTCTATTTTTTTAGAATCACCAATAACAATTTCAAGTGTATTCAATAATTTTCTTGCATCACCACCACTTACTCGAATAAGTGCATCAATTTCTATTAGTTTAATTTTTTTCTTGGTGAGTTCTTCATCTTCTTGTATAGCTGTTAACAGCATTTTTTTTAAGTCTTCTTTATCAAAACTATTCAAAACATATACTTGACATCTAGATAATAAAGCTGGAATAACCTCAAAACTTGGATTTTCTGTTGTAGCACCAATTAAAGTAATCCACCCTTTTTCAACAGCACCTAACAGAGAATCTTGTTGAGATTTACTAAATCTATGTATTTCATCAATAAATAAAATTGGATTTTTTGTTGTAAACAAACCATCAGATTGTTTTGCTTTAGTTATAATATCTCGAACATCTTTTACTCCTGCATTAATAGCACTTAAACTAAAAAAAGGACGTTTTGATTCTTTTGATATAATTTGAGCTAATGTTGTTTTACCAACTCCTGGTGGTCCCCAAAAAATTAATGAGGGTACAAAACCATTTTGTATACTCTTGTACAAAACACCTTTTTTACCAACCAAATGCTCTTGACCAATAAAAGTTTTAAGTGATTTTGGTCTTATTCTTTCTGCCAACGGAATTATCATGCACTAAAAATACTAAAGTTTTATCTTTAGGCATTTAAATATTGAAATGAAGCAAGAAGAAAAAAATATTCGTTTTGAACCTAAGGGCATAGTATTTAGTCTTATAGTTGTTTTTATAATTTGGCTAGTGTATTGGTATGAAATTAAGTTTGGAAAAAACTTTAATAGCTATGGTATTTATCCAGGAACATTAAAAGGACTAAGAGGAGTTTTATTTTCTCCATTTTTACATAGCGGAACTTCTCATTTGTTTAATAATTCAATTCCTTTTATTGTTTTGACTAGTATACTTTTCACATTCTATAAAAATGTTTCAAAGAAAATTTTATTGTACGGTACACTTTTGACTGGACTTCTAACTTGGTCAATAGCAAGAGAATCATATCACATAGGTTTGAGCGGAGTTATTTATATGTTGTTTAGCTTTATTTTTTTTAGTGGTATTTTAAAACGTCATTATCGTTTAATAGCTGCTTCTTTGGTTATTATTTTCCTTTATGGCAGTATGATTTGGTATATATTACCCATAAAACAAGGAATATCTTGGGAAGGTCACTTATCAGGATTTCTTACTGGGATTTTATTTGCTTTAATCTTTAGAAGAAAAGGATTGACAAAAGAAAGGCTAGAGTTTCAAGAAACTGAGTTTGATACCCTTTTTGATTCTGAAGGAAACTTTATAGGACAAACTAAAGACTCCTCTGACGAATAGTTTCATAAAGAAATGCACCACATGCAACTGAAACATTTAATGATTCTATCGAACCTAATAATGGTAATTTAGCCAATTCATCTACAATTTTTAAAACCGAAGGATTTACTCCTCTATGTTCAGAACCCATAATAATGGCAATAGGTTTACTTAGATTCACATCATATAAAAAACTATCTGTTTTTTCCGTAGCTGCAACCGTTTTTATATCATGAGCTTGTAATAAATAAATAGCATCCTTTATATGATTCACTCTACATATCGGAACTTTAAATGCAGCACCAGCTGATGTTTTTATAGTCTCTGCATTAACTGGAGCACTACCACTTTGTTGTATTATAATACCATTAACTCCTGTGCATTCTGCTGTTCTTATGATGGCACCAAAATTTCGTACATCAGAAACTTGATCTAGAATGATGAAAAGTGGAGTAGTAGTTTTATTCAAAGAAGATTCAATCAGTTCTTCTAAGTCAGCAAATTCAATTGGAGAAATTTGAGCAACAGCTCCTTGATGGTTTTTGTTTTTTGATAGTCGATCTAATTTTTCTACAGGAACAAAGCTTGTTGTTATTTTATTTTTTTTAATAAGCTGATCTAATTCATAAAACAAACTCCCTCTTAAGCCTTTTTGTAGGTATACCTTATTGATAGTTGAATTATTATTGATGGCCTCAATGATAGCTCTTATTCCAAAAATTGTTGTGTTCATATTGGCAAATATATCACAAAAAAAAGACCTCTAATAAAAGAGGCCTTTTTTATATATGACTTACAGTATTATTAAATACAGTAAGAAATTGATGTAATATCACCTTCTGATTGACCACCTGGTCCACCTGGAGAGCTGTAAAGCTGAACTCCTGAAGGGTTATAGATTTGAAATTCAATTTCTCCCCATCTATCACCAGGGAAACTCCAAATAGCATCTACAGTTCCTGGAGGAATCGTAATTACAGTACTAGCGTCATATCCGTTAGCGGTAGGAGTACAATCAGCACTACTTAAGAAACCATCAGCAGGAGAATATAGAGAACACATACCAAATTCTATAATAGTTTCATCACCAGCAACGTCTATTAAAGTAACTGTCATACCATCACCACCACCATTAGTAGTAGTTTGCCATCCATCACCCCAAGAGTCTTGCATATCTACAACATAACCACCTGGTAATGGCTCACCACCACACAATAGGTTAACTGTATGAGTAACTCTAGCACTTCCATCAGCTAATCCAACAGATAAACCTCTATCAGCACCAGTTAAAGTGATATCGAAAACAGAATCTCCATTGTCAATTAGCTGTTGTACAGCATCAGAAACAGGATCCAGTTCAATAAATGCTAAGTTTGTGTTTCCAGCAATAGTTAGGCTAGAACCTAGACCAGTAACTACTGTACTAGGAGCACCACCAGAAACAATACTTACAGAATAAGTTACATTTACATTGCTTAAATTAATTGGCGCTGTAAATTGTACAGGAATTCTAATCGTAGTAGTTCTATCTGTAACCGCAACTGTTGTTGAGGCTGTACCAAATTGTATCCAACCAGTTTCAGGTAAATCCTGAAATCTTGGGTCAGTTTCATTTTCACAACCAATTGCAAAAACAAAGATTGATAAGAATAAAATTTTATATATATTTTTCATTTTTCTTAAATTATAATTTAGTCATAGTAAATTCGATCTCATAAGGTGAAACACCACATCCTCCATCTAATCCAGGTCCTTCAAAATCATTAATAAAGAATCTGAAGAAAGAATCATCAGCTACATCATAAACAGAAGGTGTACTACTGTTTCCTTGACCAATTTGAGTAGCACCACCGTCACAGCTTAAACTACCAGATTGAATTCTACCTTCGAAATTTACAGTATTACAAACTAATGTCATTTCCATATTAAAATCTGAAGCAAAAGTTGAAGGAGAATAAGCATAATCAAAACTTCTTACAGTACCTGTACCACTAACTGTTACAGTTTGAGTATCTAATACAGATTGAATTGAAGCAAATGGTCCAACTCCTGTTAATTGCTGTATAGCATAATCTCCTTGGAAATAAGTTGCAGGAATAGGGCAAATCTCAATAATAGTGATACTATATGTTCTAGGTGAAGGAGCTCCTCCCTCTACAGTATCAATAGCTAAAGTTAAATTTACACCAGCAGTTGTTAAACCATCATCTATACCAGTTACATCAAATGTAGCTGAATAAGAATTAGCTGGAATAGTAACAGAACTATTGAAAGAATACTGACCAGCAGTAGCTGTTGAAGCAGCAGTAGCTGTTACAGTGATCGTTCTATCAGATGAAGATAGTGTACTAACACCAACAGGAACAGTTATAGAACCTGTTTGGTTAATCTCTACTTCTAATCTAGCTGAAGTTCCATCAAAATAAGCCAAAGTTTGGCTACCGTCATATATTGGTGATTCAGTTGGATCACAACTTGTGAACACTAATGTCATCACCGCTAAAAAAGGAATTATTAATTTTTTCATTTTTGTCATATTATTTTTAAATTAATAACCAGGTGCTTGAGAAATATTAGGATTACCTGATATTTCAGCATCTGGTATTGGGAATACTAATCTATTATCTGTTGAAGATACACTACTTGGGAAGTTATTTCCTAAGTAAGATACATCAGCAGCATCTCTAGTAATACCAACATTTAAAATACCAGCATATCTTTTGATATCCACATATCTGTGTCCTTCAAAACATAATTCTAATCTTCTTTCATCTTTAATATCCTGAATTGCAGAAATTAAATCAGCATAAGCAGCAGGTGTTACAGCCGAACTACCTCTTGCAGTTCTTAAAGTTGCAATATCTGCAGCAGCAAGACCAAATTGAGATTGTCTAGCATACGCTTCAGCTCTTACTAAATACATTTCAGAAACTCTCATCATTTTATAATCATTAATGTAGTTCTGATCATTGTTAGGTGGATATTTGTTTACTGATAATGCATCTCCTGTATTTTGAGGTGATACACTTGGAATCATTACAATATCACGACGGATATCTCCAGCGGTAAAAGCATTGAATAATTCTGAAGATGCTTCGATAAAGTCTCCTCCAGTACCTGTAAAGATAAAGTTACCAGCAACACTGTTATTAGATCCTTGAACATTGTCAAATTTGAAAATAACTTCAGAACTGTTTGCGTCTCCACCAAACATTGCAGCATAATCAACAGCACTTGCTAATGAATATTTGTCAATGATAGTAGTAGCATTAGATACTGCAGCAGCATAATCTCCTGTAAATAAAGCAGCTCTAGCTCTTGCAAAAGTTACAAAATCTTGAGTTGGATAATTAATGTCAGTACTAGTAATTAAACTAGCAGCTGCAGTAAAATCGTCTTCCATAAAGTCAATAACTTCCTGAGTAGTGTTTCTTTCTCTAGAACCATCAGTCGCAACAAAGTTTTGATACACAACACCTAGAGCACTTGGGTCTGTCATGTCGAAACCATAATAAGTTAACAATTCTAAGTGTAAGAAACCTCTTAAAGCTCTTGCTCTACCAATAACGTCATTGTAACGAGCACCTTCACCAGTTCCAGGGGTAATTCCCTCTGCAGCTGCTAATACTCTGTTTAATGCGTTAATTACGTTATATCTATCTGCCCATATACCTTGGTCACCAGCATTGGATGCTAAGATTTGATTAAGCAAACCTAATTGTTGACCACCATTGTCAATACCAATTCTACAGTTATCTGTAAAAATTGCATTGAAGGCAACAACGTTATCTGGATTTAAGTTACCTAAAGCTCCTACTATACCATTTTCTAAATCTGATACTGTTTGGAATGCACTAGCTTCCACTAGCGTATCAATAGGTAATCGTTCTAACTGATCAGTACAACTGACCGTTAGTAATAATCCTGCTATTATAGTTAAAAAATATTTTTTCATGTTTTATAAATTTTTAAAAGTTTATATCAAACCCAAATGTGAAAGCTCTAGGAACTGGGTAATCGAAAAATCCGAAAGGATCATTACTTTCTGGATCAAATCCTCTCCATTTCGTCCACGTAAATAAGTTTGTAGCCTGAAGATAAACTCTAGCACCTGTAAAGAACTTAGTTTTCGCTAATACTTCAGGATCTAATGTGTAAGATAAGTTTACATTCCTTAGACGTAAAAAAGATGCATCTTCTAAATAACGATCTCCATCTACAGCTCTAAGACCACCAAATGATACTGCTGGTATTCCTGTAACTTGACCTGGAGTTGTCCAAGCATTTAACATAGAAGTTGATTGGTTTGCAAAACTAGCTAATCCTACATCTTCGATAATTGCTAGAGAACTATTTTGTCTCCATCTATCAGCTGCAAAAGAGAATAGGAAATTTAAGTTAAATCCTTTGTAAGAAATATCACCACCGAAACCTCCAGTTACAGTAGGGTCAAAATTCTTATCTACATAAACTCTATTAGCAGTAGAGAAAACATTTGTAATGTCTCCGTTTGCGTCTAAGTATAATGGTTGACCATTTGATGGATCTACACCAGCCCATCTTGCCAAGAACCAAGTTCTTGCTTGTCTTCCTACTTGGTTACGTAATGTAACACCTGTAAATTCACCAGGAATATCTAATACCTCATTTCGGTTAAAGTTTCCATTAGCGTTTAATTTAACAGACCATGGGTTTGTAGCAGATTTAGTTAAAACAGCATAACTTACTTGTAAGTCAACTCCTCGGTTTCTTAATGAACCAACATTTGTTGTTACATTGTTAAATCCAGTTTCTGATGGTGCAACGTTTGCACTACCAAATAAATCTACAGTTTTTTCATTATAGTAATCTATTTCACCAGCTAATCTATCATTCCAAAAACCAAAACTAAAACCAATGTTTAATGCTTCTTTAGTTTCCCACTGTAATGACTGTGCATTAATCTGTGGAGTAGTATATCCTAAACTATTTTGGTAAGAAGAAGTGTTTGCAGAAACAGTCTGCTGTCCTTGATATCTGTTACCAACAGTTTGGTTACCTGTAGTACCGTAACTTGCTCTAAACTTTAAAGTAGATAAAGTTTCTGAATCACTTAAGAAATCTTCTTTATCCATGTTCCATCTACCAGCAACTGACCAGAAATAACCAACAGGGTTATTTGGGAAACGAGATGTTTCATCACGACGAATAGAAGCAGATAAACCATACTTACTATCGTAATCTACATCTAATGTTGCAAATACAGAACCAAGTGCTAATTCACTTTCAGAAGAGAATACTCCTGGCACATAGTTTAAAGATAATTCAGTGGCAGCATCTAAGATACCATCACCGTTACCATCTTCACCCTCTTGTGTAAGACCAGATGTGAAACCTGAACCTGAACCTGGTAAAGCTGGATTTAAACCGAATGCAGAAAATCCTTCATTTTGAGTATTTCTGTAAATATATTCACCATAAAGTGCAGCATTTACAGTTAACTTATCATTAATTTGCTTGTCATAACGAATGTATGCATTGGTTACAAACTGTGCATCTCTGAACGTTGATTCAGACTGACCCCCTTTTGCTTCAGAACCAGCATTAGGAGTAATAAAACCTCTAATACTACCTGGAGGAGTTATAAATAAGTTTTGGATATTAAAGTAATCCAATCCAAATCTACCACCAACTTTGATTTCGTCTGTAATTTTATAATCTGCACTCATACCGATGATTGCTCTAACTTCACTTTCTCTATCTGTTTGTTCAAAAGCAGTGTTTAAAGCTAAGTATGGAGTGTTAAGGAATCCGTTTGCATTTCCTTCGTTGATTGAACCATCAGAATTAAGTGCTCCACTCAATTGAGTACCAAATGTATTTAAAGAACCATCTGGATTGTATGGACTCATGTAAGGTAAACCAAGATAAGGTACAATAAAAGGATTGTCTAACTGACCTCCAGTATTTCCTCCTCTTTGTGCATCAACAATGAAGTTGTTAACAGAATAGTTTAATGAAACTTGTGTTGAGTAACTAAACTTTTTGTTAGCTGATCTACCACTATTGTTTGTTCTAAAAGAAAAACGTGTTAAATCAGAACCTAAAGTAATACCCTCTTGCTTAAAGTAATTTACTGAAGAATAAGAAGTTGAGTTCTCAGTTCCTGAAGAAAAACTAATTTCATGCATAGTTGTATTACCTAATCTAAAGAATATATCAGACCAGTTAGTATTAGACTGCTGAGAAATTGCAGCAATTTGAAGATCTGATAATCCTCCACCAAATCCAATACCATATTGTTGTTGCCAAGATAATAACTGCTCAGAATTCATAACATCGAACTGAGTTTTAGGCTTAGAAGATACACCATATTGTGATCTTACTTGAATATCTAATTTCTGACCTAATTTACCTCTTTTAGTTGTAATAAGAATTACACCACCTAAACCTCTGTTACCATAAACAGATGTTGCAGATGCATCTTTTAATACTTGGATGTCTGCAATATCATTTTGGTTGATACTACGGAAGTTATCCTGATCAACAGGAATACCATCTACGATAAAAAGCGGCTCAATGTCACCACTTAAAGAAGATAAACCACGAATGATAATTGTACCACTCTGTCCTGGTTGTCCTGAACCCGTATTAACATTAACCCCAGCTGCATTACCTTGTAATACCTGATCTACAGAGTTAATTGGTACGTTTTCAATATCCTTACCGTCAACTCTCGCAAGAGAAGCGGCACTTTTTGGACTGTTAAGCGCTCTACCATAAGATGTAACAACGATTTCATCAAGTACTTCTCCACCTTCTTCCATTCTTACGTTGATAGTGCTAGCAGCGCCAACTTTTCTTTCAACAGTTTTGTAGCCTAGGTAGCTAAATACAAGAACATCACCAACATTTGCTTTCACGGAATACTTTCCGTCAAAGTCTGTGTCAGTACCTTTCGTTGTACCTTTGATTAAAACACTAACCCCTGGTAAACTGCCTTCTTTATCACTAACAGTACCTGAGACAGTCTTTTCTTGTGCAAATGAAATCTGCACAACCAACGCTAGCAATAGCGTTAAAATTCCATTAAACTTTGTCTTCATTTGTATAATTATTTGAATTAATTAGTTCCAAAAGTCTTAAATTAATCTTAAAACTCCAATTTTTTAACAAAAAAAAACTTAAAAAAGTTAACGAATCGTTAACCATAATTTCACAATGCTGATGATATATCAAAAAAATGTAACAAATTTTACAATAAGTCTAGAGTTGTTAAAGTCTAATCTGCTGTTAGATACACCTCCTAAAACATATGCTAAGTTTATTTGATTGTTAGATTTTCTAAATGAATATCCTAGACCTAAATTGTAAAAAAAATCACCCTTTGAATTTATATTCTCTATCCAAGAAAAATCAGATATGGTGTACAGATAATTATTTTCGTTACCGTAATATCTGTATTCTGTGTTTATTATAGAGTATTTACTTGCAAAAATTGATTGTTCATTAAAACCCCTAAGAGAGTTAATCCCACCAATTCTGTATAATTCATTAATTAAATAGTTTTCAGAGAATAAAAGTTGTGTAGTATTTGACAGGTAGATTAAGCTTCTTTCTGATAGTTCTAAATTTGCTGTGATTTTAGTTTTGATCTCAACTTGTCCGGTATCTTCAACATCTGAAGTTCTTAACTTTAATCCTGTTCCATACTGTTGATAGGTTTTAGGACTTCCATTAAAACTGTTTTTCTTTGATTTGAGTTCGATAAAACCACTAAATAAAAATGAATTATAGTCAGCAATGTTTCCTGTTACTTGTTGGTTTTCTATTTCAGTTGATGAAACTAGCCCAAAATTCAAACCTAGATTTGTTTTATAATTTAATTCATAAGACAATTTAAATTGAGCGGTTGTGTTTAAAAAAGTTGAATCCTGTCTGTAAATATGAAAAGCAAAGTTTGAATTTATTTTGGTGTTTAATATATATGGTATGTTACTTTCAAGTTTAAACTCTGATTGGTTTTCATCAACTCTATTCCAAAACACTCTAATTTTTTCACCACTGTTTAAAATGTTGTCCAAAGTCAGATCTATGATTCCATTAAATTGCAATGAATTCGATTCATTTGTATTTAAGTTTATCAGTGCATCTATATTGTTATTATTCTTTTTTTTAGAATAGATATATATTATGGTAGAATCCTGTTTGAATAGCACCTCAGGAGTTTTTGTTGATTTAGCAAAAGATAAACGGTTGATTTTGTCCTCAATCACTTTTAGTAGCGCTGGAGTAAAGACAGAGTTAGAATCAATTTTTAGATAATGTTCTTTAAATGATTTGGGGAAATCTTCATATCCCTTAAAAATAACTTTATCAATGATTCTTACCTTAGACTTTTCGATACTAAGATTTACTAATAAGTTAGAATTTTTAAAACGATAATTTGTAAATACGATGTTTGAGAATGGAATTCCTTTTTTTAACAATATGTTGCGAACTGAGTTTTTGTAATCAGATACTTTCTGGATATCAATGAATTCTTTAGGATTTTTTCTCTCTAACAATGTCAATTGCTCTTTGCTCAACTGAATGATTAATTTATTAGTTTTTTCTCCCAATTTAATAATGGCTTCAAATTCAGTTTTTTTAACTTTTGAGCTTATCAATTTAGGTGTGAAATACCCTTTTACTTTCAACTGATTGAATAGATCAGTAACTTGCTTACTGATGTTTTTTCTAAATATTTTTCTTTCGTACTTCAAGGAATCTAATATAGGTTGGTTTTTTTTCTCAAAAGCAATCCATTTTACGTTTAGTTTTTGTGCATAAATTCTCTCATTAGTATTGAACACAAGAAAAGCAAAAAGAAAAATAAGTAAATACAGTCTCAAAATAGAATAAAAAATAAGCTCAAATGTAGCGTAAAATCGAGAAATGATAAACATCTGAAAATCACTATAAAAAAATAACTTGGTGTAATTTGAATAAAAAGAAATTAGTTGTACATTTGCGCACTCTTAAAAAAGAGTAAAATTTTTAGTACAAACGAAATATAGTAATAATACAGTATGCCAACTATACAACAATTAGTTCGTAAAGGAAGAACCAAAATAACTAAGAAGAGTAAATCGGCTGCTTTATCGTCTTGTCCTCAAAGACGTGGAGTATGTACACGTGTTTATACTACAACACCAAAAAAACCAAATTCAGCAATGAGAAAAGTTGCTAGGGTAAGGTTGACAAATGGTAATGAGATAAACGCATACATTCCAGGAGAAGGACATAACTTACAAGAGCACTCGATAGTATTAGTTAGAGGTGGAAGGGTAAAAGATTTGCCAGGAGTAAAGTATCACGTTGTTCGTGGAGCTTTAGATACAGCGGGAGTTGAAGGAAGAACTCAACGAAGATCAAAGTATGGTGCAAAACGCCCAAAAAAGTAAATTAGTAACTTTTTTAATGTAAAGACATGAGAAAAAGAGCAGCGAAAAAAAGAATTTTATTACCAGATCCAAAATTTCACGATCAGTTGGTAACACGTTTTGTAAATAACTTAATGTGGGATGGTAAGAAATCTGTAGCGTTCAAAGTATTTTACGATGCTATTGATATCGTAGAACAAAAAAAGGAAGACGAAGAAAAAACAGCATTAGAGATATGGAAAGATGCGTTATCAAACGTTATGCCTCACGTAGAAGTTCGTTCAAGACGAGTTGGTGGAGCAACTTTTCAGATTCCAATGCAAATTAGGCCAGATCGTAAAGTATCTATGGCTATAAAATGGATGATTTTATATACTCGTAAGAGAAATGAAAAAACCATGGCACAGCGTTTAGCGGGAGAGATTCTTCAAGCTGCTAAAGAAGAAGGTGCTGCAGTTAAGAAAAAAACAGATACTCATAAAATGGCAGAAGCTAATAAAGCATTCTCCCACTTTAGATTTTAATAAAAATGGCTAGAGATTTAAAATTTACAAGAAATATAGGTATTGCCGCTCACATTGATGCTGGTAAAACTACCACTACTGAGCGTGTTTTATACTACACGGGTGTTTCTCACAAGATTGGTGAAGTACATGATGGAGCAGCTACGATGGACTGGATGGAACAAGAGCAAGAAAGAGGTATTACAATTACTTCTGCTGCAACTACTTGTACCTGGCAGTTTCCATTAGAGAATGCTCAACCAACTCCTGAAACTAAAGGTTATCACTTTAATATAATTGATACTCCTGGTCACGTTGATTTTACTGTTGAGGTAAACAGATCATTACGTGTATTAGACGGTTTAGTTTTTTTATTTTCAGCTGTTGATGGTGTTGAACCTCAATCAGAAACTAACTGGAGATTAGCTGATAATTATAAAGTACCTAGAATTGGTTTCGTTAATAAAATGGATCGTCAAGGATCTGATTTTATGAACGTGAATAAGCAAGTAAAAGAAATGTTAGGTTCTAATGCAGTTCCTATCGTTCTTCCAATTGGAGAAGAGGCTGATTTTAAGGGTATTGTTGATTTAGTAAAGAACAGAGCAATTGTATGGCATGAGGATACTCAAGGTGCTACATTTGATGTTGTTGATATCCCAGAGGAATTAAAAGCAGAAGCTGCTGAATACAGAGCTTTGTTAATTGAAGAAGTAGCTAGTTACGATGAGAATTTGTTAGAGAAATTCATGGAAGATGAAGATTCTATCACAGAAGATGAAGTACATGCTGCTTTAAGAGCTGCAGTAATGGATATGGCAATCATACCTATGATTTGTGGATCGGCATTCAAAAATAAAGGTGTACAGTTTTTATTAGATGCTGTATGTCGTTACTTACCTTCACCTCTAGATAAAGAGGCAATTGTAGGTACAGATCCAAACACAGACGAGGAGATTTCTCGTAAGCCTGATGCAAAAGAGCCATTTGCTGCTCTAGCATTTAAAATTGCAACGGATCCTTTTGTAGGTCGTTTAGCATTCTTTAGATCTTATTCAGGTAGATTAGATGCAGGGTCTTACGTTTTAAACAACCGTTCAGGTAAAAAAGAGCGTATTTCTCGTATTTACCAAATGCACGCTAACAAGCAAAATGCAATCGATTACATCGAAGCTGGCGATATTGGTGCAGCTGTAGGATTTAAGTCAATTAAAACAGGAGATACATTATCAGATGAGAAGCATCCTATTGTATTAGAGTCGATGGACTTCCCAGATCCTGTAATTGGTATTGCTGTTGAGCCAAAGACAAAAGCTGACGTTGACAAGTTAGGTATGTCTTTAGGGAAATTAGCAGAAGAAGATCCAACATTTACTGTAAGAACAGATGAAGCTTCAGGACAGACGATTATTTCTGGAATGGGAGAACTTCACTTAGATATTATTGTTGACCGATTAAAACGTGAATTTAAAGTTGACGTTAATCAAGGACAACCTCAAGTAGAGTACAAAGAAGCTATAACAGCTGCTGCAGATCACAGAGAAGTTTATAAAAAGCAATCTGGTGGACGTGGTAAATTTGCAGATATAGTATTTACAATGGAGCCTGCAGATGAAGGTGCTCAAGGATTACAATTTGAATCTGTAATTAAAGGTGGTAACGTTCCTAAAGAATTTGTTCCATCTGTAGAGAAAGGATTTAAAGAAGCTATGAAAAATGGTCCTTTAGCTGGATACGAAATGGATTCAATGAAAGTGACTTTAAAAGATGGATCTTTCCACCCTGTGGATTCTGATCAATTATCTTTTGAATTAGCTGCAAAATTAGGTTACAAAGCTGCTGCAAAAGCTGCAAGAGCCAAGATTATGGAACCAATTATGAAGTTGGAGGTATTAACACCTGAAGAAAATATGGGTGATATCGTAGGAGATTTAAACAGAAGAAGAGGTCAAGTATCTGATATGTCAGATAGAGCAGGTTCTAAAGTTGTGAAAGCAACTGTACCGTTATCAGAAATGTTTGGGTATGTTACTGCTTTAAGAACAATGTCTTCTGGTAGAGCAACTTCTACAATGGAATTTTCTCACTATGCAGAAACTCCTTCAAATGTATCTGAAGAGGTAATTGCAAAATCTAAAGGTTAATCGACTAAATAATATAAGATGAGTCAAAAAATTAGAATAAAATTAAAGTCTTACGATTATAATTTAGTAGATAAATCTGCTGAAAAGATTCTAAAGACAGTAAAGAGTACAGGTGCTGTAGTAAATGGACCTATTCCTTTACCAACAAATAAAAAAATCTTTACGGTTTTACGTTCTCCACACGTGAACAAAAAATCGAGAGAGCAATTTCAATTATCTGCTTACAAAAGATTATTAGACATTTATAGCTCTTCATCTAAGACTATTGATGCCTTAATGAAGCTTGAATTACCAAGTGGAGTTGAAGTTGAAATTAAAGTATAAGTAAATTAAATAGAGTTACTTTTTAAAAGTAATGCTCTATACATGTCCGGAGGGTTTCGCAAAGGAAAAACGGTAAGAATACATTCAAGGTTTGAAAGTATTTCGAACCTTTTTTTTGAAACGTAATCAAAGGAAAAATAAATAAGTAAAATAATAATTAATTAATATGTCTGGGTTAATAGGAAGAAAAATCGGAATGACCAGCTTATTCGATGAAAATGGGAAGAATATTCCTTGTACAGTAATCGAAGCAGGTCCATGCGTTGTTACCCAAGTCAGAACCGAAGAGGTAGACGGATACAATGCGTTACAATTGGGTTTCGATGACAAAAAGGCAAAGAGTTCTAACAAAGCGTTAGACGGTCACTTTAAGAAAGCTGGCACCTCTGCTAAAAGAAAAGTCGTTGAATTCCAAGGGTTTGAACAAGAGTACAATTTAGGAGACTCAATTACAGTAGAACACTTTGAAGAAGGCGAGTTTGTCGATGTTTCTGGTGTGTCTAAAGGTAAAGGATTTCAAGGTGTTGTTAAAAGACACGGTTTTGCCGGTGTTGGACAAGCAACTCATGGTCAACACAACCGTTTAAGAGCACCGGGATCAATTGGTGCAGCATCTTATCCTGCAAGAGTATTCAAAGGAATGCGAATGGCTGGAAGAATGGGTGGTGAAAAAGTAAAAGTTCAAAACTTGAGAGTGTTAAAAGTAGTTGCTGATAAGAATCTACTTGTTGTAAAAGGAGCAGTTCCTGGACACAAAAACTCTTACATAACTATTCAGAAATAATGAAAGTAGCAGTTTTAGACATAAATGGTAAAGATACTGGTAGAAAAGTAGAACTTTCTAAAGAAGTATTCGGAATAGAACCTAATGATCATGCTATTTATTTAGATGTGAAGCAATACTTGGCAAATCAAAGACAAGGAACTCACAAAGCTAAAGAAAGAGCTGAGATTACAGGAAGTACAAGAAAGATAAAAAAACAAAAAGGAACAGGTACTGCAAGAGCAGGTTCTATCAAATCTGGAGTTTTCAGAGGAGGTGGACGTATGTTTGGACCTAGACCAAGAAGTTATTCTTTCAAGTTGAATAAAAACTTAAAGCGTTTAGCACGTAAATCTGCTTTAAGCATTCAAGCAAAAGATGAAAATTTAGTTGTTATTGAAGACTTTAATTTTGATACGCCAAAAACAAAGAATTTCATCAATTTATTGAAAGCTTTAGAGTTAGATTCTAAAAAGTCTTTGTTTGTGTTGGGTGAGTCAAATAATAACGTATATTTGTCGTCGCGCAATTTAAAAAGTTCTAAAGTTGTAAAAGACTCAGGAATAAGTACTTACAGTATTTTAAATGCTAATAAAGTTGTTATTTCAGAAAGCTCTTTAGAGGGGATAAAAAATAATTTAAGCCAATAGGGATGAATATTTTAGTGAAACCTATTATTACGGAAAAAGCAACAAACGATAGTGAATTATATAATCGTTATTCATTTGTTGTTGATAAAAGAGCTAACAAAATTGAAATTAAAGATGCTGTTGAAACAGCATATGGAGTTTCAATTCAGAGCGTAAAAACTATGAATTATCCAGTACAAAGAAATACCAAATACACTAAAAAAGGTTTAGTTACAGGTATGAAAGCTGGTTATAAGAAAGCAATCGTTCAGTTAGCAGAAGGAGAAAGTATTGATTTTTATAACAATCTTTAAGAAAAGACGAAATGTCAGTTAGAAAATTAAAACCAATAACACCAGGTCAGCGTTTTAGAGTTGTAAATGGGTTCGACACCATTACAACTGACAAGCCGGAGAAGTCACTTTTGACACCGAAAAAAAGATCTGGAGGTCGAAACAATCAGGGTAGAATGACTACACGAAATATTGGTGGAGGTCATAAACAAAAATACCGTATTATCGATTTTAAAAGAGATAAGACTGGTGTTCCTGCAACAGTAAAAACTATTGAATACGATCCAAATCGAACAGCATTTATTGCGTTAGTAGTTTACACTGATGGTGAAAAGCGTTATGTGATTGCGCAAAACGGATTAAAAGTAGGTCAAACTATTGTTTCCGGTACAGGATCAAATCCTGATATTGGAAATGCAATGCCTTTAAGTGAAATCCCTTTAGGAACTACAATTTCTTGTATTGAATTGCGTCCAGGTCAAGGTGCTGTTATGGCTCGTTCAGCTGGTTCTTTTGCTCAATTAATGGCAAGAGAAGGTAAATATGCAACGGTAAAGTTACCTTCAGGTGAAACAAGATTCATTTTATTGACTTGTAAGGCAACAATTGGAGTTGTCTCTAATTCAGACCATCAATTACTTGTCTCTGGTAAAGCTGGTAGAAGTAGATGGTTAGGAAGAAGACCAAGAACAAGACCTGTTGTAATGAACCCTGTTGATCACCCAATGGGAGGTGGAGAAGGTAAATCTTCAGGAGGTCATCCAAGATCTAGAAATGGAATTCCTGCAAAAGGATTTAAGACTAGATCTAAGACCAAAGCGAGTAATAAATATATTTTAGAACGTAGAAAGAAATAATTTATCATGGCAAGATCATTAAAAAAGGGACCTTACGTTCACTATAAATTAGAAAGAAAAGTAGCAGCTAATGTTGAGTCTAACAAAAAATCTGTAATCAAAACTTGGTCAAGAGCAAGTATGATTACCCCAGATTTTGTTGGACAAACGATCGCTGTGCATAACGGACGTCAATTTGTGCCAGTTTACATTACAGAAAACATGGTAGGTCACAAATTAGGCGAATTTTCACCAACTCGTTCATTCCGTGGACATGCTGGTGCAAAGAATAAAGGAAAAAAATAAGTAGGATATTATGGGAAGTCGTAAACACAACATGGCACAACAGTTAAAAGAAGCTAAAAAGCAAAGAGCATTTGCTAAGCTTACTAACTGTCCTACGTCACCGAGAAAAATGCGTTTAGTAGCAGATCAAGTAAGAGGAGTTGAAGTTGAAAAGGCTTTACAAATCTTAAAATTCAGTCCAAAAGAAGCGTCTAGAAACTTAGAGAAATTGTTATTGTCTGCAATTGCAAACTGGCAAGCTAAGAATGAAGATGCAAGTATAGAGGATGCTGGATTATTTGTAAAATCTATTTGTGTAGATAGCGCAGGAATGTTAAAAAGATTAAGACCAGCTCCACAAGGACGTGCACACAGAATTCGTAAGAGATCTAATCACGTTACATTAGAGTTAGGTGCAAAAAATATCAGTAATTAATCATTAGTAGAAATGGGACAAAAAACGAATCCAATAGGAAATCGATTAGGAATTATCAGAGGATGGGAATCTAACTGGTATGGAGGAAACGACTACGGTGATAAAATCGCTGAAGATGATAAGATAAGAAAGTATATCAATGCTAGATTATCTAAAGCAAGTGTTTCTCGTGTAATTATCGAGCGTACTTTAAAACTTGTAACCGTTACTATCACAACTGCTAGACCTGGTATCATTATCGGAAAAGGTGGTCAAGAGGTAGACAAGTTAAAAGAAGAGCTTAAAAACATTACAGGAAAAGAAGTTCAGATTAATATTTTCGAAATTAAGCGTCCAGAATTAGATGCCAAATTGGTTGCTACGAGCGTTGCTCGTCAAATTGAAAATAGAATTTCTTACAAAAGAGCTATTAAAATGGCTATAGCTGCATCTATGAGAATGAATGCTGAAGGAATTAAAATACAAATTTCTGGTCGTTTAAACGGAGCTGAAATGGCACGTTCTGAACACTATAAGGAAGGTCGTATTCCTTTATCAACATTTAGAGCAGATATTGATTATGCACTTGTTGAGGCTCATACTACATACGGAAGAATCGGTGTAAAAGTATGGATCATGAAAGGTGAGGTTTATGGTAAGAGAGAGTTATCTCCATTAGTTGGCTTGTCTAAGAAACAAGGTGGTAATAAAGGAGGTAATAACAAACGTCAACCTCGTAGAAGAAAATAATTTTTAAAGTTAAAAATTAAAAAATGTTACAGCCAAAAAGAGTAAAGTATCGTAAGGTACAGAAGGGCAAAGGAAATATGAAAGGTAACTCTGGAAGAGGAACTCAACTTTCTAACGGAATGTTCGGGATCAAATCTTTAGACCAGAATTTATTGACCTCTCGTCAAATAGAAGCAGCTCGTATTGCAGCTACTCGTTACATGAAAAGAGAAGGAGCTATTTGGATTAAAGTATTTCCAGATAAACCTATCACCAAAAAACCACTAGAAGTACGTATGGGTAAAGGAAAAGGTGCACCTGATCATTTTGTAGCGGTTATCAAACCAGGTAGAATTTTATTCGAAATTGGTGGTGTTTCTATGGATGTTGCAAAAGAAGCTTTACGTTTAGCAGCTCAAAAACTTCCAGTAAGAACGAAGTTTGTGATCGCAAGAGATTATGATTTTAACGCTTAATTCTAAAAGACATGAAACAATCAGAAATTAAAGAATTATCTACCGCAGACTTACAAGAAAAGTTCGGTGCGTTGAAAAAAAATTATACGGATCTGAAGATGGCTCACGCCATAACTCCATTGGAAAATCCATTGCAGTTAAGAAGCTTAAGAAGAACTGTGGCAAAACTTGCGACAGAATTAACCAAAAGAGAATTACAATAATTCTAAGTCAGTTTTAAAGATGGAAAATAGAAATCTTAGAAAAGAAAGAATAGGTGTAGTTTCAAGTAGCAAAATGGAGAAATCTATTGTTGTGTCTGAGACAAAAAGAGTAAAACACCCAATGTACGGAAAGTTCGTATTGAAAACTAAGAAGTACGTTGCTCATGACGAAACGAATGATTGCAACGAAGGAGATACTGTAAGGATTATGGAAACACGTCCTATGAGTAAATCTAAACGTTGGAGATTAGTAGAAATCCTAGAAAGAGCTAAATAATATGTTACAGACAGAATCAAGATTAAAAGTAGCAGACAACACTGGAGCAAAAGAAGTTTTAGTGATTAGAGTTTTAGGAGGAACTAAAAAACGTTATGCTAGTGTTGGAGACAAAATCGTAGTTACAGTAAAAGCTGCTACTCCAAACGGAACGGTAAAAAAAGGTCAAGTATCAAGAGCTGTTGTTGTTCGTACTAAGAAAGAAGTACGTAGAAAAGACGGGTCTTATATTAGATTTGATGATAATGCATGTGTGCTTTTAAACCCAACAGAGGAGATGAGAGGAACACGTGTTTTTGGTCCAGTTGCACGAGAATTACGTGAGAAACAATTCATGAAGATAGTATCACTTGCACCAGAGGTGCTTTAAAAAAGTAAGACGATGACAAAGTTTAAAATCAAAGTTGGAGATACTGTTAAAGTAATCGCAGGAGACAACAAAGGGTCTGAAGGTAAAGTATTACAAATTATCAAGGACAAAAACAGAGCCTTAGTAGAAGGAGTAAACTTAGTTTCTAAGCATACAAAGCCTAGCGCACAAAGTCCACAAGGTGGAATTGTAAAAAAAGAAGCTTCTATTCATGTTTCTAATTTAGCATTAACCGAAAATGGTGAAGCTGTACGAGTTGGATTTAAGATGGAAGGAGACAAGAAAGTTAGATTTTCAAAGAAATCAGAAAAAGCAATATAATCATGAGTTACGTACCAAGATTAAAAGCTGAATATAAAGAAAGAGTAATAACTGCTCTTACTGAAGAATATAGCTATAAAAATGTAATGCAGGTTCCTAAATTACAAAAGATTGTAATTAGTAAAGGAGTAGGTGCTGCAATTGCTGATAAGAAATTAATTGATTACGCTGTAGAAGAATTGACTACAATTACAGGTCAAAAAGCAGTATCAACAATATCTAAAAAAGATGTTGCATCTTTTAAATTACGTAAAGGAATGCCAATTGGTGTGAAAGTTACTTTACGTGGTGATAAAATGTACGAGTTTTTAGATCGATTGATTACAGCTTCTTTACCTCGTGTAAGAGATTTTAGCGGAATCAAAGCTAATGGATTTGACGGTAGAGGTAATTACAATTTAGGAATTACTGAACAAATCATATATCCAGAGATCAATATTGACCAAGTGAAAAAAATCAATGGAATGGATATTACATTTGTAACATCTGCAGACACTGATAAAGAAGCAAAGTCATTATTAGAAGAATTAGGATTACCATTCAAAAAAAATTAAGAGATGGCTAAAGAATCAATGAAAGCCCGTGAGGTAAAAAGAGCAAAAATGGTTGCTAAGTATGCTGAAAAGAGAAAAGCTTTAAAGGAAGCTGGAGACTATGAAGGTTTGCAAAAGTTACCAAAAAATGCTTCTCCAATTAGAATGCATAACAGATGTAAACTAACTGGTAGACCAAAAGGGTATATGCGCCAATTCGGAATTTCTCGAGTAACATTCCGTGAGATGGCTAATCAAGGTTTAATACCAGGAGTTAAAAAAGCTAGCTGGTAATAATTCAATTATTAACTGATTTCAGGTTTAGTAATCACAGAGAAATCTGTAGGTCAATAGAGATTACTAAAAACCAAAATCGCAAATTGTAAATATGTACACAGATCCAATCGCAGATTTTCTAACAAGAGTTAGAAATTCAATTGCAGCAGGACACAGAGTTGTCGAAATTCCAGCTTCAAATTTGAAGAAGGAAATGACGAAAATTTTGTTCGATCAAGGTTATATTTTAAGTTATCAATTTAATGATAATACTGTTCAAGGTACTATCAAGATTGCCTTAAAATACGATCAAAACACTAAAGAATCAGTGATTAGAAAGATTCAAAGAATTAGCACACCTGGTTTACGTAAATACGTTAGCGCAAAAGAAATGCCTAGAGTATTAAATGGACTTGGTATTGCAATCATATCAACTTCAAAAGGTGTAATGACAAATAAAAAAGCACGTAATGAGAATGTTGGTGGTGAAGTTTTATGTTACGTTTACTAAAATGTTGTTCAAATGAGTAGAATAGGAAACAACCCAATTAACATCCCACAAGGTGTGGAAGTTAGTGTAAACGAAAACATTGTAACTGTAAAAGGAAAAATGGGAGAGTTATCTCAAGAATTTTCTAATGGAGTTACTTTAAAAATTGAAGAAAGTAGCATTACTGTAGAAAGAGTATCAGACAGCAAGCCTCATAAAGCACAACATGGACTTTACAGATCTTTAATCAGTAATATGATTGAAGGTGTAAGTAAAGGTTTTACCAAAGAACTAGAATTGGTAGGTGTAGGTTATAGAGCTTCTAATCAAGGGCAAAAACTTGATTTGGCTTTAGGTTTTTCTCATAATATTGTTTTAGAATTAGCTCCAGAAGTTAAAGTTGAAACAGTATCAGAAAAAGGAAAAAATCCAATAGTTAAACTAACTTCTTTTGACAAACAATTAGTAGGTCAAGTAGCGGCAAAGATTCGTTCTTTCCGTAAGCCTGAGCCATACAAAGGAAAAGGAATTAAGTTTGTAGGTGAACAAATTAGAAGAAAAGCAGGTAAATCTGCATAATTTATAGAGTTATGGCATTATCAAAGCTTCAAAGAAGACAAAGAATTAAGCATAGAATCAGAAAAATTATCTCTGGTACAGCTTCTAAGCCAAGGCTTACTGTATATAGAAGTAATAAAGAAATTTATGCTCAATTAGTAGACGATGTAAACGGAGTAACAATTGCTTCCGCTTCGTCTAGAGATAAAGATATTAAAACAAGTACTAAACAAGACGCAGCTTCAGCAGTTGGAAAAGCAATTGCAGATAAAGGTGCTAAAGCTGGAGTAGAAACTGTTGCTTTTGACAGAAACGGATATTTATATCATGGTAGAGTTAAAGCATTAGCAGACGCTGCTAGAGAAGCTGGTTTAAAATTTTAAGTAGGTTATTATGTATCAAAAATATAAAAACGTAGAAAGAGTTAAACCAAGCGGATTAGAGCTTGTTGATAGACTTGTAGGTGTACAACGTGTTACCAAAGTAACAAAAGGAGGAAGAGCATTTGGTTTCTCTGCAATTGTTGTTGTTGGAGATGGTAATGGAGTTGTAGGTCATGGATTAGGAAAATCCAAAGATGTTTCTTCTGCAATTGCGAAAGCAGTAGAAGATGCTAAGAAAAATTTGGTAAGAATTCCAATTTTAAACGGAACATTACCACATGAACAAAAAGGAAAATTTGGTGGAGCAAGAGTATTTATCAAACCAGCTTCTGGAGGTACCGGAGTAATTGCTGGTGGTGCTGTTCGTGCTGTATTGGAGTCTGTTGGAGTTCATGATGTATTATCAAAATCTCAAGGATCATCAAACCCTCACAATGTTGTAAAAGCAACTTTCGATGCTTTATTACAATTAAGAAGTGCTGCAGCAATTGCTAAGCAAAGAGGAGTTTCTTTAGAGAAAGTATTTAACGGTTAAATCTAATACGATGACAAAAATTAGAGTAAAACAAGTTAAGAGTCAAATCGGTCGTCTTCAAAATCAAAAAAGGACTTTGGAGGCCTTAGGTTTACGTAAAATGAACCAAGTAGTGGAGCATGATGCAACACCTCAAATCTTGGGAATGGTAAATAAAGTTCAACATTTAGTTTCAGTAGAAGAAATTTAATATAAGATATTAAAAATGGGTTTACATAACTTAAAACCAGCAGAAGGATCTGTTAAGAGTGGAAAGAGAATCGCAAGGGGTGAAGGTTCAGGAAAAGGTGGTACTGCTACCAGAGGTCACAAAGGTGCTCAATCACGTTCAGGTTATTCAAGAAAAATTGGTTTTGAAGGAGGTCAGATGCCACTTCAAAGACGTGTGCCTAAATTTGGTTTCAAAAACATAAACCGTAAGGAATATACAGGAATCAATTTGGATACATTACAAACATTGGTTGATAACAAAAAGATTAAAGATACAGTTACATTGGAAGTTCTTGTAGAGAACGGTGTTGTTGGAAAAAATGACTTAGTGAAAATATTAGGTCGTGGAGAACTGAAAGTTAAACTAAATGTAACAGTACACAAATTTACAGCTACTGCTAAAGCCGCTATCGAAGCAGCTGGAGGTGAAGCTGTAACTTTATAAGAAAGTGTAAATGATGAAATTGATAAATACGTTAAAAGACATTTGGAAAATAGAAGAATTAAGAGAAAAAATTCTTCTTACTCTTGGTTTAATAGCAGTATATCGTTTTATGGCTGGTGTTCCTTTGCCAGGAATCGACCCATTACAATTAGCTGCATTAAAAGAGAGTACTGCTGATGGTCTTTTAGGATTATTAAACGCATTTACAGGAGGAGCATTTTCTAGAGCTTCTATTATGGCTTTAGGTATAATGCCTTACATCTCTGCATCGATTGTTGTTCAGTTAATGCAAATTGCAGTTCCTTATTTACAGAAACTACAAAAAGATGGTGAAAGCGGTAGAAAGAAAATTACTCAAATTACACGCTGGTTAACAATTGCAATAACTATGGTTCAAGGGCCTACTTACATAACAGCTATTCAGTCTGGTTTTAATTTACCACCTGAAGCGTTTTTAGTAACAGGTGCTACGTTCTGGATATCTTCAATGATATTATTAACAGCAGGAACTATTTTTGCAATGTGGCTAGGAGAACGTATTACTGATAAAGGTGTTGGTAATGGTATATCATTATTAATTACTGTTGGTATTATCGCAAACTTTCCAGCGGCATTTTTAGCTGAAGTAGTTTCTAAAACAGATGGTGCTGCAGCTGGAGGATGGATGATGGTATTGTTAGAAGTAATAATTTGGTTCGTGGTAATCTTATTGTCTGTTTACTTAGTAACAGCTGTAAGAAAAATTCCAATTCAATATGCTAGAAGAACTGTTGCAGGTAACATTCAAAGTGTTGCTGGCTCAAGAGATTATATTCCTTTAAAGTTAAATGCAGCGGGTGTAATGCCAATTATATTTGCTCAGGCTATTATGTTTTTACCTTTAGCTTTAGGACAAAAAATTCCAGCATTATCTAGTTTAACCAATCCCAACGGTTGGCAATACAATGTAATTTTTGCGCTCTTAATTATTGTGTTTAGTTTTTTCTACACAGCAATTACAGTTCGTACTGATGATATGGCTCAAAACCTCAAGAGAAACGGAGGTTTTATTCCTGGAATTAGACCAGGAAAGGATACAGCTGATAGATTAGATTCTGTGTTGTCTAGAATCACGTTCCCAGGATCGTTATTCTTAGCAGCATTATCAATCTTACCAGCTATAGTTGTTCAGTTCGGTGTTCAGCAAAATTGGTCTCTTTTTTATGGGGGAACTTCTCTAATCATTATGGTTGGAGTTGCAATTGACACCTTACAACAAATAAATTCATATTTATTAAATCGTCATTATGATGGTTTAATGAAAGCAGGAAATAGTAATAGAAAATCATCTAAGTAAACATGGCTAAACAACCAGCAATTCAACAAGACGGAACTATTACAGAAGCATTATCTAATGCAATGTTTCGTGTAGAATTAGAAAATGGACATATTGTAACGGCTCATATTTCTGGTAAAATGCGTATGCATTATATCAAATTATTGCCAGGAGATAAAGTAAAATTAGAAATGAGTCCTTACGATTTAACTAAGGCAAGAATTACTTACAGATACTAAAAAATAAAACTGATGAAAGTAAGAGCATCAATTAAAAAAAGAAGTGCCGACTGCAAAATTGTTCGCAGAAAAGGTAGATTATATGTAATTAACAAACAGAATCCTAGATTTAAACAAAGACAAGGGTAATGGCAAGAATAGCAGGTATTGATATTCCAAAGAATAAAAGAGGAGTTATTGCTTTAACTTACATCTTTGGTATAGGAAAAAGCAGAGCTAAAGAAGTTTTAGCTAATGCAAAAGTAGACGAAAGCATTAAAGTTCAAGACTGGACAGATGCACAAATCGCTGCAATTAGAGAACAAGTTGGAACTTTTACCATTGAAGGTGAATTACGTTCTGAAGTTCAATTAAGCATCAAACGTTTGATGGATATTGGATGTCAGAGAGGAATTCGTCATAGAGTTGGTCTTCCATTAAGAGGACAAAGAACAAAAAACAACTCTAGAACTAGAAAAGGTAAGAGAAAAACAGTAGCTAACAAGAAAAAATAAGTTACAAATAGCTTTATGCTGCTAGTGTGCCGTGTTACAAAACACAATTTACTAGTTAGTGATTGCTAAAACCAAATTATTATGGCAAAAACAAGTTCAAAAAAACGTAAAGTAATCGTTGAGTCTATCGGAGAAGCTCACATTACTGCATCATTCAATAACATTATTATCTCTTTGACTAACAAAAAAGGAGATGTTATTTCATGGTCATCAGCTGGTAAAATGGGCTTTAGAGGTTCTAAAAAGAATACTCCTTATGCAGCTCAATTAGCAGCAGAAGACTGTGCAAAAGTAGCACATGAAGAAGGTTTACGTAAAGTAAAAGTATATGTGAAAGGACCAGGTAATGGAAGAGAATCTGCTATCAGATCTATTCACAATGCAGGTATCGAAGTTACTGAAATCATTGATGTAACTCCTATTCCACATAATGGTTGTCGTCCACCAAAAAGAAGACGAGTATAATTAAATTTTAACTTAGATAGGAATTCGATTATCGAAGGATATAAGCCTGAATTCATAATCCCTATCATAACTTATTGGAAATGGCAAGATATACAGGACCAAAAACTAAAATTGCTCGTAAGTTTGGCGAAGCAATCTTCGGAGCTGATAAAAACTTCGAAAAAAGAAATTATCCTCCAGGTCAGCATGGAAATGCAAAAAGAAGAGGAAAAAAATCTGAATATGCTGTCCAGTTAATGGAAAAGCAAAAAGCAAAATATACTTACGGTATTTTAGAACGTCAGTTTAGTAACTTATTTAAGAAAGCATCTCGTTCTAAAGGAATTACTGGTGAAGTATTATTACAATTATGTGAAGCTCGTCTTGACAATGTTGTATATCGCTTAGGATTATCTAACTCGAGAAGAGGAGCTCGTCAATTAGTTTCTCACAGACACATAACTGTAAATGGAGAAATCGTAAACATTCCTTCATACTCATTAAAAGAAGGTGATGTTGTTGCAGTTAGAGAAAAGTCTAAATCATTAGTAGCAATAGAAAGTGCTTTAACTTCTAATAGTGCTGTTTACGAATGGTTAACTTGGAATTCAGATAAGAAAGAAGGAACTTTCGTGAAAAGTCCAGAGAGACTACAAATTCCAGAAAACATCAAAGAGCAATTAATCGTAGAATTATATTCTAAATAATAAATTAATCATATTGGTATTTAGCCAAAGGGTTTAGAGTATTTCTTCACACTTTTAAACCGCGCAACTAAATAACAATCAAAACGAAGAAACTATGGCAATTTTAAATTTTCAAAAGCCCGATAAAGTTATAATGATTGAATCTACAGATTTTTCTGGAAGATTCGAATTCAGACCTTTAGAACCAGGATTTGGTTTAACAGTTGGTAATGCTCTTAGAAGAGTTTTATTATCTTCTTTAGAAGGTTTTGCAATTACTTCATTAAGAATTGACGGTGTAGAGCACGAGTTTTCAACTATCAAAGGAATAGTAGAAGACGTTACTGAAATCATCTTAAACTTAAAACAAGTTCGTTTTAAGAAGCAAATAGAAGAATCTGACAGAGAAACTGTATCTGTTGCAATTTCTGGTCAAGATCAATTGACTGCTGGAGATTTACAGAAATTCATTTCAGGATTTCAAGTATTAAACCCAGAGTTGGTTATTTGTAATATGGAAAGCTCTGTAAAGTTAAATTTAGAATTGACTATAGAAAAAGGTAGAGGTTTTGTTCCTGCGGAAGAAAATAAGAAATCGGGAGCTCCAATCGGAACTATTTTTACCGATTCTATTTACACGCCAATAAAAAACGTAAAATACGCGATTGAGAATTTCCGTGTTGAGCAAAAAACTGATTACGAAAAATTAGTTTTTGACATCGATACAGATGGTTCTATCAATCCTAAAGACGCTTTAACAGAAGCAGCAAAAATCTTAATTCACCACTTCATGTTATTTTCTGATGAAAGAATTACATTAGAAGCAGATGAGATTGCTCAAACTGAAACGTATGATGAAGAATCATTACACATGCGTCAGTTATTAAAAACTAGATTAATTGATATGGATCTTTCCGTAAGAGCTTTAAACTGTTTAAAAGCTGCTGAAGTAGATACATTAGGAGATTTAGTTTCTTTTAACAAGAGTGATTTAATGAAGTTCAGAAACTTTGGTAAAAAATCATTAACTGAATTAGAAGAGTTAGTGAATGTAAAAGGACTAAGTTTTGGAATGGATTTAACCAAATATAAATTAGATAGAGATTAATAAATAAAGATTAACCCTTCCATAGTTTGCTCCTCAAAAGAGTAGTAGCAAGATGGGAGCAAAAACAAAACGGTCATGAGACACGGAAAAAAGTTTAATCATTTAGGTAGACAAACTGCTCACAGAAAAGCAATGTTAGCCAACATGGCATGTTCTTTAATTGAACACAAAAGAATCAATACAACAGTTGCAAAAGCAAAAGCTTTACGTCAGTTTGTTGAGCCATTAATTACAAAATCAAAAAGTGATACTACTCACAACAGAAGAGTTGTGTTTAGTTACTTGAGAAATAAATATGCTGTTGCAGAATTATTTAAAGAAATTTCTGTAAAAGTAGGGGATAGACCAGGAGGATACGTACGTATCATCAAATTAGGAAATCGTCAAGGAGATAACGCTTCTATGGCAATGATTGAGCTAGTTGATTATAACGAGTTATACAATCCAAAAGGGAAAAAAGCTAAAAAATCAACTCGAAGAGGTAGAAGAAAGAAAACAGCAGAACCTGCTGTTGTTGAAGAAACTACTGAAACAACTTCTGGAACACCAGAGACACCATCTGAAAAGAAATCAGAAGAATAAATGGTTTTTTAAAATATTAAGAAAAGGGATAAACAATTATGTTTATCCCTTTTTTTGTAAATAAGTTCTAATAACTCAATTTTAATCATACCTACAGGAATGCTTATTTTTGTCTTAATCACAACATAGTAGTTTATAAACCTATTCAACTAAAATGAAATATCAACAAAGAAAAAAAGCATTAGTTTTATTAGCAGATGGTACTATTTTTTATGGAAAATCCATTGGAATTGAAGGAACAGCAACTGGAGAAATCTGTTTTAATACTGGTATGACAGGTTATCAAGAAATCTTCACAGATCCCTCTTACTTTGGTCAAATAATGGTAACTGCAAATGCTCATATAGGTAATTATGGAGTTAATAATCGTGAGGTTGAATCTGATGGAATTAAAATAGCTGGTTTAGTTGTTAGAAACTTCAGTTTTGAGCACTCTCGTGTAGATTCTGACGGTAATCTAAAAGATTGGTTTCTCGAACACAATTTGGTTGCAATTTCAGATGTAGATACCAGAGCTTTAGTTTCTTATATAAGAGATAATGGGGCTATGAATGCTATCATTTCAACAGAAGTAGATAATATTGATGCTCTAAAAGAACAGTTAGCTAAAGTTCCAAGTATGGAAGGTTTAGAATTGGCTTCAAAAGTTTCTACTAAACAACCTTACTTTGTTGGAGATGAAAATTCTAAGTTAAAAATAGCAGCTATTGATATAGGAATTAAGAAAAATATTTTAAGAAATTTAGCTAAAAGAGGAGCTTACATAAAAGTGTATCCTTACAATTCAAGTTTTAAAGATCTACAATCATGGAATCCAGATGGATATTTTATATCAAATGGGCCTGGAGACCCAGAGCCTTTGTCTGAAGCTCAAGAAGTAGCAAAAGAAATTATTAAAAGAAATTTGCCATTGTTTGGGATTTGCTTAGGACATCAAGTGATAGCTTTAGCTAATGGAATCTCTACTTATAAAATGCATAATGGTCATAGAGGAATCAATCACCCTGTTAAAAACTTGATAACAGGTAAAGGAGAAATCACTTCTCAGAATCATGGTTTTGCAATCAATAGAGAAGAGACCGAAGCAAATTCGGATGTGGAAATTACACATGTTCATTTAAACGATCAGACTGTTGCTGGAATTCATATGAAAGATAAAAACTGTTTTTCTGTTCAATATCATCCAGAGGCAAGTCCAGGACCCAATGATTCAGAATACTTGTTTGATCAATTCATTTCAAACATAAAAAAATCAAAAGAGGCAGTTTTATAACTGCCTCTTTTAGTTGAAATCGATTTCGTAATTAAATCAAAACTAGCAGAATAAAAAGAGCTAGAATGATTAAATTAGCCTTATAATTATTCAACAAACAAACATAAATAAATTAAGAGATGAGTATTATAATTAACATTCATGCACGTCAAATTTTTGATTCAAGAGGAAACCCAACTGTAGAGGTTGATGTGGTAACAGAAAATGGTATTTTAGGAAGAGCAGCTGTTCCATCAGGAGCATCTACAGGAGAACATGAAGCTGTAGAGTTAAGAGACGGTGGAGAAAACTATATGGGGAAAGGAGTTTTAAAAGCAGTAGATAATGTAAACTCTACGATTGCTCAAGAATTGATTGGTTTTTCAGTATTTGAACAAAATCAAATTGATCAAATGATGTTAGATTTAGATGGTACTCCAAATAAATCCAAACTTGGTGCAAATGCTATTTTAGGAGTTTCCTTAGCTGTTGCTAAAGCTGCAGCAAATGAATTAGGTATGCCTTTGTATAGGTATGTTGGTGGAGTTTCTGCAAATACGCTTCCAGTTCCTATGATGAATATCATTAATGGAGGTTCACATTCAGACGCGCCAATTGCTTTTCAAGAATTTATGGTAATGCCTGTCAAAGCAAATAGCTTTACAGAAGCTATGAAAATGGGTTCTGAGATTTTTCATAATCTAAAAAAGGTGTTGCATGAAAGAGATTTATCTACTGCTGTAGGTGATGAAGGAGGTTTCGCTCCAACATTAAACGGAACAGAAGATGCTCTTGATACGATTGCTTTAGCTGTTGAAAATGCAGGGTATAAATTTGGTGATGAAATTATGATTGCTTTAGATTGTGCCGCAGCAGAATTCTATGAAAATGGAAACTATGATTACACACTTTTTGAGGGTGATAAGGGAGTTGTAAGAACATCTGAAGAACAAGCTGATTATTTGGCAGAATTAGCTGGAAAATATCCTATCATTTCAATTGAAGATGGAATGGATGAGAATGATTGGGATGGTTGGAAATACCTAACAGAAAAAATTGGAGATAAAGTTCAATTGGTAGGAGACGATTTGTTTGTCACTAATGTAGAGCGTTTGTCTTGTGGGATAGAAAATGGAATTGCCAATTCAATTTTAATCAAAGTAAACCAAATCGGAACTTTAACAGAAACTATAGCAGCTGTAAATATGGCAAAAAATGCAGGATATACATCTGTAATGAGTCATAGGTCAGGTGAAACTGAAGATAATACAATAGCAGATTTAGCTGTTGCATTAAATACAGGTCAAATAAAGACTGGTTCTGCATCTAGATCTGATAGAATGGCTAAATACAATCAATTATTACGTATAGAAGAAGAACTTGGAGAAGTTGCTTATTTCCCAAAAGAAAAAGCATTTAAAATCTAATCTTTATCAAATTTTTTAAAGATCAAAACCTCATAGCTCTATATGAGGTTTTTTTATGTTAAACTATACACAAATTCTATCTTTTCATTTCTAAAAACTATGTTCTCTTTTTTTAAAAACCCTTTAAAATAGCTATCTTTGTGACACTTCAGAAATTAAAAAAAAGTATAATAAATATGTCAGAGATAGCAAAATTACAAATTGGTGAGAATACGTATGAATTTCCTATTATTAAAGGTACAGAAGATGAATTAGCAATAGATGTTAAAGCATTAAGAGGAAGTACAAACGGTGTAATTACCATTGACCCTGGGTATAAAAACACAGGTGCTTGTAAAAGTGCGATAACTTTCTTAGATGGAGAAAAAGGAATTTTAAGATATAGAGGTTATACTATCGAAGACTTAGCCGAAAAAGCAGAATTCTTAGAAGTAGCCTATCTTTTAATTTTTGGCGAGTTACCAACAAGCGAACAATTAGATCAGTTTTACAGTGATATAAAAGAAGAAGCTATAGTAGATGAAGACATAAAAAAGATTTTAGATGCTTTTCCAAAGTCTGCTCACCCAATGGGTGTTTTATCGTCATTAACAAGTGCCTTAACAGCATTTAATCCTGCTACTGTTGATGTAGATTCTGAGGAAGAAATGTATAAATCAGTTGTGAAACTTCTAGGAAAGTTTCCTGTGCTTGTTTCTTGGGCCATGAGAAAGAAGAAAGGTTTACCATTAAACTATGGTTCTAAATCTTTAGGATATGTAGAAAACATATTAAAAATGATGTTCTCACAACCCAACGAAGATTTTACAATCAATCCAATTGTAAAAGATGCATTAGATAAATTATTAATCCTTCATGCAGATCACGAACAAAACTGCTCTACTTCAACAGTAAGAATAGTAGGGTCTTCTCATGCAGGTTTATTTGTTTCTATCTCTTCTGGTATATCTGCACTTTGGGGTCCATTACACGGTGGAGCCAATCAAGCAGTATTAGAAATGCTAGAAGCGATAAAAGAAGATGATGGAGATACTAAAAAATATATGGATAAAGCTAAAGATAAAAATGATCCATTCAGATTAATGTGATTTGTACATAGAGTTTATAAAAACTTTGATCCAAGAGCTAGAATTATAAAGAAAGCTGCTGATCAAGTATTAGCTGATTTAGGAGTGGATGATCCAATTTTAGATATTGCAAAAGGATTAGAACAAGAAGCTTTAAATGACCCTTATTTTGTTGATAGAAAGCTATATCCTAACGTTGATTTTTATTCTGGAATAATATACAGAGCTCTAGGAATTCCAGTTGAAATGTTCACTGTAATGTTTGCCATGGGTAGATTACCTGGTTGGATTGCTCAATGGAGAGAAATGAGGTTAAATAAAGAACCAATTGGAAGACCACGTCAAGTTTATACGGGTGAAAATTTACGTAAGTTCACTTCGATTAATAAAAGATAATACTACTAAATACTCAAATTAAGCTTCATTAAAAATGAAGCTTTTTTATATACAAATAATTGAAACTACACATTCAAAACGAAACTTCGAGATTACGATCAGTTTTACTCGGAACAGCAGTAAGTAATGGTCCTACACCGAAAGTAGAGGATTGTTATGATCCAAAAAGTAGAGAACATGTCTTAGCAGGGACTTATCCTATAGAAGAGGATATGATCATTGAAATGGAAGAAGTGGCTGCTATTTTTAAGAAATATAATATAGAATTATACAGACCAGAAGTCCTAGAAAATTACAATCAAATTTTTTCAAGAGATATTGGTTTTGTAATTGAAGATAAATTTGTTATAGCTAATATCTTACCTGATAGAGAAGCTGAAATTGATGCAATTGAGCACGTTTGGAGTCAAGTTCCCAAAGAAAGAAGAATACAATTACCAGAAGATTGTCATGTAGAAGGAGGAGATGTAATGCCATGGAATGATTATATTTTTGTAGGAACTTATACTGGAGAAGATTATTCTGATTTTATTACAGCAAGAACCAATAGAAAAGCTGTAGAAGCTATTCAAAAATTATTCCCTAATAAAAAAGTAAAAGCTTTTGAATTGCGTAAATCTAATACAGATCCTAAAGAGAATGCTTTGCATTTAGATTGTTGCTTCCAGCCTATTGGGAAAAACAAAGCAATTCTTCATAAAAATGGATTTCTTGTCGATGAAGAATATGAATGGCTTGTTAACTTTTTTGGTAAGGAAAATGTATTTGAAATAGATAAGCAAGAAATGTACGATATGAATAGTAATATATTTTCTATTTCTGAAGATATTGTAATTTCTGAAAAGAATTTTACAAGATTAAATATCTGGTTAAGAGAAAATGGATTTACTGTTGAAGAAGTATCGTATTCAGAAATAGCTAAACAAGAGGGGTTATTACGCTGTTCAACTTTACCACTCCAAAGAGATTAAAATAAAAAAAGCCTTTTGTGTGGAGCAAAAGGCTTTTCTGAACATAAATAAAAACTTAAATTAAGGAAGTAACTCATGTGAGCTCTTTCTGCTTAACAAATTTATAAAAATAGTAAACAAATAATTTAAATATTTTGTTAAAATTAAAAGAGCTTATCGTTAATGATAAGCTCTTTTTTTAGTAGTTTTTAATAGCGTGTGAATTAAGGTAATATTACCTTGTTGATAGCATGAATAACACCATTATTTGCTTGAACATCGGTAGCTATGATATTACTAATTCGTCCATTTCCATCAGTTAATGTTGCACCACCAGTTACATTGGCGGTAATATCTCCACCTAATGTAGGTACTGTGAATCTAACACTTAAACCAGAAGCTAATACATTTGATCCTCCTACGACATGATATGTTAAAGAGGCATTTAATGTTGGTTCATCAATTTGAGATAACATAGTTAAATTTAATTCATCCAATAAATCTGAAAAAGCACTATTTATTGGCGCAAATACTGTAAAAGGAGCTGGAGCTGTTCCATTAGAAGTTGATAAAACAGATACAAAATCAGTTGTTAAATTATCTCTTGTTAATACTGCAACCAATGTTGAAAAATTAGGATCTGCTGTTGCAAAAGTAACAACACTTGGTAAGCCAATCACAGCATATACAATATGAATGACTCCATTAGCAGTTTCTATATTAGCTTCAGAAACTGAAGAAGATCCGTTAAAAGTAACACCGCCAGAAGTATTAATATAAATAGACATGTTGGTTCCAGATGCATCACCTTCTGCTAAAGTATTAGCATATCCTGTTGATAAATCTCCGGAACGTAATCTACCAGATATTACATGATTTAATAGAACTTGTTCTAATAAAGCCGTTGGAACATCATTTAGACTATCGAAATTGTTAGCACTCAAAAAGCTAGCAAAAGCACTGTTAGTTGGAGCTAATACAGTGAATTCTCCTGAACCAGCTAAAACATTATCAAGTCCTGTTCTTTGCAAAGCAGCAACTAAACTAGTTAAATTAGTATTATTGGCAGCGATACCAGTAATCGATTGTTCACTAACAATTATAGGATTGTTGTCATCATCTTCACAACTTTGAAATACAAGAACAAACAATAATAATGGCACTAAAAATTTTAAATTTTTCATAATGAGTTTTTTGATTATTTAATGTTTAAAAAATTTAAATAATCATTAAACAAAACTATATTTCATTTTTGTTAAATAAAATATAAAACCAAATTATATTTGTAATAGAATCTAATCAATGCAACAAATAACGAATTCAATTTTAATGATTCGTCCTGTAAGTTTTAGGATGAACGAACAAACAGCAGTCAACAACTACTATCAAAAGGTTTTAGATAGCTTAAGTTTAGAGTCAGTAAATCAAAGAGCGCAAGAGGAGTTTGATGCTTATGTGTTTAAACTTCGTTCTTACGGAATTGATGTTACGGTAATTTCTGATAATGACGATTATGATACTCCAGATTCTATTTTTCCTAATAACTGGATTTCATTTCACGAAACTGGAACTGTCGCTTTGTATCCAATGTTTGCCGAAAACAGAAGATTGGAAAGAAGAGATAGTATTTTAGAAACTCTAGAAGAAAAAGGTTTTGTAATTGATACTGTAATGGATTATACACCTGCAGAAGATGAAGGTGTATTCTTAGAAGGAACAGGAAGCTTATTGTTAGATAGAGTAAATAGAAAAGCTTATTGTGCTTTATCACCCAGAGCAGATGAAGAGTTGTTTATTGAGTTTTGTGAAGATTTCGAATATACACCTGTTGTTTTTACAGCCAATCAATCTGTAAATGATGAAAGAAAAGCAATTTATCATACAAATGTTATGATGTGTTTGGCAGAAACTTTTGCAATTGTTTGTTTAAGTTCAATAGATGATAAAAAAGAGCGTAAAAATGTAATTAAGCATTTGAAAGAAGATCACAAAGAAATTATAGACATAACAGAAAAGCAAGTCAATAGTTTTGCTGGTAACATGCTACAAGTAAAAGGAAAAAATGAGCAACCTTATTTAATTATGAGTCAAGCTGCATACGATTCTTTAACAAAGAAACAAATTCAGCAAATTGAAAAACACTGTCCTATCATATCTAGTTGGTTAGACACTATAGAAGCTTGTGGTGGTGGAAGTGCCCGTTGTATGATGGCTGAAATTTTCTTACCAAAACAAGACTAATAATTTTTTTATTCTAAAGCTTCTTCTATAACTTTTCCCGTAACTCCGTTTGGAAATTCTATAGATAAAAGAGTCGCAAGAGTTGGAGCAATATCTTTTATATAATAAGGATTCGCAGAACTTCCTTTTTTAATTCCCCAACCATAAAATAAAATGGGTACATGAGTGTCATAAGAATATCCTGAACCATGAGATGTTCCTTTAGGTTTTCCTGTTAATGTTGCTGGAAAAGGAATTAATACTACATCACCAGAATACTTTTGATTATAACCTTGCTGAATTTTATGTAAAATACCTGTTGTAAATTCAGTAGTTTGAAGAGTTTTTGCAGAAACAGCTTTATAAATATCTTTATAGTTTATTGATTTATTTACAATGAAATCGCAAACAGTATTCAACTCTAATCTTCTTTTTTCTAACTCCTTATGATTCAAAAATACTTGATAGTTAGAAATATTTTCTATGAGTTCATTACTGCCAAACTTTTTTTGTAAACTTTCTCTGAGGTATTTAGCAAATTCCTTTGTTTTGATATAATGTGCTGGGATTTTTAGGTCTTGTAAATAAGTAGGAACTTGAACAACTCCATGATCTGCAGATAAAAAAATAGTGTAATTTCCTTTCCCAATATTTGTGTCTAAATAGGTCAAAAAATTAGCTAAATCTTTATCTAATCTTAAATAAGTATCTTCAGTTTCAACTGCATCTGGACCAAATTGATGTCCCACATAATCTGTACTAGAAAAACTTAAAGCTAAAAAATCTGTATAATCACTTGTGCCTAATTTCTCTCCTCCAATAGCTGCTTTTGCAAAATCTAATGTATGTGAATTACCAAAAGGTGTGTTGGATATGATACTATAATTTCCATTTTTTTCTCTAAGCTTAGGAAGGTCGTGAGGAAAAATTGGTTTTTTTTCTCCAGAAAAAGGCCATTCATAATTATTATCATCGCTGATACTATTTGTGTATGTATTTATATCGTATAAAGTTTCCCATGGTTTGGATAAATATTCATCTGCTTTATTATTTGCATTAAAATCTTCAACCCATTTCGGAAGTTTATCCAAGTAAAATGAACTAGAAATAAATTTATTTTCATTTTTACTTTCATACCAATAAGCAGCATTTGCAGAATGACCTGCTGGTAAAATTGAAGAACGATCCTTAATAGCGATACCGATTGTTTTTCCATGTTGATTTTGAGCAAGTTTTAATTGATCTGTAATAGTGGTAGTTTGTAACCTATAAGGTGACTTTTGTCCAGATCTTCCTGAAACCCCAACAGAAGTGTAATTTGAATCATCTACACAATAGATACTTTTTTTCTGAAACTTATCATACCAGTTATTTCCAATAATTCCGTGCATACTAGGAGTTGTTCCTGTATAAATCGATGTATGTCCAACTGCTGTGTATGTTGGAACATAATCAAAGTTTGCATTAGTTGCATTAAAACCCTCGTTTATTAAACGTTTAAAACCACCTTCACCAAAACGATTGTAAAAGCGTGTTAAGTAATCATATCTCATTTGGTCAACAACAATTCCAACTACTAGTTTGGGTCTTTTAAGTTCTTGAGGTTTGTGATTCTTTTCACAATTAATAAGTGTTGTAATAGCAACTAGAAAAATTAAGATTCTTTTCATTAAGAAGGTAATTTGATAAGATTCACTCAAAGGTAAATATTTTTCAGTTTCCTATCTATTACTTTACAATGCATTAATGATATTTTAATACTTTAGCACAAATTAATTGGATGAACTACGTTAGTCATACGGGTAAGTACTTTATGATGTTGGGGCAAGTTTTTAAAAGGCCTCAAAAGTTCAAGATTTTTTGGTCTCAAATAATGCGAGAAATTGATGAGTTGGGTCTAAAGTCTCTTGGGATTATTATGTTTATATCTTTTTTCATAGGAGGTGTAATTGCATTACAAACTGCATTGAATATTGAAAGTCCATTCATACCAAAATATTTAATAGGATTTGCAACCAAAAGATCTGTTATTCTTGAGTTTGCACCTACATTTTGCTCTATTATTTTAGCTGGAAAAGTCGGTTCTTATATAACTTCAAGTATTGGAACCATGAGAGTGACAGAACAAATCGATGCGCTAGAAGTTATGGGAATAAACTCTCTCAATCATTTAGTACTTCCAAAAATTATAGCTACAGTTTTATTTTACCCTTTCCTAATTACATTAGCTATGTTTTTAGGAATCTTTGGAGGTTATGTGGCTGGAGTTACATCAGGAATTTTCTCTTATGTTGATTTTATTTACGGTGTACAATCAGATTTTAATCCGTTTTTAATTCAATATGCTTTATTAAAAACATTGGTATTTGCTTTTATCATAGCAACTGTTCCATCCTATCATGGATATTATGTCAAAGGAGGTTCTATAGCAGTTGGAAAAGCGAGTACACAATCTGTTGTTTGGACAATCATTCTAATTGTTATTGCAAACTATTTCTTAACTCAAATGTTATTAACCTAATGATTGAAGTAAAAGATTTATATAAAGGTTTTGGAGGTGTCCAGGTTTTAAAAGGGATTGATGCTAACTTTGATGCTGGTAAAACATCACTTATTATTGGTCAAAGTGGTTCTGGTAAAACAGTATTTCTTAAAACCCTAATTGGATTACATGTGCCCGAAAAAGGAAGTATTTTCTTTGATGGTAGAAATAGTATTGATTTTACTACAGAAGAAAGAAGAAACTGGAGAAAAGAAATTGGAATGGTATTTCAAGGAAGTGCTTTATTCGATTCACAGACAGTTGAAGAGAATGTTATGTTCCCTTTAAAAATGTTCACTAAAATGACAGATGAGGAAATGTTAGATAGAGTGAATGAAGTATTAAAAAGAGTTAACTTAGAGAACTCTAATCAAAAATTTCCAGCAGAACTTTCTGGAGGAATGCAAAAAAGAGTAGCTATTGCAAGAGGTATAGTCATGAATCCAAAATACTTGTTTTGCGACGAACCAAACTCTGGTTTAGATCCTAGAACCGCCATAGTTATTGATAATTTGATTCAAGAAATAACCCACGAGTATAATATTACTACCGTAATCAACACTCACGACATGAACTCTGTGATGGAAATTGGTCAAAAAATTGTCTTTCTACAAGAAGGAAAAAAAGCTTGGGAAGGAACTAGTCAGGATATTTTTAAAACTGACAATGAGTCTGTTGTAGACTTTGTTTATAGCTCACAATTATTTAAGAAAGTAAGAACAGCATATTTAAACGAAAACTAATAATTATTTAGTTTGATTTTTGAATAAATGCTTATATATTTGCACCCGCTAAGAAAAAGTAGACCGGGTAGCTCAGTTGGTAGAGCATCTCCCTTTTAAGGAGAGGGTCCTGGGTTCGAGCCCCAGCCCGGTCACATTTTAAACTCCAGATTACAATCTGGAGTTTTTTTATGAAGTAAATTCAACTTCTAAATAAATTTTTAACGTTTTTCTAAGGAACATAAGCTGTAATTTTGTTCTGTTAGTAAATATTCTTTTAAATGAGGTTTTCAATAATTTTCATTCTTTTTATTCAGCTTTCAAACATGGTTTTATTTGATTTTTCTAAAGAGTCTAGTATACAGAACTGGAGAGTAGTAGATGATGTTGTTATGGGTGGTAAATCAGATGGAAGATTTTTTGTAAATGAAAACGGTGATGGAGTTTTTGAAGGAAAAGTATCTCTTGAAAATAACGGTGGATTTTCTTCAGTGAGATATAATTTTATGCCAAGAAAAATTTATGATTATTCTAAATTTAAAATTCGATTAAAAGGAGATGGGAAAAAATATCAGTTTCGATTAAAAGAAAACAGGTATGATTACCACTCATATGTAATACAGTTTCAAACTTCTGGTAATTGGGAGGTTGTTAGTTTGAATTTAAATGAAATGGTTTCTCAATTTAGAGGTAGAAAACTAAGAATGAAAAACTTTTCTGGGAAAGAGATAGAAGAATTAGCATTTCTAATTGGCAACAAAAAGAAAGAGAATTTTCAATTAATCATTGATAAGATTGAGCTTGAATAAGCTAATCTCTTTTCAAAACTAGCGTATCTAAACTCAACCTAGTTTTTAACCAAAGGGCTAATTTATCATCAACTTTCTTTTCTTCAGCTAAAGAATCTAACCAGGTTATGCTAGCAACTGGAATTGTATCAATTTTTTTAAAATTTGTAACTAACATGTTTGAGAAGCTCAATGAAACTAAACCTTCATAATTAATTTTTGCTTCCTGACTTACTTGTAAGAAAGGAATTTGTTTTTGAGTCAAAGAGCTAAGAGCATCACCTAATTCTCTAATTTTTTTATCTTTTTCTTGTAAACTTTCTTCTTTTGAAGCAATCAATTTTTGATTTTTTACATATAAATCTTCTATTGATTTTACCTTATCTATTAGAGCCAGATTTTCATCATCTTGTGTAATCGTAAAAACAGTTTCTTCCAAGCTATAGAGAGTTAACTTTCCTCTCCATTCATTTTGTTCTTCTTGACTTAAATTTTTTCCTAGGACAACTAAGTTAATTGATTTCTTTTTTGGATCAATAACTTTGTCAATTACACCAGCTCCAGTCGAACTCTTTAAATCATTGATAAAACGTTCTCCATTTTGCTTGTAATTATTCTCTTGAAATAACAAGTAGAATTGATAAATACTAAATGAAAAAATAATAACCGCAACAAATGAAGCTAATTGAGCAATACGTTTTCTATTGGCAGAATTGATATATTTTTTCATCGGAAAACGAAGAAACTTTACTATAACAAAAGTTGCTAAAGCAATAAAAACTGCATTGATGATAAACAAAAACATAGCTCCTCCAAAAAAAGATAAATTTCCAACGGCTAAACCATAACCAGCTGTACACAATGGAGGCATTAAAGCTGTAGCAATTGCAATACCTGCAATTACAGTTGTAATTTCTTTGTGTCTACTTAATGCAATTATAAGTGCTAAACCACCTGCAATAGCAATTAAAACATCTCTTACATCAGGTGCTGTTCTTGCTTCAATTTCTGGTGTCAAATCTTGAAACAGTGGAATGCTAAAAAAAAGTAAAGAAGTTACAACACTCAATCCAACCATAATACCCAGATTGATCAAAGAGCGTTTTAAAGTATCTATATCATTTATCCCAATAGACAATCCAACTCCTAAAATAGGACCCATTAAAGGAGAAACTAACATGGCACCAATTACAACTGCGGTAGAACTAACATTCAAACCAATTGATGCAATTATAATTGAAAAAACAAGAATCCAAGCTGTATGACCTTTCATGGAAATACTATCCTTTATTTTTTGAATGGTTTCCTGTTTATCAGTTCCTTCTCTAATATCTAAAAGCTCTACAAAAAACTCTTTAAGACTAGATGCAAAACTTTTAAACTCCTTTTTTACATTTTCTTGAGATTGATCTGATTGCTGATTGTTTTCCATATATTGATTTATACAAAATCGTCTCCAAATTCACTTTTTACTTGAGAGACAATTTGTTTGATGTCTTGTTCATTTTCTTTTGGACAAATAAGTAAAACATCTTCTTTTTCTATCACAATATAGTCATTTAGACCTTGAATGACAACTCGTTTACCTGATTGGGTTCTTATCATATTTCCGCTTGAATCTCTGAAGATAGTATCTGAACCTACAGTTGCATTATTGTCTGAATCTTTATCAAGTTTATTATATAGAGATCCCCAGGTTCCTAAATCATTCCAACCAAATTCAACAGGTAACACATGAACATTGGGTGCTTTTTCCATAATACCAAAGTCAATAGATATATTTTCTGCTTTTTCATAATTAGATTCAATAAATGAGATCTCATTATCTGTATTGTATGTATTTTGGACTTGAAATAAATCTAACATTTCTGGTGATAATTCTTGAAAAGCTTTGATAATACTTTTGGCAGACCAAACAAAAATTCCAGCATTCCATAAATAATCTCCACTATCTAGAAACTTTTTTGCAGTTTCTAAATCTGGTTTTTCAGTAAAGTTTTTTACTTTTTTTATTTCTGTTGAATTGTCTTCAAATTGAATGTATCCATAACCTGTATTGGGAGAATTGGGTTGAATACCTAATGTCATTAAAATATCTCTCTCACTACAAGCTTTATAAGATGTTTCGATGTTTTTTACAAATTCTGGTTCATTATCTATCCAGTGATCTGATGGAGCTACAAGCATCACAGCATCTGGATTTTGATCATAAATTTTTAAAGCTGCATAAAGAATACAAGGAGCTGTATTTCTCATTGCGGGTTCTAATAAAAGTTGATTTTCAGTTGTTTTGGGAAGTTGTTCTAAAACTAAACTTTTGTATTTTTTATTTGTGGCAATGAGTATGTTTTCAGAGGGAACTAAATTATTAATTCGATGAAATGTCTTTTGGATTAGAGAATCTCCAGTTCCTAACATATCATGAAACTGCTTTGGGAAATTTTGAGTGCTAACAGGCCAAAATCGAGATCCGACTCCACCTGCCATAATTACTGCGTAGTATTGTTTATTCTTCATAAAGAATGACTTCTGCGTTTTGATTAAATAAATATGTTCGTTTTGATTCTAATTCTATACATTCAAAACGAGTTCTTCTTTTTTGACCTCTTTTGTAAAGTTTGTTTTTGAATACAAATTGAGAGTTCAAAGGAATTTCAAAGATAAAACTCTTTCCTGATTCAGGTGTGTGATTTCGTAAAGCTAACGATAAATTCACATCACTATCTGTACTAGCTTTTGGATTTTTCAAATAATTTGCAAGATAAGGCAAGACATTATTAGAAAAAATTGTTGGCGATAGAAAAGGTAGCATTAAATGTTGAAAAGCTAGTTTCCATTCTTTACCATGAGGTTTTACTCGACCAAATTTTTGAAATGTTACATAATGAGCAATTTCATGAATTAAGGTAAGTAAAAACTGTTGTGTATTTAAATTATTATTAATCGTAATTTGAAAGTGACCATTCGCTAATTTTCTAAAGTCACCATGTTTTGTTTGTCTCTGATTGACAATTTTTATTGAAATGTTTTCTCTATCTAAAATTTCTTTCAAAGAATGAATAGAATTTTCAGGAACAAATTTGTAAAGCTCTTTCATTTAAGGTGTAGAACTAGATACTTGTAATACTTTTCCGTTATACAAAGCATTACCAGTCAATGTAAAATTGGTAATATATTTAGCCATTTGAATAGCTGAAAGTGGCGCTTTATAACCAGGGAAAGCCTCTTCAAGCATTTCAGTTTGCACAGCACCTAAAGCCAAAACATTAAAAGCAATTCCCTGCTCTTTATATTCCTCTGCTAACAATTCTGATAATGTAATTACTGCGCCTTTTGCAGAACTATAAGCTGCTAATCCTGGAAATTTTAAGCTTCCTTGTATTCCACCCATACTACTAATAGTAACCACATGAGAACCGTTTTTCATAAAAGGAATTAATACTTGATTCAACTTTGCAACACCAAAAACATTTACATGATAGACAGTTAAAAAATCCTCTTCAGAGAGTTCTGTAAAAGGTTTGTTGACTAGATAGCCGGCATTATGAATAACTATATCAACTCTTTCCCAGTGATCTGAAATATAATCTTTCACTGAATTGATGTGTTCAGAATCAGACAAATCCAAAGACATGGTTTGTATGTTTTCCAGACCAAGACTTTCAATTGGCTTTGAATTTCTTGATAGGGCTAAAACTTGATGTCCTTGTTGAGCAAAAAGTTGAGCCATTTCATAACCAATCCCTCTACTAGTTCCAGTAATTACTACGTTTTTCATATAAATTTCTTCCATCTATTAAAGAAAGCAAGCTACTTAAATTTTTGTACATTTAGGAACAAAATTTTTACAATGAAACAATCAATCTTATCCTTTTGCTTTATCTTTTTTACTACTTTTTTAATTGCTCAAACCACCTACATTCATTGTGGTAAATTAATAGACACTAAATCTGGAAAGATTCATAAAAATAAAACCATCATTGTTAATGGAAAAAAAATTAGTGGAATTAGAGATGGATTTATATCATCTAAATCTCTGAAAGACAAAGTAATTGATATGAGAAATAAGGTTGTCATGCCGGGGCTCATAGATATGCATGTCCATATAGAGCAAGAGTTTAATCCTAATACAAGATTGGAAGAATATATTTTAAATGAATCTGATATTGCTTTAAACGCTGTCGGTTATGTAGAGAAAACTTTGCTAGCTGGTTTTACAACTGTAAGAGACTTAGGAGGTACTGGTGTTAATATTTCTGTTAGAAATGCAATTAATAAAGGAAAAATTCCCGGGCCAAGGATTTTTACTGCGGGTCAGTTTATTGCTTCTACAGGTGGTCATGGAGACCCAACCAATGGAGGTAATAGAGATTTGATTGGAGATCCAGGTCCTAAAGAAGGTGTTGTTAATAGTGTTGAAGATGCTAAAAAAGCAGTAAGACAGCGATACAAAAATGGAGCTGATGTAATAAAAATTACCGCAACTGGAGGTGTTTTAAGTGTTGCTAAAAGTGGAGACAATGCTCAGTTTACAATAGAGGAGGTCAAAACCATTACTCAAACAGCAAAAGATTATGGAATGCATGTAGCTGCTCATGCTCATGGAGATTTAGGTATGCAAAGAGCAGTTGTTGGTGGTGTAAAAACAATTGAACATGGTACTTACATGAGTGATAAAACTATGGAATTGATGAAACAATATGATGCCTATTTAGTTCCAACAATAACTGCTGGAAAAGAAGTAGAAGAGAAAGCAAAAATACCCGGATTTTATCCAGAAATAGTTGTTCCAAAAGCATTAGCAGTAGGTCCTCAAATTCAAGGAACTTTTTCAAGAGCCTACAAAAAAGGAGTTGGAATTGCATTTGGTACAGATGCAGGAGTTTTCGATCATGGAAAAAATGGTAAAGAATTTGGCTATATGGTAGAGGCTGGTATGCCAGCTATGGAAACGCTTCAATCTGCAACAATAACCAACGCAAAAATTTTAAAAATGAACAATGAAATTGGTCAAATTCAAAAAGGATTTTTTGCAGATATTATTGCTGTTAATGATGATCCAACTAAAAATATAAAAACTATGGAAAATGTTGTTTTTGTAATGAAAGAAGGTAAGGTTTATAAAGAATAATAAACTTAGATACTTGTAACAATTGCATCTGTATACCTACTAATAAGTAGAAATGAATCTTTATGATTTTACAAAAATTAAATAAGCTTTATCCATTTTTAATACCTTTAACTCTTTGGTCTTTTTTTATTCTTTTTATCAATTCTAAATGGTTTGTAAATAATGCTAGTTTGTTTTCGTTAGCATTAACTTTTGACTTCCTTTTAATAATTCCATTGTTGTATTTTTTAGCAATTAGAAAAAAGCAGATATCAAAGTTTACTGTTTTTACAGTTTTTGTTGGCGGGTTGATAATAGCCTCAATTTTTCTTCCAAAAGAAAATCAATATTACTTAGATAATTTTAAGTTTTTTGTATTGCCTTGTATAGAATTAGCTGTTCTGAGTTTTGTAGTTTTTAAAACAGTTAAAACCATAAAAGCTTTTAAAGATAATAAATCAAAAGAAGACTTTTATTCAACTTTATTAGTAACAACAAAGTCTGTTTTCCCAAAAACATTAGCCTTAATAATTACGACAGAAATATCTATGTTTTATTATGGGTTCTTTGTTTGGAAAAAGAAACCCTTACAACAGAACGAATTTACTTATCATAAAAAGAATGCACTTTTCTCTATTTTAATTGGATTTACACTCGTTATTGTTGGAGAAACATTTGCGCTTCATTCATTGTTGGTTTCATGGAATGTTATTTTAGGATGGATTATTACTTGTTTGAGTGCTTATACTGCTATTCAAATTTTTGCTTTGGCAAAATCAATTTTACAAAGACCAATTTTCATAGACTTAGATAACAATCTAATTCATTTAAAATATGGTTTCTTTTCGGATGTAAAAATTGGTTTTAAAGACATTAAATCTTTTGAAATTAACACCAAAGATTTACCAGAAGATAAATCAATTATTCCTTTTTCTCCTTTAGGTAAAATAGGAGAGCACAATGTTGTGATTCACTTTCACCAAGAAATGGTTATAAGAGGAATTTATGGATTAAAGAAAAAAGCTAAATCCATAGCTATTTTTATAGATGAAAAAGAAAAATTTGTTGAGGTATTAAAAGATAATATGTTGAAAAGCTCCTAAATCTGGATTTGAAGTTCTATCAACTCCTAGAATATCTAAAGGAAACATTCCAGCTGCATTCGTATTTCCAATTCCAATGGCATCACTATCAGCACCAATGATAAAATCATTGAGTCTTTGTTCTCTAAAATTTGGATTTCCATTTAATAAAATACCGTTGTAAAAAACTGTATTCGTGAAATCCATTTCAGTAATATCGATAAATGTATCACCTACATCATTAAACTGAATCATCGAATTAGAAACAGAAAAATTAAAAATTCCTCCATCAACTCGATCTGCAATAAATTCAATATTTTGATTTCCATCAATTATACAATTGATAAAGTTTGCAGCGACTAAATCTTTGGGTTCAACAATATCTTGTCCTGTATCGTCAGTAAATGCTAAAAAATTATTGACCAAAACAGAAGGTAAAGGTCGTAAACCACTGTTCCAAAAATTAGCAAAAGTACAATGTGTAAAATTGTAGTTTCCACCTTCTGTTAATGCTACTGATGATTGACCTGCGCTTCCAAAAACAGAATTGTAACTATCAATCTTAGATTCTCTAGCAAGGACATCAAAATTTGAATGATTGAAAATTTCAGTATTGCTAATCGTTACGTTTTTAGTCAAGAAATTAGAAATACCATCAGTCAACAATCCAATAACTCCATTTTTTATAATTGCATAGTTGATAGTATTTGCAACACTTTCCTCACGCAACCAAATTGTTCCCCATTGACCAGGGATAGTACTGAAAGCATTTTCTAATCGATCTCCTTCAAAAACAACTCTGTTTTCTTGAGTTCCATTTACTTCAATTTTCCCGCCATTGTCAATAATTAATCCAGAATTAGCATGAAAATGAATTCTAGCTCCAGCATCAATAGTTAATGTTTTTGTATCACCAACTGCTGCGTAACCATAAATAACATAGGGTTTGACATCCGTAAAATTGAGTTCTGAATCTTCTAAAAATCGACCTTGTATTTCTGTTGGTTCACCACCCAAAGTCAATTCATCAATTTCCATAGAAATAGCATCTCTTCCTGGATAAATAAAATGTGCGTCTTTAACTAAAGTCACCAAATCTACATCTTGCATATTATCTCCTTGATCAAAGATTATTCTATCTGTATACAAAGGGTCTGGAACTGAATTGATATCAATTGTAGTTTCTACAAAAATAAAAATGCTGTCTTTGGCTAGAATATCAACATTGTTAAAGGATTTTCCAGGAAGTCCATCAACATTCAATCGATAGTTTGAATTTTGACCATTTTCTAATTGAACTATTGGAATCGTAATATCTTCATTACTGTTATTATAAACTTTTAGATTGTAAGTAGCTGAACCAATATTTGTAAAAATAGTGTCTAAATACACTGTATCTTTTGAAAACAAAAGACCTCCAGAACTTGGAACTGTAGAAAAATCCTTTCTACAAGAACCTATAAGAATGATGGTGAAAACAAGAAGAATTCCTAAAATTTTACGCATTATAGTTACTATAACTCTTAATTAAATAGTTTATTTTTTTATCAACTCAATTTCGAATAATGTATTCCAATTTTTCCCAGTAACAAACAAACGATTATTATCAGAATCATAAGCAATTCCATTGAGAACATCATCAGTTGGATCTAACTTTTGAGTTTTGCTAACAATATTTTTCAAAGCTTCTAAATCAGCTACTCCTTCTACAATTCCAGTGTTAGGATCAATTATAACCATAGAGTTTTTTTGCCATTTATTAGCATAGATTTTTCCATTTACCAATTCTAGCTCATTCAACTCATCAACACTTCTTTTATTGGTATAAGCTTGAATAAATCTTTTCTCTTTTTGAGTTTCTGGGTCTAAAAACCAGATTTTATGTGTTCCGTCAGATTTTATAAGTTCAGTCTCACTATGTGTTAATCCCCAGCCTTCAATACTTCTATTATATTTAAACTCTTTTTCCAATTTAAAAGTTTCCAAATCATACACAAAACCTTTGCTAAATTTCCAAGTGAGAAGATAAATTTTATCATTAAAAATTGTCATTCCTTCACCAAAATACTTTTTGTCTAAATCTATTTTTTGCAAAACTTTTCCAGTTTTTAATTCTACTTTTCTTAAAGAAGATTGACCATTTTTTCCAGTACTTTCATACAAATATCCTTTGTGATATTCTAAACCTTGAGTATACGCTTTATTATCATGGGGATATGATTTAATTAACTTGAATGAATATATTTCTGGTGGACTTGATGCAAATACCTCAAAAGAGTTATTGATCTTCTTGCTTTTCCCATCACCGTAATATATCATAACAGAAATTAAATGTTTACCAACACCATAGGTACTTGTATTGAGTGAAGCTTTTAAATTTGATGACGGAATTTCTTTTCCATTGATATAAAATAAAGCCTTAGAAATAGCAGTTCCATTTTTTTCTGAAACACTAATAGAGATTTCTTCTTCTAAAACCGTCTTTTTCTTTGTGTTAATTGTAAATTTGTAAGAGGTACTACAAGAAGCTAATATGTTAACTGTCAGTAATAAAATAAAGATTTGCTTAAATAGCTTCATAGATTCTGATTTTATACAAATAAAATAATAATATTATTTGTAGAATAAAAAAAAGGGTTAAATTTGCGTCCTCTTAGAGCAAACTCTGGCTGTAAGAGAAATTTAAGAAAAAGCTTTACCAACTTTATCTTATCATTAATAACAAAAGTATTTAAAAGTAAGAGAAAATGAAAAAAGGAATACACCCAGAAAATTACAGAATGGTAGCTTTTAAGGATATGTCTAACGGAGATGTGTTTTTAACAAGATCTACTGCGAACACAAAAGAAACGTTAGATGTTGATGGAACTGAGTATCCTTTAGTAAAATTAGAGATTTCTAGAACATCTCATCCATTTTACACTGGTAAATCTAAGTTAGTTGATACAGCTGGACGAATTGATAAGTTCAAAAACAAATACGCGAAATTCAAAAAGTAATTTTGTGATTCATACAAAAAAAGCCTCGACATTGTCGAGGCTTTTTTTATTGTGTGTAATTAATCTTATACTTCCATGTAATCTTCAATAGGATTGCAAGAACAGATTAAGTTTCTATCACCAAAAGCTTCATCAACTCTTCTTACAGTTGGCCAAAACTTATTATCTGAAACAAAATCTAAAGGAAATGCTGCTTCTTGTCTAGAGTAAGGAAAATCCCATTCATCATTTGTTAGCATAGCTAACGTGTGAGGAGCATTCTTAAGAGTATTATTTGGCTCTTCTTTTGTAGCAAAAGCAATTTCTTTTCTAATAGAAATCATCGCTTCACAAAAACGGTCCAACTCAGCCTTGTTTTCAGATTCTGTAGGTTCAATCATCATAGTTCCAGCAACTGGAAATGAAACAGTAGGAGCATGAAATCCATAATCCATCAATCGTTTAGCAATATCTACAACTTCAATTCCGTTTTCTTTAAAAGCTCTACAATCTATAATCATTTCGTGAGCTGCTCTCCCATTTTCTCCAGTATATAATGTTGGATAATGGCCATCTAAACGTTCTTTTATATAATTGGCATTTAAAATAGAAACCACAGTAGATTCTGTTAATCCTTTTGATCCTAGCATCTGAATATATCCGTAAGAAATTAAACAAGCCAATGCACTACCCCAAGGAGCAGCAGAAATAGATGTAATTGCATGCTCTCCTCCAGTGGGAATCACAGGATTTGTTGGTAAAAAAGGAACCAATTGAGGAACTACACAAATAGGTCCAACTCCAGGTCCACCACCACCATGTGGTATTGCAAATGTTTTGTGTAAATTTAAGTGGCAAACATCAGCTCCAATGGTTGCAGGATTTGTTAACCCAACTTGTGCATTCATATTTGCTCCATCCATGTATACTTGACCTCCATTATCATGAATAATTTGAGTGATTTTTTTTATTTCACTTTCATACACACCATGAGTAGAAGGGTAAGTAACCATTAATGCTGCCAAATTATCTTTGTGTTCTAATGCTTTTGATTGCAAATCATCAAGGTCAATATTTCCGTTTTCTGCAGTTTTAGTTACAATAACTTTCATTCCAGCCATCACAGCAGAAGCAGGATTTGTACCGTGAGCAGAGGCGGGAATTAAGCAAATATTTCTATGATGATCTCCGTTGTTTTGATGGTAAGCTCTTATTGTCATCAATCCAGCAAACTCTCCTTGAGCTCCAGAGTTTGGTTGCAATGAGGTACCAGCAAAACCAGTAATTTCATTTAACTGCTCTTCTAATTTTTTTAGAACTAATTGATATCCTTCAGCCTGATTTAAAGGAACAAAAGGATGAATATTTCCCCAATTTGCTAAGCTTAATGGAAGCATTTCTGAGGCTGCATTTAACTTCATTGTACAAGATCCCAAAGAAATCATAGAATGGTTTAATGCTAAATCTTTACGCTCTAATCGTTTGATATATCGCATCATTTCAGTTTCTGACTGAAAAGAGTTGAAAACTTCGTGGTCTAAGAATGAAGTATTCCTTTTGGCTAAATCTGGAATCACATCAGCTTCTTTAAAATCAGTAATTGTTGCTGAATCGATATTGAAGGCTTCTGTGAAAACAGAAACAATTTCATTGATTTCTTTCAGTCCAACTGTTTCGTTTACAGATATAGAAACTGTGTTATTATCAATATAATTAAAGTTGATTTCATTGGCTTCAGCAACAGGTTTTAAAACTTTAGCTTCTGCTTTAATTTCAATGGTATCAAAATAATGAGAATTGGTTTGTTCAAAACCTATGTTAGATAAAGCATTTGCTAATGTTGTTGTGCTTTTGTGAACAGAATCTGCAATGAATTTAATTCCATCTTTTCCATGAAAAACAGCATACATTCCTGCCATAACAGCTAATAATACTTGAGCAGTACAAATATTTGATGTTGCTTTTTCTCTTTTAATGTGTTGTTCACGAGTTTGTAAAGCCATACGTAAAGCTCTATCACCGTTTCTATCTTTTGTAACTCCTATAATTCGTCCAGGAATATTTCTTTTGTATTTCTCTTTGGTTGCAAAATATCCAGCATGAGGTCCTCCATATCCTAAAGGAATTCCAAAACGTTGTGTAGTACCTACAACTACGTCAGCACCAAATTCTCCAGGAGCTTTTAATTTTACTAACGATAATATATCTGCAGCAACAGCTACTTTAATTCCGTTTGCATTTGCTCTTCCAATAAAGTCAGTGTAATCATAAACTTGACCGTGTTTTCCTGGATATTGAACAATAGCTCCAAAAAATTCATTTGAAAAGTCAAAATCTTCATGATTTCCAACAACCAATTCTACACCAATAGGAATGGATCTAGTTTGTAATACTGAAAGAGTTTGTGGTAATATTTCTTTAGAAACAAAGAATTTACAAACACCTGCTTTCTTCTGAGCTCTTTCTCGTACATCAAACAACAATGCCATAGATTCTGCAGCAGCAGTAGATTCATCTAACAGTGAAGCATTTGCTAATTCCATTCCTGTTAAATCACAAATCATGGTTTGGAAGTTTAGTAAAGCCTCTAATCTTCCTTGAGCAATTTCTGCCTGATAAGGAGTATAGGCAGTATACCAACCCGGATTTTCTAAAATATTTCTTTTAATTACACTCGGTAGAATTGCTTCATGATATCCTAAACCGATGTAAGATTTGAAAACTTTATTCTTCTTAGAAAGTTCTTCAATATGATTTAAATATTCATATTCACTCATAGGAGGTTTTAAGTCCATAGAATCTTTTAATAAAATATCACTCGGAACTGTTTCTTTTATTAAGGTGTTTAAACTATCAATTCCAATGGCTTCCAACATTTCGTTTTGTTCAGCTTCATTAGGTCCAATATGTCTTCTTTGAAACGAATTTGTATTCATGAATATGTGTTTTTAAATAGCGTATCAAAAATAATGAAAAATTGAATGAGAAAATTCGACTAGAATCAAAAAAATTGATGATGTAATCAACAAAACTTTGTTGATAAAAGATTGTCTATTTTTGTATCATGTCGATGGTTAAAAAACTTTTCAATTTTTACATCAATGCAAGTATTCACGTAGCATTATCAGTATACGCTCTTGTAAGGATTACAGAACATTACTTTGAAATTGATTACAACCAAAACTTAAATTACTTTACCTTTTTTGCAACCATATCTGGTTACAATTTTGTTAAGTATGCAGGTGTTGCTAAATTTTACCATAAAAGCTTAACAAACAATCTAAAAATCATTCAGATTTTCTCTTTTGTTTGTTTTTGTTTTTTGTGTTATTATGCCTGGTTATTACCAATAAATGCTCTTTTATATTTCATACCATTAGTATTGATAACCATATTATATATTGTTCCTTTTTTAGGTGGGTTTCAAAAAAGTTTACGAAAGGTTGGCTACCTTAAAATATTTATAGTGGCTATTGTTTGGTCTTTGGTCACAGCAACAATTCCAATGTTAGTTGTAGAAAATGAATTTTCTTCAGAACTTATTTTATCTTCTATTCAAAGAGTCTTGGTGGTTTTGGTTCTTATTCTTCCTTTTGAAATTCGAGATATGATGCTAGATTTAAAAGACATCAAAACACTACCGCAGAAAATTGGTATTGAGCAAACAAAAAAAGTGGGTTTTGCATTGTTACTTTTTGCATTGGTATTTGAATTTTTAATTACAGATTCTCTCATAACTAGAAATGTATTTTTAGCCGTCAGTTTTGTGATGTTATTTTTCTTAATGCGATCAAAAGAAAACCAATCTACTTATTACAGTTCATTTTGGGTGGAATCTATACCCATTTTTTGGTGGATTTTACTTCTTCTTTTTTAGTTGATAACTTGTGAAAATGTTATCGTAAAAACTAATCAAATCTAAGTTAATTGTTCGCTTCATTTTGTATGTTTATAGCTCATTATAAACACAATGGTAGAAATTAAAAGAAGTTTTGTTTTTGACTTTGATAGCACTTTAACGCAGGTTGAGGCATTGGATGTTTTAGCTGAAATTACGTTGGCTAGAAATCCAAAAAAAGAGGAAATAATTGACGAAATTATTGAAATCACCAATCAAGGAATTGATGGTTCCATTTCGTTTACAGAATCCTTGGAAAGAAGAATCAAGCTTTTAAAAGCAAACAAATCTGATTTACCGTTGTTGATTGAAGAATTAAAGAAAAAAGTTTCTCCATCTATTGAGAGAAATAAAGAATTCTTCGAGCAATATTCAAATGATATTTATGTAATTTCTTGTGGTTTTAAAGAGTTTATAGATGATATTGTTAAAGAATATAAGATACCATCAAAAAGAGTCTATGCAAATACATTTGAGTATGATGAAAATGGTGTTATAGTTGGTTTTGATTCTGCTAATATCTTGTCAACTCACAATGGAAAAATTAAATGTTTACAAGACTTAGATTTAGAAGGTGAAGTTCAGGTTATAGGAGATGGATATAGTGATTATGTAACCAAAGAAGCTGGAGTAGCAGATAAGTTTTTTGCGTACACAGAAAATGTTGAAAGAGAAAAAACTATTGAAAACGCAGACCACATTACTCCAAGTCTTGACGAATTCTTGTATGTGAATAAACTTCCAAGAAATATATCATATCCAAAAAATAGAATAAAAATATTATTGTTAGAAAATGTGCATCCAGATGCTTTTGAAAAATTGTCTACTGATGGTTTTACAGTAGAAACCGTCAAGACTAGTTTATCAGAAGATGAATTGATTGAAAAGTTGCAAGGAGTACATGTTTTAGGGATTCGTTCTAAAACCCAAGTCACCAAAAAAGTGCTTGAATCTGCAAATAAATTAATGGTTGTTGGTGCTTTTTGTATAGGAACCAAACAAATAGATTTAGAAGAATGTAAAGAAAATGGAGTGGTTGTATTTAATGCTCCTTACAGTAATACACGTTCTGTTGTAGAATTAGCTATTGGAGAAATTATCATATTAATGCGTTCTGTTTTTCAAAGAAGCACTGAGTTACATCAAGGAAAATGGAATAAGACAGCGGAAAACTCGTATGAAGTTAGAGCAAAAAAATTAGGAATTATTGGATATGGAAACATAGGAAAACAATTATCTGTTTTGGCCGAAGCTCTAGGAATGGATGTTTACTATTATGATGTTGAAGATCGTTTAGCTCTAGGAAATGCAACCAAAATAGAAGATTTGCATGAGCTATTATCTATATCTGATATTGTTACATTGCATGTAGATGACAATCCTGCCAATAAAAACTTTATTGGAAAAGAAGAAATTTCAAGTATGAAAGAAGGTGCTTACTTGGTCAATTTATCACGAGGTTTTGTTGTAGATATTTTAGCTTTGAAAGAAGCTTTAATTTCAAAAAAATTAGGAGGTGCTGCAGTAGATGTGTATCCTGAAGAACCAAAATCTAATGGAGATTATTACACAGAACTGCAAGGTTTAGACAATGTAATTTTAACTCCACATGTTGGTGGGAGTACATTAGAGGCGCAAAAAGATATTGCAGATTTTGTGCCGAATAAAATCATGGCATATATCAATTCTGGAAACACAGTAGATGCTGTAAATTTCCCAAATATTCGACTACCAAGACAAGTAGATGCTCATCGCTTTTTACATATTCACAAAAACGTCCCAGGTGTCATGGCAAATATCAATAAGGTTTTAGCAGAATTTCAATTGAATATTACAGGACAATATCTATCAACCGATAGCAAAGTAGGATATGTAATTACAGACATCAACAAAGAATACAATAAAAATGTAATTAAGGCAATGAAAAATGTAATTGGAACTATAAAGTTTAGAGTTCTCTACTAGAAAAATTAACTAAAATGTTATCATAAAAAATGATTGTTCTATATTTGAGTACAATCATTTTTTTATTGAATGAATTACCAAAACTCACTTGAATTTGCAAGACAACTAGATCAAAATGATTCACTTTCTCATTATAGAAATGAATTTCACATTCCAAAAGATAAAAACGGAAAAGATTGGATTTATCTCACAGGAAATTCTCTAGGATTACAACCAAAAACAACCCAAAAATACTTACAACAAGAATTAGATGATTGGGCTAATTTTGGAGTTGAAGGTCATATGTTGGCAAAAAATCCATGGATACATTACCATGAGTTTTTGACAGAGAATATGGCAAAAATTGTCGGAGCAAAACCTATAGAAGTTGTTGTGATGAATACATTAACAACAAACTTACATTTGTTGATGGTGTCTTTTTATCAACCTACAAAAACAAAATACAAGATTGTTATAGAAAGTGATGCGTTTCCTTCAGATCGATATGCAGTTCAATCGCAATTAGAATTTCATGGTTTTGATGCTGATGAAGGTTTGATAGAATGGAAACCAAGAAAAGGTAAGGAATTGTTAAATACAGAAGATCTAGAATCTATTCTCGAAGAACAAGGTGATGAAATTGCATTGTTATTGATTGGTGGAGTCAATTATTACACCGGACAATATTTAGACATTAAAAAAATAGCTGAATTAGGACATTCAAAAGATTGCATTGTTGGAATCGATTTAGCACATGGAGCAGGAAATATACAACCTGATTTACATAACAGTGGAGTAGATTTTGCTGCTTGGTGTACCTATAAATATTTGAATTCTGGACCCGGAAGCTTATCTGGAATTTTTGTTCATGAAAAACATGCAAACAATAAAGATTTACCTCGTTTTGCGGGTTGGTGGAATCACAACAAAGAGACTCGTTTTAACATGCGTCAACCTTTTGATGTTTTAAAAGGAGCTGAAGGATGGCAATTAAGCAATCCACCAATCTTATCTACGGCAGCCATTAAAGCATCGTTAGATTTGTTTGGAACAGTCGGAATGGAAGCTCTGAGAGAAAAATCAGAAAAACTTACAGGTTTTTTTGAGTTTTTATTGAATAATATCGATTCTAATTTGATTAAAATAATAACTCCAAGCAATCCAAAAGAAAGAGGTTGTCAATTATCTATTCAGGTAAAGAATGCTGATAAATTGTTGCATCAAAAACTAACTAAAAATAACATCATTACAGATTGGAGAGAACCAGATGTGATAAGAACTGCTCCAGTTCCTTTGTACAATTCTTTTGAGGATGTTTATAGAACTGTTGAGGTTTTAAAAAGTTTATTGTAAATGAAAAAAGAAAATAAAATACTAATCGTTGGTGCAGGATTGTGTGGTTCTTTATTAGCACTTCGTTTGGCGCAAAGAGGATTTCAGGTTGAAGTTTTTGAAAGTCGACCTGACCTTAGGAAAACAGAAATTTCAGCAGGAAGATCCATCAATTTAGCCCTATCAAATCGTGGATTCAAATCCTTAAGATTAGCTGGTGTTGAGGAAAAAGCAAGAGAAATTTGCATTCCCATGCGAGGGCGTTTGATGCACGATAATCAATCCAATACATTTGAATCTAACTATTCTGGAAGAGAAGGGGAGTTTATTAATTCTATTTCTCGTGGAGATTTAAATGGAATTCTCCTAACCGAAGCAGAGAAACATGAAAATGTGAACATCCATTTTAACAATCGATGTTTGGGAATTGATATTGAGAATAAAATCGCAACGTTTGAAAATTATCAAATCAAAGAGCAATTTACTATTGAGGCAGATGCCGTTTTTGGAACTGATGGTGCTGGTTCAGTTTTAAGAAAGAGTTATGAAAAACAATTTCCAGAGTTTCAAGTATCACAGGAATTTTTAACACATGGTTATAAAGAATTAGAGATTCCAGCTGATAAAAATGGAAATCATTTGATCAGTAAAGAGTTTTTGCATATTTGGCCTCGTGGAAACTATATGTTAATTGCGTTGCCCAATATGGATGGAAGTTTTACGGTTACCTTATTTTTGAGTTATTCAGAAGGAGAATACAATTTTGATAATTTAATCACCAAAGAAAAAATCACAGAATTTTTTAAAAAAGATTTTCCAGATACTTTAGAATTGATTCCTGATATTTTACATGAATTTGAAAACAATCCAACAGGAAAATTAGGCACTGTAAAATGTTATCCTTGGGCTTATAAAAACAATCTTTTACTAGGTGATGCAGCACATGCGATTGTTCCCTTTTATGGTCAAGGAATGAATGCTTCGTTTGAAGATGTGTTTGTGTTGGATGAGGTTCTTAACGAAAATCCAAATGAAAATTGGGAAACAATTTTTCAAAAGTTTGAAAAAGTTAGAAAAAAAGACGCTGATGCCATAGCAGATTTAGCGATTGATAATTATTATGAAATGAGAGATCATGTTGCAAATCCTTTGTTCAAAGAGAAAAGAACTCTAGAAATGGATTTGGAAAAGAATTTCCCAAAAGATTATTTTTCTAAATACTCTTTGGTTACTTTTAATGAACATATAGGGTATAATCTAGCGATGAATCGAGGAAGAGCTCAAGATAAAGTACTTTTAAAAATGTTAGAAAGTAAAGGAAAGGAGTTCACTAAAGAACTATCAATTGACCAATTAAAAACGGTGTTAGAGGAGGTAAAAGAAAAAGCATCTAAAATGTTGTGATAACTAAATTCATTCTTTTGTTAAGAGGTGTCAATGTATCTGGAAAAAACAAACTTCCAATGCAAGAGCTAAGAGATCTTTTAATAAAAATTGGATATCTACATGTACAAACCTACATTCAAAGCGGAAGCATAATCTTAGAGACAACTAAGTCTAAAAGTGAAGTGAGCCAGAACATCCAGAAAGCGATTCAGGATGCATTTGGATATGATATTGCAGTTTTAGTAAAGAAGATTCCAGAATTAGAGAGGGTAATTTCTAAGTATCCATTTTCAATTGAAAATCCAAAAATTGTTGCTTTTGTATTTTTAAATCAAAAACCTAAGGAAACTTGCATCGAGATTAAAGGTCTTAATGAAGATCAATTTCGTGTTCACGATGATATAGTTTATATTTATTGTCCAACAGGATTTGCAAGAACCAAACTTTCAAACAATCTGTTTGAGAAAAAACTAAAGGTAATAGCAACAACAAGAAATTTTAGAACTACAATCAAATTGCTAGAAATGGCAACCAAACAATAAATCAATGAAAAAAGTAACACCAAGAGGAGCCTACCCACATGTAAAAGTAGTAGGAGATTTTATTTTTATTTCAGGAACCAGTTCAAGAAAACCAGACAATTCGATTGAAGGTGTTGTGATTATTGACGAAATGGGAACTAAAAAGTTAGATGCGTATTTGCAAACAAAAGCTGTTTTAGAAAATATAGACAGAAATTTACAAACTGTAGGAGCGAGCTTAAAAGATGTAGTTGATGTATCATCTTTTTTAGTAAATATGAACGACTTTGCAGATTACAATAGAGCCTATGCAGAGTTTTTTGACAAAGAAACTGGACCCACAAGAACTACAGTGGCAGTACATCAATTACCACATCCAGATTTAGTTGTGGAGATTAAAGTGACTGCTTTTAAAAAACAATAAATGATTAAATTCTTCCATTATTGAAACAAAATTTTGCTTTTGCAAAATCAAAGGTCTTGTAGACCTTTGGTGCAAATAGCCGCTTGCGGTTTTAAAACATATTAATATGATTAAGTTTTTCAGACATCTAAGAAAGTCGCTCCTTATAGAAAACAAAACATCCAAATATTTTAAATATGCTATTGGTGAAATTGTGTTGGTGGTTATTGGTATTCTCATTGCACTACAGATTAACAATTGGAATGAGGAAAAAGACAACAAAGAAAGAATCAAAACTACTTTATGTCAAATACAAGTTGACTTGTTAAATGATGTTCGAGAAATTCATCCTATTGATAAAGATTTACATTATGACATAAAGCTTATTGATCAATTTTTAAATAATAAAAAACCCCTGTCTTATTTTGAAAAGAATTTAGGAAAATTGGGCAATGCAACATTGACTTACGATAAGTTTGTCCAGAGCAATCAGTCTTTTTTAAATTTAAAAAATCAAATATCAGTTATTCCCAAAGAGTATGATGTGCTAATGTTTAATCTAAATCGCTTGTACATAGAAAATGCAGGATTCTTAACGGATACTCAAAGTGAATTAAAAAATGAGACTTTAACTTATAGATCTTCTTTGTTTAAGAAATACAATTGGATGGAAGGTTTTTGGTTAAAGGGAGAAAAAACTAAGGAAGTAAAAGATTATTTCTTAAAATCGGAAACAAACAGAAGACAATTAGTATCCAATAAAGTTTTATTGCAGTATCATCAGTCAGTTATTGGATTGGTGAAAAGTCATACTATTTTGTGCTATCTAATCATTAGAGATGTGCTTAATGATACATCTGAGCTGCCTGCAGTCATCAAACAATTTAAACTAGATTATCCTAATCATAATGTAGATGAATATCCAGGTGTTTATAAAGAACAAGGGAATCCTCAAATCATAAAACTAGAAAAAAAGCATGATGTAATGTTTATGATTTTTGCTGGAACTAATAATTCTAATGTTCAATTTGAAGGATTGATGCTTCAAGAGAGAGCAAAAGATTCATTAATGTGGTTGTTAGATAACGATCTTGTATTAAAATTTAAACGTGATTCGCTAAATCAAATTGATGGATTATACTTTTTTGATATTGATAGATTTGATAAAGAGGAAAGAGATAAATTTTTTTACAAAAGGTTAGAGAATTATTAAATTCATTACAAATGAACATAAAAAACTACATCAACGGTCAATTTGTTAATCCAATTTCGAATGATTGGTTAGATAATTACAATCCTTCGGTTGGAGAAGTATATGGTCAAATTCCGAATTCAAATTTAGAAGATTTAGAAAAAGCCTATCAAGCTGCAAAAGAAACATTTCCAAGTTGGAGCAATACTTCGTTAGAAGAACGTTCAAAAATTCTTTTAAAAATCTCCGATTTGTTACTAGAAAAGTTAGACGAATTTGCTGTAGCTGAATCGAAAGACAACGGAAAGCCTATGTCATTGGCGAGGTCTGTAGATATTCCAAGAGCTGCTTCTAATTTTAATTTTTTTGCCAAAGCGATTACTCAGTTTTCATCAGAAAGTCATGAAAGTGTTGGGTTAGATGCTGTGAATTTTACCTTACGTCAACCTTTAGGAGTTGTCGGTTGTATTTCTCCTTGGAATTTACCTTTGTATTTGTTTACTTGGAAAATTGCTCCAGCAATTGCTGCAGGAAATTGTATCGTTGCAAAACCTAGTGAAGTCACACCAATGACGGCTTTTTTACTAGGTGAAATTTGTAACGAAGCTGGACTTCCAAAAGGGGTTTTAAATATCGTTCATGGATTAGGAACTACAACTGGTCAAGCTATTGTAGAACATCCAAACATCAAAGCCATTTCTTTTACCGGAGGAACTGCAACAGGTGCTCATATTGCTCGAGTTGCTGCTCCGATGTTTAAGAAATTATCCTTAGAACTTGGAGGGAAAAATCCAAACATCATTTTTGCAGATTGTGATTATGAAAACATGTTAGAAACTACAGTTCGTTCTTCTTTTGCCAATCAAGGTCAGATTTGTTTGTGTGGAAGTCGAATTTTGGTAGAAGAATCTATTTATGAGAAATTCAAAAAAGATTTTATCCAAAAAGTATCTGAATTAAAAGTAGGAAATCCATTTGATGTAACAACAAATATTGGAGCTCTGGTTTCTGAGCAACATTTAGAAAAAGTAAAATCTTACATAGATATTGCAGAACAAGAAGGAGGTAAGATTCTTTTTGGTGGAAATAGAGTAGAGGTTGCCAATTCTGAAAACGGTTACTATTTACAACCTACCATTATTGAAGTAAAAGACAATCAGTGTAAACTAAACCAAGAAGAGATTTTTGGACCTGTAGTGACCATCATGTCTTTTAAAACAGATGAAGAGGCTTTATTTCTAGCCAATGATGTAAAATATGGTTTATCTTCAACCTTATGGACAAACAATTTAAACAGAACCATGCAGTTTTCGAAACAATTACACACAGGAATAGTTTGGGTAAATACATGGATGTTACGTGATTTAAGAACTCCTTTTGGTGGAGCAAAAGAAAGTGGAGTAGGTAGAGAAGGAGGTTTTGAAGCACTCAGGTTTTTTACAGAACCTAAAAATGTATGCATCAAATATTAGAGAATGAAAAACAAGTCTTGGTTAGTTCTTTCACTTATTATTGTTGCTACCATCGTTGTCTTTTTTCCAGCTTTGGATGGAGTTTATTTAAACTTGGATGACAATCAACAAATAACAAACAACCAAGATGTTTTAAACTTAAGCTGGCAAAGTGTAAAAAACTATTTTACGAGTTTTTATGTAGCATCATATCAGCCTTTGGCATCATTAAGTTTTGGTATTGAATATTATTTGTTTGGTGAGAATTCCTTAATTCCACATATCATAAACTTACTGCTACATCTGTTAAATATTATTCTTGTGTATTTCTTGTTGAGAAACATTACAAAGAATCAGTTGATCAACTTCTTTATTGTGGGTGTGTTTGCAATTCATCCATTACAAGCAGAATTGTTAGGTTGGATATCTACTAGAAGTACTTTGTTATACAGTAGTTTCTTTTTGTTGTCCTCAATTTATTACATAAAATACATATCAAAAAAGCATCAAAAATATTATTGGATTACATTAGTGTTTTTTGTTCTTTCTTTGTTTTCTAAGGCAACAGCAGTCATCTTCCCTTTTCTGTTATTACTATTTGATTACCTATTCAAAAGAAAGTTCAAACTAAAAGTAGTGCTTGAGAAAATTCCTTTTTTCATAGGGGTTATTGTTATTGGAATGGTAAGTTTAGTTTCTAGAGGTGTTACAGAGAATAAAGGAAATTTTGACGAATATTTTTCTTTGTATGAAAAGTTAAGCATTACCAGTTTTTCAGTATTCCAATATTTACAGAAATCTTTTTTTCCTGAAGATTTAATTTTTTTCTATGGATATCCAATTAAATTAATAGAAACAGGAACTATTGATATTTCTTTTTTACTAGGTCCATTATGGATACTTCTTATTGGTATATTTTGTTGGATAATTTATAAATACAGTTCAAAAGATAACAAAAGACTGTGGCTTTTTGGATTAGGCTTTTTCTTAGTTAATATCAGTATTGTCGTGAATGTTACTTCTTTTTCTGCAACTTATTTTGCAGAACGTTATATGTACATTGCAATTTTAGGAGTATTTATTGCTTTGAGTATTTTAATTCAGGGTTTGATAAAAACTTCACCAATTTTAAAAAATGCTACATACGTTTTATTAGGAGTTTTTTTTATCATTTTGGCAGTCAAAGCAAGAGAGCGTTCAAGTTTATGGACTACAGATTTAAAACTTTGGTCTTTTGTAGAAAAAACTGGATTACAAAACTCTACTCCATATCGAAAACTAGGACAGATATATGCCAATAAAGAGAATCACCAAAAAGCAGTAGAAATATATAACAGAGGAGTAAAAGTGAATCCTTATAGTGCAGATTTGTATTATTGGAGAGCTTTATCAATTGTGAGTTTAGGAGATTTAGAATATGCAAAAAAAGATTTAGGAAGAGTTATCTCTTCAAATGATCAACTCAAAGGAGATGCTTTTTATCAAAAATCATTAATTTTTGAAAAACAAGGATTGCTAGATAGTGTGAAAACCAACTTAGATAGTGCTAGGTTTTATAAGATTGAGAAAGCCATATTCGATAGTAGAACTTTGCCAACTAATTTTGGACAACTAGAAAAAGCAAAACAAAGGATTTTAAAAAGAGTTGATTCATTAATCCAAGTAATAGAATACAAAAAAGCGATTTCTGAGTATGAGAATCTGTTGCTATTATCTCCAGATAATCCAGATGTTTTATTAGAAAAAGGAAAGCTTGAAGTACAAACGAATCAATTAGAAAAAGCTATAACTAGTTTCAATAAACTCCTTAAATTAGATAGCAAAAATAAAATAGCTCTATTAAGTAGAGCATATGCATTCTTTAATATTTCAGAGCACAAGAAAGCTATCAAAGATTACACATTTATTATAAATAATTTTAAAGATACAACAGGAGAAGTTTATTACTTTAGAGGACTTTCTTATTTGAATAGCAAAATGAAACTAGAAGGTTGTAACGATATAAACAAATCAATTACTTTAGGGTTTAAAGTTCCTGAAGAAATAAAATCAAAATGTACTAAAAAATAAAGCATGAATTTAGGATTGATAAACAAATACGCACTTGTTTGTGGAAGTACACAAGGAATTGGAAAAGCAACTGCAATCGCTTTAGCTGATGAAGGAGTAAATGTAACTTTATTGGCAAGAAATGAAGAACAACTCAAACTAGTTTTGAATGAATTATCCAAAAAAGAAAGTCAAAATCATACATACATAATTGCAGACTTTTCTAAACCAGAAGAAGTTAAGAATGTATTGGAAGAATTTATAAACTCAAATCACGGATTTCATATTGTAATTAACAATACAGGAGGTCCAAAAAGTGGAATGATTCACCAAGCAACTCCAAAAGAGTTTACAAACGCCTTTCAAATGCACGTAATTGTAAATCAATTGGTAGCACAAACAGTATTGCCTTTTATGAAAAAAGAAGGTTTTGGTCGAATCATCAATGTAATTTCTACTTCAGTTAAAGAACCCATTCCTGGGTTAGGAGTAAGCAATACTATTAGAAATGCAGTTGCAAACTGGTCAAAAACTATGGCAGAAGAATTGGCGGCTTTTGGAATTACAGTAAACAATGTATTACCTGGTTTTACAGATACTGCACGTTTGGATCAAATTATTACAATCAAAGCAAAAAGAGCAAATACTTCAGAAGAGGATATGGCAGAAATTATGAAAAGTTATGTGCCAGCTAAACGATTTGCAAAGCCAGAAGAAACTGCTGCTGCAATTACATTCTTAACAAGCGAGAAAGCTAGTTATATAACTGGAATTAATTTACCTGTTGATGGTGGTAGGACAAAATCTCTTTAATACATTAGAGAATGAAGATTTTTAGAACCAAGACATTTTGTCTAACTTTATCAAGTCTTGGTTCTTGTTTTTAAGAATCTAAAAATCAATATTTATGAGTAATCTAGTTCAACCTTTAAATTTCCAAAAATGGATTGATGACAATCGACATTTGTTAAAACCACCTGTTGGTAATAAATGTGTTTGGGAAAATGGTGAATATATTGTGATGGTTGTTGGTGGTCCAAATTCAAGAAAAGACTATCATTATAATGAAACACCCGAATTTTTCTATCAAGTAGAGGGAGACATGGTGTTAAAAATTATTGATGACAATGGGAAACAAATTGATGTAGAAATTAATGAGGGAGATATTTATTTGTTACCAGCAAAAGTGCCACATTCTCCACAACGTAAAGCAAATACAGTAGGTTTAGTTGTTGAATATCCTAGAGCTGAAGGAGTTTTAGACGCTTTAGAATGGTATTGTGAAAACTGTGGAAACCAATTATACAGAGAAGAATTTGCCTTAGGAAATATTGAAACAGATATGCCAGTAATTTTTGATAATTACTATTCTGATAAAGACAAATGCACATGTTCTTCTTGTGGAACAGTCATGGAAGCACCAAAAAAAATCTCTCAATGAAGCGCAAACTAAGAATCAACGGTCACTCTCATTTACTTCCTTATCCAGAAGAAATTCCGTCTTTCATGAAAGATAAAGGAATTTTTTGGGTAGATAAAGATCGAAAATTCATGTTGCAAAAAGATTGGAACAGACCAATAACAGATTCTAGTTTTTTTCTAAACGAGAAGTTAGCTTGGATGGAGAAGTTTGATATCGATCATGCAGTTGTTTTAAATTTATCTCAATTGTACGGAAATGGACTTCGTGTAGAAGAAATGAAACAAGCACTTAGTTTTCAGAATGATTTCAATGCACGAATTCAAAGAGAAAACCCATCAAAGTTTACCTGTGGTTTTGTCGTTCATCCAGGATTTGTTCAAGGAGCAATATGGGAAATTGAACGTTGTGTAGAAGAATTAGGAATGAGATTGTTGTGTTTGCCAACGCATTATATGGATACCATCGGAACTTGGCGTTGTATTTTTGATGAAGAAAACGAGCGAGTTTTTGAATTAGCTGACAAATACAATTTAGCTGTTGAAATTCATCCCTATGATGGAGAAAAATTCATCAAATTACAAAACACCTCTTGGAGATTTCATCTTATATGGATGTTAGCTCAATGTGCAGATGCATATCATTTTTTCACTTTAAATGGATATTATAACAAATATCCTAATATGCGTGTTTGTTTTGCTCACGGAGGTCAATTGGCTCAAATGAATTTAGGTAGAAGGATTCAAGGATTTGATGGAAGACCGGATTTGTTTGAAGGAAAAGAACATCCAAGAAAAGCTGTTGGTCATAAAAATATTTTCTTTGACACCTTAGTTCACGATACAGGTTCTTTGGATTTATTGATTAAAAATCAAGGGTCAAATCAAGTATTAATGGGTTTAGATGATCCATACCCTTTAGGAGAAATGGAAAGTTCTGAACAATCATCTTATCCTGGTAAAATTTTAGATTTAGCTATTGAGAAAGAAATAATTTCTGAAACCGAAAAAGAAGAGATTTGGGAAGACAATGTCTTGCAATGGTTGTTTGGCGACGATACAAAAAGTAAACAAGAATTGATTCATAAAATACTGAATCAATAAAAGGTGTCTTCGAAAGCCTAAGTCATTTGTCGTTTTATTTTTTTACTCGTACAAAAATCCAAACAACCAGTAGAGTGAACATTATAGAGGTGAACAAAGGAACCATCCAAATGTGATCAACACTTACCTGTAGAGTAATTACTAAAGAACCAACTGATATCAAAACTGCCCAAACTGCGTAGCCAATTTCATCATAAAACCAAGCATAAGGAAATAAATGAGCTCCAGTTATAATTGCATAGGTCATGATAAAATAATCTGGAAATTTTATCAAAATAAAAATCAAAAAAGGAAAATAAACCAGTTGTGCAAAATTTAACCAAAGACCAAGAGAATCTAACGGATTGTCTTTTATTTTCCATTTAGTTTTATAAACTTTAGAGAATCCAAAAGCTAATGGAAGTAGAATTGCTCCCACAATAAATGTAAGAATACTTTTGTCATACGATGAGTATTCTAATGTCCAGATATAGAATACAAGAAACCATACAATTCCAGCTACCGTGATAAAATCAATTCCATTCTTGGCTTCTTTCTGAATTTCTAATTTTAAGTCTTTAAAATTCTTTTGCTCCACAATATTACTTTTTAAAGCTTTGATACATTATTTCTTTACGCACTTTGTTAATACTTCTTTGGCTCTTTCTTTCCCCCATTTAGGAGCATTTTACGGTTGATTTTTCGCCATCAGACAAAGTCAACGCTTTTTTTACATCGTTACAATAAGGCTCTATAGATTTTCCAAAAAACTGTGCTACACCTATATCCCATTCTGCTTTTCTTAAGATTACTCTTGGGTTTTTTTGGTACAATTTGCAATGCTTTTTCATAAATAGCAGAATTCTTACCAGACATTGTCATACCGTATTTTTGTCCATCAAAATTAATATAAGCAGTGTTATGTAAAGCTTGAACAATTAAAATCTCTGGATTGTTGGGTGATATAGAGGCTGCGTTATTTAAAAACGATTTTGCCTTATTTAATTTAGATGTTAATGTAGTTTCATCTTTTATAGAAAATGAAGATAATATTGTAATGTAACCTGCATAAAAAGAAGGCAACCAATTGTCTTTTTCAGCTTTGGAAATTCTCTCAAAAAGGTTTATAGCTTCACTAGTTTTATTTTGACTCCAAAGTTCATAAGCTTTGTTCATTCCTTTTTCGTATTGAGTTTGAGCTGATGTGCTTAAGGCCATAAAAAGACCGATAAATAAAAATATTTTTTTCATAATTAGTGTTTTAATAGGTTGTTGATTATTTCACTTCTAGTTGAAGTTTTGTGTTTTCAGTTAGTTGAATTTTTGATTCTTCAAAATTTGGTGGACCAAATCGTCCAGCTTGATTGTTTGAAAAACCATAAGGTTCTTTTGGAATACCAATAAAGTTTTTATCCAATTTTTTGTTGCTATTCACATCATGGTAATAAGAAAAACTGTAAGTTCCTTTTTTGATTCCTTTAAGTTTTATCGTTGCATTATTATCCTTAACATAAGTTCCTAAACTCTTGCATGAAGTTTCCATATGATTTTCTTCACTATCGTAAAGTGCTAAATAAATTACTCCTTTATTGTATTTAGTAATTGTAAAAGTTACTGTCAAATCTATAGTTTTAGTTTCTTGAGCAAATACATTGATTGTGTTTATACTAAAGAATAAGATTATTGCTACAATTGTTTTCATTATGTTGTGATTTTGATAGTTCAAATATCTTGTGTTTTTGTTAGGTATTATAATTTGATTCACTGAGTTGTTATTTTATCCTACCGAAATGTAGTTTATAGATTGTTTAATTGATTAGATTTTTTATCATCGCTTAAGGTCCAGAAAAAACCAACAAAGAAAAACTGATCTGCATTTGGAACCAATGCTTGTCTTTGAAATATTCCGTTCATGTCTGCTTGATTTGAATAATTATATCCAAATACATTTTTTGTACCTAAAACATTATTTACAGAAAAATATAAAATCTTTTGCTGATCGATTAAATAAGCCCAATTTAAACTTATCGAATTAAAACTTTTAGTTTCTCTGTTTAAAAACCCAGGTTGATTAGGATCTGTGTAATTTCTGCCAGAACTAAAAATATAGCTAAATCCTATTTGACTTTTCCATTTTTCTATCCAATGTTTCGAAACTACTGATAAGTTATGTGCAGAGGCGAAATTTGGTCTTGCTTGTTCTGGGAAATTTTGAAAATCTCTCTCGGCATCTATGTGTGAATAAGAAATCCAATAATCCGTGTTTTTAATCGATTTATTATCTCGCCAAAAGAGATCTAAACCTTTCGCATAACCAAACCCATTGTTGCTGTAATTACTAGAAAATTCTGGCATAAATGTGTCAAACTTTACCAAAATCATCATATCCTTTATAATAAGCTTCTGCTCTAAAAATCTGTTTGTCTTTTACAATTTGATAATTGGCAATGAATTGAGATGTGTTTTCTGCTACAAAATCGCTATGAAAACGTAAAACATTGTTATTAGGATTTTGATAAAATTGACCATAAGCAAAAGAAAATTGTGAAAATTCACCCGATTTATAGGCTATTGAAGCTCTTGGTGATAAAGTAGTTTGTTTTAACAAATCAGAATTTTCTAATCTTGTTCCAACTTTTGCGGCTAAATTTTTTGAGAAAAATATATCTGCTTCTGCGAAAGCACCCGAAATATTGTTTTGAAAACCATAAGAAACAGGATTCATATTTTCACTAGAAAAAGTCTCATCAAACTCAGTTAAAAAGTATTCAGCACCAAAATTTAATTTGAAACGATTGCTAAATCGCTTTCTTAATTTAACTTTCACATGTGCAGAGTTATCGTTGTTTGTGATTTCATTTATATCAATTAAAAATTGATTGTTATCATTTGATACTGAAAAGCCAGTTTCTAAAATCCAGTTTGAATTCATTACACTCTTGTAGGAATCATTAAAGTATAAGTTTCTGTTTTCAGTCCCGAATAACAATCCATTTTCAAAATTTATATCTTGTTGATTGAGTTCTAATGATGTATAACTAAAAGCTCCGTATAATTTCAACATACTACTATCATTTGTCTTATAACGATAGACCATTTCTCCACTTGCTGCTTGAAAAGGTTTTCTCCATGTATTTCGGTCTGGATATAATTCTAGATATGGAGCAAGATTTACATAAGATGTATTGACACTAAAACTACTTTTCTCCCATTTTTGTGTATTTCCAACGCCTATACCAACTGTCATTAATGAAATATCTGTTTTTTCCTGATCGGGTTCATCAATAGTGTTTAATTGAAGAACACCAGATAATGCTTGACCAAATTCAGCTGAATAACCTCCCGTAGAAAATGAAATTCCTTTAAATAAGAAAGGAGAGAATCTACCTCTTGACGGAATGTTGTTTGTAGCTGGTGTAAAAGGAGTAAATACTCGAATACCATCAATAAAAATTTGTGTTTCCTCTGCAGCTCCACCTCTTACAAACAAACGACCATCTTCTCCAACTGTAGCTGTTCCTGGTAATGTTTGTAAAGCACCAACAAAATCTCCTAAAGCACTAGCAGTAGTTACAATATCCAAAGGTTTCAAAGCTGTTACTCTTGCTTTTTCTCCGGTTTCAAAAGTTCCAGCATTGATTATCACTGCGTCCAATGTATTTACATCTTCTTTTAATTTGATAACTAACTTATTAAATGTTGAAATATCACCTGTCAAAGAATATTCTTCAAAAGACAAAAAAGAGACAACTAACGTGTGTGATCCACTTTCATTAGAGGTAAAAGAGAATTCACCTTTTTCATTAGTAGAAGTACCATCATAGGTTCCGTTTAAATACACATTTGCACCTAAAATGGCCTCACCTTTTGTATCTGTTACTTTCCCAGAAATAGTTGTCTGAGCATAAAAAGTAACACTCATTAATAAAGTTAAAATTAGAATTAGTTGTTTCATGGTTTGTGATTTATAACTATACAAATTTGAAACAACTAAGAGGTAAACTCTAAAAAGATTGACCGAGTTGTAAAAATGTTAGGACGAAGTGTGAAAAAAGAAAAACCCCGAGTTACTGAATCTAGTTCAGCATAAACTCGAGGTTTTGGATATATATAAAGTAGCCGAAAAAAATCAGCTGTGATTACTTCACTTCTTCAAAGTCAACGTCTTCAACGTTATCTCCTTCTGTGTTAGCATCTCCTTGAGGCTGACCTTGATCAGCTCCTGGAGCTCCAGCACCAGCTTCTTGTTGTGCTTTATACATTTCTTCTGAAGCAACTTTCCAAGCTTCATTAATCTTTTCCATAGCAGCATCAATTTGTGCTAAGTCTTTAGATTCGTGAGCTTTTTTCAACTCTTCAAGTGCAGCTTCAATTGGGCCTTTTTTATCATCAGATAATTTATCTCTAAATTCTTTTAACTGACTTTCAGTTTGGAAAATCATTGAATCTGCAGCATTGATTTTTTCTGCAGTTTCTTTAGCTGCTTTATCTGCATCTGCATTTGCTTCAGCTTCAGCTTTCATTTTCTCAATTTCTTCTTCAGATAAACCAGAAGAAGCTTCAATTCTAATCTCGTGAGACTTGTTCGTTCCTTTGTCTAAAGCAGAAACTTTTATAATTCCGTTTGCATCGATGTCAAACGTAACTTCAATTTGAGGGATTCCTCTTCCTGCTGGTGGAATTCCATCTAAATGAAAACGTCCAATCGTTTTGTTGTCTGCAGCCATCGCTCTTTCTCCCTGTAAAACATGAATTTCTACAGAAGGTTGATTGTCAACAGCTGTTGAAAATACTTGCGATTTTTTTGTTGGAATTGTTGTATTTGCCTCAATTAACTTAGTGAATACATTACCCATGGTTTCAATTCCTAATGATAATGGAGTTACATCTAATAACAAAACATCTTTTACATCACCGGTTAAAACTCCACCTTGAATTGCAGCTCCTAAAGAAACTACTTCATCAGGATTTACTCCTTTACTTGGTGCTTTACCAAAGAATTTTTCTACTGCTTCTTGAATTGCAGGAATTCTTGTAGAACCTCCAACCAAAATGATTTCATCGATATCAGAAGTAGATAGGTCAGCAGCTTTTAAAGCAGTTTTACAAGGCTCTATCGTTCTTTTTACTAAGTCGTCAATTAATTGCTCAAACTTAGCTCTAGTCATTGTTCTAACCAAGTGTTTTGGTCCACTAGCAGTTGCAGTAATATATGGTAGATTGATTTCTGTAGAAGAACTACTAGATAATTCAATTTTTGCTTTTTCAGCAGCTTCTTTTAAACGTTGTAAAGCCATTGGATCTTGTTTTAAGTCCATGTTTTCATCAGCTTTAAACTCGTCTGCTAACCAATCAATTAACTTTTGATCTACATCATCTCCTCCTAAGTGAGTATCTCCATCTGTAGCTAATACTTCAAAAACACCGTCACCTAACTCTAAGATAGATACATCATGTGTTCCTCCACCAAAGTCAAATACTACAATTTTCTTATCATCATTAGATTTATCCAATCCATAAGCTAAAGCAGCAGCAGTTGGTTCATTAATAATTCTGCTCACTTTTAAACCAGCAATTTCACCAGCTTCTTTTGTAGCTTGTCTTTGTGCATCATTAAAGTATGCAGGTACAGTTACAACAGCTTCTGCAACATCTTGACCTAAATAATCTTCTGCAGTTTTCTTCATTTTTTGAAGAATCATAGCAGATATTTCTTGTGGTGTGTACAAACGACCATCGATGTCTACTCTTGGTGTATCGTTGTCTCCTTTTACAACTTTATAAGGTACTCTTTCTGCTTCTTTGGAAGATTCAGAAAATTTATTTCCCATAAAACGTTTGATAGACGATACAGTTTTTGTTGGGTTGGTTACAGCTTGTCTTTTAGCTGGATCACCAACCTTACGTTCTCCACCTTCTACAAATGCAACGATTGATGGAGTTGTTCTTTTTCCTTCTGCATTAGGAATTACAACTGGCTCATTACCTTCCATTACAGAAACACATGAGTTGGTAGTTCCTAAATCAATTCCTATTATTTTACTCATAATATGTATTTATAAATTTTTAATTCAATTTTCTGTTTGATTATTGTCAATTTGTATGCCATTAGAATTTTGAATAAAATTTATGACAATCATCTCTTTTTTGTGACACTATGTCATAATTTCTACAAATTTCTCCATTGTTTACAGAATTATTTTACTTTTGATTGACAGTAAATTCTAATAGTTTTATGAATAAGTTTGACGAAAAAGTAGTTTTTTATCAAGAAGTTATGGGCAAGATGCGATTAGAATGTGATGTAACTTTGTTAGAAAAAATCACCAAAGGTTTAGGTCCATCAATTTTTAAAAGGGATGCAGAATCTGTTTCTATGACTGAACCTATGGAATTGAATACTGTAAAACAGAACTTTTTGATTAAAAAATTAGGCTTACAAGATTCTAAACAACTAGATGAAGCAATTCAGAAAGTTGGAACTTTGATGGGAAAAACCAACAGAGTAAAATATCGTGCGATATTTTATTATTTATTGGTAAAAGAATTTAAAATGGAGTCTAAATTTTAACGAGTGAAGATTAACTCAGTTTCTGTAGATAATGTCTCACTAAAACCATACCCTTCTACATCAAATCCTTTTAACTCCTCAAGAGTCTCGACATCGTTGTCTAAAATATAACGAACCATCAAACCACGAGCTTTTTTAGCATACGTCATAATTACTTTGTATTGACCATTTTTTAATTCCTTAAAAACAGGTGTTATCATTGGAACTTTTAATGCTTTTTGAGGAACTGCTTTAAAATATTCTGTACTAGCTAAATTGACAAACAACTCGTTATCCTTCATTTCCTCGTTTAAAGATTCTGCTAAAGAATTACCCCAGAATTTATATAAGTTTTCTGTTCTTCCTACTTTTAATTTGGTGCCCATTTCTAAACGATAAGGAAGCATAACATCTAATGGTTTTATAATACCATACAAACCTGATAAAATCCTAAGTTTTTCTTGAAGTTGGGGTAGTTTCTCTTCAGGTAATGTAGTGACATCCAATCCACGATATACTTCTCCAGTAAAAGCATAAACAGCTTGTTTTCCATTTTCTAGTGTGTAATCTTTTTCCCAATCTTGATTTCTATGGTAATTTAAATCAGCAAGAGGTTGAGAAATTTTCATCAATTCACCCAACTTCTTTCTAGACAATGTTTTTAGTTTTTTATTCAATTTTTCTGATTGGTCTAAAAAACTAGGTGTGGTAAATAAACTTGTAGTAGCTTTTGTTTCAAAATCTAAAGATTTGGCTGGAGAGATAATGATTTTCATAGAATGAATTTTTTGAATCACAAAAATAAGGCACTCAAAAAGAAATGACAAGCATTGATAAAAATGTTAAGGTTTTATTATGACCTTTCGTTCAATTTAGTTTTACAAATACATTTTTTATTATTCATTATTTTTCTTTAGTCTTAAATTATTTAAAATACAAATTTATCGTCCTCCACAGCAAGCCTTTTTCTCAGATTAAGATTTTCAAATTAGTCTTGATTATTTCTTTGTTTAGTTACTCAAATTTTTTTGGTCAGCAAATTCAAAATGTTCCAACAATAGAAGATGCTTATTTTGATGCGATTCTAGCCAGAGAATGGGTTAAAACAGACAGCATAGGTAAAATTCTAGAGAAGCAATACAAAAAAGAAAACAAGATTGCCGATCTTCTATACTACAAAGGTTTTGAGTTTTATCATAGAGGAAATTATAAAGAAGCGCTTGAGTCTTATTTAAAATCAAGAACACTTTACATAGAAAACAAAAACCTTAAAAAACAAGCAGAAGTAGAGAGTGCTATTGTTGAGGTAATTGGTTATTTAGACAAAGGACTTGTAGATTATAAAACATATTTAAACTCTCTTTGTAAATTAGGAAAAATCACAAATAGCAAAACTGTTTTATGGGATTGCGAATATTACAAAGGTTATTTTAAAGAAATAGAAGGTCAATATGAAGAAGCTCTCAAACACTATAAAGAAACCAGCAAGATTACATTAAGATTCAATGACACACTAGCTTACTACACAACTCAAATGAATGTTGGTAAAATGCTAATTGCTCTTAAAAAATATGATCAAGGTATTGATGTTTTAAAAAATGCAGAAAAATACTACTCTAACGTTGGGATTGTTGACAGAAACTTTTTGATTCACATCTATAAATCTGATGCCTTTAAAGAAAAAAACAATTTTGTTTTAGCTTTTAAAGAATTAGATAAAGCAAAAAAAATTCTTAAGAAATACCCAAGTATTCAAGATTATTTCGACTTGTATGATCAATACTCAAATGTATACGAATCTAACAGGCAGTTTAAAAGAGCTTTAGAATCACAAAAATTAGCACAAGTTTATAAAGATTCTTTAAACCTTGTAAGAGCAGATCAAGACATTTATCAACTAAAAGCTAAGTATGAAGTTGTTGAAAAAGACAATAAAATTATCACATTAGAAAATGAGAATTTAGCATTAAAAGTAAAAGAGAATAAAAATCTAATTCTCATACTTGTTATATCCAATGCTTTTCTGATTCTACTTATTTTTTCATACTTCTTATGGAAAAGATACAAGGAAAACATGAGAGAACTTTTAGAACTTAGAGGCCTATTAGATTCTTTTGAGAAGAAAACAGTAGAAGAGAAAAATAGCGAGTATTATTCCTTAGAATACTCAGAATAGGTTCTCCATTTCTCCAAACAAGAACTCATGTCTTCTGGTAAAGGAGAGTCAAATTGTAAAAATTCTCCTGTTGTTGGGTGCGTAAATCCTAGAGTTTTTGCATGTAAGGCTTGTCGTGGTAACACTTTAAAGCAGTTCTCTACAAATTGTTTGTATTTGGTAAAGGTTGTTCCTTTTAAAATGGCATCACCTCCATAACGTGCATCGTTAAAAAGCGTATGTCCAATGTGTTTAAAATGCGCACGTATTTGGTGTGTTCTTCCAGTTTCTAATTTGCATTCTACCAACGTAACATAGGTCAAACGTTCTAAAACTTTAAAATGTGTTACGGCATGTTTTCCAAAATCTCCTTCTGGAAAAACATCCATTTGCAATCGGTTTTTAAAACTGCGTCCAATATGGCCTTCAATAATTCCAGAATCGTCATCAATATGTCCCCAAACCAAAGCATAATACAAACGCTCTGTAGTTCTGTCAAAAAACTGCTTGGACAAATGAGCCATCGAAAATTCGGTTTTTGCAACCACTAAAAGCCCACTTGTATCTTTGTCAATTCGATGCACCAAACCAGGGCGTTCATTAGAATTTATTGGTAAATTTTCGATATGATGTAGTAATCCATTCACCAAAGTTCCATTGTAATTTCCATGTCCTGGATGTACTACCAAACCAGCTGGTTTGTTCAAAACAATCACTTCCTCATCCTCGTAGATAATATCCAAAGCAATGTCTTCTGCAACTAATAAATTTTCATGAGGTGGATGTGCCAAAACTACTCGAACTGTATCTTTTGGTTTTACCTTGTAATTAGACTTTACAATGTTTTCATTCACTAAAATATTACCAGCTTTTGCTGCTTGCTGAATTTTATTTCGTGTAGCATTTTCAATAAAATTCATTAAAAATTTATCCACTCGCAAAGGTTCTTGTCCTTCACTTGCAGTAAATCTGTAGTGTTCGAATAATTCTTCGTTTTCTAAATTTTCTTCAGACATAAAAGCAAAGATTATCTTCTTTTTCCGTCACCAAGGATTAAATCAATGACAGAGTTTTTAGGAAGTTTATTTCCAGGTTTTATTTTGCTTTTGTTGTGCCTTAAACCTCTTACAACATCTTTTCCAATATCTGGAACATAATAAAACTCTCCAATTTTAAAACCAATCGATTGTAATTGTGTCATGGCTTGACGTTTGGTTCTTCCATTTAAATCAGGAATTGTAATATCTCTGTATTTTGATGGATTTAAGGTGAGGTAAATTTTACGTTTTTCTTTGACAAAATCTCCAGCTTCTGGAGTTTGTTCAATAACAGATTTGTTAGGATAGTTAGGATTGTAGCTCGCAGAATCTATCACAATATAACCTAGGTTCAATTCTTTTAGAGTCATTTCAACAGAATCTAAAGGCATTCTGTTTAAGTTGGGGACTTCAATTTTTTGATTATGATTGGTTGTGAAACCTAACCACCATTGCAAACCAAAAACAAGAATGAAAACTCCTACAATTGCAATTCCTAATTGCTTAAAAAAGGATTTACTTTTTAAAAATTGAAATAAACTCATAGCTTTTCTAAAAAAACAAAACAAATGTACACAAAAGGGATAACTCTATTTAAAATATCCTCTATACATAAACGTTTTTTTAGCTAAGTTTGTGTGTAAGCTAGTAAATAATGAAAAAAAATATTGCCATCATTATGGGAGGTTATTCCTCAGAAGTTGATATCTCTTTTAAAAGTGGTCAGGTTGTGTATGATACGTTAGATAAAAACATATACAATTCTTATAAGGTTCATATTCTCAATAATAAGTGGTTTGTCTATGATAATGATTCTGAATACTTGATAAACAAAGATAATTTCTCAGTTAACATAGATGGTGAAACAATTTTATTTGATTGTGTTTTTAATGCTATTCATGGAACTCCAGGAGAAGACGGACAAATCTTAGCGTATTTAGAATTGTTAGGAATTCCGCATACATCAGCTCCTTTTTATCAAATGGCATTAACATTTAACAAACGAGACACCTTAAGTGTTGTTAAAGAATACGGAATTAAAGCAGCAACTTCTGTCTATCTCAATGATGGCGAAACTATTGATGAATCTTTGATTGTTAGTAAAGTAGGTCTGCCTTGTTTTGTGAAACCTAATGGTGCAGGATCTAGTTTTGGGATTTCTAAAGTATATAAAAAAGAACTTCTAAAAGCTGCCATAGAAAAAGCTTTCAAAGAAGATTCTCAAATATTGATTGAATCTTTTTTAGATGGAATAGAGGTGTCAGTGGGTGTTATTGAATACCAAGGTGAAATAAAAGTGTTGCCAATGACAGAGATTGTTTCAGAAAATGATTTTTTTGATTACGAAGCAAAGTATGAAGGTAAATCTCAAGAAATTACGCCTGCAAGAATTTCAGAAACGGAAAGATTAAAAATTGAAGTAGAAGCAAAAAAGGTATATCAAGTGTTAAACATGTCTGGTTTTACTAGATCAGAATTTATTTTGGTAAAAGGAGAGCCATATTTTCTGGAAATAAATACAGTTCCTGGTTTGACAAAAGAAAGTATCTTACCACAACAAGCTGAAGCAGCTGGTATTTCTTTGCAAGAATTGTTTGGAAATTCAATTGAGTCTGCTCTGAATTGATTTTTGTAAATTAGCAAGTATGAAAAAAGCAGTTTTTCCCGGTTCTTTTGATCCATTAACTCTAGGTCACATAGATATTATCGATAGAGCAATTCCTCTATTTGACGAGATTATTATAGCCATCGGAATTAACGCCGATAAAAAGTATATGTTCAGTTTAGAACAAAGAAAGAAATTTATAGAAGACACATTTGCAAACAATCCAAAAGTAAAAGTGGATACTTATAAAGGCTTAACGGTAGATTTTTGCAAGAAAAACAATATTGAATTCATTGTAAGAGGTTTAAGAAATCCTGCAGATTTTGAATTTGAAAAAGCCATTGCACAAACAAATAGGAATCTTTCAGGAATTGAGACAGTGTTTTTACTAACAAGTGCTCAAACCTCTTTTATTAGTTCTTCGATTGTACGAGATGTGATGAGAAATGGTGGAGATGCTTCTAGTCTTGTCCCTAGATCTGTAACCTCTAAATATTAATAAAGAAGTTGATATTTCCATTTGTATGAAAAAGTTAATTTTAGTGGTCCTCTTAGGATCCTACTCTATGCTTTCTGCACAGTACTTTAAAAAATATCAAAAAGATGATACTATTTATTATAATGATAGATATCAATTGGTAGAAAAGAATCTCGCTAATCGATATGCGATCGTAACAGATATTAATGTAGAAAAACCCTCTGAAAAATATGTGTTGGATTTTTACTATTTAGATAAAGAATCTCAAAAGTTTTATAAACGTGAATCTTTATCAACTCGATCCACAGGTTATATTTATAGACAAGGAATAAACACTTTCTATCAAAAGAATGGATTCAAAGAAGAAGAAGGCACAAGAAAGAATAATAAACCAGTAGGAATATGGACTTATTGGTATGAAGATGGAACAAAAAAATCACAATATGAGTTTTTTGATCCAAAGCTAAATTTGAAGAAGAGCAAAAAAACGAATCGCTTAGTTAATTTTTGGAGTCCATCAGGAGAATTACTTGTAAAAGATGGGAAAGGAGCTTATTATTTTGAAAAAGATAATGGTGATGTAATTAAAGGAAATTATTTAAATAGTAAGAAAGATGGTGTTTGGGAAGGATTTCGAAAAGACGGTTCTAAACATTATTCTGAAAAATATGTAAAAGATAGTCTTATTGGTGGCGAAAGTTGGGATGAGCAAGGAAAGAAATACCTTTATTTCAAAGTAGCAGAAAAAGGAGAGTATTCTGAAGGACGAGAAGCTATGGTGAAGATTATTCGCAACAATTTTAAAATTCCTAAGATGGCAATCGAAAATGGAATAGAAGGAACTACAATTATTTCATTTGAAGTAAATCCAGAAGGATCTATAGAGAATATTAAGGTTGCTCGATATCTTTGTGAACCCTGCACTGAAGAAGCAATCCGAGTGACTAAGCTTCTTAAAAAATGGAAACCAGGAAAAAAGAGAGGTCAGCTTTCAAGATTTAAATACAGTCTCCCTTATCGTATTAAACTAACATCTAAATAAAATTATGAGAAATTATCTATTGATTTTAATAGTCTTTTTTAGTTTCAGTTCATGTGAGAAGAGTGAAAATTCTGAAGAAGGCTTTGTTACACTTTTTGAAAAATCCAATGGAACCGAAACCCCAGAATATAAAGACGTTATTTCGTATTATACAGAATTGGCCAATTCATATTCTGAAATATCACTTTTTGAAATGGGACAAACCGATGCTGGTTTTCCATTGCATTTGATTGTTTTTAGTGCCGACGGAAAAACCGATTTGAATAAAATCAAAACTTCACCAAAAAATAGAGTTTTGATCAATAATGGAATTCACCCAGGAGAATCTGACGGAATCGATGCTTCTATGTTATTGTTAAGAGATATTGTTCAAAATGATTCTCTAACCAAAGCATATCAAAATACAATCATTTCTGTCATTCCAGTGTATAACATTGGTGGAGCTTTAAATCGAAATTCACATACAAGAGCCAATCAAAACGGACCTAAAGAATATGGCTTTAGAGGTAATGCTCAGAACTACGATTTAAACAGAGATTTCATTAAACAAGACACTAAAAATGCTGTTGCATTTGCTGAGATTTTTCATAAAATTAATCCAGATGTTTTTATTGATAATCACGTGAGTAATGGTGCTGATTATCAATATGCTATTACACATTTATTTACACAACATAACAAACTAGGAAGAAGTTTAGGGAAGTTTATTGAAGGAGTTACAAGACCTTATTTAGAAACTTCTTTATTAAAAAAAGGAATTCCGATTACTCCTTATGTAAATGTTTGGGGTTCAACTCCAGAAAAAGGATGGTCTCAGTTTTTTGATTCTCCAAGATACTCTACAGGGTATACAACTTTGTATAATACACTAGGTATGATGGTAGAAACTCACATGCTAAAACCGTATAAAATTAGAGTAGAACAAACCTATGAATTGTTGTTTTCTATGTTAGATTTTACCGAAGAATACAGCTCGGATATTAAAGAGAAAAGAAAAAATGCTTTGCAAGAGATTTTAGATACAGAAACCTACCCAGTTCAGTTTTCTGTGAATAAGAACAAACCATCTCGTTTCTTTTTTAAAGGGTATAAAGGTAAGTATATCGATAGTAAAGTAACCTCAGGAAAACGATTGTTTTATGATAAAAGCAAACCTTACAATGAAGCAGTTGAATATTTTAATGAATATAAAATAACCAAAGAGGTTTCTTTTCCGAAAGGATATGTCCTAAAAAATGGATGGAATAAAGTAATTGAAAGATTGGATAATAATTTTGTTAATTATGCTCGTTTTGAAAATGATACAACAATCAATGTATTAAGTTATCATATTGAAGATTTCAAAACGAGAAATGCTTACGAAGGCCATTATATGCATTACAATACAACAGTTACTTTAGATTCTGTTTCTGTAGCATTTAATAAAGGCGATATTTTTATCCCTATCAATCAAAATGCAGCAAGATATATTTTAGAAACCTTTGAGCCAGAAGCTCCTGATTCTTTCTTTAATTGGAACTTTTTTGATACTGTTTTACATCAAAAAGAAGGATATTCTAGCTATGTGTTTGAAGATATTGCTGAGCAATTTTTAAAAGACTATCCAACAATTAAAGCTGAGTTTGAAGCCAAATTAAAAGAAGACAAAGACTTTGCAAAAAACTCAAGATCACAATTGAATTTTATTTATAAAAAAAGTCCTCATTACGAGAAAGCTTATAAGCTATTGCCAGTTTATAAAGTGTATTAAAATTCTTACATTGTACATTCAATCCAAAATACATGCAGACATTAACTATTAATGGAAAAGAGTATCAAGTAAATACTCCAAACGAAATGCCATTACTGTGGGCAATTCGAGATATTGTTGGTTTAACCGGAACTAAATTTGGCTGTGGAGTTGCTCAATGTGGAGCTTGTTCTATTATGATAGATGGAACTGTCGTTCGTTCTTGTAGCACTCAAGTCAGTCAGGGTGTTGGAAGACAAATCACCACAATAGAAGGAACTTCAGAAAATTTAGAGTATTTAAGACAAGCTTGGGAAGAAATCAATGTGCCACAATGTGGTTATTGTCAATCGGGACAATTAATTGCTGCTGCTGGTCTGTTAGATGCAACTGAAAACCCAACAGATGAAGATATAGATAAGACCATGAGTGGAAATATTTGTAGATGTGGAACCTATGTTCGTATCAAAAAAGCAATTTACAAAGCTGTTGAATTGAAAAACCAAACATCATGAAAACTGGAATGAAACGTAGAGACTTTGTAAAAGTTTTTGGATTGGCTTCGGGAGGATTGATTTTAGGATGTAATCTTTCTACTGAACAATTGGTTGTAAATACTTTAGAAGACGGAATTTCATTTGTTCCTAACTTATTTGTTCAATTACAAAAAGATGGAAAAGTTACTATTGTTGTAACACGCTCAGAAATGGGACAAGGAATTAGAACATCAATGGCATCAATTATTGCAGATGAACTAGAAGCAGATTGGAGTTTTGTATCAGTACAACAAGCAACAGGAGACGCTAAATTTGGAAATCAGAACACAGATGGTTCCCGAAGTATAAGAACATTGATGAATCCCATGAGAAAAATGGGTGCCATGGCTCGTTTGATTTTAGAAAAAGCGGCTGCTAAAAAATGGAATGTAGATTATGTAGAATGTCATGCAGAAAACCATAAAGTAAAACATACTTCTGGTAAAACACTTGATTTTGGAAGTTTGGTGGATATGGCAAGAACGATTGCAATTCCGTCTGATGATGAAATCATTTTAAAAGACAAAAAGAATTTTAAATACATAGGTAAAGGATTAAAGAGTATTGATATTAAAGACTTTACGCATGGTAAGGCAACCTATGGATTGGATGCTCGAATTCCAGACATGAAATTTGCAGCGATTGCTCGTTGTCCAGTTCCTTACGGAACTGTAAAAAGTTTTAATGATTCCAATGCAAAAGAAGTTTTTGGTGTAGAAAAAATATTTGAAGTAAAACCGATGAAACCAGCCACAGGTCAACAGTTTTATGGAATGTTTGGTGGTGTTGCAGTTGTTGCCAACAATACTTGGTCTGCTTTCCAAGGGAAAAATAATCTTGAAATAGAATGGGATTATGGGAAAAATGAAGTCTATAATTCTGAAGATTTCAATCAAACATTAGTAGAACGAGTAGAACAACAAGCAAAAATAATTCCGCCAAGTACTGGAAATATTGATAAAGCTTTTGATGAAGCTGATAAATTAGTGGAAGCAACCTATTCTATGCCTCATTTAGCACACGCTCCTATGGAAGTTCCCAATGCGTTAGCTTGGGTTCATGATGGAAAATGTGAAGTATGGGCTCCAGTGCAAGCACCTCAATCAGCAAGAGCAGAAATCGCAACGTTTTTTGGATTTGCTTTAGAAGATATTACCATTCATGTTACATTGTTAGGAGGAGCTTTTGGACGTAAATCTAAATCAGACTTTGTAGTGGAAGCTGTGGCATTATCAAAAGAAATAAATGCACCCGTTCAAGTAGTTTGGAGTAGAGAAGATGATGTAAGACACGGATATTATCATGCACAAAGTGCGCAACATTTTAAAGGAAGTTTAGATAATTTTGGTCGAGTTACAGGTTGGTTGCATAGAGGAGCTTTTCCTTCCATAGCCTCCAATTTTAAACCCTTATCAGACTATGCTGCTGGTTTTGAATTAGGCCAAGGTTTTACCAACAATCCTTATGATATAAAAAATATTCAAATAGAAAATGCTAAAGCAGAAGCGTTTATGAGAATTGGTTGGATGCGTTCTGTTTATAATATTATTAGCGGATTTGGAGTCAACTCTTTTGTAGACGAATTAGCCGTAGCTTCTGGTAAAGATGCAATTGAATTTAGAATTGATTTATTAGGACTAGATAGAGAATTTAGTGAAGGTAAACAGCATACGTTCAGTTCCAAACGATTGAAAAATGTATTGTTAAAAGCCAAAGAAATATCCAATTGGGGTAAAAAACTACCTAAAAACCATGGAATTGGAGTTGCCATTCATTATAGTTTTTACAGTTATGTAGCTTCTATAGTAGAGGTATCTGTAAACGATAACAAAGTAAAAGTTGAGAATATCTACCAAGTATTAGATTGTGGAATGTATGTAAACAAAGACAATGTGATCAACCAAATGGAAGGAGCTGCTATTTTTGGAATGTCAATTGCGATGTATAACAAGATTTCTACAAAAAATGGAGCAGTGGAGCAAAGTAATTTTCACGATTACCAAATGACTCGAATGAATGATACTCCAAATATTGTGGTAGAAATTTTAGAAAATGATTATGAACCCACTGGAGTTGGAGAACCTGGTGTTCCACCCATTGCAGCAGCAATTACAAATGCAATTTTTAATGCAACAGGAAAACGAATTAGAAAATTACCATTGTCTGAACATGGAATGGTTTAGCTAATCTCATAACTTATCAATTAATTTATAATTTACCTTATTACAAAGAACCCAACGAAGAGGTTGTAAAAGAATTTATAGATAATCATCCGTTTGCTTTTGTTACTGGGTGTGATGCGGAAAATAAACCTATAGCAACTCAACTTCCTGTTTTTATTGAGAATAAAAATGGTAAAAAAGTTCTACGAGGTCATTTGATGAAAAACACAGATCATCACAAAGCATTTTTACAAAATCAAAATGTATTGGTTGTTTTTTCTGGTAAATATTGTTATGTGAGTGCAACTTGGTATAGCAATCCTCATACAGCCTCTACTTGGAATTATATGAGTGTGCATGCAAAAGGAAATATCAAATTTCTTGGAGATGAAGAATTGGAAGAAGTATTGCGAATGACATCATTACATTTTGAAAATCAGAATGTAGAATCTACATCTGTTTATGATAATTTACCCGATTCGTTTAAACAACGAGTGATGCATGCGATAGTAGCTTTTGAAATAGAAATCGAAGAATTGGATACTGTCTTTAAGTTGAGTCAAGAAAGAGATGAAGCAAGTTATAAAAATATCATAGAAGAGCTAAATAAACAAGATTATGATGCACAAGTAATTGCATATGAAATGGAAAAAAGAGCCCAAGAATTATTTTCCAAGTAATTTTCTTACAAATTATATTCTCCCAATCCTTTTTCAAAGTCTTCTGGATTTGCTGCTAAATGATATCTAGGATCGTCAATATCTTCTTCAATGACATCTTTAAAAATAGGACTAGCTTTGTTAAGTAATACTTTGCAATCTTCGCTTAAATGCTTTAAGACAATTTTCTTTTTTGCTGCTTGATATTTCTCAACCAAAACAAAAATTGCTTCCAAAGCAGAATGGTCTGAAATTCTGGACTCTACAAAATCAATTTCTACTGATTTTGGATCATTCTTTACATCAAATTTCTCGTTAAAAGCTGAGATGCTTCCAAAGAACAATGGCCCCCAAATTTCATAAACTTTTGTTCCGTCTTCTTTAAAGCGCTTTCTAGCTCGAATACGTTTTGCATTTTCCCAAGAAAATACCAAAGCACTCACAATAACACCAGCTATCACAGCGATTGCTAAATCAAAAATTACAGTCAATCCAGAAACAAGAATTAAGACAATTAAATCTGCAACGGGAATTTTATTTAAAATTCTAAAACTAGACCAAGCAAAAGTTCCGATAACGACCATAAACATAACACCAACCAAAGCAGCTATAGGAACTTGTTCTATATAAGAGGATGCAAATAAAATAAAAAGCAATAAAAATACAGCAGCTGTAATACCAGACAAACGTCCACGTCCTCCTCCTTTTATATTGATAATTGATTGTCCAATCATTGCACAACCTCCCATTCCACCAAATAAACCGGTAATAATATTTGCTCCTCCTTGAGCCATACATTCACGATTAGTATTTCCGCGAGTTTCTGTTAAATCGTCAATTAAGTTTAAAGTCATTAACGATTCAATTAAACCAATTGCTGCTAAGATTAACGCATAAGGAAAAATGAATTTTAAAGTTTCAAAGTTCAACGGAATTTTAGAAAACGTTTCTAAAACTGGAACAGGAAACCCTCCTTTTAAACCTTCGCCACCACCATCTCTAATAAAAGAACCAACGGTGGCAACATCCAATCCTGAGAAAATAACAATTCCGGAAACTACTAAAATTGCAATTAAGGCTTCTGGTAATTTTTTTGCTGCTTTTATTTGTGGTAAACCCCACATGATTAGCATTGTTAAACCTACCAAACCAATCATCCAATACAATGAATTTCCTTGCAACCAAATTTTTTCTCCTCCAACGGTAGTTTTGAACATTCCTAATTGAGATAAAAAAATAACAATCGCCAAACCATTCACAAACCCCATCATTACTGGGTGTGGTATTAAACGAACAAACTTTCCTAGTTTTAAAACTCCCACCAAAAATTGCAGTACTCCCATTAAAATAACTGTCAAGAAAAGATAATATAAACCAAGGTTTTCACCTTCAATTCCCATAGCATTTCCCTCACTAACTAAACTCACGATAACAACTGCTAAAGCACCTGTAGCCCCAGAAATCATTCCGGGTCTTCCTCCAAAAACAGAAGTAATCAAACCAACCATAAATGCAGCATATAATCCAACTAATGGATCTACACCAGCAACAAAAGCAAAAGCAACTGCTTCTGGAACTAAGGCTAAAGCTACGGTTATTCCAGATAGAACATCGTTTCCAACATTCTTTACTCTTTTGGGAATGAATTTTGTCATAATGATTTTTTAGAAGCGGCAAATATAGAATTTATCAGCTAATATGAAACAGAGGCTTACTTATCCTTCTGATTGAAATTTTTCAAACACCAGCTTAATGTTTGCATAGGTATTTTTTAAAGCAACTTTGGTTTGTTCTTGGTTTTTAAATTCAACCTTTGTAATTCCTTCCTCTAGTTGAGGAGTCAATACTTCATTTGATGAAGTTTTCATTGAATACCAATGTGTTTTTTTTAATCTTTGTTGTTTGTTATGAAAAAAAAGATGATAAGTTGTTAGCAAATAGTTTTTTAGTTCAATGTGTTTTAAGCCACATTCTTCTTGTACTTCTCTAACAGCTGTTTGCTCTAATTTCTCACCTATTTCAGTTCTTCCTTTTGGTAAATCCCATTTATTTCCTCTATAAATAAATAAGAATTCGTCTTTTTCATTACAAACTAAACCTCCAGCAGCGATAACTTTTACAAAATGAGATTGAAATTCTTTCCAGTTTTTTTCTAAATCATTACAAATGAGAGCAACACCTTTTAATGACTCAAATTTTAATTTGTGGATGATTTCCTCTACAGCACTATTTTCAAAAGAAAAATGAAGAAAATTTGAAGTTTTTAACAACGAATCGGTTAAAATAATCGGCTTGTCATTGATAAAAACTTTATACATTTGTATATATGATTTTACACAAAGATACAGCAAAAAAAACAGCTGAATTACTCCTTCAAATCAAGGCAACTAAATTGAGTCCAAATGAACCTTTTACTTGGGCATCTGGTTGGAAATCCCCTATCTATTGTGATAATAGAATAACACTTTCTTACCCTTCTGTTCGTGTATTTCTGCGTTCTGAAATGGCTAAAATTGTTAAATTCAAATTTGGTAAACCCGATGTGATTGCTGGTGTTGCCACAGGTGCGATTGCTGTAGGAGTTTTAATTGCTGAAGAATTAGGAATTCCATTTGTGTACGTAAGACCAGAACCAAAAAAACATGGTCGTAAAAACCAGATTGAAGGTCATTTAGAGAGTGGACAAAATGTTGTAGTCATTGAAGATTTAATTAGTACTGGAAAAAGTAGTTTACAAGCAGTTGAGGCTCTTAAAGAAGCAGGTGCAATTGTGAAAGGAATGGTTGCTATTTTTACTTACGAATTTGAAATTGCTAAAGAAAACTTTGAGCAAGCCAACATAGATTTAATTACTCTAAGTAATTATTCACATCTTATTGAACAAGCTGCAGATAGTAATTACATTACAGAAGATGATTTAGAAACTTTAACCCTGTGGAGAGAGAACCCAGGTGAATGGAAACAATAAAATTATGAACATAGAAGGAGCAAAAGTAAGCACACAGAAATCCAGTGAAGATTTATTCAATTTTTTTACTCAATTAGAAAACTTTGAACAATTAATGCCAGAGAGTACTCAGAAATTTGAGGTAGACGGTAGTTCTTTTTTGTTTGCTTTAAAAGGTATGCCAGAAATTAGATTGGTTCTAGGTGATAAAATAGAGTTCTCTAAAGTCACTCTAGGTGCTGCAAGTAGTAAGTTGTCCTTTTCACTGATTGCTAATATTCAAGAAACTTCTGATGCGACTTCTGATTGTCAATTGACATTTGAAGGAGACTTCAATCCTATGATGGCAATGATGGTAAAGAAACCTCTTACATCATTTATAGATACTCTGACAGAAAATATAGCTAAATTGTAGCAAATTTTACTTCTTTGTTTTCAAAATCTATGTGAGTTTTATCCTCTAATTGAACAACTAATTTTCCATTAGGGTTCACATCTACTATTTTTCCTTTAAACAGCTGATTGTTTTTTGTATTTATAAAATAAGAACTAATACCTATTTTGTATAGAGCATTCAAATAAGAAGTGTGTATAAAATCAAACTCTTGATTTTCTAATTTTTGAATGTATTTTTTTATTTGTTCGACTATTTGTTTTAATAATGTATCAAGGTCAAAAGACGTATTCAATAGTTGACTTAAAGAAATAGCTTTTGGTAATTTATTAGAAAATTTCTCTTGATTTACATTTAGTCCAATGCCAATAATCGTGTTTTTGATCTTATTCTTTTTAAAAGTGGTTTCAATCAAAACACCACAAACCTTTTTACTGTCTGCCATAATGTCGTTAGGCCATTTAACAAATAAATCAGGAATACAGAGAGATTTTAAAGCATCATATATAGCTAAACAAACCGCAAAATTAAGATAAGCTTGATGTTTAATCTCAAGTTTTTCTAAGGTGGTAAATAAACTGAAGGTCAGGTTTTTATAAGGTTCAGAATCCCAATACCCTTCCATTTGACCTCTACCTTGTGTTTGATTTTCCGTAACTACAATTGTATAATCTTTTAATGAGGTATTCAATGCCATTTCTTTTAAAAAAGAATTGGTAGAATCGATGGCATTAAGTTTGATTATTTCCAAGTGTTAAAGAATGCGTAAAGTCATGTGAAATTAAGCATTATACTGACAAAAAAATAATAACTTTGTTGTAAACTTATAATTTATTGAATGACTAAAAAACCCGTTTCTACAGATGATTTAATTTCTGTAATTATTAAAGGAATTGACGATGTCAAAGGAGAGGATATTCAGTTGTTAGACTTAAGAGAAATAGACAATACTGTTTGTGACTATTTTGTAATCTGTTCGGGAAATTCCAATACACAAGTAAATGCCATTTCTGGTGCAGTCCAAAAGAGTGTTAGTAAGGAATTAAAAGATAAGCCTTGGCACGTAGAGGGACAAAATAATGCTGAGTGGATCTTAATGGATTATGTAAATGTAGTAGTTCATGTTTTTCAAAAACATGTCCGTGAGTTTTATGATATAGAAAGTTTGTGGGGAGATGCAAAAATCACTCAAATTAACCCAGTTTAATTAATTTTTGACAAAAGAAAGAATGAGTAATCAAAAAAATACAGGCCCAAATACACCTAAGTTTAAATTTAACATGTATTGGGTATATGGAATTATTTTCATAGCCTTCATAGGAATTAGTTTTTTAAATGATAGTGCTTTATCAACTAAAAAAATATCAACAAATAAGTTTTTTGAGATATTAAAATCTGACGATGTAGCTAAGATTTTAATTGTAAATAAAAATATTGCTGAAGTTTTTATCAAAAGAGAAGCTGAAACTAAAGAAGAATATTCAAAACTAGTAAATTCTTCTTTCTACAGTAAAGGAGCACCATTGTACCAATATAATTTTGGCGATTTACAAAATTTTGAAAACAAATTAAATGAATACAAAGCTAACTATACATTAGAATTTGATGTAGACTCTGACGAAAGAGGTAGCTTATTTGATTCTATCATTGGCTTTTTACCTTTTATTCTACTAATAGCAATCTGGATTTTCTTCATGAGGAGAATGTCTGGTGCTGGAGGTGGCGGTGGAGGAGGTGGACAGATTTTCAATATAGGAAAGTCTAAAGCCAAATTATTTGATAACGATACGAAAGTAAAAACTACTTTTGAGAATGTAGCTGGTTTAGAGGGAGCAAAAGAAGAAGTACAAGAAATTGTTGACTTCTTAAAGAGTCCAGAAAAATACACTTCTTTAGGTGGTAAAATTCCAAAAGGTGCATTGTTAGTAGGACCTCCAGGAACTGGTAAAACTTTATTAGCAAAAGCTGTTGCAGGAGAAGCTGGTGTTCCATTTTTCTCTTTATCAGGATCAGATTTTGTTGAAATGTTTGTAGGAGTTGGAGCTTCAAGAGTAAGAGATTTATTCAAACAAGCGCAACAAAAATCTCCTTCAATTATTTTTATTGATGAGATCGATGCTATTGGTCGTGCTCGTGGAAAAAACAGTATGACAGGTGGAAATGACGAAAGAGAGAATACATTAAATCAGCTATTGACTGAAATGGATGGATTTGGAACAGATACAAATGTTATTGTACTTGCTGCCACAAACAGAGCAGATGTGTTAGACAAAGCTTTAATGCGAGCTGGACGTTTTGATCGTCAAATCTATGTTGATTTACCAGACATCAGAGAACGTCAAGAAATTTTTGATGTTCATATCAAACCATTAAAATTAGCGAAAGACGTAAACATAGAGTTTTTAGCGCAACAAACTCCTGGCTTTTCCGGTGCAGATATAGCTAACATGTGTAATGAGGCCGCTTTAATTGCTGCTAGGAATGACAAAAAAGCAATTCATCATCAAGATTTCTTAGATGCTGTTGATAGAATTGTTGGAGGTTTAGAGAAAAAAAATAAGGTGATTACGCCTAAAGAAAAAGAAGCAATTGCTTATCACGAAGCTGGTCATGCAACTGTAAGTTGGATGTTAGAACATGCAGCTCCTTTAGTTAAAGTAACCATAGTTCCTAGAGGACAAAGTCTTGGTGCAGCTTGGTATTTACCTGCTGAAAGAATGATTGTTCAAACAGAGCAAATGTTGGATGAAATGTGTGCAACATTGGGAGGTAGAGCTGCAGAAAAAATAATTTTTAATAAAATTTCTACAGGAGCTTTAAGTGATTTAGAAAAAGTAACCAAACAAGCAAGAGCAATGGTTACCGTTTATGGTTTGAATGACAAAGTGGGAAATATTACTTATTATGATTCTTCTGGTAACGATGCCTTTGTAAAACCATATAGTGAGGATACAGCTAAAACGATAGATGAAGAAATCTCAAAAATGATAGAAGTTCAATATCAAAGAGCAATTGAAATTTTAGAGAAAAATAAAGAAAAATTGACTACGCTTGCAGAGCTTTTATTAGAAAAAGAAGTTATATTTAAAGATGATTTAGTAAAGATTTTTGGTAAAAGACCTTTTGAAGAAGATACTTTGTTAGAAGCAGATCCTGAAGAAGTTATTGAGGATAAAAAAGAAATTGATAAAGAAAAGAAGATAGATAAAGAAACAAAAAAGTCTAAAGAGACAGAGTAAAGTCAAATAAATAAATGAGTTTTTTTAAAAAACTTTTTAGCAAAGCACCATCCAAAGAAGAAGAAGCCAAAGAACAAGAGGTCGAATTATCTTTGGATGATGCTTTTGTACATCATTTTATCAATAAAGGAGGGAAGTTTTTATATTGTATTTCTACTAAAGAAATAGAGCAGAATTTAGCTAGAATTATTGAAGAGAATAATTGGACTGAAGTAGTATGTTTAGACTCTAAAATTGCAAAATTCATAAAGAATTCAAAAGCTAAAGCAATAAAAGAATATAATAATAACTTACCATTTTTGACTACATGTGAGCATCTAATTTCTGATAATGGAGATATTTTGTTCTCATCAAATCAAATTGGTAGTGAGAAACTAGCTCAAATGAGCAAAGACTTTATTGTATTTGCAAAAACAAGTCAATTAGTAAAAGATACAGGACAAGGTTTAACAGGAATTAAAACCAATGCAAAAAAAAATATTCCTACAAACATTAGTGCTGTCAAAAATTATCAAGATAACCCAGCAAGTGATGACTTTTTAAGTTACGGTAACAGTAATACAAAAAACTTATATTTGCTACTTCTTGAAGATTTTTAGAATGAGTAATTTTTACAAAAGAGGTATTTCTGGTTTCGTTTATGTGCTTCTTTTTACAGCTTCTATTCTATATTCAGAACAGTCATATTTATTTCTAACATATTTTTTTGGTTTAGCTTGTTTATGGGAGTTTATGCGACTTATTAGGCTTAGAAATTATGTTCCGTATTTACTGTTTTCTGGTGTTACCTATCTTTTATTATTTGAAAGAGATATCATTCAGGGTGAAATTATAGCTTTGATTATTGCTCTTTCTGGCTCCATACAACTGTTAGTTTTGTTATTTAAAAAGACAAGTGCTTATCCAAGAACAATATTCAATAAATTTGATATTAGCATTCGATATTTAGTGTTTTCTCTCTTTTTTTTAATGTATTTGCCTTTTTACGACGGTGTTTACCATTTTTACTTGGTTTTATGTTTATTGATAATGATTTGGACTAATGATAGTTTTGCGTATCTAATTGGTAAAAATTTTGGAAAGCACAAGCTCTTCCCAAGTGTTTCACCTAAAAAAACTATTGAAGGATTCATTGGAGGAGTTGTTTTTACTTTGATAGCATCTTTTATTATTTATAAAAATGTAGGAGAGTTTACACTTATTAATTGGTTTGTTATTGGATTGATTGCGTCTGTATTAGGTACTTTGGGCGATTTAATTGAATCTAGATTTAAACGTCAAGCTAAAGTAAAAGACAGTGGTCATATCATGCCAGGACATGGAGGTTTATTAGATAGGTTAGATAGCTTGTTGTTTGTTGCACCCTTTGTATATTTGTATATCCATTATTTAATATAGAATGCCACGATTTCACAGAGAAGGATATATCATTATCTTAATTACATGTCTTATAGTATTTTCAGGTCTTTTCCTTGTAAACACATATATCAGCAATTTTTGGATTATGAAAACTGTCCAAGTTTTCTTACTATTCATTTTAATAATGATTCTTCAATTTTTTAGAAATCCTAGAAGAGTTACTCAGATAAATGATCATCAAATTATTGCTCCTGTAGATGGAAAAGTTGTTGTGATTGAAGAAGTTGAAGAAACTGAATACTTTAAAGGAAAAAGACTGCAAGTTTCTATTTTCATGTCACCTATCAATGTACATGTCACAAGATACGCTTTAAGTGGTATTGTAAAGTATAGTAAATATCATCCTGGTAAATATCTAGTTGCTTGGCATCCAAAGTCATCAACAGAAAATGAACGAACAACTATTGTTGTTGAAAATAAATCTTTCGGAGAAGTATTGTACCGTCAAATAGCTGGAGCTTTAGCTAAACGAATCGTAAATTATGCTGTTGAGGGTGAAAAAGTTGTACAAGGAACTGATGCTGGATTCATTAAATTTGGAAGTAGAGTAGATGTGTTTTTGCCTTTAGATGCAAAAGTAAAAGTTAAATTAGGATACAAAGTAAAAGGTGGTGAACAAGTCATTGCAGAAAAATAATGAGTAGCTCTCTTGACATACAGTTTCATAATGCCTTTGATAACCTATCAAAGTTAAAAGACTCTTTACCTCCAGATATGATGTTAAAATTATATGCATATTACAAACAAGGAATATCTGGAGATACAATTCAAGTAAATGCAAAACCAGATGTGAGAGATGCATTTAAGTTTAATGCTTGGATGCAACTTAAAGGGATGTCTCAAGAAGAAGCAAAAAAAGAGTATATTTTATTAGCAAATTCAATTTTAAATCAAGATTAAAAAAACAAAACTATGAAATCATTAAAATCAATTTTATTCGCTGCATCAATTTTTCTATTTGTAGCTTGTGGATCTGATTCAAAAGAGAAAAAAGATCCTTATAAAAAACAAAAATCAAATGCTGCTTTTGTGTTAAACGATGCCACAAACAGTGTGCAATGGACAGCTTACAAAACAACTGAAAAAGTTCCTGTAAAAGGAAAATTCACCAAAGTGAATATTACTTCTGGAGGAGAAGGAAATACAATTAAAGAGGCGATTAATAACACAGAGTTTTCAATACCTATCAGTTCTATTTTTACTTCAGATACTAGTAGAGATTATAAGATTAGAAAATTCTTTTTTGGTGTTATGGATAATACCAAACTCCTATCGGGTTCTTTAGTTATAGAAAATGACTCATTAGGATATGCAAATATTACTATGAATGGGATCACCAAAAAATTACCTTTCAATTATACCATTGAAGACAAATCATTTGCAATGCAAACTAAAATGGATGTTTTAAACTGGAATGCTCAAAACTCAATAGATTCCTTAAACGCTGTTTGTAGAGATTTGCATAAAGGTTTAGATGGTGTAAGTAAAACTTGGGCTGAAGTAGCAATAAATATCAAATCTACATTCTAATATCTTAGACAACTTGATAATTAAAAAAGCCTCATTAAATGCGGCTTTTTTAGTTTAAATCATCCAAAGCTTTATCCAATTTTTTAAACTTGAATTCAAAACCATTTTTCAATAATTTTTTTGCCGAAATCCGACTGCCCTCTGTCAATAAAATTTCCATTTCTCCCAGAACTAACTTCAACAAAAACCTAGGAACTGAAATCGGTAAAAAAGGTTTTTTATAAGCTTTTGCTAACTCTTTTGAAAAGTTTTGATTTGTTTGGTGCTCAGGTGCAACTGCATTAAATGTGCCTGTGAGTTTGTTTTGCAAAGCAGCGATATAAATATTACAAATATCATCAATATGAATCCACGGAAGAAATTGTTTTCCGCTTGCTAGAGGACTTATAATTGGAGTTTTCATTTTGGATAATGCACCACCATTGTTGCTCAAAACAATTCCAGTTCTAATAATTGATATATTCGCACCAAGAGCTTCAAATTGTAAAGCTGAATTTTCCCATTCAATACATACTTTTCCTAGATAATCATTCCCAGGTTCATCTTTTTCTGTGTAAATATTTGATGTTGTTTTTGCACCATAATAACTTATACCAGATGAAGATATAAATGATTTTAATTGTTTGTTGTTTTTGTTGAGTTCAGAAAACAGTAAATTGGCACTATCAACTCTACTATCAATAATTTCCTCTTTTCTTTTGTCTATCCATCTTTTGTCGGCAATTCCAGCTCCTGCTAAATGTATAATATGGTCTACATCTTTTAGAGCTTGTTCTTCTATAAAACCGTTATTAATATCCCATTCATAAACAGTTATATTTTCTAGTTCTTTTTTTGATCTGCTTAAAATACTTACATCATATCCTAAATTTATTAATTTTGGAATTAAAGCTTTCCCTATCAATCCAGTCCCTCCAGTAATTAATACTTTTTCCATATTGCAAAGATAAAAAAAACCGCAATCGAAAGATTGCGGTTTGTATGTATAATAATGTTAAAAGAACTTATTTGATTTCTTTCATTGCATTATCTATCAGCGTTTTAATGTGTGCTTTGTGAGCTTTTGTTGCAATGTTACCAGTGTTATTGCTAACCCAAGTTCTTACTCTTTTCAAATTGTAAATTGCCATCGATTTTGAAGCAATAGAAAATCTGCTAGCAGATCTTCCCATAACCATTCCAATTAATCTTTTTACATAAACAGCTTGTAAATTTTGACGAGTTGTATTGATACTTCCATTCACATCTGGTAAGAACATCGATTTGTTTAAATCATTCATAAATGTTGATAATTTATATTGATTTCCATAAGCTTCAGAATTTGACATTCTTTGTAATGTACTTGGATGCATAATATGTGCTAAAACTCTATTTTGGTATCCTAAAATTCTCTCTTGAACTTTTGGATCTTCTCCATAACCTAAGTTATAACCTCTTCTTTGTGGTGCTAAATAGTTATACAATCCTTTTGGAGCGCTAAATGCATTTGGAGCAAACACATATTTCTTTAAAGCATTAAAAGCTCTTTTTTGATCTGCTAAACTAACTGGAGTGTAAGGTTGAGTTCCTCCGTCTTGTCCTGCCATTGCTCTATCAACATAAACACCACCAATGAATCTTGAAATAACATCACCAGCTCTTGCAGCTTGTCCATTTAATATATTATAGGCTTGACGAAGTTGCATATAGGTTTCTCCTTTTTTGGTAAAACGAGATTGAATATCTTTCATCATTGTATTTACCAATTCAAAACGATTGATTGAATATTGAATTTGATCATTAGACAAATCACCTGTCATTACTCTTGGATCAATTCCTTTTCCAGGTGAACGCATATCATCTGCATCGTTACCAAAAATCAATTCTGGTTTTGTAGATTGATTTAACAAAGCATCCATTTCTGCTTTATTTTTAAAGTCTTGGTATCCAAACTGAATAGCCCAAACATCGTAAGGTCCAACAGCCATATCGTAATATTGACCTTGTTTTGAACGATCATTTGTTAAGTTAATTCCAGCATAATCCATTACAGAGCCCGTTAAAGCTTTTCCTTTGATAAAATCAGCATCAGCTAATTGAGCAGGAGTGAATAATTGACTTGCTTTCATGTTGTGATTCAAACCTAAGGTGTGACCAACTTCGTGCATGATTAAAGACTTCATTCCTTCTTTTTTCATTCCTTCCATTTCTAAGTCAGAAGCATCTCTTGCAGCTAAAACAATTTGACCAAACATGTTGTTTTCGTGCATTAAGTGACCTTGAGAACATAATAAAGGAGCTTTTTTGTTAAGAAGCATTTCTTTTTTTAATTCTTCATCCGACTGAATTCCGTAGTTTGCAGCTGTTGAGAAAATTCTGTCATAATACACACGATTTGTAAAGTGTACATATTCTAACATGATGTCTGCTCCTAATAATTCTCCGGTTCTTGGGTTTGCAAAACTTGGCCCATAACCACCAAAAGGAGGTTGAGGAGAAGATGTCCAACGTAATACATTGTAACGAACATCACCAGCATCCCAATCTGCATCATCTGGTTGAACTTTTACAACCATTGCATTGTTAAATCCAGCAGCTTCAAAAGCTTCATTCCATGCTAAAACACCTTCTTTAATAGTTTCTCTCCATTCTACTGGAGTTGTGTTCTCAATCCACCAAGTGATTGGAGTAACGGGTTCTGAAATTGCAGCATTAGGATCTTTTTTAACCAATCTCCATCTGTGAATCATATCTCTGTAGTTTGTAACTCCAGTGGTAGTCATATCGTTGGTTTGTGTAAAGAAATAACCAACTCTAGGATCGTCCATTCTAGGCTCATAACCATCTTCTGGCATGTTCATGAATGTATGATGAACTTTTATAGAAACATTTCTTCCATCTGTTACTGCAGCAGATCCTCCATTTAAAACACTAGGATTGCTGTAAACATATTCTGTTTTTATGTTTGTGTTTTCTGGATAGTTTTTAATTTCATTAATTTTTGATTTGTTACTGTCAAATCTTCCTAAAGAGAATGCGAAAGGAGATCTTCCTGGGAATCTAGGTCCTTTTACTCTTGTAAAGGTTTCAGATAAAAATAATTTTGTTGCATCAATTAGATACTCACCTTTTTTTGCATCATGAAAAAGTACTTTTCCACTTGCAATTGTTGCATCACTTATATTTGAGTCAGATGATTTTGAGATCGCATTATTTTTATCAAAATAAAAGCTAGTGTTAGGAGCAACAAATTCAATTTTATTGAAATATTTGTTGATGTGAAAAATAGCAGAACCTTGATAAGCACCTTTAAATTGTCCTGCATCTAAAACTCCATTAGCAATCTGAGAGAAGTAAATAAAGTCTTTGTTTAATTGATCTTCTTTTACCAAAAGCTTCACACTTCCTGTAACAGTATCTTGGAAAATTGTAAATAAACCTTCCATTTTTTTACTAGACTTTGTTAGAGTTGCTATGCTCTTTTTCGGTTTTTTTGGTTTTGGTTTAGGAGCAACTTGTTCTGTTTTTCCTTTTTTCTTTTTGCGTTTTTTTCTCTGTGCATCTGCATCTTGAATGCCTACTATTGCAAACATCAGGAAAAGTGAACAAAGAATTCTAAATGTTCTTGAATTCATTATTAATAAATTTATGTTGATTTTAAGTTCCCAAGATACTTTACACTATTTAAGTATCTGTTAAGGATATTATAAATTTAAATAGATTCTTTTAAATCAAATTAATAATCAATTTTTTTTACTATTAATAGCCTTATTTTTGTTGTAATGAAGAAGAAAGGATTTGTTTTTAAAACGTATGAAGCTCCAAATCAAACTCCATTTGAGAAGCTTTTTGATATTTTTAAAGAGTTAATCACCTATACTTCAGGTGATTTTGATGAAGCTATCGATTGGTTGAAACAATTAGATAAAGAATATAAACTCACTGATGAAGATTATACCATTGATGATTTTATAGAAGACTTAAAAGCCAAAGGTTACATTAAAGAAGAAATTGAACCCGACGGAAGTGGAGGTAATATAAGTTTGACAGCAAAAACTGAGCGAGCAATTCGGCAACAAGCATTAAATCAAATCTTTGGAAAAATAAAAAGAAGAGGTTCTGGAAATCATAAAAGTAAAAGTGCTGGAGTAGGAGATGAGCATACAGGAGACTTTAGACAATACCAATTTGGAGATTCTTTAGACAAAGTTTCTGTAACTGAATCTCTAAAGAATGCTCAAATTAATAATGGTATTGGTAATTTTTCATTGACTGAAGACGATTTAGTGGTTGAAGATACTGTACACAAAGCTCAAATGAGTACAGTTTTGATGATAGATATTAGTCACTCTATGATTTTGTATGGTGAAGATAGAATTACACCTGCAAAAAAAGTAGCAATGGCTTTAGCAGAATTGATTACTACCAGATATCCAAAAGATACGCTAGACATTATAGTTTTTGGTAATGATTCATGGATAATTGATATTAAAGATTTACCCTATTTAAAAGTTGGTCCTTATCATACAAATACAGTTGCAGGATTACAATTAGCTATGGATTTATTGCGTAGAAAACGAAATATCAATAAGCAAATCTTTATGATTACAGATGGTAAGCCAAGTTGTTTGAGAATGCCAGATGGACAGTATTATAAAAACAGTAATGGATTGGACTCTTTTATTGTAAACAAATGCTATGCAATGGCTCAACAAGCAAGAAGATTACACATACCAATTGCAACATTTATGATTGCTCAAGATCAATATTTGATGCAATTTGTTAGAGAGTTTACCAAAGCAAATCAAGGAAAAGCTTTTTACACCGGACTAGAAGGTCTTGGAGAAATGATTTTTGAAGACTATGAAACCAATAGAAAAAAAAGAATTAAAGGATAAAGATGAAAATAGATACAATTAAAACCTTAGGAGATTTAAAAAAGTCAGGTTATCAATCAACATCCATAAAAGATGAATTGAGAAATAATTTAATTGAAAAAATTAAAAATAAAGAAACCGTATTTGAAGGTGTTCATGGGTATCAAAACACAGTGATTCCAGAATTAGAAAGAGCAATTTTATCCAGACATAACATCAATTTATTAGGACTGCGTGGACAAGCTAAAACACGTTTAGCAAGATTAATGGTCAATTTATTAGACGAATTTATACCCGTAGTTGATGGTTCTGAAATTAATGACGATCCATTACAACCCATTTCTCGATTTGCTGTTGAATTGATTAAAGAAAAAGGAGATGATACACCAATTACTTGGTTACATAGAGACAACCGTTTTGCAGAAAAATTGGCAACTCCAGATGTTACAGTTGCTGATATTATTGGAGATGTAGATCCTATAAAAGCAGCCAATTTAAAATTGAGTTATGCAGACGATCGAGTAATTCATTACGGTATGATTCCAAGAGCAAATCGTTGCATTTTTGTTATTAATGAATTACCAGATTTACAAGCTAGAATTCAAGTAGCGTTATTTAATATTTTACAAGAGGGAGACATTCAAATTCGTGGATTTAAATTACGATTACCATTAGATCTTCAATTTGTTTTTACTGCTAATCCAGAAGATTATACAAATAGAGGAAGTATTGTTACTCCTTTAAAAGATAGAATTGGTTCTCAAATTTTAACTCATTATCCAGAATCTGTAGAAATTGCAAAGACAATCACAAGTCAAGAAGCAAAATTAGACGCAAGACAATCAGATCAAATTTTTGTGCCAGAATTAGCGAAAGATGTCTTAGAACAGATTGTTTTTGAAGCTAGAAAAAGCGAGTTTGTAGATGTAAAAAGTGGAGTAAGTGCTCGATTAAGTATTACAGCTTTTGAAAATTTATTAAGCACAGCAGAAAGACGTTTGTTGCTTTCTGGTGATGAAAGCACTTCTGTTAGAATGAGTGATTTTGTTGGAATAATTCCTGCAATTACTGGTAAAGTAGAATTAGTGTATGAAGGAGAACAAGAAGGAGCCTACAATGTAGCTTTGCAATTAATTGGAAATGCAATTCAGTCTTTATATCCAAAGTATTTTCCTAAAATTCAGAAAATTGAAAAACAAGGAGAAGAAACTGCTTATGATGACATTATTTCTTGGTTTTTTAATAACTCAGAGACTTTTGAACTGTTAGATGATCAGAATGAAAAAGAATATAAATCTGCTTTATTTTCAGTAAAACCACTCATAGAGTTTATTAAAGAATATGTTGATGAGGTAAATGAAAATGATATTTACTTCTGGCAAGAATTTGTATTATGGGCTTTGGTAGAATTTAAAAAACTCAGTAAATATAGATACGCAGAAGGAACTCAGTTTAAAGATCCATACGGTAGTTTTATAAGCAGATTATAAATAAAAAAACCGATGTAGAATTTTATTTTTACATCGGTTACTTTCTCTTTTTCTATTATAGGGGTATTTCTTATCTGGTTCTTCTTCTACCCATTCTGTTATTTCTCATGTCCATCATTTTAGTTCTGATGGTTTGAGCATATTCTTTTTTGGTAGTTTCTTTTCCTTTACTAGGAGCTTCAATTGTAATCGTTTTATTAGAGTTAATTATAATTTCAGAACAAAGCATAGTTGTATTGTTAGCGCTAACTTCTAAAATCATTCCTGGTAAGCCAAAAAATTCTCCTGGTCCATGAGCTAAAGGGATTTGTGGAGTGTACCAAGCTTCAACCAAGGTCATTTTTTCTTCTGGTTCTTTTCCTTCTTCTGTTTTTGGCTTTCTTAAATCACTCCATGAAAAACTATACCAGCTCAACTCTTTAGCAGGAACAAATGCTTTTGCACGGTAACAAGTGTATTCACCAATTTGTTTTGTTTCCGATCCTAAAGTCCACTCAATTTTATACAATTCATCTTTTACTAAGAAACGCTTTCCATAGAACTCTTGACTCTGAACCAACGTATTATCTTTTATGTTTTTGTATTGATCTCCTCTAGAAAAATAACCACCCCAAGAGTCTGTAGCACCAGAAACAGCATCTATTTTTTCTTTTTCAAGAAACATAGATTCGTGTTTGTTAAAAGTAAGTATGTATGTTTTCTCTAATCTATTTTTTAATCTAGCGTAGACTTGTTTTTTTTGAGCTTCACTCATTCTAGCTCCCCAACTTCCTAATTCCATTTTAGATTTTGTGTAGTAAACTGCTTTTCCTTGAAAGTTCTGAGCAGATAAATCTGTAGTTTGAAACGGTATGAAAATGAGAAAAGCTAAAGATAAAATTAAAGATTTCATGGTTATTGATTTAATTGTTGTTTAACAAAAATATCAAAAGATTAAACAAATTAAAGGTTGAATCAATGAATTAACACATTTTTAATATTGATTCACAGTAAAAAAAAGGCTTTTTACACTTATTTGCTTTTTCGGTTTTCTTTACATAACCTAATAATTTCAGAGATTCTTTTTTCTCTAGTTACTTCTCTTTTTGCTTGATTTAGCCAGTATAAATAACTCTTTCTATAGCTTGGGGCAAAGGTTTTATAATAGGTAAAAGCAGTTTTATTCTTATTAAAAGCATTTTGTAAGTCTTCTGGAATAATGCCATTTTCAACATCATCTAAAGCAGTCCAAGAACCATTTTGTTTTGCTATTTCTATAATATCCAATCCGCTTTTGTGCATGAGGTTAGAAGCTGTTAATTCTTTAATGTATTTTTTATTTAAAGCACTCCAAACACTTTTATGATTTCTTGGACAAAAGTATTGTTGTCTTTTTCCATTGCCTAAACTCTTTACCGAAGAATCTATCCATCCGTAGCACAAAGCAACTTTAACAGCTTCTTCCCAACGCATCGATTCTTCTTTATTATCAACTTTATAAAAGATGAGATAAACACCCTCTTTATTGCCGTAATTTTTTGACAACCAATTTCTCCATTCAGTATCGTTTTTAAAATAAAGTTCGGGTTTAGGCATTCCTTATTCTTTTAACTAAATTGTTTCAAAAATAGATGCATCTTTCCAGCCTCTATCTTTATCCTCTCCTTCAACTATTACAGAACCGATAAAATTTTCTCTTTGATCACTTGTGTTATTATCGCAATAAGCAATGGCAAAACCAATTTTTTTATTTTTTTGTAATTCCAAAGGACTATTTGTTTTTCCATATAAAAAAGTTTCTGGGAATAAAGAGATTTTAAACTCCAAAGTAGAAATATCTCCAACAGTAATTCTTTTAGAAACGATATGATTGTTGAATAACTTCGGAGTGTCTTTTGCAATAATATCAACAACGTTTCCTTTGGTATCTATATGATATGCAAATGCATTGTGATTGAATTGATGATCGCCACCACTATTATCTTCGTCAATAAAAATTTCTACGCAATCTTCATCCCACCAACGTTCAAGAGGGTTTTCAAAAACGTCTCGTAAAATATCATCTTTAATTTCTACCAAAATATACAAAGCTTCTTTTGTCCATGATAATTTATATCGACCTGAGAAATCAGAGGTATTTATAACTTTTCCTAACCAAACTTGATCAATATAAAACCATTGTGCTTTTTTCCAAGGATTTTCATTTGCATTTCCATCAACAATAATTTCCTCTGAACTTTTAAAAACAAGTTTGTGTTTTTCACTTTTGTTTTGGCAATTCATTAAAAGAATAGCAATTGTAAAATAGACTAAAAAATCTCTTGTTTTCATTGTGAATTGTTTAATAGTTAATTCGTTTTCCTTTTTTGAATTTATAGCCAGAAATTCCGTTAAAACTCACAGGAATTGAAATTAGTTTGCCAACAGTTGCTTTGTATACAGAAAAATGAAGATGAGGTTCAGTAGACCATCCAGTGTTTCCTGAGAGTGCAATAACTTGTCCTTTTTTGATTGTATCACCTTTTTCTACCAATACACCTTTATAATCTAAATGAACATATTGTGAAAATGTACCATCTTTATGATACATCAAAAGCGAATTTGCAAAGTCATAATACTTTTTGTTTTTTCCTCCTTTTTTATATTTCTCAACGAAATTCAACACAATACCATCTCTTGCAGCTAAAATGGTATCTCCAATTGGCATTGCAAAGTCTATAGCATATTTTGAACTTAATTCATTATGAGAATATTTGCCATTATAACCTTGTAAGACTTTGTAATTCTTGTTTTTTGTAATGGGTAGTAAATATCTGTAAAGAGTATCGTATTTTTTTAAAAATGGATTTCCGTAATAACTTTTAAACTCGTAATTTTTTGAAATAAAACCTGTATCAATTTCAGAACTAAGAAAACTTAAAATAGAAATACTGTCTTTTGGTTGTAATACAAAAACTTTCTGATTTGATAGAGAATCAGAATTTATTGCAATATGAATAGGTACTTGAAACCTATTGACAGTTGTTGCAAAAATTGAATCTTTTGCAATATGATAGTTGATATATTTAGGCTATACATAAGGATTCGACAATTGATTGTCTTTTCTCTTAGATTGAATACAACCCAATAAAAAAATCAATATGATACCTGTAATGTACCTCATTTATCGATAAGTTCCAGACGGAAAACTCACAATACTTTCATGACCATCTTTACCTACAGATGCTACTCCAAAAAAGAAATTATCAATGACAATACCTTCCAAAACATGTTCTGTTTTTCCTTCTACATATATGAAATTATCCCAAGTAGGAGATGTCGTATCCCTAAAATAAATTTTATATCCTTTTGCTCCTTCTACTTTATCCCATTTCAATTTTGCTGCAGGTCTAACAATTCCACCAATTTTTACATTTTTAGGAGCTGGAGGTGCCCAAGCAATCGAAGCCAAATTAATTGCATTGACAGCTGTTAGTTTTTTTGCATATGGAAAATTCACAAACTTGATTTTATCACCATATTCTATTCCATTTTCGTAACGAATATCTTGATGTTGTTGTGTGTAATTTTCATGCATTTCCATAATTCTGATTCCAGCAAACCCTAAATCGTTAAAAGGTCTATGATGACCACCACGACCAAAACGATCCAATCTATAAATCATTTTTGGATTCATTTCTGGCATGTATGTTTTTGTGGTTTTATGAATATAACGAGCTAACTGACGAGAAATTCCATCTACTTCACCACCATAAAAACGTCTGCTTCTTAATTGTCTAGCCGTTGGATTAGGAGGAGTTGGTTCTGAAAAGATTCTAAACGTACGATTGTCTATAACACCATCAACACCTTTAATATTTCCAATCATGTCATTATTCAATATCCCTATAATTTCCCAACCTTTTTCTTTGGCATATTTTACCAAACCTTGTCCACCAAACAAACCTTGTTCTTCACCAGACAAACCAACATAAATAATACTATTCTCAAACTTGTATTTAGACAACACTCTTGCCGCTTCTATGGTTCCAGCCATTCCAGAAGCATTATCATTTGCTCCAGGAGAATAATCCTCAAAATTTGTGGGACTAGAAATTCTAGAATCAATATCACCACTCATGATTATAAATCTATTTGGATATTTTGTCCCTCTTTGTATGGCAACAACATTAACAACATTTACATCTTTTATAATTCGAGCATTGGTTCCCTTTTTTATAAAGTTTGTTTGATTGAACACTTCTAAACACGAATTACAATTTTCAGAAACTCTTTCAAACTCTCTTTTTATCCATCTTCTTGCAGCTCCAATTCCTCTGGTGTTAGATACTGTGTCACTTAAAGTGTGTCTAGTCACAAAATTTGCAAGTTTTGTAACGTCATATTTTATTCTTTCTTCAGATACATTATTGATGATATCATAAATTCGAGTATCGGTTTGAGAATATGCTAGTGAGCTTATTGTAAATAGTAATAATGTTATTTTTTTCATTTTAATTATTTATTAAATTTCCAAAAGGGTATTTGAACCCATATGATTTTTAGTATATCTTTTTTCTTTTTATTAATTCTTTTTCGAGTCAATTCTAATATATGTTTTCCTGTAGGTAAGTTTTCTATATCCAAGTAAGATTCAAAGCCTAAATTTTTATATTTATCTGTAGAGACTATAAAAGAAGATTCGTAAAGTTTGTCGTCTATATATACTTTATGTACTTCATTAAAAGTTTTATAAAATACCTTTCGTAAACTATCTCTTTTTTTGATTTCTTTTCTAGTTATATTACCTCCAGTAAACTGAATATTAGATTTTAAACCTCTTTGATCCTCTAGAGGTTTTAGACTTACATTGAAATTGGTTAATCTATCTTCTATATTGTCATTAAACACAACAAAAACTTTTAAAAAATTCTCTTTGATTACTTTAGAAGGAATGGCAACTTTATCAATAAAGTCATTATTGTTTATTATTTGATCTTCATAATTACCTGGGTTTGCATAATATTTAGACGAATTTCTTTCTACATTTAAATAATTAGATTCGCGATATTCCATTGTTACAAATTATTCACCTGGCAAAATTACAGGATCTCCACCAGAGGAGATACGAAAAGCATCTGCTGCAACTTCTTGCATTTCTGGAGAAGAAAGCGTTTGGTTTAAAGCATCTAAACTTTCAAAAGGCATTGAAAACATTTGGTAATATGGTGCTTTTCCATCAGGGCCATCTAAAAATTTTGTAACTGTGTAAGGTTTTACATCTGTTGGAATTCCGGTTTTTTTATGAAATAACTCCAAAGGTGCAGAATAGTCTTTTTCAAATTTTTCAATGTTTGTTGGTTGCGGATAAAGTACTACTAGTTTTGCCATTATACTTTTTATTTAAGATTTTAGAAAGTTAGTGAAAATTATAACAAAAAAACCGCTTTGAATAAACAAAGCGGTTTCAATCTTATCCATGATATTTCTACTACTTAATCAATTCGTAACTGCGTTTGATAAAATTGGTTAACTCTTCGCCATGTAAAAGGTTTTGAGATAACTTTGCCAAATCAAAGGCTTGATTGATCAAACGAGTTCGCTTCTTTTCTGTTTTTGTCGTAAGAATTTCGCCAACCAATTCGTGATTGGTATTCACCACCAAATTGTACATTTCTGGTAAGTTCCCCATTCCCATCATTCCGCCTCCGCCAGAAGCACTCATTTCTTTCATACGTCTCATAAATTCAGGAACCGTAATTAAGAACGGAGAAGAGTTAGAATCCATCGCTTCTAATTGAACGGTATACGTTTCTTTCGGAACAGCATTTTCAATCATTGGTTTTAAAGTCTCTTTCTCTTCGTCAGATAATTTAGATATAATTGTATCGTCTTTCTTGATTAAGTTATCAATGTGATCTGCATCTACTCTGGTAAACTTTACTTTGTCACCAGACGTTTCTAATTTTTGCATCAAGTGAGAAACAATTGGAGAGTCTAATAACAATACTTCGTATCCTTTCGCTTTTGCTTCTTGAATGTAACTGTGTTGTGCATCTTTGTTCGCAGCATATAAAATGATGTGATTTCCGTCTTTGTCAGTTTGAGCATCTTTGGTCGCTTCTGTAAACTCATCAAATGTGTAAAACTTATCATCTACAGTTGGATACAAAGCAAACTTTTGAGCTTTATCAAAAAACTTATCTTCGGATAACATTCCGTATTCAATAATCACTTTGATATCGTTCCATTTCTTTTCAAAATCTTCACGATTGTTTTTAAATAAAGAACTTAGTTTATCAGCTACTTTTTTAGTGATGTATCCAGAGATTTTCTTAACAGCTCCATCGGCTTGTAAATAAGAACGAGAAACATTTAACGGAATGTCTGGAGAATCAATCACACCTTTTAGCATTTGTAAGAAATCAGGAACAATTCCTTCTACATTGTCCGTAACAAACACCTGATTTTGATACAATTGAATTTTGTCTTTTTGTATATCTAAGTTCTGTGTCAACTTAGGGAAATACAAAATACCTGTTAAATTAAATGGATAATCAACATTTAAATGAATGTGAAATAAAGACTCTTCAAATTGCATTGGATACAATTCTCTGTAGAAGTTTTTGTAATCTTCACCCTCTAAATCGGCAGGTTTTTTGGTCCATGCAGGATTTGTATTGTTGATAATATTATCAACCTCAATTTGTTTGTGAGGCTCAGTTGTTTCTTTACCGTCTTTGTCTTTGATTGTCTTTGGAGTAAATTCTGGATCGTTAATTTCTTTTGTTCCAAATTTGATAGGAACTTGGTTAAAACGATTGTATTTGGTTAACAAACCAGTGATTTTACCTTCTTCTAAAAACTCAGTTGAGTCTTCTGCAATGTGTAAAATAATTTCTGTTCCTCTATCGATTTTGTCATGTTCTACCAACGTATATTCTGGAGATCCATCACATGTCCAATGAGCTGCAGGTTCATCTTTAAATGATTTGGTTATAATTTCTACTTTTTCAGCAACCATAAAAGCCGAATAAAAACCTAAACCAAAGTGACCAATCACTCCAGTATCATTTTTTTCGTCTTTGTATTTATCTAGGAATTCTTCGGCTCCAGAAAATGCAATCTGATTGATATATTTTTCTACTTCTTCAGCAGTCATTCCTAATCCTTGATCTTTAATCGTCAGGGTTTTTGAGTCTTTGTCAATGCTGATTTCAATTTTCGCATCCCCAAGTTCAGTTTTAGCTTCACCAATAGAAATTAGGTGTTTTAATTTTGTGGTTGCATCTGTAGCGTTTGAAATCAACTCTCGTAAAAAGATTTCATGATCAGAATACAAGAACTTCTTGATTAATGGAAAGATATTTTCTACCGATACATTAATATTTCCTTTGCTCATAATTTATATGTTTTTGTTAATTTTTAATTTGATAAAAAGAAGAAGTCAAAAAAAATACCAAAGAAAACTTTGTGACAAGATGACAGAAGTGTGAAGTTTTTAAATTTTCGTATTTTTGAGGGCTTTTAAGCAAACAAACAACAAAATCTAAAATTCAATATGTACAATTCTAAAATTACAGGATTAGGCTATTACGTGCCTGACAATGTTGTAACCAACAACGACCTGAAAGAGTGGATGGAAACCAGTGATGAATGGATTCAGGAAAGAACAGGTATTCAAGAACGTAGATGGATAGATCCTGCAACAGGAGACAATACTTCTAGTATGGGAGCTAAAGCTGCCAAAATAGCGATAGAAAGAGCAGGATTAACTAAAGATGATATCGACTTTATTGTCTTCGCTACCTTAAGTCCGGATATGTATTTTCCTGGAGGAGGAGTTCGAGTTCAGGATATGTTAGATATGCCAACTATTGGTGCTTTGGATGTAAGAAATCAGTGTTCTGGTTTTATTTATTCGATGTCTGTAGCCGATCAATTTGTAAAAACAGGAATGTATAAAAATGTCTTGGTCATTGGAGCTGAGAATCACTCTGGTGGTTTAGAACGTTCTACTCGTGGAAGAAACGTAACAGTTATTTTTGGAGATGGAGCAGGATCTGCAGTTGTTTCTAGATGTGAAGAAGAAGGAAAAGGTATTTTATCTTCTCATTTACACTCAGAAGGAAAACATGCCAGAGAATTAATGCTTGATGGACCGTCCACAGGACGTTGGGTTCCGGAAATTTTAGCAGAAAATGATCCAGATGATGTTTCGTATTATCCTTATATGAACGGACAATTTGTATTTAAACATGCCGTAGTTCGTTTTTCTGAAGCCATTGTAGAAGGTTTGCAAGCCAATGGATTGCAAAAAGAAGATATTGATATGTTAATTCCGCATCAAGCGAACTTGAGAATCGCTCAGTTTATTCAGAAGAAATTTCAATTAAGTGATGACAAAGTACATAATAACATCATGAAATATGGAAACACAACAGCTGCTTCTGTGATTATAGCTTTAACTGAAGCTTGGGAACTTGGTAAAATTAAAGACAATGATTTGGTTGTTTTAGCTGCTTTTGGTAGCGGATTTACTTGGGGTTCTGTTGTTATTCGATGGTAATACTTTTAAATTAAAACATATAAAAAGCCGCTTTTATAGCGGCTTTTTTAATTCCAATAGTTAGGTATTTCTAAAAGAAACCTCCACCACCTTCTTTTTCTCTTTTATCTCTTTGTCTTCTTGATTTAGCTTTGTTTTTACCACTACCAAAACGGTAATTAAATCCTAAGAAACTTGTTCTGCTTTCCCATTGAAAACGTCCGTTTTGAACAAAAGGATTTTCTGAATTAAAGGTAAAGTTCATGCCTCTAAAAATATCATTGAAACGTAAATTAAAGGTTCCATCTCCATCTAAAACTGTCCAACTTGCTCCAAAATTTACCATCCACATTTTTTCTACATCCCACTGAATGTCTTTTTGTGGACCTCTGTACATGGCAAATAATTGTAATCGAAAGTTTTTTGAAGCTCTAAAACTGTTACTAACTCTTGCATTAAACACATTGTTGGTAACTCTTAATTGTGATAAGTTATTTCCTGTGTTTATGATATTTCCTAATTGTTCTTGTGAATAAAAATCCATGCTAGAATTTATTCTCCACCATTTATTCATTTTAAAGTTGGCAGAAAATTCTATTCCATATGCATTGGTGTCATCAAAGTTGGTAAAACTTAAAATTTGACCTACTTCTGGGTTTGCTGGATCTGGATTGGTAATTCTAGAAATAACATCGGTAATATTTCTATAAAAAGTACCAAACGTTAAGTTTCCACCTTTAATTTGACGTGTATAATTTAACTCAAAAGAGTTGGTGAACTGTGGCACCAAATCTGGATTCCCAACAGAAACAATTAATGGTGTACTCCATTCACGAATAGGGTTTACTTGCTGAATTCCAGGTCTATCAATTCTTCTACTATAACTTGCTTGCCATTGATTTTTTTCTGAAGGACTATAGGTGAAAAATGCAGAAGGATATATGTTGAATAAATCTTGATCTACAGTTTCAGTTGTTTCTAACACTGTCTTTGTAACATCAGTATATCGATTAAAAATTCCATCAATTTGAAAAATTTCAAATCTAGCTCCTAATTGCATAGTGAATTTTTTAAAGCTAGAACCATAATTTACATAACCTGAATAGATATTTCTTTGAAAATCAAAATCTGAACTTCCGATAGGATTTGTTCCTGTAATAATTGGATTTCCTTGTGGATCGAAAACAAAGTTTCCATTCACATCTGTTTGGAATTCATAAATTTCTTGGTCTGTTAAGTTGATGTTATCTGTGTTGTCTCCTCTATATTCCAACCCTAATTCTAACTTTGTTTTATCAGATATTGGATTTATATAATCTAAATTGATTTGGGAATTGTCTCGTATACTATTGATATCGTTGAAGTAATTAAAGACGTGAAAATCAAAATCTAAGGGATCTTGTAACGTGTTTAAATTATCAATAAACACATCACTATCTGTATCAGAATAAGTAGCTTCAAATTCTAAATTATGTCCTTCTTTAGCAAAATCAATTTTATAATTGATATTATACGTTTGTGTTGGAACTGTGTTGTCTTGCCTATTAGGCCCGAAGATTAATGGATTTCCATTCACATCTGTAATAGAGGCTCTACCAGATGCAAGACCTGTAAACCAGTTTTGAGTTGTGTAAAACGAAAGGGTGTTTTTCTCATTTATATAAAAATCAGCTCCTAATTTCACAAGATGAGATTGATTGTTGTTAATGAATTTAAAATCTTGCAAATTCACTCCAGGTCTTTCTACAAAACCATAATTATAATTATCACCACCATTGTAACCGTAATTGACAAAGAAGTTTGTTTTCCCTGTTTTATAGTTCATGTTTGCAGAAGCATTATAACGGACATAGTGACCAGCTGTAACCCCAGTGTCTACATTTCCATTAAAACCAATATTGGCATTTTTATTTAAGATAATATTGATAATACCACTCATTCCATCTGGATTGTATTTTGCAGAAGGGTTAGTGATTAATTCTACACTTTTAATAGAGTTTGATGGTAATTGACGGAGCAATTGTGCAGCTGGAATATTAGTGGGCCTTCCATCTACTAAAACTCGAACATTTGAATTTCCACGCAAACTAATTTGTCCAGTTTGAGAATCTACACTTACAGATTGTACATTGTTTAATAATTCTGAAGCTGTAGTTCCTGCAGAAGTTAAATCTTTACCAACATTAATTACTTTTCTATCAACTTTTTGAACCACAGTTGAGGTTTCCGCCCTAACTACAACTTCATCTAAAGTAGATGAGTCTTCTAGTAAACTTATGGTTCCTAAGTTTATGTTTTTGCTTTTACTAGTAATAGAGATTTGTTTGGAAAAGGTTTTAAAACCAATGAATTGTAATTCTACAATACTGTTTCCTTTAGGAATATTTTCAATTGTAAAATTACCACCTTCATCGGTTATACCTCCAGTAATAATTTTTTTTGCTAGATCTTTTACTACAATATTTACATAAGGTAGAGGTTGTTTAGTTGTATTGTCAACTACCTTTCCTGATATGATTCCAGGTTTTGGTAGTTCAGTTTTTGCCATTTGAGCAAAAGAATTCAAGCTTAGAGAGACTAAGCAGACTAAGAAAAAATATTTCATTGGTTGATATTGAGTAATTATTTATGTTTCTTAGTAGACTACTTAGTTTGTATCTTTGTTACCCAGTTTAACACTGTTTAACGTATTATTAACACACATGAAAAAAACTACTCTTGTCTTTGGAGGCTCTGTAAAACAAGATCGTTATGCAAACAAAGCCATTAAAATGTTGACCAGTAAAAATGTTGAAACCAAAGCATTTGCTATTAGAGAAGGAGAGGTGAATGATGTTGTTTTTGATACAGAATTGTTGCCTTATAAAGATATTGATACGGTAACTCTTTATATAAATCCCAAACGACAAAAAGCTTATTATGATTATATAGTTAAACTAAAACCCAGAAGAGTTATTTTTAATCCAGGTACTGAAAATATTGAGTTTATTGAGTTGTTACAAAACAATGGAATTGAAGCAGAAGTTGCTTGTACATTGGTTTTGTTGTCAACAAACCAATATTAAACTTCAATCACTTTTCCAGCTTCAGCCAAAAGAACATTTTCAAATTCTATTTTTGCTTCTTTTTGGAACAAATTAATGTCTGAATATCGACTAGAATAATGACCTAAAATCAATTGATGTACGTTCGCTTTTTTTGCAATTAAAGCCGCTTGTTTAGCAGTTGAATGTTTTGTTTTTTTTGCCAAATCTTCTTTATCACTTAAAAAAGTAGATTCATGATATAATAAATCAGTATATTTTATGATAGGAATGATGTCTTCTTTATACATCGTATCACTGCAATAAGCATAGGACTTTGATTTTGGTGGATCTAATGTTAGCTGATCGTTAGAGAGAATGCTCCCATTTTTTAAAGTGAAATCCTTTCCTGCTTTGATGTTATTGTAGTCGCAAGTTTCAATTTCAGGATATTTCTTTATTTCATTCATATTTAGATTCCTAGGCTTTTCCTTTTCTTGAAATAGAAATCCATTGGTATAAACTCTATGTTTTAAAGGAATTGTGGTAATGGATACTTTTTCATCTTCAAAAATCAATTCACTTTTCTTTGAGGAAAGTTCATGAAAAACTAAGGGATATTTTACGTGCGATTGAGATACTTTTAATTGCATTTCAATGAGTTCTTTTATTCCTTTAGGTCCAAAAACATGCAATTCTTTTTCTCTATTTAAAATTCCATATGTAGAAATTAATCCAATCAATCCAAAACAATGATCACCATGTAAATGAGAAATAAATATATGATTGATTTTAGAAAAACCAACTTTGTAACGTCTCATTTGTCGCTGAGTTCCTTCACCACAATCAATTAAGAAATGTCGATTGTTAATTGATAAATATTGAGCGGTTGGATGTGCGTTTACTCTTGGAGTTGCAGAGTGACATCCTAAAATAGTGAGTTGTAAACTCATTGAATTATAATTCTTTTAGAAATAAGTTCTTTCTTGTTTTTTACAGAGTAAATGTACAAACCAGATTTTAATTTGTTTTTAGAAAAAGGCACAGAGTTTTTCCCTTTCTTAAGAAATAGTTTCTTGTAATGAACTGTTTTACCTAGAATATTCTTTACGGTTAAATAAACTGTTTGTTTTGTTTTAGATTGAATGTAAATTTTTGTTTTCTCTGAAAATGGATTTGGAGCAGCATAAACCTTCTCGATGTTTTTTTGAGAAAAAACAAGAGATGAAAAAAATAAAAATAAAATAAAAAGTATTTTTCTTATCAAAATTAATGGTTTCTAAAACCCTAAGTCACGTTCTATAGCTTCCATTTCTAAAATGTCTTCAGCCTCTTGTAATGTAGGGACAATGTTTAACTCTTCTGGGAAATTATCTATGTCTATTCCTTTTTTTATAACTACAAATGACATGCCATTTTTTTTGTAAGAAATAGAAATGCTTACAAAGAAAGAGATATGTTCTTCTGTAATGGTAAGTTTTTCGGAGAGTATAACAATGGTGTGAGTTTTTTTTGAAGAGAGTAAATTGTTTTTGAAATCTTCAAATAAACTTTCATCCAATTCAACCATTGAATATTCAGGTAGCATAACTAACGTTTTATTTGTTGAGCAAGTAAATAAATAACAGCCATTCTAACAGCGACACCATTTTCAACCTGATTTAAAATAATAGATTGATCAGCATCAGCAACATCACTTGTAATCTCAACACCTCTATTGATAGGTCCTGGGTGCATAATTGTTATTTTTTTACCAAGGTTGTCTAAAATTTCTTTGTTGATACCAAAAAGTTGTGTGTATTCTCTTGTTGAAGGAAAATATTTTATGTCCATTCGTTCATGCTGTACTCGTAAAACGTTAGCAACATCACACCATTCTAATGCTTTTTTGATGTTGGTTTCAACTTCAACTCCTAAACTTGTAATGTATTTAGGAATTAATGTAGTAGGTCCACAAACTTTAACTTTTGCACCTTGAAGTTGTAGTGCAAAAATATTTGATAAAGCAACCCTAGAATGCAATATATCTCCAACAATCACAACTTTTTTACCTTTTACACTCCCTAAAGTTTCTTTGATAGAGTAGGTGTCTAATAAGGCTTGAGTTGGGTGTTCATGTGTCCCGTCTCCAGCATTGATAATTTTAGCATCCACGTGTTTGGATAGAAAAACTCCAGCTCCAACATTAGGATGTCGCATGACAACAATATCTACTTTCATAGATAGAATGTTGTTGACTGTATCAATTAATGTTTCTCCTTTTTTCACAGAAGATTGACTTGCAGAAAAATTAATTACATCGGCAGATAAACGTTTTTCTGCTAACTCAAAAGAGAGTTTTGTTCGAGTGCTGTTTTCAAAAAATAAGTTGGCAATTGTAATATCTCGTAAAGAAGGTACTTTTTTTATAGGTCTATTGATTACTTCTTTAAAATGATTGGCAGTTTCAAAAATGAGTTCAATATCATTCTTGTTTAAGTATTTAATTCCGAGTAAATGTTCTACACTTAACTGCTTCATTTTATTTGGGTTCTAAATAAACGGCATCTTTTTTATGTGTTTCTTGCCAATTCACAACGACACGTTCATTATTAATTGCATCTACTTGTCTACCTCTATAATTGGGCTGAATAGGTAAATGTCTGCTAAATCTTCTATCTATTAAGACTAAAAGTTCAATACTTTCTGGTCTTCCGTAGGATTGTATAGCTGTTAATGCAGCTCTAACACTTCTACCAGAATATAACACGTCGTCAATAAAAACAACTTTCTTATTTTCTATTAAAAAGTTGATATCAGTAGAACTTGCTTCTATTGGATCTTCTCTTCTTCTAAAGTCGTCTCTGTAGAAAGTAATGTCTAGTAATCCAAGATTGACATTTTTAATTTTGTAATCATTAGAAAGTAACTCAGCGATTCTTTTTGCTAGAAAAGTACCTCTAGGTTGCAATCCAATCAATACGGTATCTGTAAAATCGTTATGGTTCTCAATTAGCTGACATGCCAATCGATGTAAGATAATGTCAATTTCTGTAGCGTTGAGTAGAGCTTTTTTCCTCATTAGAAATCTATCGTTTAGCCGACAGCTTACACTATGCAAAGCTAGGGCAAAAAAACGGACAGACAAAATTTGTGCATATGGAGTCGTCAATACTTTTTTTGTTAATTAAATTGTTGAAAACAAAAACCAACAAGTTTAAAGTCACGAAAGAGTTCTCTTAACTTTAAAAAGTATTTCAAATAAATCTGCTTATGCCATTAGCAAAGTTTGAATCGATGCTAAAAACAAATAGTATCTATTTTTTCGATTTAGTTGAGTTTGAAGAAATTATTGTTCATTATCTCGACACAGGAAAACACTCACTTGCCAAAAAAGCTGTCCAATTAGGTTTACAACAACATCCTGCATCTATTGATTTAAAATTATTAGAAGTCGAGATTTTGATTTTTGATAATAACTTAGAGGACGCAGCAAAATTGGTTTCTGTTATTCAGGAATTGGATCCTAATAATGAAGAAGTGTACATACAAAAAGCGACCATCTTATCTAAAGAAGGAGAACATGATAAAGCAATTGAAACTCTTAAAAATGCTTTGGTTTACTCAAATGATAAGGTAGATGTTTGGTCTTTAATGGGTATGGAATATTTGTATTTAGATGATTTTGAAAATGCCAGACTTAATTTTGCAAAATGTATAGAAGTAGATTATGAAGATTATTCTGCTTTATACAACGTTGTGTATTGTTTTGACATGGAAAAAGATCACGAACAAGCCATTTCGTTTTTAAATGCATACATTGATAAAAACCCGTATTGTGAAGTTGCTTGGCATCAATTAGGGCGTCAATATTTTGTCTTAGAAATGTATAAAGAAGCGTTAACTTCTTTTGATTATGCTGTTTTGGTTGATGAATCTTTCATAGGTGCTTATCTAGAAAAAGCTAAAACTTTAGAGCAAATGGAAATGTATGAGTTGGCAATCGAAAACTATTTAATCACGCTAGAATTAGACGATCCTACTGCTTATGCATATGTGCGAATTGGTGAATGTTATCAAGCTTTAGAAAATTTAGAAACAGCCATTTATTATTATAAAAAAGCAGTTCATGAAGATCCTTTATTAGATAAAGGATGGATTTTATTAACTGACGCGTATTTCGATCAAGAAAATTATCAAAAAGCCCATTATTATATCAATAAAGCTATCAAAATAGATGACTGTAATACGATGTATTGGCGTAAATATGCAAATATTGCTATCAAACTAAATTTTTATGAAGAGTCCATAAAAGCTTTTGAGCAATGTTTGGAACTTCAAGATCAAGATATAGAAATCTTTATTGCTTTGACAGATGTTTTGATTTTCTTAGGAGAATTTAATGATGCAATGAATGTGTTGATTAAAGCTCAAAAATTATATAAAGATTTTGCAGAAGTAGAGTATCGTTTAGCAGGTTTGTTTTTTGTTTTACAGAAAGAAAATTACGGATTCACTCACTTAATCAATGGTATGAAAATAGACTATGATTACCACATTATTTTAGATGATATATTCCCAACAGTTTTTGAAAAAAAGAATGTGCAAAAACTTTTATTAGATTATAAGAAAGCTACAGAGTAATTTATATTTTCACATACCAGTTTAAAGCTATAAATGCTGTATGTCTTGGTAGAGTATTCAAAAAATTATTAATTCTGTAGTCCATGCCAATTTCAACTTTATTATTGTCTTTAAATTTATACCCAAGATTTGGTACAAACCTAAGTTCCATATCATAATTATTGTTCTGAAAATTATTCAATATCTCTTGATTTAACTTCAAGTAAAATTCACTTTTATCAACCTTTAAACCTTCTAAAGGTATTTCTGAAGAGGTTCTGTATCGAAATCGAAACACATTAGTTTCACCAAAAGTTTGGTCAGCAGAAAAACGATAACTCATTCTAAAACCATCATAATTTCTTAAAATGATAAATTGTTGAATATATCTTTGTATAATTCTTTCATTGGTGACTCTCGCTAAAAAACCAAATGCAAATTTGTTGCCTAAACCTGTGCTTTTTGATGTTAATAAAGAAAAGTCTGTATGAATATATTTTTGTTGAATACTTGGAGATAAGTTTTTGGTTCCTTCTTCAAACATGTATCTAAACTCGGATTTATAATTTAAATTCCAACCTCTTTTTAAGTCTTTGTTTAAATTTATAGAAGGGATAGAACCAAACCGATATGTACTCTGAGAATAAGTCTTAACGGTGGCAATAAACAAGAGAATTAATAATGTACAACTTTTAATATGCAATATGATCTGTGTTGCTTTGAATGACAGTTTTAGAGCTGATTAAGTTTCCTGAGATATCAAATAAAAATTCTATGGTTTTTAATACATTTTTGCTTTTTCCAAACACAACAATTTCATAAAAAGTAGGATCTTTTTTTAGGATAGATAAGTTTCTAATTTGATCTAATAAGACAGATTTGACTCCTCTGAATTGCTTCTGAATTTTCTGAATTTTAAATTTTGAAAAGTAGGCTTTGAAATATTTAGACATTTTTTTTTGGACTCGACGAGGTATCTTAGAATTTGATATTTCAATTTCAACATCTTGAAGATTTCCCTCTAAATCGAACTCTACACTAGTTTTACTTTTTTTCAATTTAAATTTTGCTTCGAAAGAGTTTCCTTGTTCGTTTTTTTCAAAATACCATTTCACTTTTTTTGAGTCTACAGTATTTTCAATAAAAATCTTAGCTAGATTCGGAACTTTATTTGATGAAATTTTAGTTTCTTTTTCAATTTTTTGAGAAAAAACAGAAAGTGAAAAACAAAAAAATAGTGTGTATGAAAATAATTTGATCATAATAAGCTAGTGAAAAGTAAATGTAACAAGAATTCAAATTACTGTGAGTTCATAAAAACTGAAAAAGTTATCTTCGTATTCCAAAATCAACTTTAATAAAATGTCAAGATCATTTAAAGATTATATTTTCATTACTCTAAAAGGAATGGCAATGGGTGCAGCAGATGTTGTTCCCGGAGTTTCCGGAGGAACCATTGCTTTTATTTCTGGAATTTATGAAGAATTGGTCAATTCTATTAGCAATGTAAATTTATCCTTACTAAAAACTCTAAAAAGTAAAGGAATTAAAGAAGCTTGGACTCAATTGAATGGTAATTTTCTAGCTGCACTTTTTATAGGAATAGGAATAAGCATTATATCTCTTGCAAAAGCAATCAAATGGATGTTAGAAAACGAACCCGTAATGTTATGGTCTTTCTTTTTTGGTTTGGTATTAGCAAGTATTATTTATGTTGGAAAACAGATAACAAAATGGAATGTTGGTGTGTTTTTAGTGTTAGTTTTTGGAGCAGCAATTGCCTATTATATAACAACATTAACTCCGATGATTTCTGAGAACTCATCACCTTGGTTTTTGTTTTTTGCAGGTGCTCTTGCAATTTGTGCTATGATTTTACCGGGTATTTCAGGTGCTTTTATATTAGTTTTAATGGGAGCTTATAAACCTGTTCTAGAGGCTGTCAATTCAAGAGATATTTTTACAATTGCCATTGTTGGTTTAGGAGCCATTGTTGGGTTGTTGTCGTTCTCTAGAGTTTTAAAATGGTTATTTGCTAAATTTAAAAACCTAACACTGGCTGCACTTACAGGTTTTATCATTGGCTCTTTAAATAAAATTTGGCCATGGAAAGAAACCATTACTTGGAGAACCAATTCTAAAGGAGAGGAAGTTCCTTTAAATCAGATAAGTATTTCTCCAGATAATTTTAATGGAGATCCAAAGCTTTTATGGGCAATTGCCCTAGCAGTTTTAGGATTCGTTGTTATCTTACTTTTAGAAAAACTTGCGGTCGAGAAACCAGCAGATGCATAAAGAGAAAAGCTTCATAGAAAAAGTAAATCTATTCTTAAAAGGATTGGCAATGGGAGCAGCAAATAAAGTTCCTGGAGTCTCTGGAGGAACTGTTTCTTTTGTTTTAGGATTTTATGAAGAGCTAATTTATTCCTTCCAAAAAATCAATTTTAAAGCATTGAAATTGTTGTTAGGAGGTAGATTTAGAAGTTTTTTTAGATATACAAATGCTCAGTTTTTAGTTCTCATTATGGCTGGAAGTATGTTTAGTTACTTCAGTGTTTCTCTCATTTTAGATTATTTCCTCAGAAATTTTGAACTTTATGTTTGGAGTTGGTTTTTTGGAATGATTATAGGATCAATTTATTATATAGGTAAAGATTTTGGAGACTGGAGTTTTAAAAATATATTTTCTCTTTTCATTGGTGCTTCAGTAGGAATTGGTATCAGTTTCTTAACACCAGCAGGAGAAAATGACAATCTCTGGTTTGTTTTTTTATGTGGAATTATTGGTGTTTCAGGAATGATATTACCAGGTTTATCAGGTTCATTCATTCTTATATTGTTGGGAAATTATGTTTTGCTTTTAGTAGATGCTGTAAATGTTCTTTTCAATGTTTTGACTGGAGTTATGACTGGAGATTTTTCTGCTTTTAACGATCCAGAAAAAATTAGATACTTAAAAATCATTGCAGTATTTACAGCCGGATCTGGATTTGGTTTGGTCTCTATTTCACATGTTTTAGGATATGTATTGAAACGATATCATCAGATTGTAACTGCTGTTATTATAGGTTTTATCACTGGATCACTTGGAATTGTTTGGCCATGGAAAGCAAAGGTTTTTAAACAAGTAAATGGAGAGTTTTTGCTAGATCAAAATGGAGATAGAATAATTGTAAACTACCAAAGGTTTTTGCCTGATTTGTCTTCTTCGAATACTTGGATTGCAATCACGTGGATATTGATAGGAATTGGGCTTATTTTGGCAATAGATTATTATGGAAGGACAAGAAAAAAATAAAATTTTCGGATTGCTGGGAAAAAATATTTCATATTCATTTTCCAAAGGTTATTTCTCAGAAAAGTTTCAAAATCAAAATATAAACAATACAGTTTATGTAAATTTTGATATTCCAATAATTGACAAAGTTTTAGACGTTTTTCAAACAAGAAATCTAAAAGGTTTAAACGTAACAATTCCTTACAAAGAGTCTGTTATTCAATATTTAGATGATGTTGATTCTATAGCAAAAGAAATAGGTGCTGTAAATACAATCCAATTTAAAAATGGGAAAAGAATAGGTTACAATACAGATGTTATAGGATTTAAAAATTCGATGCAACCATTGCTAAAGCCACACCATAAAAAAGCATTGATTTTAGGGACTGGAGGAGCTTCAAAAGCGATTGAATTTGTTTTAAACCAATTAAATATTCATTCAATATTTGTTTCTAGAGAACCAACGATAAATCAAATATCATACAAAGAAATCTCTAAGTCGATCATAGAAAATCATACTGTAATTATCAATTGTACTCCTTTAGGAACTTTCCCTAATATTGAAAATTCACCTAATCTTCCATATCAGAATCTGACAACAAATCACATTTTATTTGATTTAATTTACAATCCATCAGAGACTAAATTTTTACAATTAGGAAAGCAAAACGGAGCAGTTATAAAAAATGGATTAGAAATGTTTGTTTTGCAAGCTGAGGCCTCCTGGGAAATATGGAATTCCTAACTAAAAAAAACTTCTCTAACAAACTTAATTCAATCTTGTTTCTTTTATAACTTGTCTGTATCTTTATTGACTATATATTAGGAACCTTAAACATTGTATATATGTTAGAACCGAAGAAAGAAAAAGATGAAGAGGTACGTTTGGATACTTCGGATGAAGTTACAAAAGAAGAAGTAACACCAGTTGTAGAGCAAGAATTATCAACCGACACTGTTGAAGAAAAACCTACAGAAGAAACTTCTGAAGAGAGTAAAGAAGCAATGGATGAAGTTGGAAACAAAGTTGCAGAAGATGCTGAAAAAGATGAAGAGAAAAACGAAATTCCTCTTAAAAATTATGAAGATTTAGACTTAGAAGCTCTAACTTCTGAGTTAGAAAAACTCATAAAAAATTATCCAGTTCAACAAATAAATACTCATGTAAATAGAATAAAATCTTCTTTTAATAAAAAATTTGGTGCTCTGCTAACAGAGAAAAAAGAAGCTTTTTTGGCTGAAGGAGGAAATTCAATTGATTTTCAATTTTCAAGTCCAATAAAAACAAAATACAATTCTTTACTATCTGACTTTAAAAAGACTAGAGATGCATATTACAGTAATCTTGAAAATACACTAAATGAAAATCTAGAAAAACGATTACAAGTAATAGAGAGTTTAAAGGAGTTAATAGCAGATGCAGATCCAAAGACGATGTACAAATCGTTCAGGGAATTGCAAAATAGTTGGAGAAATATTGGTCCTGTACCAAAAACCAGATACAACGATACTTGGAAAACATACCATCATCATGTAGAAAGATTTTATGATTTATTACATCTAAGCAATGATTTTAGAGAGCTAGATTTTAAAAATAACCTTGAAGAAAAAATACAACTTGTAAAACAAGCCGAAGAGTTAGTTTTAGTTGAAGATGTTAATGTTGCATTCAAAGAGTTGCAAAAATTACATAAAACTTGGAAAGAAGATGTTGGACCTGTTGCAAGAGAAATGCGAGAAGAGGTTTGGCAAAAGTTTAGTGCTGCAACTAAGAAGATTCATGACAGAAGACACGAGTATTATAGAGGTTTAAAATTTCAATATCAAGAAGTTGTAGATAAAAAACTTGCTGTTATTGAAGAGATTGATAACTATGATTTCTTAAAAAACAATTCACATTCAGATTGGCAAAAAAGCATTAGACAGGTAGAAGCTTTACGACAAAAATATTTTGAAGCAGGTAAATTGCCCTATTCAAAAAGTGAACCTATTTGGCAGAAATTTAAAGCAGCTACAAAAAAATTCAACCAAGCAAAGAATGCTTTTTATAAAGAAGAGAAATCTGCACAGCAACAAAACTTAGAGAAGAAAAAAGAATTGATAAAGCTGGCTTTGAGCTTTAAGGATAGCGAAGATTGGGAAAATACTGCTAATAATTTCAAAAGAATTCAAGCCGATTGGAAGAAAATAGGTCATGTGCCTAGAAAATTTTCAGATAAAATATGGAAAGAATTCAAAGATGCTTGTAATTACTTCTTTGATCGATATCATAAAGAAAGAAATGTTTTAACTGAAGATCAACAACAAATTGTTGAGAAGAAAAAAGCTTTTATTGAGAAAGTTGCTAAAACAAAAAAAGCAACCAAAGATGAGGTTTTGCAAATGACTAAAGACTGGTCTGAATTAGGTAAACTCCCTAGAAGTGTTCGCCATTTAGAAAATAAGTTTAATAAAGCAATTGATGCATTGTTAGATACTTTAAAATTGGATAAAGACGAAATCTCTATGATAAAGTTTACCAACATTGTAAATAGCTACATAGAAACAAAAAATTATAGACGATTAGATTCTGAAGCTCAGTTTGTTCGTAAGAAAATAGATGAAATAACAAAAGAAATTCAGCAACTAGAAAATAACTTGAGTTTTATTTCTGTTGCTTCAGAGGAAAATCCAATGTTTAAGAATGTTCGAGATAGAATCGAGGGTTTTAAAAGTGATTTAGTTATATGGCAACAAAAACTAGATTACTTAAAGAAGTTAGATTATTAACATAAAAAAGCCCGCTGAAAGCGGGCTTTTTATATTATATAATTACTTTGATTAAGCAAATAAACCGTCAATCTTTTCTTTCTCTTCTGCAGCTAATGCAGCATCAACTAAGATTCTACCACTGTGTTCATCAATTGTAATCTTTTTTCGATTTGCAATTTCTAATTGTATTTGAGGTGGAATGGTAAAAAACGATCCTCCAGAAGCACCTCTTTCAATAGATACAACAGCTAATCCATTTTTCACTTTATTTCTAATTCTTGTATATGCTTTCAATAAATGATCGTCAATAGAATTTGAAAACTCATCAGATTTGGCTAACAAAAGTTTTTCTTCTTTTTCAGTTTCTTTTAGAATTTCATCCAACTCAGATTTTTTATGATCTAAATGTTGTTGTTGTTGTTCTAATTTTTCTTTTGTAGTTTCTATCACTTCATTTTTCTGCTCAATCTTGGCTTTGAATTCTTTAATTCTTTTTTCTGCTAGTTGAACTTCTAAATCTTGATATTCAATTTCCTTTGCTAAAGAATCAAACTCACGATTATTACGAACTTTCTTTTGTTGTTCTTCGTATTTTTTGATTAAGCTTTTAGCTTCTTCAATCGCTAACTTCTTGTTGGCTATGTCAGTATCTAAATTAAAAACATCTTCTGCTAAGTTAGATAGCCTAGTGTTTAGACCAGCTACTTCATCTTCTAAGTCTTCTACCTCTAAAGGTAATTCTCCACGAACATTTCTAATTTCATCAATTCTAGAATCAATTAACTGTAAGTCGTAAAGAGCTCTTAACTTTCCTTCTACAGTAACTTCTTTCTTTTTTGCCATGTTTATTTGTAATAAATGGGATTTGTACTTTTTTCTGATAAAACGACTGCAAAACTAGTGATTTTTTTTGTAAGATACTCAACCAAAAGGTTTTTTGTAAACTGTTCACTTTCATAATGTCCAACATCTAAAAGAACAATCTTTTCTTCTGCTAAAAAGAAATCATGATATTTAAAATCAGCACTTATGTAAGCATCGGCATTTTTTGCCATCGCATTTTTTATGGCAAAACTTCCAGAACCTCCTAAAACAGCAACTCTTTTTATGCTTTTATTGAGTAATTTAGAATGTCTTACACAATCTGTTTTAAACGTTTTTTTGACAAAGTCTATAAAGTCGTTTTCATTCATATCCCCCTCAAGATCACCAATCATTCCCATTCCTATATATTGATGCAAGTTATCTGTGGTTACAATTTCAAAAGCTACTTCTTCGTATGGATGTGAACTATACAAAGCGTTTAAAATAGCTTTCTCATTTTTGGATTCAAAAATTACCTGTACACATACTTCTTGTTCTTGGTGTTGTTCTTCTTTTTTTCCAACAGTCGGATTTGAATTTTCATTTCCTCTAAATGTTCCGGTTCCAGAAAAATTAAAACTGCATTCCTCATAATCACCAATACTTCCTGCACCTACTTTGAACAATGAATTTCTTACAGAATTTGCATTTACTTCCGGAACATATGTGGTTAGCTTTTTTAATATTCCTTTTTTTGGAATTAAAATAGTTGAGTTTTTTAAACCTAAAACTTCAGACATTTTTGCACTAACACCAACATGACTATTGTCTAAAGCAGTATGAGTAGCATAAATAGCGATATCATTTTTAATAGCTTTTAAAACCGCTTTTTCAACATAATTTTTTCCGTTCAAACTTTTCAAACCTTTAAAGATGATGGGATGAAAACTTACAATAAGATTGCATCCTTTTGCAATAGCCTCATCTACAGTTTCTTCTAAAGTATCTAAAGTCACCAATATTCCAGAAACTTTAGTGTTATAAGATCCAACTAACAAACCAACATTATCAAAATCTTCTGCATAGTTTAATGGAGCAATTTCTTCGATTATAGATGTTACTTCTTTAATATTCATTGATAAAAGTTTAACCTCAAAGTTACTATTTTTGATGTACTTTCGTAGGGTATGGAAATCATTAGAAAATATTTACTCCCATTTTCTGTTTTGTACAAGATAATTACGGGTATTCGGAACATTTTTTATAATGTTGCGATTCTTCGTTCTCATTCTTTTGAAATACCCATTATTGTTGTTGGGAACTTATCTGTTGGAGGAACTGGTAAGACACCTCAAATTGAATACTTAATTAGGTTACTTCAAAAAGATTATAAAATAGCCGTTTTAAGTAGAGGCTATAAAAGAAAAACAAAAGGTTTCATATTAATTAGAGATTATCATTCTGTTGAAGAAGTTGGAGATGAGCCTTTTCAATTTTTCAAAAAATTTAATCAGATTGATGTTGCTGTTGACTCTAATAGAGTAAATGGAATTAAGGTGTTGATTGATAATGTAAATCCTGATGTCATTTTGTTAGATGATGCTTTTCAACATAGAAAAGTAAAAGCAGGATTTAATATTTTATTGAGTAAATACAACGATTTATTTATTGATGATTTAGTCTTACCAGCGGGAAATTTAAGAGAGTCTATTACTGGCGCTAAAAGAGCAGATGTGATTATGGTTACTAAGTGTCCAAAAGATTTAAAGATTGAAGAACAAATGACCTTGAGTAAAAGAATACAAACAAATGTTCAAAAACCTGTTTTCTTTACGTCAATTTCATATGCTCCATTAACTAAAGGATATAAAGGGTATTCTATTTCTGATTTTAAAGAAAATGAACTTTTTATTGTCACTGGTATTGCAAACCCAAAACCCTTATTGGAGTTTTTGGTGAATATTAATTTTAAAATTCACCATATAGAATTCCCAGATCACCACTTTTTCACTGAAGAAGATATAGATAAAATTAAAAGAGAATTTAAAGAACTACCAAAAAATAAAATTCTCTTAACTACAGAAAAAGACTACACAAGACTAGAGGGGAAATTAGATGAATTATGTTATTTGCCTATAGAAACAAGCTTTCTAAACAATCAAGAAGATTTTGATTCAATTCTTTTGAACTCTCTCCACCAGAAGAAAAAGCCTATCAATCCATAGCAGAAAAAACTAAATACATAGAATTCTATATCTTTAGAATTATCTAAGATAAGCAATGTAAGAAAAGTAATAATTATAATAACTAGTTTTATAATCAGTACTCCTCTTACACTTAATTTTTCTGTCTTTTTGTAATAATAGTTTAGGATTAATAAACAAATCAAAGGTAGTATTGAAGAAATTACACTGTAATAAATACCCATTATAGTAGAGCCAAAAAAGAATTTTGTTGACTCTGTTAAATCACTGCCTTTATTGTATATTATTACATCAAAAATACCTAAAAGAGCACTTCCAAATAGAAGAGTCAATATCCAATAATACAAAAAAACTTTATAAGTTTTCATCAGATAGAATTGTAATATAAGCTTTTTATAATTCCGTCTGCTAAACCAATTTTAGGCACATAAATTTTTCTAGCACCGCTCCATTTCATTGCAGATAAATAAATTTTAGTTGCAGGAATAATTACGTCAGCTCTATCAGGGTTTAAACCTAATTCTGTAATACGATCATCATAACTCATCTTCTTTAAAAATTGATACTGAGCATTCAGATAAATATAAGAGATAGGATTTCCTTCGGCTCGTCCAGACATTTTAAATAATTTGTTGATGTTCCCACCTGAACCAATTAGAGCAATTTTATCATATGTTTTTGTATGTTCTTTTACCCAAGATTCTACTTTTTTGAAAGTCTCTTTATTTATAGCTTTAGGATTGTTTAAAACTCTTACTGTTCCAATTTTAAAAGATTTCGAATTCACAATCTTTCCTTTGGAAAATAGTGTAAACTCTGTGCTTCCTCCACCTACATCAACATAGAGATATGTTTTGTCAGAATTGATAAGCGTGTTTAAATCTGTAGAAGAAATTATACTTGCTTCTTCTTTTCCACCAATAATATCAATTGAAATTCCCGTTTTTGATTTGATTTCATGAGCAACTTCTCGACCGTTTTTTGCTTCTCTCATGGCAGAAGTCGCACAAGCTTTGTACTTTTCTACACCATGAACTTTCATCAATAATTTAAAAGCTTTCATAGCATTAATCATTCGATGAATACTCTCTTCACTTACTTCACCATCAACAAAAGCATCTGCACCCAAACGAATCGGAACTCGGACTAAAGCTGATTTTTTAAACTGAGGTTCTGTGTCTTCTCGTTCAATTACATTTGATACTAATAGTCTAATGGCATTAGAGCCAATATCTATCGCTGCATATTTTTTTATGGAAATCAAACTATCGGTGATTTTTTGGAGCTTCTATAAGAACAGTTTTACCTTTTTTAATGTTTTTCCAATGAGCATTATCAAACTGAATGCCTACAACTCCACATGTAGGAACATGTGCAATAGGTTTGCTTCCAAACTTATTGACAAATGAATTGATACCATGATCGTGACTAAAAATAATGGCAGAATTAAAATTATCATCCAAAGCTTTTACTGTTTTCACTAAATAGCCGTCACTAAAACTGTACAACTCTTTTTTAATTTTCAGATTAGCTAGAGGAAAACCAAAATTTTCACAAAAAACTATGGCAGTATGCAATGCACGGTTTGCATAACTTGAAATAAAAGCATCAGGTTTAGAAATATTTTTAGCTAAATATTTTGAAAGTAAATGTGCATCTGTAATTCCTCTTTCTTTTAAAGGTCTGTCTACATCTTTAACATTAGGATATTTCCAAGAAGACTTTGCGTGTCTTACTATGTAGAGTGTTTTCATTGGTTAATATCAAATTATTTTGGTGTTCACAAGATACTTATAATTCTTCTAATATTGTTTGTGAAAACCAAAACTATATACCAATCCAAAACCAAAAAAACTATGTTTAGAAATATTTGCTAAAAACTTGAAACCAAATGAACCTCCTAATCCAGTTGGTCTTCCAACAGGTAAAAGACCATAAATTTTCACTCTCTTTTTAGAGGATTTAAACCACCTTATATTTGCTTCTATTGGAAATCCAAAATGATTGCTTTGGTTTTGAAAAACGTTTTCAAATCTGTCTGATTTAAATTGATTGTAAGAAACACCCAAAGAGACACTCAAAGACGAATCATCGTCAATCCATCTTCTACCATACATTAGTGCATATTCTTCATTTCTACTAACATCTTCAATAATGGGAACAACAAAAATAGTATATGATTGTAATTGAGCTATTTGAGAAACACGAATTGTAAATAAATTTTTAGAGAATTGATAATTCAGTCCAAAACTACTTCCTAAAGCCAAATCTGAATTTATTCTTGCTGCACCTAGATAAATATCTGCAAAAATTATAGAGTTGGTTTTAACTATCGAATCATTTTGAGTAATTCCTTGTAAAAAAAATAACAATAAAAGTGGACACAACAACTTACTTAACATGCTGCTAAGTTAGTTTTAATTGCTTCTCGAAAGTTGTGAATTGTAAAGTTTTAAGGCGCTAAACGTTCTTTTTTCCAAGAAAAATCTTCTAACAAAGTATATAAAATTCGATCATGCATTCTATTTGGACGACCTTGCCAAAACTCAATAGAAATTGGCTTTACCATAAAGCCACCCCAATGTTGGGGTCTAGGGATTTCTTTTCCTTCAAATTGTTCTTGAAAAGTTTTTAGATTTTCATCTAACTCTTCTCTTGAGTTCACAACTTCACTTTGGTTGGAAGCCCAAGCTCCTAATTTGCTTCCATCCGGTCTAGATTCAAAATAACCATCAGATAAATTTTCTGCTAATTTTTCTGCTTTTCCTTTGATAATAATTTGTTGTTCTAAGGCAGGCCAAAAAAAAGATAAACAAACATGGTTGTTTTCTTGAATCGCTTTTCCTTTTTCAGAATTATAATTGGTATAAAATATAAAACCCTCCCAAGTATACTTTTTTAATAAAACAACTCTACTTTTTGGAAAACTGTCTTTTCCAATCGTACTTATAGTAACAGCATTTGTCTCTTCAACAGTATCTGATTTATCTGCATTGATAAACCATTTTTGAAACAATTCCATAGGATTTTTTGGACAATTGCTTTCAAGTAGTTCTAGCTTTTCGTAAGATTTACGATAATTACTTAAGTCTTTTGGCATATATCAATCTTTAGAAAAACAAAATTACAAAGTAATACTTACAATCTACACATGCTGATCTAACAAAACTATATTACCGTCAGGATCTGTAACAACTACACTTGCAGGTCCTGAGGAAGATTCATCAGCTTCTCTTTGCAATTGAATACCTTTGCTTTTTAAGTGTTTTTGAATTTCTCTAACATCATCAAAAGGCTCTACTTTGTTTGCGTTCTCATCCCACCCAGGATTGAATGTGATGATATTTCCTTCAAACATTCCTTGAAAAATTCCAATGATTGCATTTCCGTTTTTTAGGATCAAATAATTTTTTTCTTCTTGAACTGCAAAGACTTCAAAACCTAAATTTTGATAAAATTCTTTAGAGGTTTGTAAATCTTTGACGGCTAAACTGATTGAAAAAGCTCCTAGTTTCATAATTATGATTTTTTGGTTGATTGTTTAAATATAAGTAATCCAAGGAAAGTATAGAATCCGTTAAGAATTAACACAAAAAATTCAAAGTCAAATTGGAAGAATGAAATTGTAATGTAGTTTGTAAAATAAGCTAATGAAGGAGAAAGAATACAAATGATTGGAACCATAGAATCTTTTACATTTCGTTTGGTAAATAAACCAAAAGCATACAATCCTAATAAAGGCCCGTAAGTATAACCAGCATATTGAAATATTTTAGCAATTACACTTTCATCTGGATCAAGATATTTAACTAATAATATAGTAATCATTAAAATGATTGAAAATAAAACATGAATTTTCTTTCTCGCCTTTTCTTGTTCTTTGAGATTCTTCTTTTTATCGATCTCTAGAATATCTATACTAAACGATGTTGTTAAAGATGTTAATGCAGAATCTGCGCTAGAATAAGCAGCTGCAATTAAGCCTAATAAAAAGAATAAAGCAGTAGCAATACCTAAAGTTCCATCGGTTGCTATAGTTGGGAATAATAAATCACCACGAGTTTCTATTCCGTTAGTTGTTGCATAATCTGTTAGTAAAACTCCCAATGCTAAAAAAACAAAGTTCACAAACACTAAAACCAATGTAAACCAAAACATGTTCTTTTGAGCATCTTTCAGGTTTCTACAGGTTAGATTTTTTTGCATCATATCTTGATCTAAACCTGTCATCACAATGGCTATAAAAGCTCCTGCAAAAAATCGTTTCCAAAAATAGTTTCCAGCTTTCACATCCTCAAAAAAGAAGGTTTTAGATAAATCATTATCCAAAACATAACTAAAAATATTGGTAATGTTCATTTCATCAGAAATCGTATAGATACATACTCCTACTGCTATCAACATGAATAAAGTTTGCAAAGTGTCTGTCCAAACAATGGTTTTAATTCCGCCTTTAAAGGTGTATAACCATATGAGTAAAATGGTTAAAATAGTAGTAACTTCAAACGGAATTCCATACGAATCAAAGACCAAAAACTGAAGTACATTGGCAACTAAATACAATCGTAATGCAGCACCAACAGTTCTAGACAATAAAAAATAGGAGGCACCTGTTTTGTATGAATATCGTCCAAACCTATCACCTAAATAACTATAAATAGACGTAAGGTTCAATCGATAATACAGTGGTAATAAAATCAATCCAATCACAGCATATCCAATGAAATACCCAAACACCATTTGCATGTAACTCATATTTTGAGTTGCAACCCAACCTGGAACAGAAATAAAAGTAACTCCAGATAAAGAAGCTCCAATCATTCCAAAAGCAACTAAATACCATGGAGAACTATTATTTGCCTTAAAAAATGTAGCATTATTAGCTTTTTTTCCAGTGAAATAAGAAATCAAAATAAGGACTGAAAAGTAACCAACTATTAAGAGTATAATATGGATGGGTTGCATTGTGTGAATTACGAATGATGAATTACGAATATAGAATTATTTATGGAATTCGTGTTTACTTTAGTTTCTCAGTTTGAGTGAATTTTAGTTTATAAAACTAAAATTAGTATCGAGAACTTCTAGTAGAGATTTCTCGATTCTATTTTCTTTCAGAAAATCACTCAAAGTGACATAAGAATCTACTAAAAATTGTAATTTCGTGTTGATGGATTTTTCTTCTAAACTTCTTGAAAATGCAGTAAATGAAGTGTCTCGTTTACCTGGAATTGGGAAACGAACTGCTTTACGATTGGTGCTTCATTTGTTGAGACAACCTTCTGAAAACACATCGTATTTAACCGAGGCTTTGCAACAATTAAGAAACAATGTGAAATCTTGTGAAAAATGTCATAATATATCTGACACTATACTTTGTGATATTTGTAACAATCCAAACCGAAATACTGAAATTGTATGTGTTGTTGAAGACATTAGAGATGTCATGGCGATAGAAAACACCGCTCAATACAGAGGCTTGTATCATGTTTTAGGAGGTAAAATTTCTCCAATTGAAGGAATTGGGCCTCAGAATTTAGAAATAGAAAGCTTGGTAAACAAAGTTAGAAACAGAGAAATCAAAGAATTGATTTTTGCATTAAGCTCTACCATGGAAGGTGATACGACCAACTTCTATATTTTTAAACAAATAGAAGAGTTTGATGTCACAACATCTACAATTGCGCGTGGAATTTCTGTTGGTGACGAATTGGAATATGCTGATGAGGTTACTTTGGGAAGGAGTATTTTAAATCGTATACCGTTTGAGCAAAGCTTGAAGAGTTAGAGATTTTTTTAATCTTTCTTAGAATCCCAAACTTTATCAATCATTTGCATAAATTGGTCATATTTAAAGTCGTATTCTTTTTCGGTTTGAACTCTATGAACCAACACTAGATTTGATTTTGGATAAATTCCTAACATATGGACACCTGCGCCTGTATGATAGAAAGAACTAATACTTCTTGAGTTTGTTTTCATTAAAACACGCCAAAATACACCATAGGCTAATCCTGCGGGTTTATATTCAATATTGTAAGGTTTTGTAGAATACTCTATCCATTCGACTGGAATAATTTGCTTTCCATTCCATCTGCCTTTATTCAAATATAATTGCCCATATAGAGCTAAATCTCGAGCGGTTAAACGAAAATGATAAGCAGGATATTTTGATTTTTCTAACTCGTATTGGTAAAAGCCATCAGTATCTGGAAAATCTAAAGTTTCATCTTTGGGTTTTGGATACAATTTGGAGTAAGTACCTTTATAAGTCATCCCTAATGGTTTTGCAATATCTTGATAAAACAATTCATAAATACTTTTACCGGTCTTTTCTTCTAGAATGTGTCCTAAAATATTAAATCCCCAATTGTTATAATAAAATGCTTCACCAGGTTTGTGAGATCCTCTTTTAGGCATTTTTGCTAACATTCGTTTGGAAACAGCAGCAGCAGGATGATATACTCCAGAACGTGATTTTAATATATCAGCAATGGTGACACTTTTTTCAATAGTGGTTAAGTTGTGAATATCCTCGATTTCTAAACTAGATAAAGTGGATGTTGTATCTATAGTTCCATTTGAACATAAATACCAATGAGAGAATTCAGAAGGGCTTTTCTAATCGAATGAACTATATGTTTCTTTTTTACAGATCCCCATTCATAGACAATTTGATTTTCTGCTAAAATCATTAATGATGAACTACCAGAAGCTTCTAAAAAAGTAGTCAAACTATCTAGTTTTCTTTTACTAAATCCTAAATTTTCTAGATTTGGAGCTTAAGAAATTGGATACTTTTCTTTATCACAAGATGTTAAAGTAAAACTCAAAAAAATTAAAAAGTAGATTTTTGTTTTTTTCATTCTTTTTTTAATTCCTCATCAGATTTATCCCAACTTTTTTTCTTGCGAATTCTTTTATATAGTTTAACAGATAACATCAATAAAATACCAAATAAAAGGATTCCTATTACACCCCAAACCCAACTCATATTATCTCGTATTACAACAAGAAATACTACTGCAAATAGAATGATAGTAGCAACTTCGTTCCATATTCTTAACTTAAAAGCAGAATATTTAACTATATCATTTTGGAGTTGTTTATAAATACGTTGACAAGCTCCATGATAAAAATACAGGGCTAAAACAAAAGATAATTTTACATGCATCCATCCCATACTTAGATACTCAGGTTGTAACCATAACATCCAAAAAGCAAAAAGACTTGCTAAAATAGCTGAGGGCCATGTGATAATATACCACAAACGTTTACTCATTAATTTGTACTGAGTTTGTAAAATAGTTTTGGCTGGTTCTTCTTTTTCTTCAGCTTCTACATGATAAATAAATAGACGAATGATATAAAATAATCCTGCAAACCATGTCACAACAAAGATGATATGTAAAGCTTTTACGTAAAGAAATTCCATTTTATTTTTCTATCCAATTTACTAAAACATCGACCCAGTCATCATTGTCATTTATACAAGGAATTGCATAAAACTCAGTTCCACTAGCTTCTAAAAATTCTTCTTTTCCTTCCATGGCAATTTCTTCTAGAGTTTCTAAGCAATCCGAGACAAAAGCAGGAGTTACAATAGCCAACTTTTTCACACCTTCTGATGGATATTTTTCAATCATTTTATCTGTGTAAGGTTGTAACCAAGCATCTCCAGCCAATCTAGATTGAAAAGAAACAAAATATTGATCTTCTTTTAAACCTAGGTATTCAACTACTTGTCGGGTAGTTTCATAACATTGGTGTTTGTAGCAAAATTCGTGAGCAGGTGATTTTGTTTGACAACATGTAAAGTTTTGGTCCGATGGATTGCAATGCTTTTTTGTTATATCTGTTTTACGAACATGTCTTTCTGGAATTCCATGATAAGAGAATAAAATTTTGTCCCATTCTTTTCCTTTTAAATGATTTTGAATACTTTCTGACAGTACTTTTATATATTCTTCTTTGTGATAGAATGCTGGAATATGAGACAATTTCATTTCTGGAAAATATTTCTCTTTCAATTGTTCTGCCAACACCAAAATTGTTTCTGTTGTTGCCATGGCATGTTGAGGGTACAAAGGAACTAGTAATACATCCGTAACTCCTTTTTCCTTCAGCTCTTCAAGTCCAGTTTTTATAGATGGTTTCCCATATCTCATGGATAAAGCTACAGGTAACTTTGTTTTAGCTTGTACTTTTTTCTGTAATCTTTCTGATAAAACAATTAAAGGAGATCCTTCGTCCCACCAAATCTTTTTGTAGGCTTTGGCAGATTTTTTTGGTCGCGTATTTAAGATGATTCCTCTTACCAATAAAGCTCGAAGTAAATAAGGGACATCAATCACTCTTTTATCCATTAAAAACTCGTCTAAATACTTTTTTACATCTTTAGTTTCTGTACTATCAGGTGATCCTAAGTTTATTAATAAAACTCCTTTCATTACTTTTTTAATTGATTTGTGGTTTCATACAATGCAATACTTAAACTATGAATGACATTCATAGAAGAATTTCTTCCATACATAGGTATGTGTATTGTATGTTCTATTGAATTAATTTGTTGTATTCCTTTTCTCTCGCTCCCTAAAATGAAAACAATGTTTTTGAATGTTGAAAAATCAAATTCTTGAATCGGTTTGCTTTTGTCTGTGATTTCAATCCCTATAATTGTATTTCCATTAGATTGTAATTCTGAAACTAAAGAATCAAAATCTGAATAGATTTCATGTTCAATTTCGGTAACTGTATTTCGAGCTGTTTTTTTTACAATCCTGTTTTCTAAATTCGGAGAAGTGTGGTGTAAATATATTTTTTGGACTCCAAAACTCTCTGCAATTCGAAAACACATTCCAATATTTTCTGGAGTTCTAATAGCATCACAAACAATAGTTATAGGAAACTCTTGTTTGTTATTATGAATATCGTAATGAGTTAACTGTTTCAAATTCTTGTTATTTATTAAAACTCATTACATATTTTTTTGGAGTAGTTCCAAACTTCTTTTTAAATGCTGCTATAAAGTGACTAGATGTACTGTAACCAACTTTTAAGCCTACTTCATTTACATTCATTTGATTGCTTTCTAGCAATCTTCTAGAATGTTCCATTTTGTAGTCTAATAAAAATCCATAAACCGTATCACCATATATTTGTTTGAAGCCCTCTTTTAGTTTTTTAATATTTAAGCCTACTTCATTCGCTAGTTCCTTTAAACTTGGAGGTTCTGCCATATTAAGAATGACAATTTCTTTTGCTTTTCTAATTTTTTGAACATTTTGTTCATCTACTAAAAATGGACAAGATTCTGCCAAAGCACTTTCATCACTCTGAAAATATAAACTCAATAATTCGTAGAGCTTTCCTTTAATGTATAAATTACGGATTGAACTATTAATTTCAGAATTTATAATTTGTTGTAAAACAATTTGTATTGTAGGTTTTATAAGAATATCATCATAATACTTTCTGTTGATATTCTCTTCACTTAAAAAAGGAATATAATTAGCCTCTTTAGAAAACAATGAATGAAATTTCTCAATAGAAATCAATACAGAAACTAAAGTTGATTTTGGTTGAATGTTTAAATTTATTGGTAACTCTATTTGTGGATTGTATAGAATTATTGAGTGCTGATTTTGAACATCAAATGTGTAGGATCCATTGTTAAATAAAAATTTTGCATGACCTTTTACGCAAAAATGAAGTTGTATAAATGTTTTATGTATCTGTCTTTCAAACTTTTCCACTGACTCGGAATTGTTTGTAACAGTTAGAAGACGAAAACCCTTCTCAAGGTTAAATTCCTCAAATGTACTTTCAGCGACACTTTTTTTTATCATTGCAATTGAATTTAAAAAAGGTTTTATTTAGAATGATTCTATATAAAAGTCTATTCAAACCTTATTTACACTGCAAAAGTAATACATAACTCAAGTTTTTAAAATAAAAAATATCTAAAAAACTTATAACGATATAAAAAGTCCTTTTAGCGATATTTTTATCTAAATGAAGTTTTTAATTTTGAAATCGATTTGAAACAGGCTTGAGCGAAAATCACTTACATACACATTTTTACAACATTGGAGTCAATTTCCACAAGGCAGATGCACATACACGTGGTAAATATAGTCTTTCCAAAGAAAATCAACAATTTTTTTTATCAGAAGCCTCAGAACTAGGATATAAATTATTTGTGCTATCTACTTGTAATAGAACAGAAGTATCTGGATTTGTAGAGCACCCTTATCAATTAATTAAATTATTATGCAAATACTCCGAGGGTGACATTGAAGAATTTGCAAAAATTTCAAATATTTATAAGGGAAAAGAAGCGGTAAACCAATTGTTTAGAATTGGAACTGGTTTGGAAAGTCAAATATTAGGTGACTATGAAATTGTTGGTCAAATGAAGATTGCTTTTAAACAAGCTAAAAAAGCTGGTCTTGTTAATTCTTATCTAGAACGTCTAATGAATTTGATTTTACAAGCTAGTAAAAAGGTAAAAAATGAAACTCAGATTAGTTCAGGAACAACATCGGTTTCATATGCTGCTATCAAATACATTACTGATAACGTTCACAATTATAATCAGAAAAATATATTAGTATTTGGTTTAGGTAAAATGGGTAAGCATGCTACTAAAAACTTAATCAAATACACACAAAACAAGAATATTTGTTTAATCAATAGAACAGAAGAAAAAGCAGTTGAATTTGTAAAAGAGCATCCAACAATTAAAAAATTTACTATAGATAATTTATCTAAAGAGATTGGAAAAGCGGATGTTTTGATTGTATCTACAGGTGCTGAAAAACCCACAATTACCACTCAACATATTTCTAAAGATAAAGAGCTTTTGATATTAGATCTCTCAATGCCAGAAAACGTTGACAATAAAGTCTCTGAATTTAAAAATATAAAGTTAGTTAATGTAGATGAGCTGTCTAAAATTACTGATGAGACCTTAACTCTTCGAAAGAAAGAAATACCGAAAGCAGAAAAAATTATTTTTGAACACAAATTAGAATTTAACGATTGGTTACATCACAGAAGATTAACGCCAGCAATTAACTCTTTAAAACAATCTTTAGAAGTCATTCGAAAAGATGAAATCAAATTCCATAAGAAGAAAGTAAAAAACTTTGATGAGCAGCAAGCAGAAATGCTTACAAATAGAATTATTCAAAAAATTACAACTCAATTTGTAAAGCATTTAAAAGAAGAAGAAACCTCAGTGGATGAAAGTATTAAAGTGATGTCTAAAGTCTTCAGGAAAGACTAAATTTACATATGCAAAAAACGATCAGAATCGGAACTCGCGATAGCGAATTAGCTCTTTGGCAAGCCAAAAAAGTGCAACGGATGTTGGACGATTTGGAGTACATAACAGAGATAGTTCCAGTTAAATCAACTGGAGACTTAGTTCAAAACAAGCCAATATACGAGTTAGGAGTTACAGGTGTTTTTACTCGAAACTTAGATATTGCCTTGTTAAATAATGAAATAGATATAGCTGTTCATTCTATGAAAGATGTTCCAACAGTATTACCAGAAGGAATTATTAAGGCTGCAGTTTTAAAAAGAGGAAATTACAACGATATATTAGTATTAAAAGACAACGAAGAGTTTTTTGGGCAAAAGGAAGCTACAATTGCAACAGGTAGTTTGCGAAGAAAAGCGATGTGGTTAGATCGTTATCCAACACATACGGTTGTTGATTTAAGAGGAAATGTTAATACCCGTTTAAAAAAGTTAGATAATAATGACTGGAACGGAGCTGTTTTTGCAGCTGCTGGTTTAGAAAGAATTGGAAAGAGACCTAAAGGAGCTGTTAATTTACATTGGATGATTCCTGCTCCAGCACAAGGAGCTATTATGATTGCTGCGTTAGAGGGAGATGATTATATAGCTGATGCTTGTGAACAATTAAATCATCATGAAACGGATATATGTACTAAAATTGAACGAGAGTTTTTAAATCGATTAGAAGGTGGATGTACAGCACCAATCGGTGCATTGGCTTATATAGATGAAAAAACTGAAGAAATCAATTTCAAAGGTATTTTATTAAGTAAAGATGGAAAAAAGAAGATTCAAGTTGCAAAAAATGCACCTTTAAATCGTCATCGATATTTAGCAAAAGACTGTGCAGATTATATCATCAACAGAGGAGGTAAACAATTAATGATTGATGACATTGACGTGCCAGAAGAGACAAAAACCCACGTTTATTCTACCAAATCGCTTTCAGAAAGTCAAGTAAAATTATTTCATAATAATATAGCTTCAGAAAACTCTGACTTTATTAAAATAAGGTTTAATAGAATCGCTCCAAAAGTGATCAAAGAGGAAATAGAACACGTTATTATCACCAGTAAAAATGGAGTAGAAGCTATTTTAAATAGTTTCACAAAAGAAGAACTAAACTTTAAAAACATCTATTGTGTTGGTAGAAGAACTAAGAAGTTTATTGAACAAAGAATAGGTGCCGTAAATCATTCAGAAAAGAATGCAGCAAAACTTGCTGAGTTTTTGTTGAAAGAAATTAAAGGACAAGAAGTAACATATTTCTGTAGTGATTTACGTCTAGATACATTGCCTACAACTTTATCTGAAAGCGGAATAATCGTAAATGAAGTTGAAGCTTACAAAACGATGTATAGTCCAGCTGACATTAATGAAAATGTAGAAGGAATTTTATTTTATAGTCCATCAACAGTAAAGAGCTACATTCAGAAAAATGCAACGAATAAAATTGCTTTTTGTATAGGAGAGTCTACTGCAAAAGAAGCAAGAAAGCATTTTGAACAGGTAGAAATAGCGAAAGTTCCAACAGTAGAAAGTGTTATTGAATTGGTAAATCTCCACTATGTACAATAGAACAAGAAGACTTAGGAAATCAGAAGGAATTAGACGATTGGTTCAAGAAACAAAGTTGTCAGTAGATGATTTGATTTATCCTTTATTTATTGAAGAAGGAGAAAGTATTGAAACAGAAATTCCATCTATGCCAGGAATCAAACGTTACTCTTTGGATAGAATTTCAAAAGAATTGGATGAGGTTGTCTCATTGAATATTCCTGCTGTTTTGTTATTTGGAATTCCATCCGAAAAGAATGATGAAGGAACAGAAACATGGAATGATAATGGAATTATGCAACAAGCCATTCGTTTTATAAAAAAGAAGTATTCAAAATTATATGTGATTACAGATGTTTGTTTTTGTGAGTATACTTCTCATGGACATTGTGGAGTTATTCACAATAATGATGTTGATAATGACGCAACACTTGTAAATATTGCTAAACAAGTTGTTTCACATGCAAAAGCTGGAGTCGATATGGTTGCACCATCAGGAATGATGGATGGAACAATTCAAACAATTCGTCAAGCATTAGATAATACAGAATTTGTCAATTTACCAATTATGGCATATTCAGTAAAATATGCGTCTGCATTTTACGGTCCGTTTAGAGATGCAGCAGATTCAGCTCCAACATTTGGGGATAGAAGAACGTATCAAATGGATCCAGCGAATCGAGATGAAGGTTTGCGTGAAGCAAATTTTGACGATCAAGAAGAAGCAGATATTTTGATGGTAAAACCAGCTTTATCTTATTTAGATATCATACGTGATTTAAAAAATAATTTTGATCGACCTATTGCTTGCTATAATGTTAGTGGAGAATATGCTATGGTGAAAGCAGCAGCAGAAAAAGGTTGGATTGATGGAGAAAGAGTTATGATGGAAAGTTTACTCTCAATGAAAAGAGCAGGTGCAGATATCATAATTACTTATTTTGCAAAAGAAGTAGCTAAAATATTGAATAGATAGATTAATGGAGTTTAAAAAATCTCAAGAACTATACGAAAAAGGACTTGTCAATTTGGTTGGCGCTGTGAACTCACCTGTAAGAGCTTTCGCTTCAGTTGGAGGTAATCCTTTGTTTATAAAAAAAGCAAAAGGAGCATATATTATAGATGTTGATGGGAACAAATATGTGGACTTAGTTTTGTCTTATGGTCCTATGATTTTAGGACATAGACATAAAAAAGTTCAAAAAGCAATCACAAAGTCTTTAAAAAAAGGATATTCTTTTGGTGCTTCTACTCAAAATGAAATAAAACTCGCCAAAATCGTATGTTATGCATTCCCAGGAATGGACAAAGTTCGTTTTGTAAATTCAGGAACAGAAGCAGTTTTAAGTGGAATTCGTTTAGCTAGAGCTTTTACTGGAAAAGACAAAATTATCAAGTTTTCGGGTTGTTATCACGGGCATCAAGATGCTTTGTTGGTTGCTGCTGGTTCTGGTTTAGCCACTTTAAGTTTACCTGGTAGTAAAGGTGTTCCAGAAGGTGCTGTAAAAAACACATTAATTGCAGAATATAATAATCTAGAAAGTGTAAAAAAACACTTCGAACAGCATGATGATATTGCTGGAGTGATTATTGAACCTGTTGGTGGAAACATGGGAGTTGTCATTCCACAAGATGATTTTTTAATTGAATTAAAATCATTTTTAAAATCTAAAGGAGCGTTGTTAATTGCTGATGAGGTGATGACAGGTTTCCGATCTAAATTTGGAGGAGCTCAAGAATTATTGGGAGTTGAAGCAGATATTACGTGTTTAGGAAAAGTAATTGGTGGAGGTTTTCCTGTAGGTGCTTATGGTGCTAGAAATGAAATTATGGAACAAGTTGCCCCATTGGGAGGAATGTATCAAGCAGGAACCTTGAGTGGAAATCCAATTGCTATGGCTGGAGGAATTTCTACATTGACAGAATTAAAAAAACAAGATCCTTATGTTCTATTTGATAGAGTAGGAGAAAAAATCGAAAATATTCTACTAACTGCTTCAAAAGAATATAAAATAAACTTGACGGTGAACAGATTTGGTTCTATGATGAATCCGTTCTTCACAAATACTAAAGTGACCAACTTTGAAGAAGCTCAAACTTCAGACACAGATAAATTTGCTGTTTTTTTCTGGGAAATGATAAAGAATGGTGTGTTTTTGCCACCATCACAATTTGAGGCTTGGTTTTTGAGTTCTGCTCTATCAGATGAAGAATTGGTTATTTTTGAAAAAGCAGTTTACAAAGCAATGTCTAAAGTTTCTGAGCTGTAGAATTTCATGAAAAAGCTATTATACATCTTAACAATTCTAATTTTTGCTAGTTGTAAAAGTGTTTCTAATTCAGATGATAACAGTGTTGATGGTCTCAATGACATACAAACTATTTCCATGGGAATTCTAACTGGAGATGGAGAAGAGGGAATTGAAAAGAACAACATTATAATTTCCAATCAAGAAGATTGGAATGATTTAATTTCAAAAATGGACAAAGTTAATACAGTATCCTCTAAATTTATAAATACACCAGTTGACTTTTCTAAGGAAACATTAATTGCTGTATTTGATCAAGTCAGGAACTCTGGTGGGTATGCAATTGAAATTGTCAATTTAAATTCAAGCAAAAAAACAACAACAGTTAAGTATCAAATAAAGCAACTAAAAACCTACTGACCTTGTAACTTCAATTATGACTCAGCCTTATCATATTGTGAAAATTAAAAAGAGAAAAGGAGCTTTTACATTCCAAGAAAATGATTAAAAACGATTTATTTTTAAGAGCCTTAAAAGGAGAAACAGTTGATAGACCACCTGTTTGGATGATGAGACAAGCAGGTAGATATTTACCTGAATTTATGGAAATCAAAAAAAAGTATGATTTCTTTACACGTTGTAGAACTCCAGAACTCGCGTCAGAAATTACAGTGCAGCCAATTCGAAGATATGGTATGGATGCAGCTATCTTGTTTTCTGATATTTTAGTGATTCCACAAGCTATGAATATAGAAGTTGAAATGAAACCGAATTTTGGTCCTTATTTACCAAATCCAGTTCGGGATCAAAAAGGAGTTGACAATGTAATTGTTCCAGATGTACATCGAGAACTAGGATATGTTATGGATGCGATTAAAGCAACCAAAGAAAAACTAAATAATGAAGTTCCATTAATTGGATTTGCAGGTTCTCCATGGACAATTTTGTGTTATTGTGTTCAAGGTCAAGGTTCAAAAAACTTTGATAAAGCAAAAGAGTTTTGTTTTACAAATCCAATTGCTGCACATCAATTACTACAAAAGATTACAGATACTACCATTGCTTATTTAAGAGCAAAAGTAAAAGCTGGAGTAAATGCTGTTCAGGTATTTGATTCTTGGGGAGGAATGTTATCACCAGTAGATTACCAAGGATTTTCTTGGCAATATATTAAGCAAATTATTGATGCTTTAAAAGATGAAGCACCTGTGATTGCATTTGGAAAAGGATGTTGGTTTGCTTTGCAAGAAATGTCAAAATCTGGTGCTGCTGCTTTAGGAGTTGATTGGACTTGTTCTGCAAGAAATGCTAGATACTTAACTGGAGGTAATATTACATTGCAAGGGAATTTTGACCCTACCAGATTGTTTTCGCCACCATCAGAAATCAAAAAAATGGTGCATCAAATGATCAATGAATTTGGGAAAGATAAATACATTGTCAACTTAGGTCATGGTATTTTACCTACTATACCTCTAGATAATGCCAAAGCATTTATTGATGCTGTAAAAGAATACAAAGCGTAAATGGCTTTCAGTAAAATCATTAAAGGATTAAACTACAAACAAATTATAAGTTTGTTAGGTAAATTTTTTAAACATCCTTTTTTTATGATTGCTACATTCAATGCTACTTTAAAAACTTTCTCAATATCACAAAAAGAGTTTCCAAATATTCATGGAAAACACAACAAAGCAAATGCATTTAGACATGCATTGTGGAATGTTTTAATCTCAAAAAAATGTTTCCGATTTTCTTCTAAGACAGAATTAATTCTTCAATGGACTAAAGATATTACAGATTGGCACGAGGAGTTTTCTCCCAATGAAGAAATTGCTAAAAGAATGGATTTACATAACAATGAGTTTGGAAGAGATTTCTTTAAAAACAATCCTAGTTTATTAACTGATCAAATAGTTAGTGAATTAAAAAAGCATTTAGAAACAGCGGTTTTAGTAAAGAATCTAGAGGAATTAATCGATACTTCAAAAATGGTGTATCTTGAAAATTAAATTTTAACTATGCCACATTTTATTATAGAATGTAATAAAGAATTAAGCAGTAAAATCAATAAAAAACTGCTGAATCAAACAGTTTTTGATACAGCTTTAAATTCTGAGTTGTTTGCTATATCGAATATCAAATCTAGATTAAGAGTATATGATGAGTCAATTGTTGCAGGCAAAGAGCAAGATTTTATTCATGTTTGGGGGTATATTAAAAAGGGAAGAAGTCAAGAACATAAAAGAATGCTTTCTGAGGAGATTGTTAATCAAATAAGAAAAGTATCTAATGATGCTTTTGTTGTTTCTTGTAATATTCAAGAATTAGATGAAGCATCATATTTTAAAATACAACTAGTATAAAATGAAGGGATTTATTAGAGGTATAAAAGCTTATTTTGGTGCATTTAAAATCATTTCTGACCTAAAATTATGGAAATATTATGCAGTTCCTATGTTGGTGAGTTTAGGAATTGCGATAGTTATTTTTTTAATTTCATATGGTTTTTCTGATAACCTGGGAACTTATTTAAGCTCTCTTTGGACATGGGAAAGTGGGAAAGAAATTTTTGATTCAGTAAGTCAAATGATTGCTGCGTCTATCATTATCACTTTTGGCTTCCTTTCTTTTAAATATATAGTTCTAGGAGTCTCAGCTCCTTTTATGGCTCCAATTTCAAAAAAGATAGAAAATCACTTTATTGGAGAAGGTGTTTCGTCATTAGAATCCTCTTCTTGGAAATTATTAGTTAGAGGTATTAGAATATCATTAAGAAATATCATTAGAGAATTTATTTTAACTATTCCAATCTTATTGCTTGGATTGATTCCGTTGATAGGAATATTTTCAGCTGTATTGCTTTTTTTAATGCAAGCTTATTTTGCAGGTTTTGGAAACATGGATTACACATTAGAAAGACATTTTGATTATAAAAATAGTGTTCGATTTGTAAAAAGAAACAGAGGTTTAGCAACTGGTAATGGAGTGATTTTTATGTTATTTCTATTAATACCAATTATTGGTGTGATTTTAGTTCTGCCTTTATCTGTGACTGCCTCTACGATAGAAACTGTGAAAGAGATTCAAAACGAGAAAAAGAAATAAAGACCATTAATTTAAGCGATACATTAATAAGTACAGTAAAATATGAAAGATCAATTTTATCAATATATACTCAAATTACAAGATCAAATTACTTCTAAACTAGAAGAAGTAGATGGACAAGCTAAGTTTCAGGAGGATCTTTGGGAAATAAAGGAAGGTGGAGGAGGTAGAACTCGCGTTATTGAAAACGGAGCTATTTTTGAAAAAGGCGGAGTTAATATTTCAAAAGTTCACGGTGAATTACCAGAACCTTTAAGAAAACAGTTTGGAGTTGAGCAAGGTGATTTTTTTGCATGCGGACTAAGTTTAGTTATACACCCTAAAAGTCCAATGGTTCCTACAGTTCATGCAAATTGGCGTTACTTTGAAATGTATGATTCTGAAGGAAATGTTGTTACTCAATGGTTTGGTGGAGGACAAGATTTAACACCTTATTATTTGTATGATGAAGATGCAATTCATTTTCATTCAGTTTGTAAAGAAGCCTGTGATAAGCATCATATAGATTTTTATCCTGAATTTAAGAAAACATGCGATTCTTATTTTTGGAATTCTCACAGAAATGAAGCAAGAGGAATTGGAGGTTTGTTCTTTGATTATTTAAAAGATACAAATGAATTTTCAATTCAGGACAGATATAGCTTTGTGACAGAGATTGGAAATAGTTTTTTGAATAGTTATGTTCCTATAGTCCAGAGAAGAAAGAGTTTATCATACACTCAAGAACATAAAGATTGGCAAGAAGTAAGAAGGGGTCGTTATGTAGAGTTTAATTTAGTACATGACAGAGGAACTCTTTTTGGATTGAAAACAAATGGACGTATTGAAAGTATTTTAATGAGTTTACCACCTGTTGTACAATGGAGATATAATTATCATCCCCAAGACAATTCTGAAGAATCCAAGTTAGTAGAGGTGTTAAAGCGTCCAAAAGAATGGGTTTTTTAAATTACGAATATGTTAAAGAAACATTAAATAAGCTGTTTATAGATTTTGAAAAATCATTAAAAACGATAAATATTAAGAATAATTCATTTTTTATTCATTTTTCTTAGAATATTTCAATCATTAAAAATAATTTTTTTTCAACGGTTTTTCGTATTTTTGCCATCTCTAAATATATTCTACAATGGCAAGATTCGAACTTAAATTACCAAAAATGGGTGAAAGCGTTGCAGAAGCAACCATTACTTCTTGGTTAAAAGAAGTGGGTGAACCTATCAAATTAGATGAGGCAATTGTTGAAATTGCTACAGATAAAGTTGATTCTGAGGTTCCGAGTGAAGTAGAAGGAACCTTAGTAGAAATTTTGTATGAAAAAGATGCGGTTGTAGAAGTAGGACAAACCATTGCAGTTATTGAAACTGAAGGAGGTAATACTGTAGTTAGTGTTCCAGAACCAAAAAAAGAAGTTGAAGTTGCTGTTGCAGAAATAGAAAAAACAGTTGAAACTGCTAAAGAAACAGTTTCTCAACCGATTGCTAAAACTTCCGATTCAGGAAAATTTTATTCTCCATTGGTTAGAAATATTGCTCAAACTGAAAGTGTTTCTATGCAGGAATTAGAACAAATTGCTGGAACTGGAAAAGATGGAAGAGTTACAAAGAATGACATTTTACAGTACATAGAAAATAGAGGTTCTACACCTAAAGTTGTTGAACAACCAAAAAGTCAACCAGTTCAAGCAGTAAAAGAAGTTACCAAAGCTACACCAGTATCTGTAAATGGTGGTGATGAAATTATTGAAATGAGTAGAATGGGAAAATTGATTGCCAAACATATGATAGATTCAGTTCAAACTTCTGCACATGTTCAATCATTTATAGAAATTGATGTTACTAATATTGTAAAATGGAGAAATAAAGTAAAAGATGCTTTCTTGGCTAGAGAAGGAGAGAAGCTAACATTTACTCCTATTTTAATGCATGCTATTGCTTCTACAATAAAAAAATACCCATTAATAAATATTGCAGTTCAAGGTGATTCTATCATCAAAAAGAAAAACATCAATCTCGGAATGGCAGCTGCACTTCCAGATGGAAACTTGATTGTTCCCGTGATTAAAAATGCAGATCAGTTAAACTTGGTCGGAATGACGAAGCAAGTGAATGATTTGGCAAATAGAGCAAGAAATAATGCTTTAAAACCCGACGAAATACAAGATGGAACATATACTGTTACCAATGTTGGTAGCTTTGGTTCTGTAATGGGAACGCCTATTATCAATCAACCACAAGTTGCAATTTTAGCTTTAGGAGCTATTCGTAAAGTGCCAGCTGTGATTGAAACTTCTGAAGGTGATTTCATTGGAATTAGACAAAAGATGTTTGTATCTCATTCGTATGACCATAGAGTTGTGAATGGAGCTTTAGGTGGAATGTTTATCAAAACACTAAAAGAAACCTTAGAAGCTTGGGATCTAAATCAAGATTTTTAAGTAGTATTATAATCACAAAAAAACCACTGAATTCTCAGCGGTTTTTTTGTGCTAAATACTTATGGCTTTCATTTTGAAATGTATCTTTGTCTACAACTTTAAATTAATAAAATGAAAATTTTTAAAACACTATCTTTTTTACTCTACTTTTTAGTCGTGTTTTCAATGAATTCACAATCAGCGAAATTACAGTACAATCTAAAAAAAGGAGATAAGTATCTCATTGAGATGCAAATGAAACAAAACATGGCTCCAATTATGACCATGGATATTGGAATGAGTATGATTATGAAAACTACGGGTTCACAAGGAGGAAAAATTAACATGCAATATCAAATTTCTAAAATGAAAATGGACATGAGTGCACAAGGTGAATACATAAGCTTTGATTCTGAGAAAGCAGATTCAGAGTTGTCTGAAGAAGAACGTAAAATGAAAGCTGAAATGTCTGTTGCTTTGAAAATGATAATGTATCAAACTATTGATAAGAAAGGAAAAGTAATTTCACAAAAAGTAGAACCCCAGGTAAAAGAAGCTGCAGCCATGGTAAGTCAAAATCAATTTACCAATATGGTTTATCCAACTGAGCCTGTAAAAGTAGGTTCTTCATGGAATAATGATAAAAATATGAGCGGTATGAGTTTGAAGGCAACATATAAAGTGACTAAAATCACTAGTGACAAGGTATATGCTGATATGACAGGAGGTATGACAGGTGCTACCGACACCAAAATTGGAGGGAAAGTAATTATTGATATAGCGTCAGGAATGATGAACTCTATGAATTTTGACATTTCTATAAATTCTGGAATGGGAGGAATGAAGATGGGAGTAAAAATGACCTCTAAAAAGATATAATCAATAAAAATCTATCAAAAAAGCCTCTAGAAATTTCTAGAGGCTTTTTTTTATAAAGATTATTCTAAATTTTAAGCCAACATAGTCACAGGATTCTCAATATACGATCTTACGGTTTGTAAGAATTGAGCACCCGTAGCACCATCAACCGTTCTGTGATCGCAAGCTAAGGTTATTTTCATTGTATTTCCAACTACGATTTGCCCATCTTTTACAACAGGTTTCTGTTCGATAGCTCCAACAGAAAGTATAGCAGAATTAGGTTGATTGATAATTGATGTGAATTCTTGAATACCAAACATTCCTAAATTAGAAATAGTAAACGTGCTTCCTTCCATTTCGTTAGGTGCAATTTTTTTATTTCTAGCTTTTCCTGCTAAGTCACGTACATTTCCGCCAATTTGAGTCATACTCATTTGGTCTGTAAACTTTAATACAGGAACTAATAAGCCATCATCAACAGCAACAGCAACACCTACATGAATATGTTGATTGAAAACTGTTGTATCTCCATTCCAAGAAGTATTCACTTGTGGATGTTTTCTTAATGCCATTGCACAAGCTTTTACAACCATATCATTGAAAGATACTTTTGTGTCTGGTAATGAATTAATCGTTTTTCTAGAAGCAATTGCATTGTCCATATCTAACTCGATAGTTAAATAATAATGCGGAGCAGAAAATTTAGATTCACCTAAACGTTTCGCAATTACTTTACGCATTTGAGAGTTTTTCACTTCTTCAAATCCTTCTTCACTAGCTGGAGCAAATGTTGCAACAGGTTTTGAAACCTCTTGAGTTTGTTGAACTGGTGTAGTTGTAACTGAAGTCGCATCTGCAGGAGTATAATTTTCTACATCTTTTTTTACAATTCTCCCGTTTTCTCCAGAACCTTTTAAGTCTGATAAATTAATTCCTTTGTCTTTTGCTATTTTTTTAGCTAATGGAGAAGCAAATATTCTTCCACCAGAATTTGTAGTTGTAGTTTCTGAAGATTCAGTAGAAGTTGTTACTTTTTCTTCTTGTTTAGGAGCTTCAGTTTTTTCTTCTGAAGAAGAAGCTAAAGTTCCATTGTTGTGTGCTGAAATTATTCCAGAAACATCAGTTCCTTCTGGACCAATAATGGCTAATAAACTATCTACAGGAGCACTTTCACCTTCTCCTATACCTACATGTAAAAGAGTTCCTTCATAGAAAGACTCAAACTCCATGGTTGCTTTATCTGTTTCTATTTCTGCTAAAATATCACCTTCTTCAACTTTATCCCCAACACTTTTTAACCAAGAAGCAACAGTTCCTTCCTCCATAGTATCACTTAACCTTGGCATCGCAACTACTTCAACTCCATCTGGTATTTCTGTTGAACTTGATTTAGTATCATTAGCGACTTCATCAGTCGTATCTTCTTTTTCTTCGGAAGCTGAGCCATTTAGGATAGCAGATATATCTTCTCCTTCATCTCCAATAACAGCTAACAAAGTATCTACTGGAGAAGTTTCTCCTTCTTGAACTCCAATATGTAATAAGGTTCCTTCATTGAAAGATTCAAATTCCATGGTGGCTTTGTCAGTTTCAATTTCTGCAAGAATATCACCTTCTTCAACTTTATCACCAACATTTTTCAACCATTTAGCCACAACACCTTCTTCCATGGTGTCACTTAATCTGGGCATATTTACTACTATCGCCATAACTTATTTGATAAAAGGATAATCTTCTTGTTCATAAACAACATCATACAACTGTTTTACTTCTGGATAAGGAGAACTGTCAGCGAAATCTTCACACTCCTTCACCATTTTCTTCACTTCCTTATTGATAGCATCTATTTCTTCGTCAGTTGCGTATTTCTTTTCCTTGATTACATCTAAAACTTGAGTAATAGGATCAATCTTTCTGTATTCTTCTACTTCATCTTTTGTTCTATACTTTTGAGCATCTGACATTGAATGACCTCTGTAACGATACGTTTTAATTTCTAAAAAAGTTGGTCCTTCACCACGTCTAGCTCTCTGAATTGCTTCATCAACAGCCTCTGCAACTTTAATAGGATTCATTCCGTCTACAGGTCCACATGGCATTTCGTAACCTAAACCAAGTTTCCAAATATCTTGATGATTTGCAGTTCTTTCAACAGAAGTTCCCATCGCATAACCATTGTTTTCACAAATAAAGACAACTGGTAATTTCCATAACATAGCCATATTAAAAGCTTCATGTAAAGAACCTTGTCTTGCAGCACCATCACCAAAACATGTTAAGGTAACACCGTCACTTCCTTTGTATTTATCACCAAAAGCAATTCCAGCTCCTAAAGGTATTTGACCACCTACAATTCCGTGACCACCATAAAATCTATGTTCTTTAGAGAATATATGCATAGAACCACCCATACCATGAGATGTTCCGGTTGCTTTTCCATATAGTTCTGCCATCACTCTTTTAGGGTCAACTCCCATACCAATAGGTTGAACATGATTTCTGTAAGCAGTTATCATTTTGTCTTTGGTTAAATCCATGGCATGCAAAGCTCCAGCTAAAACAGCTTCTTGTCCATTGTATAAGTGTAAAAAACCTCTCACTTTTTGTTGTAAATAAACCGCAGCCAATTTGTCTTCAAACTTTCTCCAAAAGAGCATGTCTTTGTACCAGTTCAAATAAACTTGTTTGGTGATTTTTTTCATCTATTCGTTGTTTATTAAGAATGTGATTTAAGTTTCTGTAAAAAGTACAGAAACACAAAAATAACTTATTTAGATAGAATGAAAAAGTGCTTATAAAAAAAATAAATACAACGTTTTCGGTATTTATTTATCCTTGACAATGAGAAGTGTAGCTTTGGCACCAGTGGCTAAATTCCATTCATTTGCAGAAACTAAATTTCCTTTGTCGTCAAAAACTTTAAAGCCTGCTGTATTAGGGCCTGAAGTCCCTTGATTCAAAGCTTTAAATACAATTCTGTTAATTCCTGTACTCATTGGAAGGACAAATTTTTGATAGTTTCTTCTAAGCGTTAAATTATTAACCACAGGAATATCGTTAACATAAACAGTGACTCTATCACCATCAGGATATTGATAATCTCTACAAATGATGGTAACAGTTTTTGTACTAATCCTAAAACTTCCTAAATCTTGATCGATTTTTGGATACTGCATATTTATCTTTTTAAACGATTTTAAATATCGTTCTTCTGCAATTTTAGCTTTGGTTAGAATTCCTTTGTTTCTTAAATCTTCTTCTTCTTTTTGCTTTTTGGTCTTCTTAGAATACGCTTTTTTAAATCCAGCATCTGATTTAGGTTTTATTTCAGCTGGTTTTTTTAACTCCTTAGCAGGAATAGCTTTGATCACTTTTTTCTTCCCTTTTTTATCTTTTCCAGTAGATCCATCTACTTGAGCATATATAGAAGAACTCAAAAAAATGAGAGATAAAAATGAAAGTATGTAAGCTATTTTTTTCATGAACACTTATATACCAACAAATATAATGCCGTTTAAAAAGTAGGTCGTTGTAAAAGTGTTAAAACTTACTTATTTAATAGGAAAATTGAAATAAGTTTTAGGAAATGGTTCGTTTTTTAAAGTAAAATGCCACCATTCTTTTTCATAAGGCTTAAAGCCATTTGAAAGCATTAAGTTTCTCAATAACAATCTGTTTACTTTTTGATTCTTGTTGATTTTTGTAAAAAAAGGGTGTGATTGAACCCCAAAAAAATCATAAGAACTACCCATATCTAACTCTTTACCAGAATTAGTTTCTACGATTGTTAAATCAATTGTACTTCCTCTACTATGTCCAGATTTTAATGCTATATAATCTAACTTAAATAAATTTTTCTTATAAACATCTGGATAATGGAGTGACTTTTTAAGTGTATCATTTGAAACTTTTGCCCAACGAACAAAGTGATCAACAGATTGTTGAGGTCTATATCCATCATATATTTTTAAACTTAATCCGAACTTAGTTAAAACTTGCTGTACTTTTTTTAATGCGATGGCAGTTTTTGTTGTTACAATAACTTTATTGGCTTTGTAACCATCTATTGGTTTTCCTATAAAATTATTGTTTGAAAAATATCTAAGTTCTGTCTGAATTGTAGGATCAACCTCTGAAAGATAACAGAAATTTTTAGGTAACTTTTGAGATTGTGATACTGATGTTATTAGTAAGAAAAGAAAAATCATTTTTTTCATATTGGCAAGATATCAAATATGTTTAGTGATTTCAAATAAGTTTAAATCACTAATTTTGAAATATGGAAGAATTATCACTCACAACACCAGCTTTATTATTCTCTGCAATTTCTTTAATCATGTTAGCATATACCAATCGTTTCTTAGCTTATGCAGCCGTGGTAAGAAATTTACATGATACATACTTAAAAAGAAAAGATGCAATCTTACTTGAGCAAATAAAAAATTTAAATCTGCGACTACAATTAACAAGATGGATGCAAATTTTTGGAATAGCTAGTTTGTTGTTATGTGTACTAACTATGTTTTTAATTTATGTAGATTATCATACAATAGCAGTCTACGTTTTTGGATTTGCGTTGGTTTTATTAATAATTTCTTTGGCTTTGTTGATTCGTGAAATACAAATTTCTGTGAATGCTTTAGAGATTCATCTTTCTGATATTAAAGACAATTTAAAAAGAAAGTAGGAGCTGAATACATTCAACTCCTACTCAGGTAAACTAATAAAACCAAGTATATGATACATTCGGACTTAGCAATCCTTACATATCTATTAGGTAAGTACGATACTGAGAATTAGATCTAGATTGTCTAATACTAAACTGATGATTTTTTCTGATAATTCTTTAATTAATAATGCCATAATGCAAATGTTGGTTAGTTGTGTTATTTGTAATTAAAAGTTTGGTTAGCGATTGGTTAGTTTTATTTAAGATCCAGAAATACTTCCTCCAGATGAACTCTTTTTAGACGCTTTTTTTGGATTTCCTTTGTAACGAATATCTCCTCCACTACTAGCTCTAGCAGTTAAAGATTCAGTTGCATAAACTCTTAAATCTGCTCCACTACTTACTTTTACTGTAGCATTTTTAGATTGCAAACTATAAGCATTTATATTACTTCCACTGGTAGAACTGCCATAAAAATCATTGGTTTCTCCCATAACTTTTAAATCAGATCCACTCGTTGAGGAAGCATCTACAGAATTAGCATTTACTTCTACTTTCATATCCGAACCACTTGTAGTTGCCAGAATAATATTGTTTACTTTCAATACTCCATCTGAATATACATCAGAACCACTTGTGGCTTTCAATTCTTCTAAATCGTTTACAGTTACATTTATTCTTACTTTCTTAGCTCTCCAAATACTTTTGTCAGAATAAATTCTTAATTGAATTCCGTCTACTTCCGTCTTTATGATGTCATGCAAATTTTCGTCAGCTTCTACTGTGACAGAAAGTTTATTTCCTTGAGAGATATAAACATCCAAACCTGTACTTACTTTAATTTTGGTGAAATCTCCATTTACTTTTCTTTTTTTTGTAATCACATTTTTATTACCCTCTATTCTGTTTAATAGATCAACGTTACACGAAATGGTAAGAATTGAAATAAAGGCTAATACGATTCCTTGTTTAATTGTTTTCATGGTTTTAAGTTTTAAATTCTTTTCAAATATCTGGTGTTAGACGATACTTTTACAATCTAAGTTACTGAGTTGTCAATTTTTCTAACTGAATTGTTCTAAATGCTTTCTTCGATGATTTCTTCTTTACAATCAGAACAATCCAACCCATCTTCTGTGATTAAAAAATGATGTTCTATCATCTCATCATCATAAATGTCATCTGTATTATCGATGTTGTTTATAAATGTTTTTGTTGACTCATCAAAGAAAACTGTGTTCCCTTCTGGAAGATAGATAGTAATAGATATTAATTCATCTTTGGCTATGTTTCCGTAATCTGATAAAAAGTAAGAGTTTAGCGCTAATATATTTCCGTCAATTTTATATTCATATATGAGTTCTCTAGCACTCTCTTTAGCCTTTTTACTATTTCTTCCAGCAGATCTTTTTCTAATTTCAATTGTAGCTTCTGAATCTTCACTTTTTCTTACATCTAATTTCACATAGTTTGAATACCACATTTTATTATCTGAAACATACACTTCTTTTCTATTGTTTCTTCTTCTAAAAGTACTTTGGTAGTCAATACTATTATCATTCACCATTTTGATTTGTAATGTGTCATTTGGTTGAATACTTAGATCTTTAATTTCTATATAATTCCCACTTCTAGCATTACTTGATGTAATTTCAATACCTGAAAAAGCAAGAATCATTAAGGCAATAATCCATATACCAATTAAAGTTAAAGAGGTTGTCTTGCTAAATTGTTTCACGTTATCTGATAAGATTCTTAATCCTAAAATAAATAATAGTAAAAAAGGAAATCCTGCTAAAATAACACCACAAACTGCTAATAACCAGTGAGGTAATACAGAGTTGTAAAAGAATGGCGGTAATTGGAGTCCTTCGATTCCTAACATTTCAAAACTACCAATTGAAAATAATGCAATAATAAAAGACAGGATCGCAATTGACGATACTAAGACTAAAATAAAACCAATAAACTTTCCAATGACTTTAAATAAAGTGATAATTATTTTACCAATTGTATCTAAAAAATCCTGAAACCCAGTTTGGGTTTTCTTAGAGTTTTTTTTAAAGGTTTCATTTACCTTTTTTCCTACTTGAGAAGCACCGTCTTTGATTGTTTCTGAAACGTTTTCAAACTCTTCACGAATTTTTTTTTCAATGTTATCTATATTCACAGCCTCACCTTCCATCTGTAATTTTTCTGCAGTAGTTCCTGCTTCTGGTGTTGCTACCCAAAATATAATGTATGCAAGTAAACCAAATCCAGAGAAAATAGTGGTTAAAATAAAAATCAAACGTATCCAAACAACATCGATGTTAAAGTAGTGACTTAAACCTGCTGCAACTCCTGCAATAAATTTATTATCACCATCTCTAAATAACTTTTTCCCATTAGTTTTTTTTCTTGAATAAGAGTAGTCACTAGAAGTAAAAGCTTCATCAGCCTCAGAATAATCCTCAGGTTCCCCCATAATTTTAATTACATCACTAATGTCTTGTTCGTTAACAACTTGACGTGCATCAGCAATTTTTTCTGACAATAACTCACTAATTCGAGTTTCAATATCAGAGATAATTTCGTTTTTCCCCTGTGGATCATCGCTTAATGATTTAGCGATCGCATCCAAATACCTTCTTAATTTTTGATAGGCACTCTCGTCGATATGAAAAAAATATCCTCCTAAATTTATATTGATTGTCTTGTTCATTTTTTTGTTGATTTTTTACTAGTTACTTGGTTCACAGCTGATATTAAATTATTCCATGTTTTGTCTAATTCTTTTAAAAACATAGCTCCATTTTCAGTTAATACATAATACTTCCTTGGAGGTCCTGATGTAGATTCTTCCCATCTGTAGCTTAAAAGACCTGCATTTTTAAGTCTTGTTAATAACGGATAAATTGTTCCCTCCACTACGATCATTTGTGCGCTTTTGAGTGTTGAAAGAATTTCTGAAGTATATGCATCTCCATGTTGTAAAATAGAGAGAATGCAATACTCTAAAACTCCTTTACGCATTTGCGCTTTTGTATTTTCTATCTTCATTTAGTTTGTTTTGTTATTTAATGAAATTAATAGTTAAAGGATATTTGTAATTCTCTCCTTTGTTTGCTTTAATCGCTGCTAAAATGATTAAACCTATAATTCCAACGAGTGATGTAAATCCTATGAGTCCAAAAAAGTTTTCAATACCAAAATCTATATCAAAATCATAGTGATAAGAATATCCCCAATTATTTCTATCTCTGTCTAAGAAACTTCCTATAAAAAAAGGAACAGCAATAATGCTAGCAATAAAAATATAGAGACTATAACTGATATTAAAATTGACTGCTTCTTTTCCTTGATTATCTAAAAATGAGCTTCTTTCTTTTAATGTTTGCCAAAAAATAAGAGGTATTATGATACTTCCAAATGGAAATAAGTATCCAGCAAAAGCAGATATGTGAATTAAAAAAGCATTTGTATGCTCGTTATTATGTTTCATTTATAAAGTTTTTATGTATGTTCAGCAGATAGAATTATAAAACATATAATACTTTCCGATACAAATATATATCTTTTAGATAGTAATATGCAATACATAGTACTAATAATTAACATTTTATTATCATTTAAAGAAATCGTTAAATAGTGTTATATTGCTTCAATTATTCGATAAAAATGAAGATTACACCTAGTAGAATCAACACATTCATGTTTTTTAGGATGCCATTAGGTTGGTTATCTGGAATGCGAGTAAAACATTTTGATGAAAACACTTGTTTGGTTCATATTCGATTAAAATGGCTGAATCAAAATCCATTTAAAAGCATGTTTTGGGCTGCTCAAGGAATGGCGGCAGAAATGTCAACAGGAGTTTTGGTTATGAAAGGGATACAAGATTCTGGAAAAAAAGTATCCATGTTGGTAACGCATCAAGAAGGTAATTTTACAAAAAAAGCAACAGGTTTAATTAAGTTTGAATGCACTAATGGAGATTTGGTAGCTAATGCCATTAAAAAATTATCAGAAACAGGAGAAGGACAAACAATACTAATGAAATCTGAGGGCAGAAATTCAGAAGGGATTTCAGTTGCTAACTTTACCTTTCAATGGGGAATAAAAGTAAAAAACTAGAATCTATTGTTCGTTTTTCTTGATATCCTTTATAAAAGTATCTAGCTGTTTACCATATAAAGATTTTTTAACATCACTCGATAAAGAACTATAGATAGTATCTAATAATTTCACATTTGCATTCACTAAATCTGTCAAAGCAATATAAGCAGCTGCATCAGTTTCTGTTTTGGTTAAGGCAAAATTAGTAGAGTAGAGGTATTGTCTTCTTAAAAGACTTTCTGAAGCTTTACGTAAAGAATCTGATTTCTTGATATCTTTTGCTTTTTTTGCTTCAAAATCCGCTTGAAGTAAATCTAGTTGTTTGTTTTGAAACTGAATCATAATTTTCTTGTATTCATTCATAACCAACTGATTTTTTGAACCTTCTATTTTAGGATTGACTCCAAAATTGTCTAGATTATCATTGATTGTTATGATTCCTTCTTCACCAAAGAAAAGTATTCTTTTCTCAGTTGTATTAGCATCAAATGTTAAGTAATACATTTCTGGAGACTCTATATTATCTGTTAAAGTAAAAGTATCTTTCCCTAACAATGAAATAGAATCTACAGAAACAATTGTAGAATCTTTCATTTTTTGAAGGTAAACGGTTCCTTTCTTTAAACCTTTTATAGTTCCATTTACTAACATATTTCCTTCTTTTTTTGAAGTACATGATGCAACTACAACCAATAAAATAAGTGCTAAAAAACGTTTCATTAACTAAAATTTTTGGACTGCAAATATGAGAAAAAGAATCTTAATTTAACTCACCCATTTCATCAATAATGCACAAGCAAATGCTCCATAAGTTCCTAAAGCATATCCTAAAACAGCCAATAAAACTCCAACAGGTGCTAAAGAGGGGTGAAAAGCACCAGCGACTACTGGAGCAGAAGCTGCTCCACCAATATTAGCTTTAGACCCTACAGCTAAGAAAAAGTAAGGAGCTCTTATAATTTTGGCAACAATAAATAGAAGTCCTACATGAACAATCATCCAAACTAAACCGATAGCAAATAATCCTAGGTTTTCTGCAATTGCATTCAAGTTCATTTTCATTCCAATAGAAGCTACTAAAATGTAAATAAAAACAGTTCCTATTTTACTAGCTCCTGCTCCTTCAAATTCTCTCATTTTTGAAAATGATAATATGATTCCAAAAGTAGTTGCGAGAATAATTAACCAAAAGAATCCGCTTCCTAAACCAAAATCAACCAATGAAGGAATGTTTTCTCTGATAAAATTGCTAAATGTATTTCCTGAAAAATGACTTAAAGATGTAAATCCAAAACCAATAGCTAATAACATCATAAGATCGTAAAACGTTGGAATTCTTGCAGTTTCTACCGTAAACTTTTCCATTTTAGCTTGTAGTGTTTTTATAGTAGAATTATCCGCTTTAAAAAAGCGATCGATTGCATCAGATTTTGCAACTCCAATTAATAAAAATGCCATCCAAACTTCTGCAACGAGAACATCAACAACAACCATAATACTGAACAAACTATCTCCAACTTCCCACTGTTCTTTCATAGCCAATTGATTGGCTCCACCACCAATCCAACTTCCTGCAACTGTAGATAAACCTCTCCAAAGTTCAGATCCTTCTACCGATGTTAACATTTCAGGAGCTACATATTTAAAAAATAAAATAGCAATTGGACCACCAATCATAACACCAATTGTAGCCGTTACAAACATGATTAATGCTTTAGAACCCAGCTTCATAACTCCTTTTAAATCAATACTAAGTGTTAGAAAAATTAGAGAAGCAGGTAATAAATATCTTGAAGAAATATAATAGAGATTACTTTTTCCAATAAACTGTTTGTAATCAGAATCTTTGATGTTGTTTTCAGAAATGTAGACTTTTAATTGATCTAAAGTTTCAATATCAGTTAAATTCCCATACATAGATTGAAGGTGAGAAATTGTAGCAGAAACATCTATCCATTTGTCTGCAATAACTCCAAGTGAAGTCAATACAGAGGGAAGAAAATAGCACAGTAGAAGAGTAGGGACAATTGAATAAAACTTTTTAAAAGCCGGTTGTTTGGACGTATAAAACACCATAGCCAAAGTAACCGAAAGGATACCAAAAATTATTGTATCGTCAGGAAAAAAAGGAATATTACTGTTGATTTCTGAAATGCTCATAAAGAATGTATTTCTGCTAAAGTAAGAAAATCAAGTCATAAAAAAAGCGGAGTAAAACTCCGCTTTTAGATTAAAATTGTTTTGTTTCTTTAAAAGGTGAAATACTAATGTTTTCTACTTTAGTTTTGTAATCTTTCCAGTCTTTACCAAAGAATGAATTTACTTTTTTGATAGCATTATTCATAGCATCTTTGTATTGTTTTATCAATTGACGCTCTGTACTTGTTAAATTTCCAAAACGACTTCCTACATATCTTTTTGCTTGATAAAAACGTTGACTAACAGTAACTTCAGGATTTCTCGTAATTCCTTGACGACGATCAATTGAACCTAAGAATACAGCAACTAATTTATCTATTTCCTTTACAATATCTTTAGAAGCTTTTATTTGATCTTTGTATTTCTTTTTATCTTCTTTAGATAAATCAGATTTGAACTTGTTGGCTATATTTTTGCTTTCTACCAATTGTTTTAAAACATCAGTCATCAATTGTTGATCTTTTTCCATTTGCTTGGAAGTATTGTAAATCTCATTGATTGCATTCATTGACATTTCTAAACGAGGATCAAATTCTACTTTAATAGTAGATTCAGATACTTGATCTCCAAAATACATTTTCAATCTGTATTTTCCTGGTTTTACTCTAACTCCACCAGGCTCATTTCTTCTTTTACGAATACTTCTAGAAAGTCTTGAAACACCTTTTTCATCCATAAACCAATACATTTTATGAACTCCGTCTTCTTTAGGTGCTTTTCTTTTTAGAGTACGAATCAATCGAGTTCCATCATAGATTTCAAGCTTAATAGAATCGTATTTTATCTTAGATTTTTGAATCACCACAGGTTTTTTATCGTCATTCTTTTTCTTTCCTCTTTTATTCTTTTTTCCTTTAGATTCTACTTTTTTCTTTGCAGAAGGACGATTGATGTAATAAGAGATTATTGCTCCACCACGTTTATTTTCTCCATTAAATAGAGCATCACCGCCAAATCTACTTCCGGTAGGTTGTTGATAAGCAGCTTGATATGCAGTTGGAGGATTGAAAAGCTCTAGTTTTTTAGACAATACATTTCCACTTGCCATAGCTCTAAGTGGTCTTATATCATCCAAAACCCATGCAGCTCGTCCAAATGTTCCAATAACTAAATCGTGTTCTCTTGGTTGAATAACCAAATCTTTTGTTGATACTGTAGGAAAACCATTGGTCCATTTTGTCCATTTTTCTCCAGCATTTAATGAAATATACAATCCATCATCTGTTCCTAAAAATAATAGGTTTGCATTGATTGGATCTTCTACAATACTTAATGTATAGCTTTCCACATCATTTCTATCAACAATACGAGTCCATGTTTTTCCGTAATCTTTGGTTCTGAATGCATATGGAGTGTAATTAAACCTTCTGTAATCATTTGCAATTAACAAAGCTTCACCTTTGTTTTTATTAGACGCTTTTATTTGTGCAATCCAACTTCCTGCAGGTAAATCAGGAATATTTTTGCTAACATCTGTCCAAGTTGCACCCTCGTTTTGGGTTATGTGAACTCTACCGTCATCACTTCCAACCCATAACATATTTTTCTCTAAAGGAGAGGGTTCAATTACTAAAATGGAACAGTGGTTTTCTGCACCTGTAGCATCCATGGTCAATCCACCACTTTCGCCTTGTTTTTGTTTTTCTTTATCGTTTGTTGTCAAATCAGGAGAAATCACTTTCCATGTCAATCCTTTGTCTGTTGATTTGTGCACAAACTGGCTTCCAAAATACAATGTACTATTGTTAAGTGGACTCATATTAATTGCAGAATTCCAATTAAAACGAAGTTTTACATCTGGATCTGGATGCGTTGGTTTAACAGAATAATTATTTCCTGTGATATGATCGTAACGAACCACAGAACCTTGTTGACTCATAGAAAAACCATAACGAGAATCATCTCTGTCTGGAACTACATCAAATCCATCACCAAAACTTATCTCTTGCCAATATGAATTTCTTATTCCTTGTGCTTTCCATACATATGCTGGACCTCTCCAAGAACCATTGTCTTGCATTCCACCATACACATTGTAAGGATATTCATTATCTACATTGATATGATAAAATTGAGCAACTGGAAGATTCCCAATAAAACGCCAAGTTTTTCCTTTATCTTTTGTGATATTCATTCCACCATCATTTCCGTCAATCATAAATGAACCATCTTTAGGATGAATCCACCAAGCATGGTGATCTGGATGAACTCCATTAGAAACACCATAAGCAGGCATTAATTCTTTGAAGCTTCTCCCTCCATCTTCAGAGACATTTACATACGTAAAAACTGTATATAATCTATTTTCATTTTGAGGGTCCACATAAATTTCAGAATAATAAAAAGGTCTGTTTCCAATACCTCTTTTGTTATTAATCATTTTCCACTTAAAGCCTCCGTCTTCACTTTTATACAATGCATTTTTCTTTGCCTCTACTAAAGCATACACAACATTTGGATTGCTTCTAGATATTGCAACTCCAATTCTACCCAATTCGCCTTTTGGAAAACCTTCTTTTTCAGTTATTTTTTTCCAAGTATCTCCACCATCATGAGTCATATATAATCCACTTCCTTTACCACCAGATTTAAAAAACCAAGGATCACGTTTGTGTTCCCACATAGCAACCATTAACTTATTTGGATTTGAAGGATCCATTACCATATCGGCAACACCCGTTTTTATGTTGTTAAATAAGATCTGTTTCCAAGTTTTTCCACCATCTGTGGTTTTGTAAACTCCCCTTTCTTTGTGTTCTCCCCATGGTGAACCAATAGCTCCAATATAAACTGTATTAGGGTTTGTTGGGTCAATAATAATTCTGTGAATATGACGGGTTTTTTCTAACCCCATAGCCATCCAGTTTTTACCACCATCTAAGGATTTGTAAATTCCGTAACCACCATTCAAACTGTTCCTAGGATTTCCTTCTCCTGTTCCAGCCCAAATAACACTTGGATTTGATTGTTGAATTGCTACAGCACCAATAGAGGCAGTTACTTCTTTATCAAAAATTGGTTCCCATTTTATACCACCAGACGTAGATTTCCAAACACCACCAGAAGCGGTTCCAACATACATTATATCAGGATTGGATTCTACAACGTCTATAGACGTAACACGACCACTCATTCCTCCAGGACCAATGTTTCTAGGTTTCATGTTTTTTACCAAGTCCATAGAGAAGTCTTGAGCAAAAAGTGTGAATGAAATAACAGTAAATAATAGTGTGAAAAGTTTTTTCATCAGTAAAATATTAGTTGATTTAAAATTTAAAAAAGGAAAGTTACGATTTTTATTAAAACAAAAAAGACGAGTTTAAGACTCGTCTTTCTTTTTAGGCTCTCTTTTAGCTTCTTTAAGTGCTTTCATCAGAATCCATTCTATTTGACCATTGGTTGATCTGAATTCATCAGAAGCCCATTTTTCAATGGTTTTTAGCATATCTTCATTAAGTCGTAGTGCAAATGCTTTCTTCTTCGCCATTGTTTACTTTTTTACAAATTTGGTAACTACATTTATCAATTCCTCAGAAATTGGAAAGTTTGAGGAAAAATAAGAAGCTTGATTATCTCCAGGTGAAGTTACAGTCTTCAAAACATGATTCATGTTCTTGATGATTTTTAACTCTGCATCAGATTTTGATGCTTTTAATAGCTTCGCATCTGAAATTTTAATCTGTAAATCATTATCGCCGTTAATAATGAGAGTAGGTAATTTTACTTTTGATATCTCTTCAGTAGGACTGTATTGAAACCAGTTGGATAGGAATGGGTGATTGGGTTTTGCAAATAGTGAGATTAAATAGGGATTAATTTCTTTGATGGTTCCTGTTTCTTTTAATTCCTTTACATGAGATTTAGCAATATCTCCCAAAGGTTTGCTTTGACTTGTAACTTGTTTTATGATTGTTTGATCAATTGCTTCACCTGGACCGGCTAATGATATATATTTATCAACATCATTAGATGCTAACATGGCAATCAATGAACCTTGGCTATGACCAACTAAAATAATTTCATCAAAATTCTTTTTTTCTTTTAAAAAATTAATGACAGATTTTAAATCTGAGACTAAGTCATCAAAAACAATTCCTTTTAAAAATTGACTGTTTTTTGGATTTGCTGTTCTTTTGTCATAACTAAAAAAAGCAATGTCATTTTTGTTTACTGCATCTCTAAATTGCTTGATATAATTTGCATTTACATTTACTCCAGCTTGATTTCCGTTTCTATCTACATTTCCAGATCCGTGTGCCCATATAATTAAATGTTTAGAGTTCTTTGAAAAAGTTAAAGTACCTGGTAATTCTATGTTTCCATTCTTAATTAAAAAGTCTTCGGATTTTATTTCATTTTGAGAAACAGAATTGGTAATGATAAATAGTAAATAATATAAAATAAATCGTGTCATGATATTAGATTTGTGCTTCATAAGCTACTTTATGTCTATAAGTTTCTAAAATTCTTTTTACTTCTTCCTTTTTTTGAGTTCCAATTAAAAATGGTTTTGAATTATCAAATTCTAACTGAATACCAATATTTCCTTTGACATTAATCGCTTTTCCTCTTTGACCAAAAAAACCTTTTATTCCCCAGCCTCCATACTCTGAAATAGCATCGTATTTTCTTAGACGAATAGATTTAATTTCTGACCATTTGATTGTTTTTGTGTTTCTATGAATAGGAAAAAAGCGATAGTGGATTCCACCTTCGTCAATCCTAGTTATCAATTTAAAGAAGAAAATAGGAGCAATACAGATAACTAAAAACCCAATAATCAACATGAATTCTGTTTGTGACATTGTACTGTTTTCTTTCGTGTATTCATTAAGTATAATACCCGTTGGTGCTAAAACGCTTATAAGGATTAACACAATAAGCCATGATTGTGTAAAACGTTGTTCTTCTTTAAAAATTCTCATTTATCTATTCTTGTCTCTTTCTAAAATTACACTTGTCCAGCCTTGAGATATACTAACTACTTTCCATCCTTCTCTTGCATGTTGATTTAATATATCTTCAAAACTTTGAAATCTATTTCTAAATCCTAATTTAGGTTGTATCACTTTATATTCTTTCATTTTTCTTCTTTTTGAATGTTGTTTTTTAACATTTTTTTGTCATATGCGACTCCAAAAACAATTCCAAGGGATATGCCTATTGCGATATTACCCATGGCAACACCAATAGCAACTCCCAAAGAAATCCCAATGGCCACACCAGTTCCTTTTTTATATTTTTTCATCTTTATTGTTTTCTTTGTTATATTGATTAATAATTACACCAGCATTAAGTCCTAAAACCGCTCCTGCAGATACTCCAAAAGAAACTCCATAGGCTACATTATCTGTAACCGCTCCTATTACAGTTCCAATTAAAGATCCTATAGATGTACCTAAAGCTAATGCAACTCCAATTGTAAGTTCTTTTTTTTCACTCATTTTTAATGATTTAATGTACCAGCATTTACAACTGGAGAAGCTTCTTTATCACCACATAAAATAACCATTAGGTTACTAACCATTGCAGCTTTTCTTTCTTCATCTAATTCTACGATTTCTTTTTTCCCTAACTCTTCTAAAGCCATTTCTACCATACTTACAGCGCCTTCAACAATTTTATGTCTAGCAGCAACAATTGCGGTTGCTTGTTGACGCTTTAACATTGCGCTTGCAATTTCTTGTGCATATGCCAAATAACCAATTCTTGCCTCCAGAACCTCGATTCCAGCAATCGCTAAACGTTCTTCTAGTTCTTTTTCTAAGGCATCAGAAACTTCATTAACACTAGAACGTAACGTAATATCCTCATCGTGTCCTTCATCTGCAAAATTATCATAAGGATACATGCTTGCTAACTTCCTAACAGCAGCATCAGTTTGAACTCGTACAAAATTCTCATAGTTATCTACATCAAAGGCAGCTTTAAAAGTATTGGTAACTCTCCAAACTAATATTGTGCTTATCATCACTGGATTCCCAAGTTTATCATTCACTTTTAAACGCTCACTATCAAAGTTACTTGCTCTTAATGAGATTTTCTTTTTTGTGTAAAAAGGATTTGCCCAGTACAAACCATTTTGTTTTATAGTTCCAACATATTTTCCAAAAAGTAAAATTACTTTAGATGTATTAGGATTGACTAGAATAAATCCAAACAAACCAATAAAACCAAAAAAAGTGGCAATAAGATAAACAGGATGTTCCTGAGCAATACTAAATCCGATTCCACCAAAGAAAAGACCTAATACAATTACTAACATTAAATAACCGTTAGCGGGCTTGATAATTTTTTCTGCGTCCATATTTATATAATTTAATATGATATTAAAATGATATCACAAATATATCAAATATTTTTTAGTATTTCAAAATTTGAGACTAACTATTTTTTTACCTTAGCGAAACTTGAAACCTAAAATATAAGATCATGAAATGCAGAATTATTTTTCTTTTTTTATTTCTTCCTTTTTTAACTTTTGCTAATAATGAAAGAGCTATTTGGGGACAAACGGGACATAGAGTTGTTGGTGAAATAGCTTACAATAACTTAACAAAAAAAGCTAAAAGAAATCTAGAAAAGTTATTGAAAAATGAAGGGTTAGCTATGATTTCTACATATGCTGATGAGATAAAATCTGATAGAAAGTATGATCAGTTTAAGCCATGGCATTATGTCAATTGGAAAGATGGAGAAACCTATGAAACATCAGAAAAGAACTCAAAAGGAGATTTGATTGTAGGTATTAAAATGTGTAAAAAAATAATCCTAGATGAGAATAGTTCAGATGAGGATAAAGTATTTTATGTAAAGCTATTAGTTCATTTGATAGGAGATTTGCATCAACCATTACACATAGGTAGATCGGAAGATAGAGGAGGAAATGCTATCCGATTGAAATGGTTTCGAGGGAATACAAATTTGCATTCTGTTTGGGATACCAAAATGATTGAATCCTATAATATGACTTACTCTGAGCTAACAAGCAATCTGGATATATTTTCTAAAAAACAAATTAAGGCTATTCAAACTGGGACTGTTTTAGATTGGGTGAATGAAACTAGAGTATTGACTATGAAAGTTTATAATTCTGCAAAACCAGAACAGAATTTAAGCTATCGTTATATGTACGATCATTTTGATACAGTGAAAAAACAACTTCAAAAAGGAGGTTTACGATTGGCTAAAGTTTTAAATGAGCTTTTCGGATAATTTGTTAATCTTTAGTTAATTAGAATTAATTATTCATACACATTTGTACTTTTATAAAATGAGAAAAACTTTCCTGATTTTCTGTAGCATACTATTTTTTATATCCTGTGACTCAGAAAAGAAAAAAAAAAAGAAAGAGATATCTATAGACATTTCTAGTTTTGTTGAGGTCAAAGATATTTCAACAGTTAATTATGAGGGTTTAGCACCTTATCTATCAAAAGAAGATGATAAAATATACGTTGTTAATTTCTGGGCTACTTGGTGTTTACCTTGTGTAAAAGAACTTCCTTATTTTGAATATATAAATCAGGAATATAAAAAAGACAATGTTGAAGTAATCTTAGTGAGTTTAGATTTTCCAAATCAAAAAGAAAGTAGATTGATTCCTTTTATCAACAAGAAAAAATTATTGTCTACAAATATTTTTTTAGATGACGATAATGAACAAGTTTGGATAGCCAAAGTTGACGAAAGTTGGTCTGGGGCAATTCCTGCTACCTTAATATACAGTAAAAGCAAACGTAAATTTTTTGAGCAATCTTTCACTCTTAAAGAATTAGAAAACGAAGTAAAACAATTTTTAAAATAAGAAATATGAAAACAATCAAAACACTATTTATATTAGTTGTATTTCCTGTTGCAACGGCATTTACCTTTGGACCTAATGACGGTTACAAAGTAGGAGATGTAGCTGAAGACTTTTCTTTAGAAAACGTAGACGGCAAAATGGTTTCTATGTCAGATTATAAGAATGCTAAAGGATTTATTGTAATTTTTACATGCAATACATGTCCTTATTCTGTTGCGAATGAGGATAGAATAAATGCCTTGGATGCAAAATATATGAGTAAAGGTTATCCAGTTATTGCAATCAACCCAAATGATCCAGCTGTAGTACCTGCAGATGATATGGCTTCTATGAAAGTAAGAGCTAAAGAAAAAGGATTTACATTTCCTTACGTTTTAGATAAAGGTCAAAAAGTATATCCAAAATACGGAGCCTCCAAAACGCCTCATGTTTACATTTTAAACAAAAATAACGGGAAACTAATTGTTGAATATATAGGAGCAATTGATGATAGCTCTAGAAACCCAAATAATGTAAAAGAGAAGTTTGTAGAAAATGCAGTTGATGCTTTATTAGCAGGCAAGAAACCATCAAAAACTTATACAAGAGCTATAGGTTGTTCAATTAAAGTAGCGAGATAGATATTAAAAATTATAAAAAAAGCGAACTGAAAAGTTCGCTTTTTTTATTCCATTACAAATTGTCCCCAAATTATGACATTATAAGGTTGCTCTTGAAACCTTGAATGTTCATTTTTATTAAAAATTAATTCTAATTTTTCATTGTCTGGATGATAATGAGTTGTCCAATCAGATACAATATTTGATACAATTTTTAAACTATGATGAAAAGGATTTTCGTCTTCCGGAAAAACACCTTTTAGTGAGATTCTGTAGGAGCTATCAAATTTACTATATCTCTTTGCAGAAATAAACTCAAGATTTAGATTCTTGGCAAGAATTTTACCAAGTTTCTGAGCTTTCTCTGGTTTATTTTGATGTTCTGTAACAAGTTCTATTCTAAAACACTTCATATTAATCAGTTACTTTAAGTCTTGAGGAAGCACTTACTTTATTTGATGCTGAATAATTTTCTAAAAACTTTAAATATCCAGTAATTCCAATCATAGCAGCATTGTCAGTTGTGTATTCAAACTTAGGAATGTACGTAGTCCATCCAAAATGTTTTTCTGCCATTTCTAAACGTTTTCTTATTTCTGAATTTGCTGATACTCCACCAGCAATAGCAATGTGTTTTATCTGAGTTTGATTTACAACATTCTTTAATTTATCCATTAAAATTTCTACAATTGTGTGCTGAATAGAAGCACAAATATCAAACAAGTTATCTTCTATAAAGTTTGGGTTATCTTTTAATTGCTTTTTAATGAAATATAAAATACCGGTTTTCAGTCCACTAAAACTAAAATCCAAATCTCCAACTTTAGGCTTGGTAAAAGAATAAGCTTTTGGATTTCCTTTTTGAGCATATTTATCAATTAAAGGTCCACCAGGATAAGGAAAACCAAGAATTTTTGCAGATTTATCAAATGCTTCACCTACTGCATCATCAATTGTTTCACCTAAAATCTCCATGTCAAAATAATTAGTCACTTTAACCAATTGAGTATGACCACCAGAGATGGTTAGACATACGAAAGGAAAACAAGGAGTTTTAGCGTTTTTTTCTTTAATAAAATGAGCCAAAATATGAGCTTGCATATGATTTACATCTATTAAAGGAATGTTTAAACCAAGCGCTAAAGACTTTGCAAAAGATGTTCCAACTAAAAGTGACCCCATTAAACCAGGACCTTTGGTAAATGCAATTGCTTGTAATTGTTCTTTAGATATTTTTGCTTCTGTAATAGCTTGATGCACAACAGGAACAATATTTTGTTGATGTGCTCTCGAAGCTAATTCTGGAACAACACCACCATATTTTGCATGGACCTCTTGATTGGCAACAATATTGCTTAAAACTGTATCGTTTTTCAAAACTGACGCGCTCGTGTCATCACAAGAGGATTCAATAGCTAATATGTAAATGTCTTTGTTTTGCATATAAATCTTACACGTTGTAAAATTATAGATAATTAATGTATTGACTTTACTTTTTGTAAGTCTAAATTTAATAGTTTGTTAATTTTATCGTTCTTTGTATAAGATGGCAATGTATTTGCGTTTCATAAGTAGAATTATTCGTTAAGTGAAATCTATAAACCTAAAGAAATTTTTAAAAATTATTGTTAGATGGCTAAAATATATTGCCATTTTCCTTCTTTTTCTTGTACTTCTTTTTTCACTTCCACCAGTTCAAACTCAGTTAGCAAAATCTCTTACCAACAATTTAAATGAAGATTTTGATATCGATCTAACAATAAAAAGAGTAGACTTATCAATACTTGGAAGTGTATCTTTAAAAGGTATTGAAATTAGAGATCATCATAAAGACACTTTAATTTTTGTTGATAAGTTAAGTACTTCTTTACTAAGTGTAAAAAAAGTAATTGATAATAAATTAGAATTTGGAAATATTTCTTTAAAAGGAGTAAACTTTCATTTAACTAACTATCCAAATGAACCAGATGACAACCTAACTGTGTTTATTGATAGCTTTGAAGAAGAGCCTGTAGATACTGTATCTAGTGGCTTTTTAATGAAATCAAAAAACATTTATTTAGATGATTTTAATTATAAGCAGGTCAATTTAAAGAAAAGTAAAATTCCAGAATTTTCAGCATCTAAACTAGGTGGAAACTTAGAAGACTTTTCAATCAAAGGACCCAATGTGAATATTAAAGTTAGAGGCTTGTATTTTACAGATAACCGTGGACTTAAAGTAATAAATTTAACTTCTGACTTTGCTTACACAAAAGATCATATGGAGTTTTATAATACGAATCTTCAAACGGAATCATCTAATGTCTATGCTGATATTAAACTATCTTATGCTAGGAGTGAATTAGCAGATTTTAATAATAAAGTTCGAATTGATGGAGATTTTAGAAGGAGTAAAATTGTAATTCAAGATTTAGAAAAGTATTATGATGAATTGTCTGGAAATGATGCTTTAACATTTTCCGGAAAAATTAAAGGAAAACTCAATAATTTCAAAGCTCAAAATTTTAAACTAAAATCTGATAATGGAGTTATCATCGATGGAGATATGGAGTTCGTAAATGCTGTAAATTCAGAAAATGGATTTCAATTTGAAGGAGATATAAAGAGTTTGACTGCAACTTATGATGATTTAAAAGAAGTTTTACCCAATGTCTTAGGTAGTACTTTACCCTCAGAATTTAAAAGATTAGGCCAGTTTACTATCAAAGGTTTTACTACAGTAACTGAGAATTCAATCATATCTGATTTAGAAATTGACTCTGAAATAGGAAAATGTATTGCAGACTTAACTATTAATTATAAAGAATCAATTGATAATGCTAACTATACTGGTTTTGTCAGTTTTGATGCATTTGATGTAGGTGTGTTTTTTAACGATCCTTTGTTTGGAAAAATGTCTTTTAAAGGTGATGTTAAAGGAAGCGGTTTTACCATAGATAATATCAATACTGCTTTGATTGGAGAATTTGATTTTTTAGAGTTCAAAGAATATTCCTACAAAAATATCAATGTAAATGGTGTGTATCAAAATAAGTTGTTTGATGGCGATTTAAATGTAGATGACGAGAATCTAAGAATGTCCTTTAAAGGATTAGCAGATTTATCATCTGAAATTTACAGATTCGACTTTAGTTCTACCATAGACTTTGCTGAACTCAATCAGCTAAACTTTTTCAAAAGAGATAGTATATCAATTTTTAAAGGAAATATAAATTTTGATCTGCAAGGAAACAATATTAACAACTTAGTTGGAATTGCAAATTTTAAGAACACTTCATATCAAAATATAAATGATACTTATGATTTTAAACAATTCTTAGTTCTTTCTAAAGTAATAGATAACATAAGAAAGATTAGAGTTGACTCTGAAGATATTGTGAGTGGTGAACTTGAAGGAGATTTTAATTTTGAGGATTTTGTTCCTCTAGCTCAGAATGCATTAGGTAGTATTTATACAAATTACACGCCTTATAAACTAGCGGAACATCAATTTATAGAATTTGATTTCAGGATTTACAGTCAGATTGTGGAGGTTTTCTTTCCAGAAGTTAAAGTTGCCCCAAATACAACTATAAAAGGAAGGATTAATGCAGACCAAAATAAGTTAAGATTGCGGGTAAATTCACCCAAAATTGTTGCTTATGGCAATACAATTAACTTGTTTCAATTAGACACGGATAACAAAAGGCGATTATATGATACGAAGTTGACAGCAGAAAGTGTGAAAACCCCTTATTATAATGTTTCTAAGCTATTGCTGTTTAATAAAACTATAAATGATACCTTATATTTTAAGTCCACTTTTAATGGAGGATTAGAAAATAAGGAAGATTTTAATCTAGATTTTTATTATACGATTAATAAAGAAAAGTTATCTGTTTTTGGAGTACAGAAATCAAACTTAAGTTTTAAAAATAAACGTTGGGTAATCAATCCAAAAAATAACTCAAACAACAAAGTTACTTTTGACATCAAAAAAATCTTCTATGATTTCTCTCCATTCCAATTGGAGTCAGGAAAACAAAAGATAGCATTTCAAGGAGCAATAAAAGATTCTATTTACAAGAAATTAGTGGCAGATTTTAATCAAGTTAAATTAGAAAATATACTACCTGAAGTCGATAGTTTAGATATAAAAGGAACATTAAATGGTACAGTAGATTTTATTCAAGAAGAAGGTTTATACAAACCTAAAGGAACGCTAACTGTGAAAGACTTTTTTCTAAACGATTTAAAGCAAGGAGATTTATCTATGAATTTAGAAGGAGATAACTCTCTAGAAAATTATAAAGTAAATTTATCTTTAGATAAAGATGAAGTTAAAAGCATTGCAGCTACTGGAAATATAGATTTTAGTTATGAAAGACCAATTGTAGATTTATCAGTTTTCTTAGAAGATTATTCATTAAAAGCATTTAGTCCACTAGGGGAAGATGTTCTCTCAAATATTAGAGGAACAGCTTCTGGTAACTTTACATTAAAAGGTTTTCTAGGAAATCCAACCATGAATGGTTCACTCACTCTATCTAATGCAGGCTTAACGTTTCCTTATCTAAATGTTGATTATGAAATGGATGGAAATGCAGTAATAGGTTTAGAAGATCAATCTTTCTTTTTAAATGATCTAACTTTAAGAGATTCCAAATACAACACATATGGAATTTTAAATGGAAATATTTCTCACCTAAACTTTCAATCTTGGTTTTTGAATTTGAAACTTTCATCAGAAAATTTATTGATTTTAGACACCAAAGACTCTGATGAAGCACTGTATTACGGTGCCGGTTTTATAGACGGAGATGCAAATATTTATGGGTTAACAAACAATATCACTTTTGATATTAATGCAAAGACAAAACCTAAAACTAAATTTGTAATTCCATTAAAAGATATTGCTACAGTAGAACAGTTTAAGTTGATTCATTTCAAATCAGAAAAAACTATTGAAGAAAAACAAAAAGAAATTGCAATTGATGCCATAGAAGGAGTTACGCTTAATATCAATTTGGAAGTAACAAAAGATGCACAAGCTCAAGTTGTAATTGATGAGGTAAACGGAAGTGATATCAAAGGAAGCGGCACAGGAAACTTAAGAATAGAAATCAACACAAGAGGTAAGTTTAATATGTTTGGCGATTACACTATTGATAATGGTGTGTATTCGCTTAAATATGGTGGAATTATTAATAAACCCTTTCGAATTCAGAATGGAGGAACAATTTCTTGGAATGGAAATCCATATGAGGCAAATTTAAACGTATCAGCAATATATCAAACAAATGCAAACCCAGCTTTATTGTTAGAAAACTTTAATACTAACAGAAAAATTCCTGTCAATTTAATTACAAACATTTCTGGAGGTTTATTTAGTTCTAAACAAGAGTTTGATATTCAAATTCCCAATGTAAATCCAACCATTGCATCTGAGTTAGATTTTGTGTTAAACGACAATGATGTGAATAGTAAAATGAGACAGTTTATGTCTTTATTAACTTTAGGAGATTTTATAAGCCAAGGAAGAAATAGTTTTGATAGTAATGCAGTATTAACATCAACGAGTTCAAATATTATTGGTAGCTTTTTATCAGATTTGATTAGTAGTAAAGACGGGAAATTACAATTAGGAGTTAATTACACACAAGGAGATAACTTAGATGTAGAAAACATCAACACAGATAATTTTGTTGATGTTTCTGTAAGAACACAAATTAGTGATAGAGTGGTAGTTAACGGAAAAGTTGGAGTTCCAGTTGGCGCTCAAACACAGTCTAGTGTGGTTGGAGAAGTAAAAGTGGAAGTTCTATTAAATGAAGAAGGGAATTTTAGAGGTGTTATATTTAATCGTCAAAACGAAATTCAATATTCAGCTCAAGAGGAAGGGTATACACAAGGAGTTGGTTTGACTTACCAAGTAAACTTTAATACACTTTCAGAGCTTTTAACAAAAGTTGGACTCAAAAAAAACAAAAAGAAAAGAAAGAAAAGAATCAAAAAAGATTCAGTGCTTACACCTCACAAACAATTGATTAATTTTAAAAAGAACTAAATCACTTTTTTCCAAAGTACTTTTAAACCAATCATAGATATAAGGGTTAATAATGTTAATCCAATTGCTAATGTTGTTTCTCCGTAAATCCAATTTCCAGTAGCAAATAAAAAACTGTAAACTCCAATAACGCCAAATAAGAAGGCTAAAAGTTTACTTCCAAAGTTTTTAAATTTATTCTCTTTTTCAAAGATTAAGCTAGAAAAAGAATCTAATGTTTTCTTATTTACAGGTTTGGTTAATAAAGTTACTACGACCCAAGCTATAGTTGTTAAAACAACTCCAAGAATTAATTTTTCATAACCTAGTAAATCATCAAAGAATTCCAGAGATAATTTTGTGTCTAGAAAAAATAACATTGCAATTACATAAGAAACACTCATGGCTGCAATTTCACTCCATGGATTAATTCGATTCCAAAACCAGCGAAGTATAAACAGTAAACCTGTTCCTGCACCAATCTGTAATAACAAATCAAATACATCTTTTGCAGATTGTAAATAAAACGAAAACAATGCAGCAATCAACATCAAGATTACAACTGAAATTCTTCCTACAATAACTTTCTGTTTTTCAGAGGCTTTTTCATTGATAAAACGAGCATAAAAATCATTCACAATGTAGGAACTACCCCAGTTTAGTTGTGTAGAAATTGTACTCATAAAAGCAGCAATTAAGGAAGTTAATACAATTCCTAGTAAACCAGCAGGTAAATAAGTCATCATAGCAGCATAAGCAACATCATGTCCTTGCATTTCTGCTGTCAAAGCAGGAAAGGCATTGTTTAAATCAGTTAAGTTTGGAAATAAAACTAATGATGCTAAACCAACTAAAATCCAAGGCCAAGGTCGTAAAGCATAATGAGCAAAGTTGAAAAATAAAGTAGCCAAAGTAGCATTTTTTTCGTCTTTTGCAGCTAACATTCTTTGTGCAATATATCCACCACCACCAGGTTCTGCACCAGGGTACCAAGTGCTCCACCACTGAACAGCAAATGGAATAATAAATAATGTAATTAAAGCTTCTTTATCAGAGAAATCTGGAAGAATATTCAATTGATTGCTCACATTTTCATGCGATAACAGCGTCTCCAGACCTCCAATTTCAGGAAGATTTATAATGTAAATTGTTGCCCAAATAGAACCTATCATTGCAATGATAAACTGAACAAAATCAGTTATTAAAACACCTTTTAACCCTCCTAAAGAAGAGTAAATAACAATAATAATAGAAGAGTAAATTAATGTTTGTTCTTGGGAAATTCCTAAAAGTATCGTGGCAATTTTAGAGGCAGCTAAACAAACACCAGCCATTGTTATGATATTAAAAATAACACCTAAATAAATAGCTCTAAATCCTCTTAAAAATCGGGCAGCTTTACCTGAATATCTTAGTTCATAAAATTCTAAGTCAGTTGTGATCCCAGATTTTCTCCAAAGTTTTGCATAAAAGAAAACAGTTAACATTCCTGTTAGTAAAAATGCCCACCAAACCCAATTTCCAGAAACTCCGTCTTTTCTTACCAATTCTGTGACCAATCCTGGAGTATCTGCTGCAAATGTTGTGGCAACCATAGAAACACCCAATAACCACCAAGGCATATTTTGACCCGATAAAAAATACTCTTTACTGTTTTTACCAGCTGATTTAGAAACCCAAATTCCAATAAAAAGGGATAAAGCAAAAAAACCAAATATAATTCCGTAATCAAGAGTAGATAAGTTCATAGAAATAAAATATGACGTCCAAAATACACAATCTTTTTTTGGTTTTATATTTGTTTAAATTTGTGTTAGATTTATACCAAGTATTATCAATAAAAATCAGGGATACAAGTCGAAATCGATTTCGCTTTTTTTTTATTTTAACTCATTTTTAAATAGTACATTTACATAGCAAAATGAAAAGTTTTAAGAAAATAGCAGTCATGACTTCAGGGGGAGATTCTCCAGGAATGAATGCAGCCATACGTTCTGTAGTCAGAACTTGTGCGTTTTACAGCACTGAATGTGTTGGAATTTACAGAGGATATCAAGGAATGATTGAAGGTGATTTTATCACCTTAAATGCAAGAAGTGTAAAAGGAGTTATTAACAAAGGAGGAACTTTTTTAAAATCGGCAAGGTCAAAAGAATTTATGACCAAAGAAGGTAGAAAAAAAGCCTACGATCAGCTGATAAAAAATGAAATCGAAGGTTTAGTTGTTATTGGAGGTGATGGATCGTTTACAGGTGGTGTTGTTTTTAATAAAGAATACGACTTTCCAATTGTTGGTATTCCTGGAACTATAGATAACGATATTTATGGAACTTCTCATACACTTGGTTACGATACAGCCTTAAATACTGTTGTAGAAGCTATTGATAAAATTAGAGATACAGCCTCAGCTCATGATCGATTATTTTTTATTGAAGTAATGGGTCGAGATGCTGGATTTATAGCCTTAAATGCTGGAGTTGGAGCAGGAGCTGAAGAAGTTTTAATTCCAGAAGAAGATTTAGGGTTAGAACGAATGTTAGAATCTCTTAAGAAAAGTAGAAGAGCTGGTAAATCCTCGAGTATTGTTGTTGTTGCTGAAGGTGATAGAACAGGGAAAAACGTATTTGAGTTAGCTAAATATGTAGAAGATAACTTACCTGAATATGAAGTAAGAGTTTCAGTTTTAGGCCATATGCAACGAGGTGGTTCTCCATCATGTTTTGATAGAGTTTTAGCAAGCAGATTAGGAGTTAAAGCTGTTGAGTTACTGTTAGATAACAAAACAAATCTTATGGTTGGATTAAAAGATAATAAAGTTATAGCTACCAACTTAGAAAAAGCAATCAAAGGTGTTCATTCAATTAGCTCAGAATTACTGAGAGTTTCGGACATCATGTCAACTTAAAATAAACAAACAAATTAAAAGTAAAATGATAAAAATAGGAATTAACGGATTTGGAAGAATTGGAAGATTAGCATTTCGTACTGCAGCAAAAAGAGACAATGTTCAAGTTGTAGCTATAAATGACTTGTTAGATGTAGATTATTTAGCATACATGTTAAAATATGATTCTGTTCACGGACAATTTGATGGTGAAGTAGAGGTAAACAATGGAAAATTGATCGTAGATGGAAAAGAAGTTCGTGTTACTGCCGAAAGAAATCCAGAAAATTTAAAATGGAACGAAGTAGATGCTGAATATGTTATTGAATCCACAGGATTCTTTTTAACTGAAGAATTGGCTAATAAACATTTAGAAGCAGGAGCAAAAAAAGTAATTTTATCAGCTCCATCTAAAGATCATACACCAATGTTTGTAATGGGTGTTAATAATGAAGAATTAACTGCAGATCAGAAAATTTTCTCAAATGCTTCATGTACAACAAACTGTTTAGCTCCAATTTCAAAAGTTCTTCATGACAATTTCGGAATTTTAGAAGGATTAATGACAACTGTTCACGCAACAACAGCAACTCAAAAAACTGTTGATGGTCCTTCAATGAAAGATTGGAGAGGTGGTAGAGCAGCATTGCATAATATCATTCCGTCATCTACAGGAGCTGCAAAAGCAGTAGGTAAAGTAATTCCAGATTTGAATGGAAAATTAACAGGAATGTCTTTTAGAGTTCCTACTATGGATGTTTCGGTAGTTGATCTAACAGTTAGATTAGAGAAATCTGCTACTTACGAAGAAGTTTGTGCAGCGATGAAGAAAGCCTCAGAAAGTGAAGCTATGAAAGGAATATTAGGATATACTGAAGAACTAGTTGTTTCTCAAGACTTTGTTGGAGATACAAGAACTTCAATTTTTGATGCTAAAGCAGGAATTGCTTTGAATGGAAACTTTATGAAGATTGTTTCTTGGTATGATAATGAAATGGGTTATGCAACTAAAATTGTAGACCTTTTAGAATATTCTGCTTCTTTATAAAGAGAATGATAAAAGTAAACATATAAAACCCTCTGCTGAAAAGTAGGGGGTTATTTTATGGCTATCATACTGATCTCAACATTCACAAATTTCGGAAGGTTTGCAACTTCTACAGTTTCTCTAGCTGGAGCAGTATTTTCATCAAAATAAGAAGCGTATACTTTATTAATGAGTTGAAAATTATTCATATCAGAAATAAAAATACTTGTTTTTATAACATCTTCAAATGTCATTTTAGCAGCTTTTAAAACTTCGTTTAAATTTTGCATTACCAATTCAGTTTCTTGCTCTATTGTTCCTTCTAAAAGTTCTCCAGTTGTTGGATTTATGGCAATTTGTCCAGAAGTGTATAGAGTATTATCAACTAAAATAGCTTGATTATATGGTCCAATCGGAGATGGAGCTTTATCTGTGTAAATGATTCTTTTCATAAAATTTAGTTTTAAAAAAGAGCTCTGTTTGGAGGTCTGTTTTGATCGTATTTTAAGTCACGTAAAATAGAAGATTTTACTCCAATAAAAAAGTTGTATTGTTGATTGAAACCAAAAGGTACCCAGTTAAAATTAAGTCTCCAACTATCCAGATCCCTTGAGAAATTAAGTCTTGTAAAAGTTACTCCACCTTCAATGATATCATAACCAGAAGAAAAACCTATTTTCCACTTAGGGCTTAATTCAACCTCTCCTCCAAAAGTCATAGAATGTGTTTGAATTCCATTCGTTGAAAACCCATTATTTGAATATAAAGCAGAATATGCTAAATTTAAACGCCATGGAATTTTAGCTCTATACAATTCGGTTTCTACATCTTTATTTTCATTTTGATCATCTCTGGCTAAATTATTTGCAAAAGCATTTGTCGGATTTATATTTCTTCCTAAAACATCCGGAGTATCTTGTAATCCATTTCCATTGTCTTTGTTGGAGTCGTCTTTAAGATTTTTATCAAAATCTGCAGCAGAAATAGTGAAATTGGCTGTCATATTTGCATTGGTTAATCTAGGAAACTTAGCAAATTTTTCAATTCGGATACCATTGCTATTGACTTCATAAGGATCGAAACTCCCAACAACATTAAGAGCTAATTTATCTTTAAAAAGCCTTGTACCTGCAGTCATATTGATAGGAGACCATTTTAAACTATCTGCAGCAATATTGTAGGATGTAGTGAAGTTTAAATTGTTCAATATCGTTATTTTTCTATCTTCTTCATCGCTATCGGGGTCTTTGGGCGCTAACTTTCCTTCTAATACGTTGTTTACAGAAATTCCGATAGCATTAACCAATCCACCACCACTAGGTCTAAACAAACTATTTTCAAAAGGAGAATATTCTAAAATATCATTAGGATCTGCACTTTGTTGAACAGTCTGTGTATAATTGTTAGAAAAATCTGGTCTATAAGTAAATGAAACGCTGGGTCTGATGGTATGTCTTAAAGCTTTTAATCTCCCTTTTTTAAATGTAAAATCACCATAAATGTTGGTTGTTAAATTCAAACTAGTACTGTATTCTCTAAAGCTTCTAAAACCGCTTATAGAATCTAAAACCGCAGCACCAAAACTACCATCTGGATTTTCTAAAGAAGGATCAAAAGTTCTCTCTACAGAATTAAAGTTCCAAGTTTCAACATAATTTATACTTGGTGAAATAGTAAAATAATCTAAAAAAGTAATATTTGTGTTTGCAACAGCTCTATGTTGAACACCAGACTGAGCGTTTTCAAACATTCTACCAGTCAAAAAATCATCATCATTGGTAGTAATTCTGTATTCTCCAGTAGCATTATAAGTTACACCTGTTTTTTGTAAAGGATTTTTCTTAATACCTCCTTTTCCTGCAAAAGGAAAAACTCGATTCATATTTAATTGAATAGATGGCAATGTCATATTCACAACACCCGTATTGGAGTTTTGTGTGTGAGTAGCTGTCATATTTAAATTAAATGGTGTATTTGGAAAAGTTTTAGATAGTGTGATAGATGAATTAAATGTGTTGTTTAGAAATTGAGAATTATTAAATTCATTTAATGATTGTCTAAAAAACTGACTACTTCCTAAATTTACAGATGCTCCAAAATTGAAATTTGGATTGGATTTAGGGTCTTGTCTATGACTCCATTGTAAGTTGAAGTTTGTTGTTTCAGAAAAATCATCAAATCCAACCTGACTTTGTCTAATTTTTTCAAAACGCAGATTAAAATTTCCCGAAAAACGATATCTAACAACATAGTTAGAAGCAGTTCTAACACCATAACTTCCGTTAGAATATAAATCTCCTGTTAATTCTAAATCAACATAATCGTTGATTGGAATGTAATAGCCACCATTCTGTAAGAAAAAACCTTGATTTGTATTTTGCCCCCAAGATGGTAGTATAAAACCAGCTTCTCTTTTATCACCCATAGGAAAATATGCAAACGGTAATAACAATGGTGTTGGTACATCAGCAATAACAAGATTACTCAAACCTGCAACAATTTTCTTTTTTGGAACAACTTTCGCTTTATTTACTCCAATGTAGTAATCTGGATTTGGTTTATCAGAAGTTGTAAATTTGATTTTACGCATGTAAATCGTAGAATCATTTACCCTTTTTGCCTTATTTCCCAAAACAATAACACCAGGATCTTGATTGGTTTTAATACCGTATATAATTGCTTTTTTACTATCAAAATTGTAAGACATAGAATCTTGTTCAGATTCTTGACCTCCTTGATTAAAAACAGGACGTTGTACGTACCCAGTACTATCAATAATTCCTTTTGCAAACAGGGTGCTTTTAAGGTAATCTATGAGAACATATCCGGCTTTTAGATCAATATCACCATATACAATATGAGCCTCGTTATAGAGTTCAACCGTTTTGGTTTTAGCATTTTGCTTGGTATAATCTTTGGCTGTGTGGGTAATTATATTTTGAATAGATTCTTTTTTTGGAAGAGTATCCAAAGGTTTTAAAACATTAGAAATAGAATCTTTCTTACTTGATTGTATTGTGTCTTTTGGTTGTTCCACCTTCTTCTGAGAACTCGATATGAGCGGCAAAAGAAAACACAAAAGAAGAATTCCATATGTCCAATTTGAACGCAAGTAGATAAATGCTATTTTTGTTTGTGGTTAAAAGTATGGTTCAATAATTGAAGTGCCAAATTTGAAATGCCAAAAATAGTTAAATTTGTTTATGCACACTACTATTAAATTTAAGTTGATTATCTCTGTTTTCTCTAAAATCACTTTAGGGTTTTTGATGGTTTTTATGACTGCTACAAATCTTCAGGCTCAAAAAGAGTATGTAGTAGTTTTAGATGCTGGTCACGGTGGTTATGATCCAGGAAATATAGGTAATGGTTACAGAGAAAAAATAATAGCTCTTAAAGTAGTGAAAAACTTAGGTGCAATTTTGAGTAAACAAAAAGATATTAGTGTTATTTATACTAGACAGAATGATAAGTTTATAGATCTCTGGAAAAGAGGTGAAATTGCAAACAAAGCTAAAGCAGACTTGTTTGTTTCTGTTCATTGTGATTCTCATACATCAAACGCTTACGGAGCAGGAACATTTGTCTTGGGGTTGAGAGGAAATCAAAAAAACTTTGAAATTGCGAAAAGAGAAAATGCTGTAATCCTCTTGGAAGATAATTACAAAGAAAGATACAAAGGATTTGACCCTAATTCTACTGAATCTGTCATAGGATTGTCGCTTTTACAAGAAGAAAATCTCGATAAAAGTCTAGAAATTGCTAGCTTAATTCAGTATAATTTTGCAAAAAAGCTTAAAAGAAATGATAGGAAAGTTAAGCAAGATAATTTTCAAGTATTGAGAGAGACCATAATGCCAAGTGTTCTAGTTGAATTAGGTTTTTTAACCAATACAAAAGAAGGAAGATATTTAAACTCAAGCAAAGGTCAAACAGAAATGGCAAAAGCAATTGCTTCTGCAATCCAGAAATATATTAACAACCTAAAAGCAAATACTATAATTGAAGATGAAATAACAAAATTAGATACACCTGAAGTAAAAGAAAAAGAAGTTGTTGTTATTAAAGAGGACTTAATCACTTATAAAGTCCAAATTGCTTCCAGCAAAAAAAGAATTAAAACAAAATCGTATAACTTCAAAGGATTGAAAAATATAGAAAGAGTAAAAGTTGGTAGATATTATAAATACTATTATGGAATTTCTAATGACTATCAAGAATCCAAAAAAGCTCTATTTAGAGCAAAAAAGAAAGGGTATAATTCAGCATTCATAGCAGCCTTTAAAAATGGTGAAAAAGTATCTATAAATGAAGTCTTAGGTTCAAGATAAATCGCTAGCTTAGTGTCGCAAATTATTAGTAATATTGTAGTAAAACCAATTGTATGTCTAGGGAACTAAAAACAGGAATAGTTTCAATACTTATCATAGCCATCTTTGTATGGGGTTATAATTATTTGAAAGGTCAGGATTTATTCCAGTCTGGTTATCGTACATTTTACATCGAGTATGATAATATTCAAGGATTAAATGAAGCTAGTACAGTTTCTATTTATGGATTGAATGTTGGTCGTGTTATGGATATAGATTTCAACACAAATCCAGATAAAAAAGGAAAACTTCTTGTAAAAATTGCCTTGGATAATGACATCGAATTTTCTAAAAAAAGTATTGCAAAAATCTACTCTACAAACCTTTTAGGAGGAAATGCATTGGCGATTATTCCAGATTTTGAAGGAGAAATTGCAGTTTCTGGCGATTATTTAGTTGGCGAAGTAGAATCAGATCTATTTGCATCTGTTGGAGAAACTTTAAATCCACTAAAAAAGAAAGTTGAACGTGTAATTATAGAAGCAGATTCACTGTTATTAGGGTTGAATCAGATTTTAGATCAGAAAGCTAGAAATAGTTTGAATAGAACTATAAGAAATTTTGAAACTACTGTTACTTCCATGAATAAAACCATCGAAGGTGTTGATGGATTAGTAGAATCTAGTAAATCAGATTTAAAGGAAGTGCTAGGAAATACAAAAAAACTATCTAAAAATTTCGTTCAACTATCAGACAGTCTTAATAAAATCGATTTCAATTCTGCTGTAACTAAACTAGAGACAACTCTGGAGAATGTAAACACTTTGCTCACAGGAATCAAAGAAGGAAAAGGAACTTTGGGTAAATTGACAAATGATGAAGCAATGTATACAAACTTAACAAACGCTTCTAAAGAATTAGAAAACTTGTTACGTGAGATGAAATTAAACCCAAAACGATTTGTACACTTCTCTCTTTTTGGAAAAAAAGCAAAACCTTACAATCCAGAACAAGAGACCGATAATAAAGATAAGAATCAGAAATAAAACTCAATGACAGAATACATTTCTAATATAAGCTTTGCAATTATCCTACTTATAGGTTTTGTATATTTTGCTATGAATGTTCGAAAACTCATAAGAAACATTAAACTAGGAAAAGATATCAACAGAACTGATAATAAATCTGCTCGTTTTAAAAATATGGCAAGAGTAGCTTTGGGTCAGTCTAAAATGGTATCAAGACCTGTAGCAGGAATTATGCATGTTATTGTCTATGTGGGTTTTGTGATTATCAATATTGAGTTATTAGAAATTATAATTGATGGTTTATTAGGAACTCACAGAGTTTTTCAACCAATTGTAGGTGATATACTATACGCTTTTTTAATTGGAACCTTTGAAGTACTAGCAGTTTTAGTTTTGTTAGCTGTTATTGTGTTTTGGTTAAGAAGAAATGTAATTAAAGTCAAAAGATTTCTGAATAAAGAAATGAAAGGTTGGCCAAAGAATGATGGAAATATCATTCTTTATTTCGAAGTTGTTTTGATGTCTCTTTTTTTAACAATGAATGCAACTGATGTTCCATTTCAAGAAGCTGGAATCGGTAATCCAATCAGTCAGTTTGTTGCCAATTGGTTTTCTGGTTTTTCGCCAGAACAATTGCATTCAATAGAATCTATTGCTTGGTGGTTGCATATTATTGGAATCTTAATTTTCCTAAATTATTTATACTATTCTAAGCATCTACATATTTTGTTGGCATTTCCTAGTACATATTATGCGAATTTAAATCCAAAAGGGCAATTCAACAATTTAGCTTCTGTTACCAAAGAAGTAAAAATGATGATGGATCCAGATGCTGATCCTTACGCTGCACCTCCTGAAGTGGAGGATGATACTCCAGAGAAATTTGGAGCTAGTGATGTGGCAGATTTAAATTGGGTTCAATTACTAAATGCTTATACCTGTACAGAATGTGGTCGTTGTACATCTTCTTGTCCAGCAAACATGACTGGAAAAGAATTATCTCCTAGAGCCATTATGATGAAAACAAGAGATCGTTTGGAAGAAGTAGGAAAAAATATTGATGCTAATAAAGGAACTTTTGTTGATGATGGTAAACAATTGCTAAACGATTACATTACTCCAGAAGAGTTATGGGCTTGTACTAGTTGTAATGCATGCGTAGAAGAATGTCCAGTAGATATAGATCCTTTATCTATTATCATGGATATGAGAAGATATTTGGTAATGGAACAATCTGCAGCTCCACAAGAGTTAAATATGATGATGACCAACTTAGAGAATAACGGTGCCATGTGGCAATACAGTCCAATGGATAGATTAAACTGGAAAGACGAATAATAAAGTTGACGATATGAATGTACCAACGATGGCAGAAATGATGGCTCAAGGGAAACAACCAGAAGTGTTGTTTTGGGTTGGATCTGCTGGAAGTTATGATGATAGAGCAAAGAAAATTACGAAAGCTTTTGTAAAGATTTTACATCAAGCTAAAGTAGATTTTGCAGTTTTAGGAAAAGAAGAAAGTTCTACAGGAGATGCAGCAAAAAGAGCAGGAAATGAGTTTTTATTTCAAATGCAAGCAGTTACAAACATTGAAGTTTTAAATGCTTATGAAATTAAAACAATTGTTACTTGTGATCCACATTCGTTTAATACATTAAAAAACGAGTATCCAGAATTGGGAGGAAAGTATGAAGTATATCATCATACTCAGTTTATAAAGAAATTAATCAATGAAGGAAGATTTGAAATAGATTCGTCTATGTCAGACAAAAGAATCACATTTCATGATCCTTGTTATCTAGGGAGAGGAAATGGAGAATACGAATCACCAAGAGATTTAATCAAACGATTGGGTGTTAACTTGGTGGAAATGAAGCAAAATAAGAATAGAGCTTTGTGTTGTGGAGCTGGAGGTGCTCAAATGTTTAAAGAACCAGAAAAAGGTGATATGGATGTAAACATTCTTAGAACCAAAGGAGCTCTAGAAACAAAACCTAATATTATAGCAACTGGTTGTCCGTATTGCAATACAATGATGACTGATGGAGTGAAGTTTCATGAAAAAGAAGCAGAGGTAGAAGTAAAAGACATAGCTGAATTAATAGCAGAAGCAAATAATTTATAACATGAAAAAGGTTTTATTAGTATTCGGGATTTTAGGTTTATTTATTTCTTGTAATAAAGAAGAAAAAAAAGAGAAAGAAGACAAGCCTGCGGTAATTGTTCAAGATACTATCAAAGAGCTTACTAAAGAAAAACCTAAACAGCCTTCTCTAATTTTTACAGTTCAGGTAGGAGCTTTCAAAAAAAGTAATTCTAGTCTAGCGAAGCTTCCAAATGTGCAAATTACAAATGAATCTAATTTGAATAAATACAGATTAGGAACTTTTTTAAATTATGAAGATGCAAGAAAGTTCAGACGTCAATCACTTGCAAAATATCCAGATGCATTTGTACAAGCTTTAAAAAATGGAAAACCGATTTCTATAACAAAAGCGCTCAATTCTAAATAACTAAGAATGCTCAAAAGCTTTATAAAAGCTGCTCGTTTAAGAACTTTGCCTCTTTCTATTTCTGGAATTATCGTAGGAAGTTCTATTGGAGTTTCTGGAATTCAACTTTATGAATCACCAATATTTTGGTTGGCTATTTTAACAACCATTGGTTTTCAAGTATTATCTAATTACGCCAATGATTACGGAGACGGAATAAAAGGAACCGACGCGAAAAGAACAGGAGAACAACGAATGGTTGCTTCAGGTGCAATCACTCCAAAACAAATGAAATTAGCTGTCATTATTACAGCAATCATTACGTTTCTTATCGCACTAATTCTAATCTATATTGCTTTTGGGTTATCCTATTTAAAATATGCACTTATTTTTTTAATTTTAGGAGTAATTGCTATTACTGCTGCTATTAAATATACTGTAGGAGATTCTGCTTATGGGTATAGTGGCTATGGTGATTTATTTGTCTTTATATTTTTTGGTTTGCTAAGTGTTGTTGGTAGCTTTTTCTTATTTACAAAGCAAGTAGACTGGACCGTTTTTTTGCCAGCATTTACTATAGGAATGTTAAGTACTGGGGTTTTAAACCTTAATAATATGCGAGATCGAGTAGAGGATGAAAAAGCAGGAAAGAGAACGTTGGTGGTAAAAATAGGATCAGAATTTGCTAAATACTATCACTATTATTTAATATTTGGATCTTTACTTTTCTCTTTGCTTTACACCTCAATTAATTTCAATAACCCATTTCAGTTTTTGTTTTTGATTGCTTATATACCTCTATTTATACATGTTTATATTGTATACAAGAACAAAGAAGAATCAAAATTAGATGGGCAACTCAAAGTTGTAGCATTAAGTACTTTTTTGTTTTCAATTCTATTTGCAACTGGACAATTAATATCATAATTTAAATAATTCAATTTCATAAAATATGAAAGCTATAAAAATCATTTTAGGAATTATCATAGCTTTATCTGTAGTCTTTTTAGCAACAGGTTTGGTGATAAAAGAAAGCTCTTATTCTGCTACTGTAAAAGTAGAAGAACCCATAGATGAGGTTTTTACTATGTTCAATGACATTTCTCTAATACAAAATTGGATTCCAGAAATAAAATCCATAGATACTATTCAATTCAATCCAGGAATTACAGGAAGTAGGTTTAAAATGGTTGTAGATAACCAAGGGAAAGAAGTAAATATGGAGGAGAAAGTTCTGGCTTATATTGACAATGAAAAAGTTACTTTATATTTTGATGCTGAGGGAATGTTAAAAACTGATGAATATATTTTCACAAAAGAAAATGGTATAACTATAATAACGCTTAATGCATCTTACAGAAGCGAAGATTCTTACATGTTAAGCTGCTTTTTCCCATATTTTAAGGGAACTTTACAAGAAATTGATCAACAATATTTAAATAACTTTAAAGCGTTTGCAGAAAAGTAAATTTTACCAATCCTAGAAATTTTGATTCAAGCTAATTATTTTAAATACGATTTAAAGTTTAAGCAACCTAGTGGAACATCTAGAGGGGTTTTAAAAACCAAAGAGTCATGGTTTTTAACTCTAAATGAAGGAGAAAAAAAAGGATTTGGTGAATGTGGATTGTTTAGAGGCTTAAGTATTGATGACAGGCACGACTATGAAGAAAAACTAAAATGGGTTAGTAAAAATATCAATCTAGGTTTAGAGTTGTTGCTAAAAGAAACGATAGAGTTTCCTAGCATTCAATTTGGGCTAGAACAAGCTTTTATGTCTCTTAAAAGCAACAATCCTTTCAAATTATTTCCATCAAAATTTACAATATCTAAAGATTCAATTCCAATTAACGGTTTGATTTGGATGGGAACTAAAGAGTTTATGCTAAAACAAATCAAAGAGAAACTTGAACAAGGTTTTTCATGTATCAAAATGAAAATTGGTGCCATTGATTTTCAATCAGAACTAGATTTATTAAAAGGAATTAGAAATGAGTTTTCATCAGATGAAGTTGAATTAAGAGTAGATGCAAACGGAGCTTTTACTCCAGAAGAAGCTTTAGAGAAACTGAAGCGATTGTCTGATTACAGTTTACATTCAATAGAACAACCAATCAAACAAAATCAAGTTTCAAAAATGGCAGAATTGTGTAATAAAACTCCATTACCAATTGCATTAGACGAAGAATTAATTGGTGTATTTGATGTAACAAAAAAGAAAGAATTACTACAAACTATCAAACCTCAGTATATTATATTAAAACCTAGTTTGGTTGGTGGTTTTAAAGGAAGTAGAGAATGGATTGATGAGGCTGAAAATAAAAATATTGATTGGTGGATTACAAGCGCTCTAGAAAGTAATATTGGTTTAAATGCTATAGCTCAATGGACATATACTCTAGATAGTAAAATGCCTCAAGGTCTAGGAACTGGAGGTTTGTTTACCAATAATTTTGATAGTCCTCTAGAGGTGAAAAGTGGAGCTTTGCATTACACAAATAAAGACAATTGGAAATTTAATATTGACTAAAATGAATTTTATACAAACAGGTTACAAAGGAAAGAATGAGTGGTGGATGTATATTGTTGTGTTTTTTATTGTTTTTTTTGGTGCATTAATTGGTCAAATACCTCTGACGATTGCTGCAGTAATAAAAACCAAAGGTGACTCTGAAGCTTTAATGCAAAGTGCTAATAATAATTTTGCTGATTTAGTAATAGACTCTAATCTATATTTATTTCTAATTCTTTTATCTTTTATAGTGCCTTTAATTTTATTCTTAATTGCTTTAAAAGGAATTCACAAAAAGAAATTAAAATGGATTATTACTTCTCGTGAAGAAATAGACTGGAAAAGAATTTGGTTCGGTGTTATTTTTTGGGGAATTGTAGCTGCTTCACTAATTGGATTAGGAATTATTCTTTCTCCAGAAAACTATGTCTGGAATTTCAAACCTATTCCTTTCTTTATTCTTCTTGCAGTATCTTTAATCTTCATTCCAATGCAAACCAGTTTAGAAGAGTTGTTGTTTAGAGGTTACTATTTTCAAGCAATTGGAATGATGGCTAAAAACAAATGGATTCCTTTGCTAGTAATGGGATCTGTTTTTGGATTACTTCATGGTGCAAATCCAGAAATTGAAAAACTAGGATATGCAATTCTTATATTTTATGTAGGAACAGGAATCTTTTTTGGGTTGATTACTTTGCTAGATGAAGGAGCTGAATTAGCCATCGGAATGCATGCAATTAATAATATTATTGCTGCTGTTTTTGTAACAACCGATTGGACAGTTTTCAATACAGAAGCCTTGTTTGTTGATATGTCAGAACCTTCTTTGACTTGGGAAATGTTTTTACCTGTTTTTGTAGTTTACCCATTGGTTTTATTATTCTTATCTAAGAAATATGGATGGAAAAATTGGAAAGATAAGTTGTTTGGAACCGTTGAAGAACCCGTAATTGTACAAGAATAAATTCCATAATGATTTTGAATTAAACGGAAACTCATTTTCATCAGTTTCTGAACTAATAGACTATGCTAAGTATTCTATAAAACTTCAAAAGTTTTTACAAGAATGGTTTTCAGTAGAAGATTATGTTGTTGTTAAAACATCTGGTTCCACAGGTAAACCTAAACCAATTCAGCTTAAAAAAGAGTTTATGATAAACTCAGCAAAAGCTACCGGTAACTTTTTTGATTTAAAACCCAAAACAAAAGCTTTGTGTTGTTTGCCAGTTGACTTTATAGCAGGTAAAATGATGGTTGTTAGAGCACTTGCTTTAGGTTGGCATCTTGATGTTGTTGAACCAAATTCGAATCCATTAAAAGACACAGAAGAAGAATATGATTTCTCTGCAATGGTTCCTTTACAAGTTCAAAACTCAATTGAGAAACTTCATTTCATAAAAACTTTGATTATAGGTGGAGGAGAAGTCAAGTTGAGTTTGATAAATCAATTACAAAATACTTCTATTAAAGCGTATGCTACTTATGGAATGACAGAAACGATTACTCATGTAGCTGTTCAAAAATTGAATCATTATAAAACTCAAGTTGAGACACTAGATAAAGTTGAAGTAAAATCGAGAAATCTTTACAAAGCATTACCAGATGTAACTTTTACTCAAGATAAAAGAGATTGTTTGGTTATCAAGGCTTCAAAAATTTCAAACGTAACTATTGTGACAAACGATGTTGTTGATTTGGTCTCAGAAAAAGAATTTACATGGAAAGGTAGGTTTGATAACACAATCAACTCTGCCGGAATCAAATTATATCCTGAAGAAATTGAAAAAAAGCTAGCTTCAGCAATTTATCAACGGTTTTTTGTTGCTGGAATTCCAGATGAAACTTTAGGAGAAAAATTAGTTTTAATCGTTGAGGATATCATTTTGAGCGAAGATATTGAGTTTAGTCGAAATGAAGTTGAGAGGTCTTTAAAGCAAGAAATTAGTTCACTAAAATCAATCAATAAATACGAAACTCCCAAAGAAATTTTCTTTACAGATAATTTTCTTGAAACCGAAACTGGGAAAATAAAAAGAAAGGAAACTTTACAAACTATTCTTCCATAGAGTGATACACATTCTGAACATCGTCATCTTCTTCCAAACGTTCTAACAACTTTTCAACATCTTCTTTTTGCTCATCAGTTAGTTTAGTAGTTGTTGTCGGAATTCTCTCAAACCCAGACGATAAAATTTCAACATTATTTTCTTCAAAAAAAGATTGAATAGCTCCAAACTGTTCAAAAGGTGCATAAATGACAACACCTTCTTCATCATCAAACACTTCTTCTACTTCAAAATCGATAAGTTCTAATTCCAACTCCTCCATGTCCATGGTAATATCTTCTTTCTTGACAGTAAAATTACATGTGTGGTCAAACATAAAAACTACTGAACCCGAAGTTCCTAAGTTCCCATCACATTTGTTAAATGCAGCTCTAACATTAGCAACAGTTCTGTTATTATTATCAGTAGCTGTCTCAATTAAAACAGCAATTCCATGAGGTGCATAACCTTCAAACAATACTTCTTTATAATCAGCTGTATCTTTTTCGGAAGCTTTTTTGATGGCTCTTTCTACATTGTCTTTTGGCATGTTGGCTGCCTTTGCATTTTGAATAACAGCTCTTAATCTTGAGTTGGTCTCAGGGTTTGGACCACCTTCTTTAACAGCCATAACAATGTCTTTACCAATTCTTGTAAACGTTTTAGCCATTGCAGACCAACGTTTCATTTTTCGTGCTTTTCTAAACTCGAATGCTCTTCCCATTTTTTATTCGTTGATAATTATACTTGAATTACTCCTAAATTAAATTTCTTTTCTATTGGCGCATGATTTGCTGCTTCTATTCCCATTGATATCCAAGTTCTGGTATCTAATGGATCGATAACAGCATCTGTCCAGATTCTTGCAGCTGCGTAATAAGGAGATATTTGTTTGTCATATCTAGATTTGATTTTGTCAAACAACTCAGCTTCTTTTTCTGGTGTGATTTTTTCACCTTTCTTTTTTAAGGATGCAGTTTCTATTTGCAGCAACACTTTTGCAGCAGAATTTCCACTCATGACAGCTAATTCTGCACTTGGCCACGCAACTATTAATCTCGGATCATAAGCTTTACCACACATGGCGTAATTTCCTGCTCCATATGAATTACCAATTACAATGGTAAATTTTGGTACTATAGAATTACTCACCGCATTCACCATTTTAGCACCATCTTTTATAATTCCGCCATGTTCAGATTTTGATCCAACCATAAAACCTGTTACATCTTGTAAGAACACCAAAGGAATTTTCTTCTGATTGCAATTTGCTATAAATCGTGTTGCTTTGTCTGCAGAATCTGAATAAATAACACCACCAAACTGCATTTCTGTAGGTTTAGTTTTAGCACCCGTAGTTTTTACAATCTTACGTTGATTTGCAACAATTCCAACTGCCCAACCATCTATTCTAGCATAACCAGTAATAATTGTTTGACCATAACCTTCTTTATACTCATCAAACTCAGAATTATCAACCAAACGGTTGATTATCTCTTTCATATCATATTGATCATGACGAGCTTTTGGTAAAATTCCGTAAATATCTTCTTGCTTTTCTTTAGGTTCAATTGATTTTGTTCTGTTATATCCAGCTTTATCAAAATCTCCTATTTTACTTACAATATTTTTTATGGTGTCTAAAGCGTCTTTATCATCTTTCGCTTTGTAATCAGTAACTCCAGATACTTCACAATGTGTTGTTGCACCACCAAGAGTTTCGTTATCAATACTTTCTCCAATGGCAGCTTTTACTAAATAGCTTCCTGCTAAAAAGATACTTCCAGTTTTATCTACTATTAACGCCTCATCACTCATAATTGGTAAATAAGCGCCACCTGCAACACAACTTCCCATTACAGCGGCAATTTGGGTTATTCCTAAACCACTCATTACAGCATTGTTTCTGAAGATACGACCAAAGTGTTCTTTGTCTGGGAAAATTTCATCTTGCATTGGGAGGTAAACTCCAGCACTATCTACTAAATAGATAATAGGCAGCTTGTTTTCAATGGCAATTTCTTGTGCTCTAAGGTTTTTCTTCCCTGTAACAGGAAACCATGCACCTGCTTTTACTGTGGCATCATTTGCAACCACAATGCATTGCTTTCCTTTTACATATCCAATAACCACAACAACTCCACCTGAAGGGCAACCACCATGTTCTTGATACATATCTTCTCCTGCAAATGCACCTATTTCTATAGATTTTGAATTTTTATCAAGTAAATAATCAATTCGTTCACGTGCAGTAAGTTTTCCTTTTTCGTGATGTTTATCGATTCTTTTTTGACCACCACCTAGCTTTACTTGTACAAGTTTTCTTCTTAATTCTGAAATAAGAAGCTTGTTGTGATCTTCGTTTTTATTGAAGTTGATATCCATCGAAATTATTTTAAATACGAATTTACAAAAGTTTAAAGTTTTGTTTTATGAATACAATTATAAATCTATATAAATTACATGGAAATATATTCCTTGGAAAATAAAATTATTATTTATACATTTGTAATGTGTAATAAAAATTAAAGACATGAAAATATTAAATATTAATTCTAGTAGTAAAAAACAGAGCTCAACTTCTAGTAACTATGCAAAAAAATTAGTTGACAGATTAAATGATGGAAATTCAGATGTTGTTGTAACAGAAAGACATACAACATATTCAAATCTTCCATTTATAGACGAAGAAATTTTAGGGGCTCTATTTGTAAAAGGTGAAAGAACAGAAGCTCAAAAAAATGCATTACAAATCTCAGATAATCTAGTTAATGAACTACTAGATGCTGATGTTATAGTTATTTCATCACCTATTTATAATTTTTCTGTTCCTGCTTCTTTGAAAGCTTATTTTGATTTAGTTGCTAGAGCTGGAGTAACTTTTCAATATACAGAAAACGGTCCTAAAGGTTTATTAACAAATAAGAAAGCTTACATAGTAATTAGTAGTGGAGGAACACAAATTGGTAGTGACATAGATTTTGCGGGAAATTATATTCAGCACTTTTTAAGTTTTTTAGGAATTACTGATGTTGAGTTTGTGAAGTTAGATCAGTTAATGATTCATGCAGAACAGAAAATGAAAGAAGCAGAACTTCAATTAGAATCAATCCATTAAATTTGAAATACTCAATTTAAAATCATGAAAAAAATTTTAGCTTTTGCTGGAAGTACAAGTTCTACTTCAATCAATAAACAATTAATTACCTATTCAGCTAGTTTAGTTAAATATGCAGAGGTAGAAATTTTTGATTTGAATGAATATCAAGCCGAAATTTTTGATGTTGATAAAGAAAAAGAAGGTTTTCCGGATAATCTTGTACAGTTATCAAAAAAATGAAGTCTTATGATGGATTTATTATGTCGTTAGCAGAACATAATGGATCATACACTTCAGCATTTAAAAATACATTGGATTGGTTATCTAGAATAGAACGAGAGGTTTTTTATAACAAACCTATGTTACTAATGTCAGCATCACCAGGAGGAAGAGGAGGAGCTTCAGTGCAAGAAGCTGCAAAAGATTATTTTCCCAGATTAGGAGCTGATATAGTTACAACATTTTTATTTCCAAAATTTTACGATAATTTTTCCGAAGGAAAAATTACTAACTTAGAGCTAAACAAAACTCTGGAAAAAAATATAGAAGAGTTATTATCAAAACTATAAGTTATGAGTAAAAAAAAGATAGTAAAAGAATATGGCAATAAAGATATTACGGTTGTTTGGCAACCACACATGTGTACACATTCTAAAAAATGCTGGAAAGGTTTAATCAGTGTTTTTGATCTTAGGGAAAAACCTTGGGTAAATATGGAAGGATCAACTTCTGATAACATTATAAAACAAGTTGATGCATGTCCATCAAAAGCACTTAGTTACCGAATGAACTCTTAAAATGAAAATTCAACATAAACAGCAAGATAAAAAAGGAGCTTTTTATTTAGAAATTGATAAAGCTATTTTAGCTGAAATGACTTATACTTTTGCAGGTAATGATAAAATTATTATTGATCATACAGAAGTAGATGAAAGTCTAAAAGGAAAAGGTGTTGGTTATAAGCTAGTGGATTCTTCAGTTGTTTTTGCAAGAGAGAATAACCTTAAGATACTTCCCTTATGTCCTTTTGCTGCTGCTGTTTTTAAGAAAATGAAAGAGTATTCTGATGTGCTTTTTTAATTATTTGTAACAGAAATATATTCCTTGGAAAATAAAAGTAATTTTTGTACCTTTACACTCTTAAAGGAAATTAATAATGAAGATAGTTTTATACGGAAAACAAGGAGATGCATATTCTTCAGCCTTTAAAAACTTTTTAAAAACTTCGGATTTAGATTTTTTGTTTAAAGATGTTTTTAAAGATGAAAATGCTAAGAATCATACAAAAGAATTGTACGAAGGCCAATTAAAGTTTCCGACTTTGTTTGTTGAAGATAAAGTGTATTTAACACCATCTTCAGATGATTTTAATAAAATTATGAAGGATTTAAAATTGAGAGGATAATGGGTGATATTTCAATAGACATCAATTCTAATTTCCCAAATGAAAAGGTAAAAGCACTCATCAATATAAAATATACTGCTAATTGGATTAACAGTAATGAAAATGAATTCTTTAGACAGTACGGAATTTCACCGCAACAATTTAATATTTTAAGAATTTTAAGAGGAGCTAAAAAATCTATTAAAGTTCAGACGATTAAAGAGAGAATGATTGAAAGAGCACCAAATGCAACTCGTTTGATGGACAAGTTATGCGACAAAGATTTAATTGAAAGAGAGCGTTGTAAAGAAGATAGAAGAGTAGTTTTTATTCAAATTACAGAGAAAGGATTGAATTTATTATCAAAAATTGATGGAAATATTCATCTTGACTTTCTTAATAATTTAACAACAGAGGAAGCAATTACATTAAGTAATTTATTAGATAAAATAAGATAAAAAAAATTTAAAAAAATATATTCCATGGAAAATAAAGTAAATACAATAAAACATATTGGTAAAAGTGATTTTGTCATGATGGGAAAAATTCGATTAAGCAAACCTTTACCTACACAAGAGTTAGAACAAGAAGACCCTTTTATTTTAATACATCATTTCGGACCTTATGCTATTAGTGAATTAAATAATCCATTAGACTTAGGACCACATCCTCATAGAGGTTTTGAACCCGCAACGTTTTTATTTAAAGGAGAACAACTTCACAGAGATTCTCTTGGAAATGAAAGTATTGTAAAAGCTGGCGATGTACAATGGACAACTGCTGGAAGAGGAATTGTACATTCAGAAGGTCCGAGCAAAGAGTTTGTAAAAAGAGGTTGAGAAGTAGAAGGTATAAAGCTTTGGGTCAATTTACCCGCAAGTAAAAAAATGATGACTCCGAATTACCAGCATGTAAGAAAAGAGGATTTTAATGTTGTTATTTCTGATGACAATTTAATAACCACAAGAATTATTACTGGGATATTAAAGAATACTAAAGGAAAGATTCAGACGCAAACATCTATTAATTCTTATGTGATAGAAGCCAAAAAGGGTGGTAAAACTTTTCTGGAAATTGAAAATAATCACAATACAATACTTTACTTATTAAATGGTAAAGCTTCTGTGAATGATTCAGTTCTAGAAAAAGGTTCAAACCAATTAATAACATTTCATCAAGATGGAAATGGTATAGATATTCAAGTTCAAGAAGATAGCCAATTTCTTTTTTTAAGTGGTGAACCTATCAATGAAAAAGTTGTGAATTGGGGTCCATATGTAATGAATTCTCAAACAGAAATTTTAGAAGCCATGAGAGATTATCAAATGGGAAAAATGGGTTTTTTACCTAGAGATTAATTTTTAAAAAATAGTAATTATGAAAACTATAAAACACACAGCAGAATCAAGAGGATATGCAAATTTAGGATGGTTAAAATCTCATCACACATTTAGTTTTGCAAAATATTATAACCCAGAGAGAATGAACTTTGGTCAACTAAGAGTTTTAAACGATGACGTTGTACAACCAAAAATGGGTTTTGGAACGCATCCTCATAGTAATATGGAAATTATTTCTATTCCTTTAAAAGGAGCGTTGTCTCACAAAGACAGTATGAATAATAAAAGGTCTATTGAAGTTGGTGAAGTTCAAGTTATGTCTGCAGGAACAGGTTTAACACATTCTGAATTTAATGATAGTAAAACAGATGAAACTAACTTTTTACAACTTTGGATACTTCCAGAACAGGAAAACGTTACGCCAAATTATGAACAAAAATTATTTAGTCAAGAAGGTAGGTTGAATCAATTACAAACTGTTGTTTCTCCTCAAGATAAATTGGTCGAAGGATCATTAGGTATACATCAACAAGCTTATATTCAAATTGGTAAATTTTTAGAAAGTAAAGAGGTTAACTATTCTATCAAACCTGGAAATGGAGTGTATGTTTTTGTTATTGATGGAGAAGTTTCATTACATCAAGAGCAACTGTCAAAAAGAGATGCAATAGGAGTCTGGGACACAAAATCAATAGATATAAAAATAGAACCTAACTCAGAAATCTTATTAATTGAGGTCCCAATGAATTAGGATTTTATTATTGATATAAAAACTGTAAATTGCTTAACTGTTTTGCGTGCATAATAGTTAAGCAATTTTTTTATGAAATGAGCCAGTTAAATCTTTTAAATTTTAAAAGATTTTTGTTTGAGCGAATTCGAACTATCAACATAAAATCAACAAATTCTAGATGAAATATCCTCATATTTTTGAACCTTTAGATTTAGGTTTTACCACTTTAAAAAATAGAATTTTAATGGGTTCCATGCATACCGGTTTGGAAGAAGAAAAAAATGGAATAGAAAGAATATCAAAATATTATGCAGAGAGAGCTAAAGGTGGAGTAGGTTTGATTGTAACTGGTGGAATTTCTCCAAATATAGCAGGTTGGACAGGTCCATTTGCAGCAAGAATGTCTTCAAAAAAACATGCCAAACATCATCAAAAGATTACAAAAGCAGTTCACGATGAAGGAGGAAAGATTTGCATGCAAATATTACATTCTGGACGTTATGGTTATCATCCTTTTAATGTAGCTCCATCAAAAATTAAAGCTCCAATCAATCCATTTAAACCTTTCAAGCTAACAAAATCAGGAGTTAAAAGGACCATTAAAGACTTTGTGAATTGTGCAAAGCTTTCAAAAGTTGCGGGTTATGACGGAGTCGAAATCATGGGTTCTGAAGGGTATTTAATCAATCAATTTATTGTAGAACATACAAACAAAAGAAAAGACGAGTGGGGTGGAGAGTATAAAAATAGAATCCGTTTACCAATAGCAATTGTAAAATCAATTCGAGAAGCTGTAGGAGAAAATTTTATCATCATTTACAGACTTTCAATGTTAGATTTAATTGAAAAAGGAAGTACTTGGGAAGAAGTCGTTTCTTTAGGAAAAGAAATTGAAAAAGTTGGAGCAACTATCATTAATACAGGGATTGGTTGGCATGAAGCTAGAATACCGACCATTGCAACCTCAGTACCTAGAGCTGCTTTTACTTGGGTAACAAAAAGAATGAAAGAAGAAGTTTCTATTCCTTTAATTACCTCTAACAGAATTAATATGCCTTCAGTTGCAGAAGAAGTTTTAGCCAGAGGAGATGCAGATATGATTTCGATGGCTAGACCATTTTTAGCTGACCCAGAATGGGTAAATAAAGCAAAAGAAGAAAGAGCAGATGAAATTAATACCTGTATCGCTTGTAATCAAGCATGTTTAGATCATGTTTTTGAACAAAAAGTTGCTAGTTGTTTGGTAAACCCGAGAGCTTGTCACGAAACAGAATTGAATTATATACCAACAAATTCACCAAAAAATATTGCTGTTATTGGTGCTGGACCTGCAGGTTTAGCAGCTTCTACTGTTGTAGCACAAAGAGGTCATAAAGTCACTTTGTTTGATGCTGATAAAGAAATTGGTGGTCAGTTTAATATTGCGAAACAAATTCCTGGAAAAGAAGAGTTTTATGAGACCATTCGTTACTTTAATAAGCAAATAGAGTTACACAATGTAACAGTAAAATTGAACACAAGAATTGACGACCCCAAAAGTCTACAAGAATTTGATGAAGTTGTTTTGGCAACAGGAATTACACCAAGAACTCCAAAAATTAATGGAATTGAACATCCCAAGGTTTTGAACTATATAGATGTTTTGAAACATAAAAAACCTGTTGGCAAAAAAGTAGCTGTTATTGGTGCTGGAGGAATAGGTTTTGACTTATCTGAATATTTATTGCATGATGGAAGTTCATCTTCTTTACAATTAGATGCTTGGTTAAAAGAATGGGGAATTGATAAATCTATGCAAGCTAGAGGAGGAATTGCAGGAGTGAAGCCTCAAATTGAAAAACCAAAGAGAGAGATTTTTATGTTTAAAAGAAGTAAGGGTAAGTTTGGTGGTAAATTAGGGAAAACAACAGGTTGGATTCACAGAGCAAACTTAAAAAAAATGAAAGTGAATTTTGTGAATGAGGTTCAATATGAAAAAATTGATGATGCTGGACTTCACTATTCTCAAAATGGTGAAAATAAAATTTTAGATGCAGATACAATTGTTATTTGTGCAGGTCAAAATCCATTGAAAGAATTATTGCAACCACTTAAAGATAAAGGAATGAATGTTCATGTAATTGGTGGTGCAGATTTTGCATCAGAATTGGATGCCAAAAGAGCTATTGATCAAGGAAGTAGATTGGCAGCTGTTTTATAACATCATTAATTACAATCTAAAATCAAATTCAATAAAAAATACGATATTTGTGATTCATTTTTTTAAAGAACTAGAGTATGAATATGAATAAAAATGGAGTTTTTGCTTGGGCAACTTTTATTATGATTTTTATTGGAATCGGTCTAATATGTTTAGGTATTTTTAGATATAATGAAGTCGCAGGATGGGGATTTGGAGCTGTTGGTGTTGGTTTTCTAGCAAATGCGTGGGTTTTTAACGCTCTTAAAGGAAGAGTATAAAAAAAGAAGCCGTTAATTCCGGCTTCTTGTATTTACTGATTTACTTCTTCTCTTTCTTGTAGTATTTGCTTCTTTAACTTTTCTTCTTTTTACGATTGTTCCCTTTTTTATGTCACCATCGTTTCTGTTGGCTCTGTAATAGACATAATTAGAATCTTCTCTAAGATTACTGTAGGTATTTATAAAGTTTCTACTGTAAAATATTGGATGATCAAATTCGTAAATAAAATCATTATTATAATTGTTAGCATAAAAGTCATTATACCTAACTCTACCATAAAAAGTAACATGACCTCTTCTATTGTAAACGATTTTAAGGTTTCCTACACGAACTAAACGACCTCTTCTGTATTGCATTCTAATGTTCCCAATACGTCTTACATCGCCTCTTAAATTGTAATTAATCATAACATTACCAACTCTTCTAACTCTTCTTAGGTAGTCTCTTTCAACACGTATTCTTCTAGATCTTCTATTGTTTCTTGTTCTTCTTATATTTCTATCAAAAATAAAATCACCATTTAAAAATACCCGAAACTGAATTCCTCCTTCAACAAAAGTAACTCCGTTGCGATTATTTCTCTGGAAAGAATTATTCTCGCTACTAAAATCATTAACAGCAGAAATATGAATAGAACTTATAAAGAAAATTGTAAGTAATATATTTTTCATAACCTTAGTTTTAATGAATGTTCAAAACATTATATACAAAGGACATGCCAAAAATGGATTTTAAAAAAGATCTACATCTATTTTGTCCATAAAAAATAAAGCTTATTTTTAACAAAATTATTAAATCTACCTAAGAATTTTCCATGATATCAGCTATTGAAAAAAATTTAGAAAGAGGTATAAAACTTCTAGAATCAATATCTGATGTCGAGTATTCTAATTCTTCTACACCACCTTATTTTTCTAGTATTGGCTCACATACAAGGCATATTTTAGATATGTATCAATGTATTTTTGAAGGATTTCCTAAAGGTATTATTGACTTAACTAAAAGAGAAAGAAATTTTTTGCAAGAGCAATATACAAAAGCAGGTTTGGATTATTTTTATGAAATTATTTCTAAACTAAAATCTATACCAACGTCTGATTTAAACAAAAATGTTATTGTTACGGATAATTTAGGTGATGGTAAAGTAGAAGCAAATTACACATTAACAGGAATATTAGTTCAAGCTCACAGTCACGCAATTCATCATTATGCAATTATTGGTTTTTTAGTACATAATTTAGGTATCGAACTTCCCGATGCAGATTTTGGATACAACCCAACCACTCCTAAAAGAGAATTACTTAGATAACGACTTTACGTGTTTGGTATATCTCTTTAATTCTTTTAACTCTCTAAAAAATTCTTTTTCGCCTTTGTAAGGAATTCCTGTTTTATGATTGTAAGAAGCAATTGAATATAAATCTTTCCAATGACGTCTCATTATTTTTAGAGCTTTGAAATAATTCATTTTTGAGGTGTCATAAATATGTGTGGGTTCACCTAAAATACCGTTCAATTCTATAATTTTAAATTTTCCGTTCTCAACATCTTCCCAGTTGTTATATTTAATATCAACTCTACCATAAAACCAACCTTTTATTTCTTTGTTAAGTACATTGAATGTATTGATTAGTTTGCTGTTAATTAAATGATTTCCATTTATAAATTTTGTTCCTTTAGAGTGGTTTCCAATAGATGTTATTTGTAAGTTTTCACCTTTTTTTGGAACTGTGTTTGTGTCAATATTACTAAGAAATTCGATTTGATATTTAAAAAGTGAAAGATGTTTGTCTTTTTGAATCAATTCTAGAATAGTACTTCTTCCATTTCCAGTAACTGTAGGACATTTTTTTAATGTTATAGATGTGATTTTTCCAATAGATTCTTTAGGATGTCTGATAAAAAATACTCCACATTCATTAGGTAAATCAATAAATTCTTGGATCATAAAGTTTACTGGTTTATTCTGAATGTATGAGATAAACTCACTTTCTGAATTAATTTTTTTGACTAGCAAGCCTCTAAAACCGATGTCTGGTTTTACAATAATTGGATATACAAACCCCTCTTTTTTTAGGCTTTCAATTGTTGTTTTTATTGAAGTATCTAAATTGTGATACAATGTTTTTGGTAAATACTTTTTTGGAATGATTTCTAAAGTTTTAAACTTAGACTCTGTTCCAATTCCTCCATTATCAATTCCTGGATTTGTTAGCGTAAAAAAAGTAAAGCTTCTTTCTTTCCAAACTCGATACAATACATACATTGAATTTGGAATGTAAAACATGTAAACTGGCCAAAATTCCCAGTGAAAAAGTTTGTATAATTTTTTAGTAAAAGACATTTTTAGTCCTTGAAAAAAGCATCCATCAAAGTACTAAAAGTTTTTAAAGCAAAGATTAAAGTAAAAAGAATACAAATTCCTGCTAATATTAGAAGTAAAATAGCAATCCAAAACTGATCAGTATCATCATAAATTTTTAAGGCTTTAAAGCCAAAAGTAAGAAGTAGAGGAGATGCTATCAAAAGAAAAAGCAAAAGTCCCAATCTTTTTAATCCAATTTCTAAAAGTCTTGTATTAGCCATTTGGATAATTTTTTAAAGCTGATCTAACACTTCCATAATTTTCTAGCAAAAATGAAGCTTCATCTTTATTTATATTAAGCTCTTTTTGTAGCATTTTTATACCTCTTAAAACAAGTTTGTCATTACTAAGCTGCATGTCTACCATTTTATTTCCTTTCACTTTCCCAAGCTGAATCATTGCAGCAGTTGAGATCATATTTAAGACCATTTTTTGAGCAGTTCCTGCCTTCATTCTAGAACTTCCAGTAACAAATTCAGGTCCAACTATTACTTCAATAGGATATTCTACAACTTTGGATAAAGGAGAGTTTTTATTACAAGTAATGCAACCTGTTATGATTTTATTTTCCTTACATTTTTCCATTGTAGAAACTACATAAGGAGTAGTTCCTGATGCAGCGATGCCAATAACAACATCTTTACTTGAGATCTGATACTTCTGTAAATCTTTCCATCCTTGAGTTAATGAATCCTCAGCAAATTCAACGGCTTTTCGAATAGCTGTATCACCACCAGCAATAAGACCAATTACTAAATCATGAGAAACTCCAAAAGTAGGTGGACACTCTGATGCATCTAAAATTCCTAAACGACCACTCGTTCCTGCTCCAATATAAAACAAACGACCACCTAATTTTAAATTGCTTACTATATTTTGAGTAAGAATTTCAATTTTTGGTAATACTGCACTTACTGCTTTAGCTACTGTTTGATCTTCTTTATTGATGTTAGAAATGATATCAATAATAGACATGTTTTCTAAATGGTTGTAATTAGAATCCTTTTCGGTAATTTTTTCAAAGTTTGTATTTGAATCAATCATAAACAATATCCCTTACATCTATTTTTTTATTATTTAAAAAATCATATAATGTAAGCCTTCTTAAAGTGTAATAGTCTATCCAAAACTTTTCTAAAGAACTAATATAAGCAACTTGTGATTGATCTTTTTCTTGTTGCGCGATATTAAAATCTGTGATAGTGATTTTACCCAAAATATAACGCTTTTTACTTATTTCATATCTCTGAATTGCAATTTCTTGGGCTTTTTTTGCTGTAATTAATAAATCTCTTTGATTTGCCCAGTTTAGGGTGTGTAAATAAATTTCTTGTTCAAATTGTTGCTGTTCTTGTTCTAAGTTTGTGTTTACAAGATCTAAATTTGCTTCAGCTAGTTTTCTTCTAGATTTTGAAACACCCCAATCTATTAGCGGAATTCCCAACGATATTGTTACATTTTGTTGTTGGTTAAAATCTTTAAACAAATTATAAAACATGTCACCTTGTTGTGAAATACCAAAATTTGCATCAAGTCTTATATTTAGGCGATTATTTCCTCTAACTCTAGCTACCTCTTGTTCAGCTTCTAATCTTCTTCTTCTAAATTCGACTACAGATCTTCTATTTGATTTTGCTTCTGCTAATGCTTTTTCTACACTGACATCAAATAATGCTAAATCTTCAGGAATATCCAATTCTATATCTTCTGATTCAAGGTTTAAATATCGTGCTAAATTTTGAGAAGTTCTTTTCAAAGCAACTTCATTAGAAAGTACACTATTTTTAGAGTTTAAAAGAGATAATTCAATTTGAAGTAAATCATTCTTTGCAATTTTACCCATTCTAAATCTTCCTTTTGCTATTTGGAACAAAGTATCTTGATTAGAATAATTATTGTGTGCTATTTTTAATTGAAATTGAGCTCTAAGCAAACCAAAATATCTTCTGCATGTTGTTAGCGCAATATCTTCCATTGTTTCAATAAAATTTCTCTTTGCTTCTTCGAACACTAAGGGTTCTATTTTTCTTTGCCATTTAAAAGGATTAAACAATAGAGAGCTTTGAGAATAATTTATAGAAAAAGGTACTACGGAATAACCAGTTGATGTTCCATTACCAAATGTTGTAATTCTTTCAAGTTGAGAGCTTACCGAGAAAGAACCTCCTGTTAAGGCTAAATTTTGTGTTAAAGAAAGTCTAGCATCAATACTGGTTTGATTCGTGTTAACAAAAATATCTTGCCCAGAATCACTTGTAATTCTTCTAATCAAGTTCGAATATTGAGGAAGAGTTGAATTTAATCGTAACTGGGGTAAAAAACTAGCTTGATAATTTCTATATCTCCAATAACTAGATTGATTCCTGTTTAATAAAGCTTGATAATCTGGAGAGATTTGATGTGCGTTCTTTATAGCTTGATCTAAAGTTATCGTTGTCTTTTGAGAAGATATTTTTAACGGTACAACAACTATTAATAGTAAAAGTAATATATATTTATTCATGTCTCATGGCTTCAATTGGACGTTTATTCGCAGCAGATCTTGCAGGTGCTATTCCAAAGACTAACCCTACTAATGTGGCAACAAAAAATGATAATAAAATAGAACCTGTAGATAGAATTGTAATAATTCCTGTAGCTTGTTCAATGATTAAAGCAGACAATATACCGAAGATAATACCTAGTATACCACCACCTAAACTTATTAAAACAGATTCTGATAAAAATTGTAAAATGATATCTTGTTGAGTAGCTCCAATGGCTTTGATAATACCAATTTCTTTGGTTCTTTCTAAAACAGAAGCAAGCATTATATTCATAATTCCAATACCACCAATGAGTAAAGAAATTCCTGCTATAATACTCAAAACAATATTAAAAATTTGTTTGGTTTTTTGTTGTTGCTTTAAAATCTGAATTGGAATCTCTACTTCGAAATCTAAGACATCATTGTGTCTTCTTTTTAAAATTCTACTGATTAGAGTAGAGGTAGAGTTCAACTCATTTGAATTGCTTACTTGAACTGTCAGCTTATCAATTTGATGATAATTCCCTCTAGGTTTTCTTTTTTGGGGTCCGTTTTGGTTTCCCATAATAATTACACCACCACTAAAGTCTATCGGTTTATTATCTATGATTTTTCTGTCTTTAAAGCGAACTAAAAAAGATTTGGTAGGTATGTAGATGTCTAGATTTAAATCTCTAATTCCAAGATTTTCTTTAGCTTTCTCAGTGATTAACTTTTCTTCAATTACACCAATAATTTCTAACCAAGTATCTTTTACTTTTATTTTCTTTCTTAGTCCAGATTCACCAGTAAATAACTTCTTTTCCATTTTTTTTCCAATAATACATACTGGAAGAGCTCTTTCTTGTTGATCCTTGTTGAAGTTTTTTCCACTTTCAATATTGATGTTTGATATGGTAAAAAACGTTGAAGTAACTCCAATAAGTTTTACGGGACTTTGTTTTCCATTAGAAGTAACATAGGTGTCCATAATTATTTCTGGACTTATTTCTACAACAGAAGGTACATTTTCTTTGATTGATTCTACATCAAGAATATCTAGACCTTTAGAAAATCTTTTGGTAACAGTTTTTCCGTCATCCTCTTCATCAGCTCCACTATCATTTCCTTCAATATCTGGAATAGGAGTAACCACAATATTGTTTACTCCAGCTAATTCTAACTGAGATAGAATTTCTTTTTCTGCTCCATTACCAATAGCTAACATGGCAATAACAGCTGCTACACCAAAAATAATCCCTAAAGTTGTTAAGAAAGTACGTGCTTTATTGGCAGCAATAACTCTGACAGCCTCAGTAAAGTTTGACTTTAATTTTTCAATTAGAATTTTGTTAAACATCATTTATTGTTTAATCATTGCAATTTGTTTGCTATCAGCATTTTCAGGCTCATTAAAATAAACAAGATCATTTTCTTCAATACCATCAATAATTACAACTTCACTGTTGTTTTTCTCTCCAAGAATTACTTGCTTTTTTTCAAAAGAAAATCCAGTTTTTTTGTAAACAAAACTTATGGTGTCTTTAGAGTATATTGTTTCAATAGGTAAAACCAATACATCTTTTTCTTTGTAAGTTATAATTGTGTTTGAAGTAGTCATACCTGGTCTTACAGCTGAATCTGTTTTTTCAAGTTTTATTAATATAGGGAAAACTTTAATATCTGATCCTCTTTTTTTCTCACCAACATTAGCAACATCAATAACAGTTCCTGGAAGTTGTAAATCTGGAAATGCGTCTAAACCAATATTAACTTTCAAACCTTTTTTTATTTTTCTGATATCAACTTCATTAGCATAGGTCTTTGACTGCATTTTTGTTAAATCTGGTAACGTAGCAATAGCTGGATTCCATGGACTTATTGATGAGCCAACTTTTTTCTTAGTACCATCCCATTCTCTGTAATAAGTTAACATTCCTTGAGAATCAGAATATATTGTGAATTTTTCTAGCAGTTTGTTAAGATTGTCCAGTAATTTTCTGTTTTTAGAGACTTCAGCACTAACTTCTACCATTTTTGCTTTTGCTTGCCTTTTCTTGATATTATAGTTTTCGATTTTCTCTTTTAAATCTCTTTTGTTTTTTTCTAAATTTATTTCTAGTTTTTTTATCGTAGCTGGAGGTTCGTAAATTGATTGCTTTAATTCTAATTCTAGAGTTTCATTAGAAAAAGACAGATCTTTAATAGCGTTTCTTTCTTGCTTTAATGTTAATGTTGTGTCTAATTGCTGTTGCGTAAATTTAGAAATAGCAGTTTCTAGATTTAATTTTGCATCTATGATTTGTTCATTAACACCGGATGGGTCTAATCTTCCTACGTAATCACCTTTTTTTACCAAAGTACCTTCTGGAATTAAGTCTTGAATTTTTACATCCCTTAATTTGAATTTTCTTAGGTTGGTTGGACCGTTAATTTTCTTCAAACTAGTTGACTGTACCTCACCAGATGTGATTACTTCACTAACAAAATCTTTTTTTACTACTTGAGTAGTTATATCTAATTCAGAGCTGCCAGAATCATTAAAAAAACTGAAGTAAACAATAGTTAATAATACTATTGTAGAAGCCGTAATGATTATTTTTTTTTTCATTGATAGAATTTTGATAAAGCTAAAAAAAAGAGTGCCTTAGCACCCTTCATTTATGTTAATTATTGTTAATTGTTTTAAATTGAATCTATAATTGAATTGAATAATTTAGAGGGTCTCATAAAAGAATTCATCTTATTTCTATTTGGATAATAATATCCTCCTATGTCAATAGCACTCCCTTGAACATCATTTAGTTCTTTTATTATGTTTTTCTCACTGTTTTTGAGTGTTTTGAATATGCTTTCAAATTCCTTTTTCAATTGAATATCATCATTTTGATTTGCAATTGCTTCAGCCCAGTAGAGTGATAAATAAAAATGACTTCCTCTATTATCAATCTCTTTTACTTTCCTTGATGGAGATTTTTTATTATCTAATAAATTACTTATAGCATCTTCCAAACAATCAGCTAAAATCTTCGCTTTTTGATTACTGTTTGATTCTGCATAATGCTCTAATGAGACAGCTAATGCTAAGAACTCTCCTAAAGAATCCCATCTTAAATGATTTTCTTCTAAAAATTGTTGCACATGTTTTGGGGCAGATCCACCTGCTCCTGTTTCAAACAAGCCACCTCCATTCATTAAAGGTACAATAGATAACATTTTAGCGGATGTTCCTAGTTCTAGAATTGGAAATAAATCTGTTAGATAATCTCTTAAAACATTACCTGTTACTGATATTGTGTCTTTACCTTCTTTTATTCTTTCTAAGGTAAATTGAGTGGCCTCTACTGGAGATAAAACTCTAATATCTAAACCTGAAATATCATGATTTCCCAGATATGTTTTTACTTTTTTAATCAATTGAATATCATGAGCTCTTTGATTATTTAACCAAAAAACTGTGGGTGTTTGTGTTGCTTTAGCTCTTTTAACAGCTAATTTTACCCAATCTTGTATTGGAGCATCTTTAACTTGACACATTCTCCAAATATCTCCTTTTTCTACCTTGTGTTCCAATAATACTTTTCCATCTGAATCGATGACTTCTACTTTTCCATCTTTTTGAATTTCAAAAGTCTTATCGTGAGAACCATATTCTTCGGCTTTTTGGGCCATTAAACCTACATTAGGTACAGTTCCCATTGTTGTAGGGTCAAAAGCTCCATACTTTTTACAAAAGTCAATTGTAGTTTGATATATGCCAGCATAAGAACTATCTGGAATTACAGCTTTAGTGTCTTTAAGTTCACCATTTTTATCCCACATTTTTCCTGAGTTTCTAATCATTGCAGGCATTGAGGCATCAATAATTATATCTGAAGGAACATGTAAGTTTGTAATTCCTTTATCAGAATTCACCATTGCTAAATTTGGCTTATCAAGAAATAAATCATTTATAAATGTCTTAATTTCTTCTTGCTTATTTTTCGATAACTCTTTAAGATAACTTAAAATATTACCTAATCCATTGTTTGCGTCTGCTCCAGTGCTGCTAATCTCTTTATCATATTTATCAAAAACTTCTTTAAAAAAAGTACGAACAACATGACCAAAAATAATTGGGTCAGATACCTTCATCATAGTAGCTTTCAAGTGAAGTGAAAATAGGATATTAGATGTTTTTGCATCCTTAATTGCCTCTTCTAAAAAAAGTAATAAAGCTTTATTACTCATAACAGCGGCATCAATAATCTCTTTATTTTCAAGTGCAATACCATTTTTTAAAATGGTTTTATTTCCTTGACTATCTGTGTGAATTATATTAGCTGATGATTCTTTATTTATTGTTATTGATTTTTCTGTATGGGCAAAATCACCTTTAGACATAGTTGCAACATGAGTTTTTGAATTTGAAGACCAAGCACCCATAGAATGTGGATTTTTTCTTGCAAAACCTTTAACAGATTTTGGTGATCTTCTATCAGAATTACCCTCTCTTAAAACTGGATTTACAGCAGAACCTTTTACTTTGTTATACAAAGCTAAAACTTGTTTTTCTTTTTCTGATTTGACACTTTCAGGATAATCCGGTAAATCGTAACCTAAAGCTTGTAGCTCTTTTATAACTGATTCTATTTGTGGGACAGAAGCGCTAATATTTGGTAATTTTATAATATTAGCTTCAGGTTTTTTTGCTAACTCACCTAATATAGTTAATGCATCTTCTACTTTTTGTTCTTCAGTTAAATAATCTGAAAAGTTTGCTAATATTCTGGCTGCTAAAGAAATGTCTTTAGTTTCAAAAAAAATAGAAGAACTTTTAGTAAAAGCTTTTATAATGGGTAATAAAGAATAAGTTGCTAAAGCTGGAGCTTCATCAGTAATTGTATATACAATTTTTTGACTTTTAGACATAAAAACTAGAATTAATGTATTTAGATTACTTTAAATAAAAAGTAGCGCAAATTTAATTATTCTTAGGTTAATGTTTAAAGATTTGTTGATTAAATTCTAAGTGCGTGTTTTTGTAAAAAAATAAAAGCCATATCATCCAATTGCTTGTCTGATATGGCTTCTTTTGAAGTAGTATTAAACACTGACCTGTATTTCTACACAGCCAAACAAAAGTTGCCTCCAGTGCTGTTTTCAAACAAAACAGCTATTTCTTTCTACTTCAATGAAATATCCTCTGTTTAAGCATGTTACTCAAATAGAGTTAGTGACATTTCAATTGTGCATCTTTCAACATCTGTATCAGCTTAGTTTTTCAACAAAACTTTCAAAATAATTACTTACCGAAGTAGGTATTTATTTCGCTTTATTTTCCCTTAGGCTTACCTAATCTCTAATGAAGACATTTGTTTTAAGAATACACAGTACATAAAGAACGTTACTTTACTTATTGCTAATCTAGTTTTCAACTTTTCTATTGAAATGCTGCTAACTAACCTTGCAACTATGAGTCAAATATAGAAGTGTTTTTCAGTTACACAAATTTTTTAAGTATTTTAAAATCAACACTCTATAAACAGCAGTTGTTAACTTTTGTTAATAACAAAAAAAGCACCGTATAAACGGTGCTTTTAAAATACTATACAAAGAGTAAGTATTAACTTCTCTTTTCTTTAATTCTTGCTTTCTTTCCAGTTAAGTCTCTAAAGTAGAAGATACGTGCTCTTCTTACTTTTCCTTTCTTATTAACTTCAATTTTCTGAATTGCAGGCATGTTTACAGGAAAAATTCTTTCTACTCCTACAGTACCAGACATTTTTCTGATAGTGAATGTTTCAGAAGCACCAGAGCCTCTTTTTTGAATCACAACACCTCTAAAAAACTGAGTACGTGTTTTGCTTCCTTCTTTAATTTCGTAATAAACAGTAATTGTATCTCCTGCAGCAAACTGAGGAAATTCTTTTTTTGTTACAAATTCGTCTTGTACAAATTTTACTAAAGATTCCATTTTTAATCGTTTAGAGTTTTCAAAAAGCAACATTCACGATTTTCGTCAGAGGTTAATTTTTGCGAGTGCAAATCTAAAGAATATATTTTATAATTAAAAAGTAAGAAGACTATTTTTTTGGTTGATAATTAGAGCAGTAGTATACCCAAAACTTTCTAACTTCTTTCCCTTGATATTGAATAATGATAGGTTCTAATTCTTCAACAGTTGTAAAATAATCATTCAGTTCTGTAGGATAATCATTTCGTTTCTCTGGATTTTTAAACCTTTTATCAGAATCGATTAAAAATGCATTTTTACCTTTTAAGTTTTTTAAATCATCATTTAAGTAATCAAAATGAAGTGCTTTCTTGCCTGTAATATTTTGTGCATATACTTTTTCTGACTGATAAAAGTTTAAAACAGCAGAAGTTTTGTAGCCATCTTCAGAAAATATAAACGTATTTGGATATTGTTCTTGAAGTTTATCGACCTCCATAGATAATTTTTTCCAACCCACCCAGGTATCATCACTTTTTATAGGAACTAAATAAAAAACAATTTGAGCTGTAACAAGTAAATGAAATATGATAGATATATTTAATTGCCATTTAAACCATTTAGAGCTAATAAACATAGCAGCTATGATAACTCCAGAAATGTAAGATGGCATCATCCAATTTAATTTTACCCAATACACTGGTGTCAGCAAAAAGAAACCTAAAAATGTTGGAATAAAAAATGCTAATAGAAATAATATGTTGCTAGATGGAAGTTTAAATTTTGTGATGGCTCTCTTGACATATTTAAAAGTAAACATGCTAAAGACTCCAAACAATATAGGTAATAACAAAGCAGATTGATGTGCAACTGCCCCTAGAAAATATTTTGGTGTTAAGTTAAATTCTGATATTTTACCTGTTCTATTAGAAGATTGAAAAGCAAAAGAAGCCCAATCATGTTCATAATTCCAATACCAAACTGGAAAAGTTGCCGCAAAAGAAATAAATATACACAACCAAAACCAAGGAGAGAATAATAGTTTTCTGTATGTGTTTGAAGATACAACAAAGCCAAGTAATCCAATTTGTAATAATAAAGCTGTGTATTTGCTATTAAAAGCTAACCCGATAGTAACTCCAGCTAGAATCCAATAAGTTTTTTTGACTTCAAAAATAGCTTTATAAAGAAATAAAAGACTCAAAGACCAAAATAAAACTAAGGGAACATCTGGAGTTGAATTAAATGAAATAACAGAGGTGAATAAAGTTGTTGTAAGTAAAAGTAATGCAAGCAAACTTCTTTGTTTGGATAAAAAACACAAACAGAGTTTGTAAAACACAAACAAGGTTATACTCGTAATTATAAAATCTGTAAACTTTACAACAAATACAGATTGGCCAAAAATTTCTGAGGTCATCCTCAATAAGTATCCAATCATTCCAGGATGATCAAAATAAGATAAAGATAGATTCTGACCATACAAATAATAATAAGCATCCTGTGGCATCAATCCCATAAAAGGAAGAAGAATGAATCGGAAAAGTTGGAATCCAAGAATCCAAGACAGTGCTTTATTATTATGAATGAATGATTTAATTGTTTTCAAAGTTTGGTTTTATAAAAAACCTCTAAGAGGTTTCGTCTAGTAAGTCGGGTCTAATTTCTTTTGTTCTTTCGAAAGCTTTCTCAGAACGCCATTCTTCTATTTTAGGAAAATTACCTGAAAGAAGAACTTCAGGAACTTTCATTCCCTCAAATTCTGAAGGTCTAGTGTAAACAGGTGGAGATAGTAAATTGTCTTGAAAAGAATCAGTCAAAGCAGAGGTTTCGTCACCTAAAACACCTGGAATTAATCGTATAATAGAATCACACAAAACAGCTGCAGCTAATTCTCCGCCTGTTAAGACATAATCTCCAATTGATATTTCTTTGGTTATATATTTATCTCGTATTCTTTGATCTATACCTTTATAATGTCCAGTCAGAATCAATATATTATCGTGTAGAGATAATGAATTTACAGTTTTTTGATTTAATGTTTTTGCATCTGGAGTCATGTAAATAACCTCATCATACTCTCTTTGTTGCATTAATTCTTTAATACATCTAGAAATAGGTTCAATCATTAAAACCATTCCAGCTCCACCACCAAACTGTGTGTCATCAATTTGTCTATAATTTCCTAAGCCGTATTCTCTTAAATCGTGTAAATGAAAAGATACCAATCCTTTTTCTTGAGCTCTTTTAATAATTGAGTGCTCAAAAGGACTTTTTAGTAAATCAGGAGAAACTGTGATAATGTCTATTCGCATGAGGCAAATGTACACTAATTAATAAATATTTATTAACCAAAAAATAACTCGTAAAGATATCTTTCAGGACAAAAAGTAAAACCTCCCGCAATAATTAAAGCTCCAAAATAAAGAAGTATCATTTTACGTTTGTGTGATTTTACATTTCCTTTTTTGATGGCTAAATAAGCTGTTGGAACAGTCCAAATTGTAAGAAAACTAAATAAATGAATATACCCAAAGTGATTTAAAAATTTTGGGCCTAAATCTGCCTTCATGAACAAGGTGATAAATGCTGTAAATAACATAAGAACCATATAAATTCTCCCCCAAAAAATATGAAATTTTGTACCTTTCTTAATCAATAGCAATCATAGTACCTATAAAAAAGCAAGGAATCACAGTTGCTAGGTGAGTATACATTAAGATATCATAAGTTGTCAATCGATATATTTTTTAGGGATTGTTTGTTTTGGGGTTTCGCCTTGCCAAAAAACGTTTAATATCCACCATCGATTACCATCATAAAACATTTGAATACTGTTAATTCCTTTGGCAAAAGGTTTTGTGTCTTTAGCACTTTTAAAACTTTCATAACTAGAAAAAACTTGTGCTATATTTCCGAACTGATCTACCTTTCTTCCAATTTCTTTTTCGAAAAACCCATTCTCTAACAACCATTTTCCTGATGTGTTTATGTATTGTTCTTGAGTCATAAAACGAACTCCATTCACACCCTGTCTATTGTTTCCAGAAGGAATTAATTTAGCATCCTTGTGAAATAAATATCTAAATAAATCCCAATCACGTTTTTCGCCTTTTTCTCCTGAAATTACTGAGTATAGTGTATTAATTGTACTGTTAATAGTCTTTACATTTTTTGTGTAATTTTCATTTTGGGCTTTCAAGCTGAAAGCTGTTAACAATAATAAGCAGAGAATTAAATTTTTCATTGTGTTTTTATGTTGAGGCTTTTATCATTCTGTCTTTTCCAAAGATATCTTTTTTGATTTTAACCTTTTTAAACCCAATTTCTTCAATCAACCTCTTGGTTTCATCACCTAAATATTCATTGATTTCAAAAAATAAAAACCCTTTCTTATTTAAATGACTAATTGCTAATTCAGTAATTTTCTTGTAAAATATGAGAGGATTATTATCCTTAACAAATAATGCATTTTCAGGTTCGTAATTCAATACATTATTTGACATCTTTTCTTTTTCTAATTCTCTCACATAAGGTGGGTTAGAAATAATGATATCATATTTTCTTTTTAAGGATGAGGTGCTCAAAATATCTACTTTTTCAAAATGAATAGTTACATCATTTAATTTGGCATTCTGTTTTGCAATCTCTATTGCTTTTTCTGAAATATCAACTGTAAAAACATCGGAGTTTGGTAGATTCTTTTTAATTGAAATTGGAATACATCCTGTTCCCGTTCCAATCTCTAAAATTGAAATTCTTTTTTTGTAGCTTTCTTGAATAGTATCTAAAACCCACGAAACCAATTCTTCAGTTTCTGGTCTTGGAATTAAGGTGTGCTTATTTACTATAAATGGAAATCCATAAAATTCTGTTTTCCAAAAAATATATTGAATGGGTTCTTCTCGTTTTAAACGATGTATTGTTGAGTTAAATAACTTTAACTTTTCAACACATACAATAAAATCTGATTGTAATACCGTATCAATTTTTTGAAGGTTTAAGTATTCATCAATTGATAAATAAAAGAAAGAATCAATTTCTGTTTTTGGGTACAAAAAAGCTAATTCATTATGAAATAAGTTTTTTAATTCTTTTAAAATCATAAGTCTCTAATCATCCATACATTACAAGAATAATGACCTGTATCTCCCATCGGTTTATCTAATGGTACAAAGCCATTTTTTTTATACAATGCTCTTGCAGAATCCATATAGGGCATTGTTTCAAGATAGCACTGATTAAATCCAAATTCTTTTCCTTTTTGTAAACAATTTAAAATCATTTTGAAACCTAATCCTTTTCCTCTAGCAATAGGTAAAAAATACATTTTTTGTAATTCACATATGTTACCTTCAAAATTATCTAATTGAGCAATACCGGCACCACCAATTATTTTACCTTGATACTCAATTACAAAGTAGCTTGCTTTTTCTTTTTGATAGGTTTCAAACATACAATCTAAAGCTTTATCTTCATAGGCTGTTCCAACTTTTGGTACTCCAAATTCAATCAATACATCCCTTACTACTTGAGCTATAGATTTATTGTCTTTTTGTTGAATCTCCCTTATGATATACTCTGATGTTCCCATAGAAACTCCTATTTTTGTCATGGCAATTTACCCAATTAAAACCGATTTCTGATGCGAAATTTTATCCTATTAGTGTGTGTAACATTTTTGATTTCTAGCTGTGCGGTCAGAAAAAAACCAACATTTGTGAAAGTTGATAATGTGACTGTAGTTAGTTTTGATAATAAGAAAGTTACATTGCTTGCAGATGCAGTTTTTAACAATCCAAATGATATTGGAGGCACTTTATCTTCTGATGGAATTAATGTTTGGGTTAATGGTGCTCGCGTGGCTAAAGTCACATCTAAACCCTTTAAGATTCCAGCAAAAAAAGAGTTTGCAGTTCCAATGAAGGTAGAAATTCCAACCAAGAAAATTTTTAAAAATAATAAAAACGGAATTCTAGGAGGATTGATAGATTCAGCTCTTAATAAAAGTATAAAGATTCGATTTCGAGGAGATTTAGAATTTAAAGTATTAGGTTTTACTCATTTGTTTCCTATTAATTCAGTTCAAGAAATTAAGGTTAAATGACGGACAATTTTTACATAAAACGCTGTCTTGAACTTGCAAAAAAAGGAATAGGTACTACAAGACCCAATCCCTCTGTAGGAGCAGTTATTATATATAATGATACTATAATTGGTGAAGGTTTCACATCTCCTTATGGAGGAAATCATGCAGAAGTAAATGCAATTAACTCGGTTGAGAAAAAAGAATTACTTTCAAAATCTACATTATATGTAACTCTTGAACCCTGTTCACATACTGGTAAAACACCTCCTTGTTCAGATTTAATTATTGATAATAAAATCAAAAGAGTTGTTATTGGTTGTATGGATACTAACCCACTAGTTGGTGGTAAAGGAATTAAAAAATTGAAATCTACGGGAATTAATGTAAAAGTTGGTGTGTTAGAGAATGAATGTAAGGAACATCATAAGCGGTTTTTTGCAGTTCATAATAAAAAGAGACCCTACATTATTTTAAAATGGGCTGAGACAAAAAATGGGTTTATTGCTCCTGAATCTAAAAAAGAAAACAAACCTGTTTGGATATCTAATAGAAATTCACGTCAAATAGTACATCAATGGAGAGCAGAAGAACATGCTATTCTGGTTGGTGGGAACACTGTTTTGCAAGACAACCCAAGTCTTACGACAAGAGAAATTAAGGGTGATAATCCTATCAGAGTTGTAATTGACAAACACAATTCTCTTTCAACATCCTTTCAAGTCTTTAATGACGAATCTCAGACTATTATAATTAATGAAAGTTCACCTAGAATAATTCTTGACAAACTTCATAAGAATAATATTCAATCTGTTATTATTGAAGGCGGAACTAAGACATTACATTCTTTTATAGATACAAATCTCTGGGATGAAGCTAGAGTTTTTACTGGAGACTTAAGTTTTGAGAAAGGTGTTTGTGCTCCTCAATTTCAAAAAACACCAATTAAAGAGTTAAAAATTTTGAGTGATGTTTTAAAAATTTACAGGAATGATTAAAAATATCATCTTCGATTTTGGTGATATTTTCATCAATTTAGACAAACCAGCAACAGAAACAAAACTCTATGAATTGGGAGTGAAACAAATCACTCAACAAATGCTTCATTTTGTACAATTGTATGAAATGGGTTTATTAACAACTCAAGAATTTATAGATGCATTTAAAAAGTTGTGCCCATCAATTTCTGAGTCAGATTTTAAATATGCATGGAATTCAATTCTGTTAGATACTCCAAAATCAAGATTAGATTTCATCAAAGAATTGAGTTTTTCAAATAAATACAGATTGTTTCTATTAAGCAATACCAATCAAATGCATATTTCTTGGGTTCAAGAAAACTGGGGTATTCAACAATACAATAATTTTAAAAACTGTTTTGAAAGGTTTTATTTATCTCATGAAATTCATTTTAGAAAATCCAATTACGATATTTACGAATTTGTTTTAGAGGAAAATAATCTAAAGCCAGAAGAAACTCTTTTTATTGATGATACAAAAGAAAATACAGAAGCAGCAAAAGAATTAGGAATCCATGTGTGGAATTTAAATCCTGTAAAAGAAGACATTGTTGATTTACTAACTCTTAAAGAATACTTTTAATGATTTACCTGCTAATAAGTATTTGTATATCTAGTTTTTTATTTGTTATTTTTAAACTTTTTGATGTCTTAAAAATCAATACACTACAAGCGATTGTTGTAAATTATTTAGTAGCTTTTTCTGTAGGACTTTTATCTGCTGAAAGAATTATTCCTCCATCTGAAATAATTGAAAAGGAATGGTTTATTGGAGCATTTTTGTTAGGTCTTTTATTCATTTTTGTATTTAATGTAATGGCTTTAACATCCCAAATAAATGGACTCTCTGTTGCATCTGTTTCTAGTAAAATGTCAGTTGTTATTCCAATCGTTTTTGGATTTGTAGTATACAATGAATCCGCTGGAATTTTAAAAATTATAGGAATTCTAATGGCATTGGTTGCTGTTTATTTGACTTCCATAAAAAACAGCAAAGATTCATTTGATAAGAAACATTTAATCTATCCATTGCTTGTCTTTTTTGGATCCGGTTGTATTGATACGTCTTTAAAATATGTAGAAACTACATACGTTGGAGATGAAGGGGTTCCAATCTTTTCAGCTACAATATTTGCTTTCGCTTTTGTGTTTGGGATTTCATTTTTAGTACTCCAAAAGCTGAAGGGAAAATTTACTTTTCAATGGAAAAATATTTTAGGAGGAATTATGTTAGGAATTCCAAATTACTATTCCATTGTATATTTATTAAAAGCTCTTAAGACCGATGGATTAGAAAGTTCTACTCTCTTTACATTAAATAATGTTGGTATAGTAATCCTATCTACTTTTTTTGGTTTGTTACTTTTTAAAGAAAAGCTATTTTTTAAAAATTGGATTGGTATAGCATTGGCTTTAATTAGTATAGCATTAGTTGCCAACTCTTAATATGAAGGATTCGTACAAAACTATAAACAAACCCTCTGTAGAAACCCTTTTTAAGGAAAAAGGCAGTAAATTTTATGGATATGCTTTTCCTGTACTGTCTGAAAGTGAAATTGACGATTGCTTATCTATTTTAAAGAAGAAACATTCTTCTGCAAGACATTTTTGTTACGCGTGGCAATTAGGAACAGAACAGATTGCTTATAGAGTAAATGATGATGGAGAACCAAGTAATTCTGCTGGATTGCCAATTTATGGTCAGATACAATCTTTTGATGTTACAAATATTTTAGTTGTGTCAGTACGTTATTTTGGAGGTACTAAATTAGGAGTAGGGGGTTTAATCCAAGCGTATAAAACATCTGCAAAATTAGCATTAGAGAATTCTGATATTATAGAGAAAACAATTAATGTTTCTTTTCAGCTTGAATTTGGACACGAAGAAATCAATGTAGCAATGCGATTTATTAAAGAAAATCAGTTAAATATTCTAAGGCAAGATTTAAAAATGAGTTGCAAACTTATTTTAGAAGTTCGTAAAAGTGAATCAGTTATGATTGAAGAAAAGCTAGCTAACTTCCACAAAATCAAAGCTAAAAGATTAGATGTTTAATTTGTCTAAGATATATTCTGGACATCTCATAGGTTTGTTTGTTTTTGAATTCATGAAAGCTAATGTTGAACTTCCAGTACAAAGCACCTCATTTTGTTGATTACTTATAGTGTAAAAAAACTCAATTTTTGCCATCGGTTTTTTCTTTAGTTCAACCTCAATGTTAATAATGTCATCATAAAGTGCAAATTGTAAAAAGTTGAAATTTAACACAATAACAGGTAAGTTAATTCCGCTCAATTCCATATCTTTGTAAGTAACTCCTAACGCTCTTAACCATTCAGTTCGAGCAAGCTCAAAATATTGAGCATAGTTGCCGTGGTAAACAACACCCATTTGGTCTGTTTCGCCATAGCGGATTCTAGTTTTTGTTGAGAATTTTTTCAAGTATTTTAAACAATTTTAGAATCGATATTACGTAAAAAATAATTAATAATCAATAGTAATTTGATTTTTTTATAATCTTTTTTATTCACACTTTTGTAGTGCGTAGAAAAAGGAAGAATTAACCAAATTTTTGTTAACAACTAACTTCTAATATTATTTATGGCTAAAACGGCTGAATCGGTTTGGAATGAATGTTTGTCTTTTATAAATGACAACATTAAGCCTCAAGCATATAAGACTTGGTTCGAACCAATAAAACCCGTAAAGTTATCTGGAGAAGCTCTCACTATACAAGTTCCTAGTAAATTTTTTTACGAGTGGTTAGAAGAGCATTATATCAAATTATTACGTGTTGCTTTAGTTAGAGAACTAGGAAATGACGCAAAACTGATTTACGATGTGACAATGGAAAATACTTACAGCAGTAATCGTCCTCAAATTGTAAAAATTCCAAGTTCTAATAGAGATCCTTTAAAACCGCAAAAAGTATCTGTACCTGTTGAGGTTAATAAACGAGAATTAAGAAATCCGTTTGTAATCCCAGGGTTACAAAAAGTGAAGATTGAATCTCAACTAAATCCAAATTATAATTTCAAAAATTTTGTAGAAGGTGATTCAAATAGGTTAGCTAGATCTGCTGGAATGGCAGTTGCCAATAAACCTGGAGGAACATCTTTTAATCCTTTGTTAGTTTATGGAGGAGTTGGCTTAGGAAAAACACATTTAGCTCATGCTATTGGTGTTGATATAAAAGATAAATATCCGGATAAAACTGTTTTGTATATCTCTTCAGAGAAATTTACGCAACAGTTTATAGATTCTGTAAAATCAAATACAAGAAATGACTTTATTCATTTCTATCAAATGATTGATGTATTAATTATTGACGATGTTCAATTTTTATCAGGTAAAGCAGCAACTCAAGATGTTTTCTTCCATATATTCAATCATTTACATCAAAATGGTAAACAGGTTATCTTAACTTCAGATAAGGCTCCTGTTGATATGCAAGATATCGAACAGCGTTTGTTATCTCGTTTCAAATGGGGATTATCTGCTGAATTACAATCTCCAGATTATGAAACTAGAATTTCCATTCTTCAGAATAAATTATTTAGAGATGGCGTTGAAATGCCAGAAGAGATTGTTGAATACATTGCAAAAAACATCAAATCTAATGTTAGAGAATTAGAAGGTGTTATTATATCAATGATTGCTCAGGCTTCTTTTAACAGAAGAGAATTCTCATTAGAATTGGCTAAGCAAATAGTAGATAAATTTGTTAAAAACACTAAGAAAGAAGTTTCAATTGATTATATCCAAAAAGTAGTTTCTAAATACTTTGATATGGATGTTGTTACACTTCAGTCTAAAACTAGAAAAAGACATATCGTACAAGCTAGACAATTGGCTATGTTTTTTGCAAAAAGAATGACTAAAACTTCATTGGCTAGTATTGGCGCACAAATTGGTCAGAGAGATCATGCGACTGTTTTACATGCTTGTAAAACGGTTGATAATTTAACTGAAACTGATAAACAGTTTAGAAAATACGTAGAAGATCTTACCAAGAAGTTAACCTTCTAAATTGATACATGAAAAGAGTACTAATGGTTTGTTTGGGGAATATTTGCCGTTCTCCTTTGGCAGAAGGTATTCTAAAATCTAAAGTTAATTCCAATTACATTTTTGTTGATTCTGCTGGAACAGCTAGCTATCATACTGGTCATTTACCTGATAAAAGATCTATCGAAGTTGCTCGTAAATATGGAATTGATATAACAAGTCAAAGAGCTCGAAAATTCGAAACCAATGATTTTGATATCTTTGATGAAATCTATGTGATGGACGAAAGTAATTATCATAATGTTTTGATGAAAGCTAGAAATCAGGTAGATGAATTGAAAGTGAAAATGATTTTAAATGAAGTAAATCCTGATGCTAACAAAAATGTTCCAGATCCATATTATGGCGGAGATGATGGATTTGAAAATGTTTTTAAAATGCTAGACGAGGCTTGTGAGATTATAGCAAAAAGACTGACATGAAAGGAAATTTATATTTAATTCCGACAACTTTAGGAGAAACTGAACCTTTTGAGGTGTTGCCATTATCTGTGAAAAAGGTAATTGAGCAAATTGATTTTTATATTGTTGAAAATGAAAAAACATCCAGACGATTTATAAAAAAAATATCGCCTAGCAAATCTCAACCTTCTTTAACCATTATGAAGCTAGATAAATATGCAGATGAATTGGAAACTCAAACCTATTTAGATGTATGTGAAGAAGGTATTTCAGTTGGTTTACTTTCAGAAGCTGGTGTTCCAGCTGTTGCAGATCCTGGAGCAACGATTGTAAAATTAGCACACGAAAAAAACATCAAAGTAATTCCATTAGTAGGTCCTTCTTCCATTTTAATGGCTTTAATGGCATCTGGAATGAACGGTCAAAATTTTGCTTTTAATGGTTATTTACCAATTGATTCGTCAGAAAGGAAAAAAGCAATCAAAGATTTGGAACGTTTGTCAAAAGATAAAAACCAATCTCAAATTTTTATCGAAACTCCATACAGAAACGAGAAAATGTTCTCAGATTTAAAATCTGTTTTAACTCCATCTACCCAATTGTGCATAGCAGTTAATATTTCATTACAAGATGAATATATTAAAACTTATACAGTTGCTGATTGGAAAAAAACATCACCAGATTTACATAAAAAACCTGCTATTTTTATTATTCAGAAATAAAATAATTAGAAATATAAAAAGTGGAATTTAACTCCATTTTTTGAGGTTAATTCTAATGTTGGAGCTGGAATTTTAATAAAATTAATGACAGAAAATACACTTTTTAGAAACTTAGAGTTTGTTTTAATTCTTTCTAAATCAACATCTAAACTTAAATAAAATTGTCTGTATGGATTTTGTGATATAGAGTTAGAGGGACTAGAATTTGCAAACAACATTCCATCTGCACCATAGCCAAAAGCTACATTTAACCATTTTGGGATATTTGAATCTTTGTTAAATGACCACAAGTTTGCAGATAGCCAATAAGTTTGACCGTTATAATCTTTTATCGTTTGTTCTAAAAAGTTTTGACCTAAAACATCAGGTCTTTGATTTGTATAAGGACTTTGACTAAAAGAATATTTCAACTTGATTCGTTGTTCCTCCCAAAGTAACTCTTGACCAACTAATATTCCTGTTCCTAAAGCATTTGATGCTATATCAAGAAAATCCCCATTCAGTAGAAAATCCATCCAGAACCTCTACAGCAGTTAAGAAGGTAAAACCTGCAGTAGCTCCGTAAATAAGTTGATTTTTTTTACTAACTCCAGACCAGTTTAATATATCCATACCAACTTTACCAACATAATATGAAGTCATAACATGACCTAGCTTATCCATTTGAAGCCATTGTTTGTTGTCATTTTTAAAATGAAAACTTCTTCGAGGATAATCTGCATACCAAAGTTCATTCAATGCAATTAAAGTTCCAGTAGCTGCAATAGTTTCAGTTACAATTAAAAAGTTTCTTCTGGATTTATTTAGTGTATCGGAGGCTTTCCAAAAATTTGATTTTTGACCAATTGCTAGAATTGGAATTAGAAACAAAAAAAAACATATGTTTTTCATTATCTAAGAATTCCTTGAAGATTTAATTGTCTTTGATAACGCTTAGCATTTCTATTATGTTGTTTTAAAGAATTTGCAAATTCATGATATCCAGGATTATCAACACTGGCACACATGTAATAAAAGTTATGCTTTTTATAATTTAAAACAGCATCTATAGATGAGATATCTGGCATCGAAATTAAAGCAGGTGGTAAACCTCTATTTTGATAGGTATTGTATGGAGATTTTATTTTTAGATCTTTTCTTAAGACTCTTTTTACTATAAAATCCTGCCCTTTTTGTTGTTTTAAAATATAAACGATTGTTGGATCTGCTTGAAGAGGCATTTTTGATTTTAAACGATTCAAATACAAACCAGCAACAATAGGTCTTTCAACAACCTTATTAGTTTCCTTTTGAACTATAGAGGCTAAATTCATCACTTCAATTGGTGTCATATTTAGCTTTTTAGCTTTTGCTAAACGATTCTCATTCCAGAATCTATAATATTCTTTTAACATTCTGCCCCTAAAATCAACCCCAGAAGTGTTCCAAAAAAACTCGTAGGTATTTGGAATAAACCTTCCTAATATTTCTTCCCTACTTGCTCCTATTTTTGATAGAAACTTTTTATCTGTAATTGCTGTAAGTATTTCTAATGAATCTGCTTCAATTTGTGGTGCAATTCTACCTGCCAGTTTTTCTATAGTATCCTGATTATTGAAAACCACTTTTACAGGAGTTTGTTTTCCAACTCTTAAATGATTTATTAAATCATTGTTTGAAATCCCTTTTTTTATTTCAAATTTACCTGCTCTAATTTTTGTGTATGATTTTTGTTTTGCCACCCATTTAAAATCCTCAATATCTTTTATATACGGTTTTAAATAAGTAGATAATTCGTTTAGAGAATCTCCAGTCTTTATAAAGATAAAACCCTGTTTAATAACACTTTCACCATAAATTTTTTGATAAAAATTGAAAGCTACGTAAATAGCAATCAATCCTGTAATCAATCCAATTCCTAAAATTTGTTTTTTATTCATTGATTAATTGATATAAAATTTCGTCTTTGTACTCATTGTTGGTATAAATCCAGTCTTTCTTAACTCCAACTTTTTGAAAATTGAATTTTTCAAATAGCTTAATACTAGAATTATTATTAACTATAATATTTGCATGGATTTGATGTAAATGTAAAATTGAAAAAGAATATTCAATTAAAAGATATAAAGCCTCAGAGGCATAACCATTTTTTCTATTCTTTTCTTTTAAGAGAATACCAATTCCTGCTCTTTTATTTTTGGGGTCAAAGTCAAATAAATCTATCATACCAATAGCTTCTTTGGGAGTTTTCTTTTCAATGATAAAACGAACTTGTTTTGCAGTATAAATATCTAAATGTGCATTTTTAATGTAATCTTTCAATATAAATTTTGAAAAAGGAGTTTGAGTCTGACTTATTTCCCAGAGATTTTCATCATTCTCAATTTCATATAGAAAATCTGCATCTTCAGGTTCTAAGGCTCTAAGAACTATGTTTTCTCCTCTCATTTCAATTCAATTTGTCCTTTATAAACGAATGTAGCTGGACCTGTTAAAATAACATTAGAATACGACCCATTATCCTCGTCAAAACTAACTGTTAATTCACCGCCTTCAACTTGTAATTTGATTGTTTTCTTATGAGTTTTTTTTGTTGCATGCATTGCAATTGCAGCAGCAGTTACTCCAGTTCCACAAGCAAGTGTTTCGTTTTCAACCCCACGTTCATAAGTCCTTATTCGAAAAGAATTATCATTCTGATGTTCAATAAAGTTTATGTTACTTCCTTCTTTTCCATACAATTGATTTCTAATTTTTCTCCCATTTTTAAAAACTGGATACTCATCTATGTTTTTTACAACTTCAACATGATGAGGAGAACCGGTATTTGCAAAAACATGAGAATCATATATCTGAACTTTATCAACATCAATCATTTGCAACGACACAATATCGTTTTCAATAGATGCATTGTGTTTTCCATCAATAGCAATAAATGTAGTTTCTTTTTCAATCAAATTTAATTGCTTAGCAAAAGCTACAATACATCTTCCTCCATTACCACACATAGTGCTTTCATTTCCGTCAGAATTATAGTAAACCATTGCAAAATCAGTTTCAATATCGTTTTCTAACAATATCAAACCGTCAGCACCAATGCCAAAATGTCGGTCACAAATTCTGCTGATAAAGCTTGTGTTTTTTTTAGGAAATTCAAGATTTCTATTGTCTATCATGACAAAGTCATTTCCTGTTCCTTGGTATTTATAAAATGGAATAATCATTGTTACAAATATAGAAAAAGGGCTTGAACTATAGATTGTTAATAGAGGGTTAAAATTCGTTAAGAATAGTTAAGTTCAGTCCATAGAAACCTAAAATTTTTATTTTTGAATCAATTAAAACAAAGAACATGAAAAAGTTAGTTAATTTTTTATTTGTTGCCATTCTAGGAGGTTCAATTGCTTTGGGTGGTTATAAGCTGTTTTTAGAAAAACCTGTTGTCATAGAGAAAAGTGTTAACGATCCTTTTCCTATGGTAAAATCAAATTATGTAACGCCTAGTTTTGATGAAAACAGTACTTCAACAAGTTTTACATTGGCTGCAGAGAGAAGTTTAAATGCAGTTGTTCATGTTAAAAACAGAGCAGTTAAAACAGGAGTCTCAAGTTGGGCAGATTTATTTAATGGACCAAGAAAATACGAACAAGTCGGAACCGGAAGTGGAGTTATTATTTCTTCCGATGGATATATTGTAACCAACAATCATGTAATTGCGAATGCTACAGAATTAGAGATAACTTTGAACAATCGTAAAAAATTCAAAGCAGAGTTAATTGGTTCAGATGAAAAGAATGATATTGCTTTATTGAAGATTAATGCTGAAAGTCAACTCCCATACATCCCATTTGCAAATTCTGACAATGTAAAAGTAGGTGAGTGGGTTTTAGCTGTTGGAAATCCTTACAACTTAACTTCTACTGTAACAGCAGGAATTATTAGTGCTAAAGGAAGAGATTTACAAGGAAATGGAGATATTATAGATTCTTTTTTGCAAACTGATGCAGCTGTGAATCCGGGAAATAGTGGTGGAGCTTTGGTAAATATACGTGGGGAATTAGTTGGAATCAATACTGCAATCACATCAAGAACAGGCTCTTATGTTGGTTATTCTTTTGCAGTTCCATCTAACATAGCAAAAAAAATTGTAGATGACCTTTTAGAATTTGGAAGTGTGCAAGAAGCCGTATTAGGAATAAGTGTGGACAACTCTAATTCTGATATTGAGGGAGTAAAAATTGCAGGAACACCAGATGATAGTGGTGCTAAAAGAGCTGGATTAAAAGAGGGAGATATTATCAAAGGCATAAACAATGTAGCTATAACAAAGTTTTCAGACTTAAAAGGACAACTGACTGCGAAAAGACCTGGAGAATATGTGAATGTTACTATTGATAGAAATGGTACCAATATGACTAAAAAAGTGATGTTGAGCAAAAAGAATACTTATGTCTCAAGACCTTTTAGAATTGAACTAAAAGATTTAACAAAAAACGAAAAGAAGAAGTTTGATTTAAAAGGTGGAGCTAAAATTATTAGAAGTTTTAATGAAAGCTTTTCATATTCTGGAATTGGAGAAGGAAGTATTGTTGTTAGCATCAATAAAAAGAAAGTAAAAGATGCTGCAGAAGCCTCTAAGCTTTTAGACCAAGCATACAAGAACAGAACTCCTCTAGTATTTGAAATTATGAATAAAGACGGAGAAATTGATCGATATATTTATAGATAAAAGAAATAATAATGCTAAAAAAACCTCAACAGTATGTTGAGGTTTTTTGTTGCAAAAAAGTCTTACGAAATCGTTTGAAATTAATACTTTTGCACAAATTTTAAAACTTAAAAACTACGATGTTAACACTATCCAATTACGAACAAGAAGTAGTAGCTCAAGCTAAAACAAGAAGAGCCACTGTTGAGTTCATGAATATTGTAAATGATTTATGGTATGACAAGTCAATAGAACTTGTATTATTTAGAAATCCGCTTGTAGATAAAAGAGCAGCAGATGTATTAAATTTAATCAATTATGCTAAAGAATTTGTAGCAAAAGAGATCTCTATTTACGATGCTTTAGAAATCGCCAAAGCTATTCAGCAATTAGATTTACCCTCTGCAAAGTTAGATATTGGTAAATTAGCTTATGAATGTCATTTGAGTGATAACGCATGCAATGATAAAGTTACTTTTGTTAGAAATAAATTAATTGGAGCAACAGAAGCAAACGGAATAAAGCCTAAAGATGTTGTTTTGTATGGTTTTGGTAGAATTGGACGATTGTTAGCAAGAGAATTGATGACCAAAATGGGAAAAGGTTCTCAACTTAGATTAAGAGCAATTGTAACTCGCGGAGATATCAATGCAACTGTTTTAGAAAAAAGAGCATCATTATTAAGTATTGATTCTGTTCATGGAGATTTTTCAGGAACAGTTCAAATTGATGTAGAAAACAATGCATTAATTATTAACGGAACTACTGTTAATATGATTTCTGCAAATGCACCAGAAGATATTGATTACACTTCTTATGGTATAGAAGATGCATTAATTATTGATAATACAGGAGCATTTAGAGATGATGAAGCCTTAAGTCGTCATTTAAAAGCAAAAGGGGCTAGTAAAGTATTATTAACTGCACCTGGAAAAGGAATTCCAAACATTGTTCATGGTGTAAACCATAGGAAATATGACTCTAATGATGTAGATATATTTTCAGCAGCTTCATGCACTACAAATGCTATTACTCCAATTCTAAAGGTAATGGAAGATAACTTTGGAATCAAAAAAGGACACTTAGAAACTATTCATGCATATACAAACGATCAGAATTTGGTGGATAATATGCATAAAAAATACAGAAGAGGAAGAGCGGCAGCTTTAAATATGGTAATCACAGAAACCGGTGCAGGAAAAGCAGTAGCAAAAGCATTACCAGCTTTAGAAGGAAAGTTAACATCCAATGCAATTCGAGTTCCAGTTCCTAATGGATCTTTAGCGATTTTAAACCTTCAATTACGATCAGAAGTAACTACAGAGAATATCAATGCTATGATGAAACATTATGCATTAGAAGGTGATTTGGTTGAGCAAATAAAATATTCTTTAGATAATGAGTTGGTATCATCTGATATAGTTGGAACTACAGCTCCTTCAATTTTTGATAGCAAAGCTACTATTACGGATGCTGATACAGTTGTATTATATGTTTGGTATGATAACGAATATGGATACAGTCATCAAGTAATTCGTTTGGCAAAACACATCGCAAAAGTGAGAAGGTTTACTTATTATTAAAAAAAAATATAAAAAATAAAAACCCAAAACAATGCGTTTTGGGTTTTTGTTTTTTAAATAAATAAGAGATGTGTATTTTCTTGATCAGCTCTTGCATAAAAATCACCAACTGTAATGATATCTTCAACTTCATCAATTAAATCCTCTTTTTTTAGATGAAACATTTCTACAGCCAATTTACAAGCCCATAGTCGACATCCTGAATCTGAAAGAATTTCTAGAAATTCTCCAACTGGTGGCATATCTAATTTTTCCATTTCTTTTTTCATCATTTTTGTTGCTAAAGCCTCCATTCCTGGTAAACCACCTAACATAGTAGGAATATGCATGGCAGGATTACCAACTGTTGCTACTCTTAAATGTTCTAGTTTCTTTTTCTGTATAGCTTCTAAGCCAAAAAAAGTAAAAAATATTTCTGATTCTATGCCTTCCATTCTAGCTCCATTCGCCATAATAAAAGCTGCATATACGTTTTCTATTGTTGCTTTTGATAAAATGAAAAGCATTTTTCTAACTTTTGTTTTTCCCATGATTTCTATGTTTTATTTAGATACAACTTTTTGGTTTTGGTACACCTGCTATTTTTGTTGATACTTTTAAAGGACCTCCAGGAAATAGGGCATAAAACTGTTTGATATCAATAACTCCACTTTTTTTAATTCCTCTTATAGATAAAGGTTTATTTGCAGCAACTTGTTCTTGAATAAAAGAAATTACTTCCCAGTGTTTTTCTGTCAATTCAATTTCATGTTCTTTGGCGATTTCTAATCCTATCTCTTTTGTCCATTGAGAAAAATCGGTTAAATATCCTTCGTCGTTTATTTTAATTTCAACTTGTTTTATTGTTTTTATCATTTTGTAGTTTTTAATTGTTAATATTTTTTCCTGCTGTATTCATATTTCTAGACACAAAAGGGATTGGAATTCCTTTTAGTAGAACATTCCAATAAATCCATCTAAAGGCTAATTTCCCCCAATGATTAAAAATGCTTTCTTTTAAAAGTTTTAATGGTCCAATACCTGTTATCGGAAAAGTTCCTGTAACTGGTTCTTGCTCATAATTAAAGTCGATTAATAGTGCTTTGTTTTTGCCAGTTTCTATAAAACAATTGGCATGTCCATCAAATTCCTCTTTTAAAGGTTTATTATTTAGATACAGTAATATATTGTCTGTAAGTGTTTCCGCTTGGAAGTGTGCAACAGAACCAGCTTTAGAAGCAGGCACATTTGTAGCATCACCAATAACAAAAATATTCTCATTTTCTAAAGATTGTAACGTATTTGGATGTGTTGGTACAAAATTTAAATCGTCTCCTAATCCAGAACGTTTTATGACTTCATCACCCATATTAGTAGGTACTGTTACCAATAAATCATAGTCCACTTCAGTATCTGCATAATCAATAATTTTATTGTTTTCAAAATCAACTTTTTCAATAGCAAAATCAGTAACTATTTTTATGTTTTTATCTTCCAATAAATATCCTAATGTTTTTGACGTGTATTCTTTAGTAAATGCTCCACTTAAAGGAGTAACATAAGTGATTTCTACTTTGTCTCTAATTCCTTTTTTTTGAAAATATGAATCTGCTAAAAATGCAAATTCTAGAGGAGCGACTGGACACTTAATTGGCATTTCAGTAATATGAACTACTAATTTGCCACCTTTAAAATCTCTTAATTTATTTCTTAATGCTAATGCACCTTCATATGTGTAGAAGTCAAAAATAGATTTATACCATTCTTTACTTAACATACCTTCAACCTCATCTGGTGTAGTTTTAGAACCTGTAGCAATTACAAGTAAATCGTATGAAACTATGCCGTTTTCTAATACTACAAGATTATTTTTAGCATCAATTTTTTCAATTTTTTTCTGAATATAATTCACTCCTTTTGGAATAAATTTTTTTCCAACTTTTTTGACTTGATTTTCATTGTAGATATCAAAAGGTAAAAACAAAAATCCAGGTTGGTAATAATGCGTTTTATACTGGTCTATTATATTTATTTTCCATTCTTTTTTTGGAAGTTTAGAGACTAAATGATTTGCCATCATTGTTCCAGATGTACCAGCTCCTAAAATGACTAAATTTTTCATGCTTCAATAATTTACACTTCAAAATTAGAAACTCAAGTTCTTTTTTAGTATGATAAATATCATATAAAACCCTTGTGTAACCTTTGTTACATATAAATTTTTATTTCTTCAATTATGTTTAAATAATGTTTTATTTTTGATGCTATATGAGTACAACTCAACAAAAAATACGATCACTTAGAGAAGAGTTAAATCAACATAATTACAATTATTATGTGTTAGATAATGCTACGATTTCTGATTATGATTTTGACCAAAAGCTTAAGGAACTTGAGAAGTTAGAACAAGATAATCCTGAGTTTTTTGATGCCAATTCACCTACTCAGAGAGTAGGAGGTCAAATCACCAAAAATTTTGAAACAGTCATTCATAAAAATCGAATGTATTCATTGGATAATTCCTATTCAAAAGAAGATTTATTGGATTGGGAAAAACGAATTCAAAAGGTTTTAGGGACAATAGAAACAGAATATACTTGTGAATTGAAATATGATGGAGCATCTATAAATTTAACGTATGAAAATGGTGAATTTGTAAAAGCTGTGACAAGAGGAGATGGTTTTCAAGGTGATGATGTTACTACAAACATCAGAACCATAAAATCGATTCCTTTGCAATTAAAAAATGAGTTTATTCCTGATTTTGAAATTAGAGGTGAGATTATTTTGCCACTTGATGGATTTCAAAAAATGAATGAAGAACGAGTAGTTAATGGAGAAGAGGAATATAGAAACCCTAGAAATACTGCTAGTGGAAGTTTAAAATTGCAAGATAGTGCAGAGGTTGCAAAACGTCCTTTAGATTGCTTATTGTATCAAGTAGTAACAAATGATAGAACTTATAAAACTCATTCTGAAATTTTAGAAGCTGCAAGAAATTCTGGATTTAAAGTTCCCAAAACAATAGTGGTTGCTCAAACCATTGATGAAGTTTTTGAGTTTGTCAATCATTGGGATTCTAAACGTCATGAGTTGCCTTATGAAACTGATGGGGTTGTTATCAAAGTAAATAATTTACAACAACAGGAAGAATTAGGATACACAGCAAAAGCTCCACGTTGGGCAATTGCATATAAGTTCAAAGCAGAACAAGTTTCTACAGTTTTGAATGATATCACTTATCAAGTTGGACGGACTGGAGCAATAACTCCTGTCGCTAATTTAGAACCCGTTCAATTGGCAGGAACGATTGTAAAAAGAGCTTCATTACACAATGCGGATCAAATTGAAAAACACGATATACGAGTTGGAGATACATTATTTGTTGAAAAAGGTGGAGAAATTATTCCGAAAATTTTAGGAGTAGATTTGAGTCAGAGACCTAAAGATTCTAATCCAACTAGTTATGCAACTCATTGTCCAGAATGTAATACTGAATTGATTAGAACCGATGGAGATGCAAAGCATTATTGTCCAAACACCTATGGTTGTGCTCCTCAAATAACAGGAAGAATACAGCATTTTATTTCCAGAAAAGCAATGGATATAGAAGGTTTAGGTGGAGAAACCGTTGATTTGTTGCGTAAAGAAGGGTTGATAGAAAACTACGCAGATTTGTACGATTTAAATGTAGAGAAAGTAATTCCTTTAGAGAGAATGGCAGAAAAGTCTGCTCAAAACATGATTGAAGGAATTAAAAAATCAAAACAAGTTCCTTTTGAAAAAGTATTGTTTGCTTTAGGAATTCGATTTGTTGGAGAAACAGTAGCTAAAAAATTAGCAAAGCATTTTAAATCGATTGATAATTTATTAGCAGCAGATTTTGAAACGTTGATTTCTGTGGATGAAATTGGAGATAAAATAGCAGAAAGTATTTTAGAGTTCTCAAATAACTTGGGAAATATACAGTTGATTGATCGATTAAAATCAAACGGAATTCAGTTACAGGTTTCAGAAGAAGATTTAGCTGGACAAACAGATAAATTACAAGGAAATGTATTTGTTGTTTCGGGAGTGTTTCATCAAATGAGTAGAAATGAACTCAAGAAAGCGATTGAAGATAATGGCGGAAAAGTAAGTTCTTCTATTTCTAAAAAAACAACCTATGTGGTTGCAGGAGATAATATGGGACCAAGTAAAAAAGAAAAAGCAGACAGCTTAGGAATTGCCATCATTTCTGAACAAGATTTTATCAATCTAATAATATAAAATGAAAAAAACATTAGCTCATATACTTTTCTTAACTGTCTTTATTGCTGAGATGTATGCAATTATTTTTGGAAATGAAGTTGTAGAATTCATTGCTAAACCTATGTTGATGGTTTCTTTAGCAGTTTTCTATTTGGTATCCGTTTCGAAACCAAATTTTTGGTATCTCTCTGCTTTGTTCTTTTCTTTTTGGGGAGATTCTTTGTTGTTGTTTAAAGATGAATATTTTGTATTTGGATTGGCTTCTTTTTTGTTAGCACATGTTTTATATATAACTATATCATCTAAGTATTTACAACAAGTTTCGTTGACTAAAATAGTATTACATTCTTTGCCATTTGTGATATTTCTTGTTCTATTAATGAATTTAATTTATCCAAATTTAGAAGCAATGTTTATTCCGGTTTTGGTGTATGGAATTGTTATTTCTGTCTTAGGTGTTGTTACTTATTTGGTATTTTCAATACATAAATTAACAGCGAATTTATGGCTGTTTTTAGGAGCATTACTATTTATAGCTTCTGATAGTATTTTGTCAATCAATAAGTTTTATGAATCACAAGAAATTTACCATGTTTTCATTATGACAACCTACATCATAGCTCAATTCTTAATCTGTAAAGCTATTATTGCAAAAAGTAATTAAGAGAATTTCTTACCTAGTATTGGAATATCTTTTTGTTTAAAAAGAGTAAAACACTACTAACAAACAAAGTAATAATGGCGCTAATAAACAATGCTCCCCCATCATTATTATGCTCAATTCCTAAAATAGTAATGTGACTAAAAATTGCTCCAGACATAGTTCCTGCAGCTAACAAAGCACCTAACCATGTTCTTTTGGGAATGAATAATAAAATTGATGCTACAAGTTCTATAATTCCTGTTCCAATTCTCATAAAAGCTTCATTTTCTCCAACTAAAGTTGTAAATAAATCTACGCTTTCTTGAGCAGCGGTGAATTTAAAAAATAGAGTTTGTAGCATAATAAAGGCAGCAACTAACTTTAAAATAAGTGGGAAGTATTTTTTCATGGTAATTGATTGTTTGAACTTTTAGACGTTCAAATCAAAAAAACTTAAACCAGTATGGTAGTACCTTTTGCAGATGTTTCTTTAGATGCATCAAAATAAAAATCAACACGACCTATATTAATTCCGTATGCTCCAACTTGATTTATCAATACATTTTTGTCATCTAGATCCTTAACAATAGTTGGCTTTGGTAAAAAAGTATGCGTATGACCACCAATAATTAAATCAATATTTTTTGTTTTTTTAGCTAAATTTAAATCTGATATTTTATTCGGATTGTTTTTGTAATAATATCCAAGGTGAGATAAACAAATCACTAAATCACACTGCTCTTCCTCTTTTAAAATCCTTGACATGTCTGTACTGACTTCTAGAGGATCTAAATATTGAGTTTCTTTGTACAAATTTTTATTCACCAATCCTTCTAGTTCAATTCCCAAACCAAAAATTCCTATTCTAATACCATCTCTTTCTAGAACTTTATATGGTTTTACAATATCGTCTAAAACAGTGTTTTTAAAATTGTAATTAGCAGATACAAAGTCAAAATTTGCATGGGGTAATTGTTTCTTAAAACCCTCAATTCCATTATCAAAATCGTGATTTCCTAAAGTTGCTAAATCATAGTTTAACATACTCATAAGCTTAAATTCCAATTCACCTCCAAAATAATTAAAGTAAGGAGTTCCTTGAAAAATATCACCAGCATCTAATAACAGAGTATTTGGGTTTTCTTTTCTTATTTCTTCAACTAGGTTTGCACGTTTGGCAACACCACCTTTATTTGCATATCTGTAATGTGTATTCTCGAAAGGTTCAATTCTACTATGCGTATCATTGGTGTGTAAAATTGTAATGTGTTTTTGTTTGGCTTCACAAGAAATTAAAGGCAAAGAACCTAATGTGCTGTATGCTAAAACTGCAGAGGTCTGTTTTAAAAATTTTCTTCTTTCCATTAGTTTAAAATTACACGATTGTCTAGAGAGCTCACTAAAGTATCTTTGCTTTTAAAATATGATTTAATTGCATTTCTAATCAAATAGTTACTTTCAAATACACTTACTGGATTCTTAAAAAAATACATTCGATCTCCACCAGATAACAAATAATTTGATGTAGCTACAAAGTATGTTTTATCTTTTAATATCATTTTATTCGATACTCTTATATCAAAACCTTTTGAATTGATCTTCATTTGAACTTGTTTAGACAAAGGATGAGCAGTTTTTCCTTTAAAAAAATAAGTTCCTAATTCTAAAATTTTTTCTCCAGTCAATTCAACAACAACTAATGTGTTTTCAAAAGGCATGAGTTCAAAAACATTTCTATTAGTCACATTTCCTTTGTCAATTCCAGCTCTAATTCCGCCATAATTAGACATTGCAAAATCTACATGATTACCAGTTTTAGCAAAGAAAATACTGTCTGCTTTTTCAAAACATAAATCTGCAATTAAGTTTCCAAGAGAACTTTGTAGCTTACCATCAGTTCTCACCAAACTTTTTGGAGCAAAAGAAATAACAGTATTAATTTCCTTAATCATGGAGTCTTTATAAGGCTTTATAACACTTTTTATTTGCTCTTTAGAAAGGCTAGTACTATCTAGCGTAATTAACTCACCTTTTATTTTAGTAAGAGAATAGTTCTCTTTTTCACATGAAAAAGAAAGAAAAAATACAAGAAAGTATAAGAATAAATTTTTTGTTTTAAACACGAGGTTTTTTAGTTAAATTTGTTTGGAATCAAATATACACTATACAAAAATCTATCACTAATGGTTTTCTCAAAATTAAAAGCAAAAAATATTCAGAAAGAGTATGGGAAGCTTTTGAAGAAAAATAGAGAAAGAGAAAAATCATTACTTCCTATTCGATCAGCAGCTATTTTAACAACAGAAGACTTATCTCATAAATTTGATTTACAAGAGAAAGTTTCTGAATATTTAAATGTTAGAAATAGTAGGATTTACAGTTTTAGAAATTACGAAAAGGGAATGCTTTCATCTTACAAGCATTTTACAGAAAATGATATTAATTGGCAGGGAAAAGTTACAGATGTTAGTTTTAAAAGCTTTATTGAACATTCATTTGATTTATTGATTTGTTTCTTTGATAAGAATCATTCGTATTTAGAATACACTGCTGCGATATCTAATGCAGGCTTTAAAATTGGTTTTGCAAAAGTAAATTCAGATTTGTTTGAAATAGAAATTTCTGACAAAACCGAAAATGTAGATGCTTTTTTTGGAGAGGCAAAAAGGTATCTTACCATTTTGAATAAGATATCCAATTCAGAAAAATTAAACAGAGCTAGTAAATCTGTATAAAATTCTATTACTAGTCTCATTTTATATACATATCTCTTTTTTAAATCTTAATTTTACATTCTATTAAAATATTTATTATGCAAAAGTTTGTTGGAACTGGAGTGGCTTTAGTAACTCCATTTAATCAAGATAAATCAGTAGATTTTGAAGGCTTAGAAAGGTTGGTTAACTATCAAATTGATAACGGTATCAACTATTTGGTTGTTCTCGGTACTACAGGTGAACCAGCTACTCTTACAAAAGAAGAAAAAGAAGCTGTAAAATCAAAAATTATTGAAGTTAACAATGGAAGATTACCATTGGTCATAGGAATTGGAGGAAACAACACAGCAGCAGTTGTAAACGAAATACAGCAAACAGATTTATCAAATTTTGACGCAATTTTGTCTGTTTCACCCTATTACAATAAACCCACACAAGAAGGAATTTATCAGCATTTTAAAGCTGTGTCAGAATCTACAAACAAACCTATTATTTTATATAATGTTCCTAGTAGAACTTCATCCAATATGTTGCCTGAGACGATAATTCGCTTGGCAAATGATTTTGAAAATGTAATAGCTGTAAAAGAAGCTGCTGGAGATATGGTTCAGGCAATGAGATTATTACAACAAAAACCTAAAGACTTTTTGGTTATTTCTGGTGACGATATGATTACACTGCCAATGGTTTTAGCTGGAGGATCAGGAGTAATTAGCGTTATTGGAGAAGGATTGCCCAAAGAATTTTCAACGATGGTTAAATTAGGATTGGAAGGAAAGCATAAAGAAGCCTATCAATTGCATTATAAAATAGCAGACAGTATTGATTTGATTTTTTCAGAAGGAAATCCTGCAGGAATTAAATCTATGTTACAAACACTAGACATATGCTCAGATAATGTAAGATTACCACTTATGAAAGCATCTTCAAACTTACAAAGTCAAATATCTGATTTTATTCATAATTTTTAATTTGTCTAAACAAAAATTGAAATTGAATTGTCTTAAAAGTTTAGTTTCGCTTGTTTTTTAAGATATTTGCACAAATAAAAATAAGATTATGCTTACTAAAAAAATTGAAGAAGCTTTAAACAAGCAAGTAACTGTAGAAGCTGAATCTTCTCAAGTCTATTTAGCAATGGCCTCTTGGGCAGAAGTTAAAGGGTTAGAAGGTGTTGCTCAATTTATGTACACTCATTCTGATGAAGAAAGAGAACACATGTTAAAATTAATCAAGTTTTTAAATGAAAGAGGAGGTCATGCAAAAGTTTCTCCTTTAGCAGCACCACCAACTGAGTTTGGTTCTTTTAAAGATATGTTTGAAAAATTATTTGAACACGAAGTAAAAGTTTCTAAATCTATAAATGACTTAGTTCATATTACATTACAGGAGAAAGATTATGCTACACATAATTTCCTACAATGGTATGTTTCTGAACAAATTGAAGAAGAAGCGTTAGCAAGAACAATTTTAGATAAAATCAACTTAATTGGTGATGATAAAGGTGGTTTGTATTTGTTTGATAATGATATCAAGCAATTAGCTGTAACATCAGCTGCAGTTGATACTGGAGCTGCAGAATAACATTAACACTTTTTTAATTCTTACATTCATTTCTAATGACGTAATTTGAAGCGATTTTAATCGTTTAAAGTCATTATAAAAAAGTGTTTTATTAATCCATTGATTATCTTTACTTTTGCAGAATGTCAAAAATTAAGTTTTACATACTTACAGCTATAGTTATTTTGTTTGTTTCATGTGGTGAATATCAAAGAGCCATAGGGAAAGGAACAATGGAAGAACGTTATAGTTTAGCTGTTAAATATTACGAAACTAAAAAGTTTAGCAAAGCTTTACGTTTATTTGAGATTGTGACTCCTCACTATAGAGGAAAACCACAAATGGAAAGAATTCAGTTTATGGTAGCACAATCAAATTTTAACGAGAAAAATTATTCTTATGCAGGATACTATTTTGATCGCTTTACCAAAAACTACCCTAAGAGTTCAAAAAAAGAAGAAGCAGCTTTTTTATCAGCCTTGAGTTATAAATTTGCAAGTCCAGTTTACAGCGTTGATCAAACAGATACAAACAAAGCATTACAAGCTTTTCAGCAGTTTATTTACGATTATCCAAATTCTAATCGAATAACGGAAGCAAATAAATATTACGAAGAACTTAGGTTAAAGCTAGAAAGAAAAGCATTTGAAATAGCTAAAACATATTACACAACAGCTATTACAGATTCTAGAAATTACAAAGCAGCTATTACAGCCGTAGACAATTTATTATCAGATTATTTAGGAACTAAACTAAAAGAAGAAGCTTTATTTTTAAGATTAAGAGCAGCTCATGATTTAGTATTAAAAAGTTCCACTAGAAGAAAACAAGAAAGAATAGAATTGGTTTATCAATCTTATGAAAGGTTAACAAAGAGCTTTCCAAAATCTAAATTTTTAGAAGATTCAGATAAGATGTTAGAGACCATCAAAACAGAACAAAAGAAATTATCAAATAGCAAATCATGAATTACAAGGAAACAAAAGCAGCAACATCAACTGTAACCTATAACAAAACAGCTATAGAACAGCCAACAGATAATATCTATGAGGCAATTTCTATCATTGCTAAAAGAGCAAATCAAATTAATTCTGACTTGAAAAAGGAATTAATTGATAAGCTAGACGAGTTTGCAACATACAACGATAGTTTAGAAGAAGTTTTTGAAAACAAAGAACAAATAGAAGTTTCTAAGTTTTATGAAAAATTACCAAAACCAACTGCAATTGCTGTAGAAGAATGGTTGGAACAGAAAATCTACCACAGAGTTCCAGAAGCAGAATAATATGTCTTTCTTAAGTGGTAAAAAAATCCTATTAGGTGTAACAGCTGGAATTGCCGCTTACAAAACGGCCAACTTGGTTCGTTTGTTTATAAAATCTGGGGCAGAAGTACAAGTCATCATGACACCTGCCTCAAAAGATTTTATTACTCCTCTTACATTATCTACACTTTCAAAAAATCCTGTTCATTCTACTTTTTATGATAAAGAAGATGAAAATGAATTATGGAATAATCATGTAGATTTAGGGCTTTGGACAGATATTATGGTCATTGCACCAGCAACTGCAAATACTTTATCTAAAATGGTTCAAGGAACTTGCGATAATTTATTACTGGCAACGTATCTCTCAGCAAAATGTCCAGTTTATTTTGCACCTGCTATGGATTTAGATATGTATAAACATCAATCTACAATTCAAAATTTACTAAAACTTCAAGAATATGGTAATATTCTGATTCCAGCTGCAAGTGGAGAATTAGCTAGTGGTCTTGTTGGAGAAGGAAGAATGGCAGAACCTGAAGATATTTTAAGTTTTATTGAAGCTGATATTGCCTTAAAATTGCCTTTAAAAGGGAAAAAGTTCTTGCTAACAACGGGTCCAACATTTGAAGCCATCGATCCTGTACGTTTTATTGGTAACCATTCATCTGGTAAAATGGGTTTTGCTCTTGCAAAAGAAATTAGTTCTTTGGGAGCAGAAGTTTATTTAGTAACTGGACCAACAAACCAAGAACTTAAAAGTTCACTTGTACATAGGATTGATGTAACCACGGCAGAAGAAATGTATAAAGAATGTCATCGTTATTTTGCTAATGTCGATGTGGCTATTTTATCAGCAGCTGTGGCAGATTACAAGCCAAAAAATATTTCCGATCAGAAAATAAAAAAGAAAGATATAGCGTTAGAGATTCAATTAGAACCTACAAAAGATATATTAGCATCTTTAGGACAAATTAAAAAGCATCAATTTTTAGTTGGTTTTGCATTAGAAACTAATAATGAAGTAGAAAATGCTCTGGGAAAACTAAGAAAAAAAAATTTGGATGCTATTGTATTGAATTCATTACAAGATAAAGGTGCTGGATTTGCTGTAAACACCAATAAGGTAACTTTTATTGATTCTAAAGAGACAGTAAAAGAGTATTCTCTTAAAGAAAAATCTGAGGTTGCAAAAGATATTATCAATGAAATAAGAAGGAGAATTAATGCGTAAACTTTTATCTTTCTTTTTAGTTCTTCTTTCTTTCTCGAGTTATTCTCAAGAGTTAAATTGCACTGTAACCGTAAATTTTGATCAAATTTCTGGTTCTAATCGTTCTGTATTTAGAACACTAGAAAAATCAATACGTGAGTTTGTCAATCAAAAAAAATGGACAGATAAAGAAGTAAAATCACAAGAAAGGATTAATTGTGCAATGAATATTATTCTAACTAAATGGGAGAATAATACTTTTGAAGCTAGTATTCAAGTTCAATCTACAAGACCTGTGTTTAATACTTCTTACGAATCACCATTATTAAACATTAGAGATAATGATTTCAATTTTAGATATAATGAGTTTGATCAACTAATTTATAATCCAACTCGTTTTGATTCGAATCTAGTTTCTACAATAGCCTTTTATGTATATATTATTTTAGGAGTAGATGGAGATTCATTTGCAAATAATGGTGGACAAAAATATTTGTTAGAAGCTCAAAACGCTATGTTACAAGCACAACAATCAGGTTCTGGTGCATGGACAAATCAAGTAGGAGAAACCAATCGTTTTATGTTGATTGAAAATTTATTATCACCTAATTTAAGAACTTATAGATCAGTGATTTATAATTATCATAAAAACGGATTGGATAAATTGGCAAAAGACAAACTTAGAGCAAAACAAACCATTGAAAATAATTTAATAAGATTAGAAAGAATCTTTAATAAAAGCATTGCTAACTACCTTCTTAGAGTATTTTTTGATGCAAAAGTGGATGAGATTATTAACTTATATTCAGATGGTCCAAGAACTAGAAGTTTTCAAAGAACTTTACAAGTTTTGCAAAGAATTTCGCCGAACAATTCCAATCGATGGAGAAAAATTAACTAACTTTCGTCTTTAGTTTTTTTAAAATTGTTACAACATCTTTCCATAAAAAATTACGCTTTAATTGAAGAATTATCTATTGATTTTTCTGAAGGTCTTTCTATTATTACTGGTGAAACAGGAGCAGGAAAATCTATTTTATTAGGTGCTTTAGGATTGGTTTTAGGAAACAGGGCGGATTCTTCGACGCTATTAAACAAAGAAAAAAAATGCGTTGTTGAAGCTCAAATAAAACTCAACAATTATGAATTGCAACCATTGTTTGAAAAACTTGATTTAGATTACGAACCCATTACCATTTTAAGAAGAGAGATTACACCCTCAGGGAAATCTCGTGCTTTTGTAAATGATACTCCAGTAACCCTAAATGTATTGAATGAATTAAAAACCAAGTTGGTGGATATTCATTCACAACATCAGACTCTTCAAATTTCAGATTCTCAATTTCAATTTCAACTAATTGATGCTTTGGCTGGAAATACTGCAATTGTTGAATCATACAAAAGAGGTTTGCAAAAATGGCAAAAATCAGTTTCGGAACTTGAAGAGCTTAAAACAAATCAACGAGAAGCAAATCAACAGTTTGATTATAATCAGTATTTATTTCAAGAATTAGAAGAAGCCAATTTAACTTTAGGTGAACAAGAATCTCTAGAAGAAAAATTAGAAAAACTAAATAATGTTGAAGATATTAAATTAAACTTATCTGAATCTTTACAAATGATTGTAGATGATAATTTGGGTGCCCAAAATCTACTCTATTCTCTTCAATCTAAGTTGAGTAGCATCAGTAATTTTTCAAAAGAATATCAAGATTTGTATGAAAGAATATCAAGTTTAAAAATTGAGTTAGATGATATCGCTATAGAACTTGAAAATCAAAATGAACAGATTGAATTCAATCCAAATGAAATAGATACTTTAAGCAATAGAATACAGTTAATTTACAACTTACAAAAAAAACATTATGTTTCAACTGTAGAGGAACTGCAACAGATTCATGAAGAACTTTCCGAAAAAGTTGCTCAAGTTGAAAACGGAGAAGAAATCATTGCCGCTAAGGAAAAAGAAGTCCTAGAAATTGAATCTACTTTAAATGAAGTAGCTTCAAAAATATCAGCGAATAGAAAAGCTGTTTTACCTAAATTAATAGCACAATTAGAAAATAATATTTCTGAGTTAGGAATGCCAAATGGAAAGTTTGCTCTTGAATTAGAAGCTTCTAAAAAGTTCTTAAGCAATGGAAAGGACGAATTATCTTTCTTATTTTCAGCTAATAAAGGGGGGAATTTTGGAGAATTAAAGAAAGTTGCTTCTGGTGGTGAATTGTCTAGGATTATGTTATCCATAAAAAGAGTTTTATCAGAGAATAGTCAATTACCAACCATTATTTTTGATGAGATTGATACCGGAGTTTCAGGTGAAATATCAAATAAAATGTCTGAGATTATGCAACTGATGAGTCAGAAAATGCAAGTGATTACTATCACTCATTTGCCTCAGATTGCTGCCAAAGGAAATCAACACTTTAAAGTATTTAAAAAAGAAGTAGAAGGGAAAACTCAAACAAGTTTAAAACTGCTTTCTAACGATGAAAGAATCGTTGAGATTGCAGAAATGTTGAGTGGTAAAAACATATCAGATACTGCACTCACGCACGCTAAAGAATTATTAAATTAAGCCTATATTTGGCCCATAAAACTAAATAACATAAGAGTATGTCTTATAATTTATTAAAAGGAAAAAAAGGAATTATTTTTGGAGCTTTAAATGAGCATTCAATTGCTTGGAAAGTTGCAGAAAGAGCTCACGAAGAAGGAGCTGAATTTGTGTTAACAAATGCACCTATTGCAATGCGAATGGGAGAATTAAACGGATTAGCAGAAAAAACAGGTTCTCAAGTAATTGCAGCAGATGCTACTTCAATGGAAGAATTAGAAAATCTAGTGGAGAAATCTATGGAGATTTTAGGCGGAAAAATTGACTTTGTCTTACATTCTATTGGTATGTCTGTAAATGTTAGAAAAGGAAAACATTATACAGATCCTAAATATGATTTTACAACCAAAGGTTGGGACGTTTCTGCGGTCTCTTTTCACAAAACTATGAATGTTTTGTACAATAAAAACGCGATGAATGAATGGGGAAGTATTGTTGCATTAACTTACATGGCAGCACAACGAGTTTTTCCAGATTATAATGACATGGCAGACAACAAAGCTTACTTAGAAAGTATCGCTCGTAGTTTCGGTTACTTTTTTGGACGTGATCAAAAAGTACGTGTCAATACAATTTCTCAATCTCCTACACCAACTACGGCAGGAAGTGGTGTAAAAGGATTTGATGGTTTCTTAGCATATGCAGATCAAATGAGTCCATTAGGGAATGCAACAGCTTTAGAATGTGCAGATTATACAATTAGTTTATTTTCTGATTTGACTAAAAAAGTAACCTTACAAAACTTATTTCATGATGGAGGATTCTCTAACATGGGAGTTAGTGATTCTGTAATGGATAAGTTTACTGAAGAATAAATAAAGCATTTATATTACTCAAAAACGCAAACTGAAAAGTTTGCGTTTTTTTTATGTTATTTTTACTATGAAATTTAATTTTTAAATATGGGTTTCTTTAAGAAAATTGACACACTATTAAAATCATCTGATGGTTTTAAACACATGCAAAAAACAGAATTAGATACACAACTTGAAGAAAATATTTTAAAAGCTGGTATTTCTAAGTTTGCAGAATGTGATTATGCAGATTTATATTTACGAATAGATGAATTAGGAGGTTTTCTTATTTTGGAAACAATACTTGTAAGCGCAACCAATTTAAAAAGTAAAAAAGGCTCTAGTTTAACATTTAGTGATGATAATAAATCATTGGAATTGGAATCTGATGAAAATAAAATTGAATCTGATTTTTCTGAGGCTGTAAATAAGTATGTAACTAAGATAGATTACAGTGTTTCTGAAGAAGATGTGAAATCGATTAAAGTAAAAGTACACAATAAGGTTTCTTTTCAAATTAATGGTCAAAAAATGATCTTTTCAATTATAAATCAGTGAGTCTAACTTTTTCCATAATCATTCCTGTTTACAATCGACCTCAAGAAGTTGAGGAGCTATTGAATAGTATTACACATCAAGATTATCAAGAATTTTTTGAAGTTGTTATTGTAGAAGATGGTTCTAAAATTGCATGTTTTGATGTGGTAGAAAAGTATCGAGAAAAACTTTCTATTATATATTATGAAAAAGAAAACTCAGGTCCAGGAGCTAGTCGAAATTTTGGTATGCTAAAAGCAAAGGGTAATTATTTTATCATTTTAGATTCAGATGTAATTCTTCCAAAAGAATATTTGTCGGTTGTTTCTAATCAATTAAATATAGATTATACAGAAGCTTTTGGTGGACCTGATGCTGCTCATCCAGATTTTACAGCTTTGCAGAAATCAATCAATTATTCCATGACTTCTTTTTTAACGACCGGTGGAATTAGAGGCAAGAAAAACGGAGTAGGTAAGTTTCAACTTAGAAGTTTTAATATGGGAATTTCTAGAAAAGCTTTTGAGGCCACAAAAGGATTTTCTGATATGAGAGCAGGTGAGGATATTGATTTGACCTTTAGGATTTGGAAAGAGGGTTTTGAAACTCAACTCATTGAAGAGGCCTTTGTATATCATAAGCGAAGAAATACAATTTCTAGTTTTTTTAACCAAACATATGCTTTCGGAAAAGCTAGACCTATTTTGAATAGAAAATATCCAAAATCTGCAAAAATTACCTACTGGTTCCCAAGCCTATTTATCATTGGATTAGATATAACAATTATACTTGCCTTCTTTAAATATTGGGATTTTTCTTTTTTTTATCAATTGTATTTTATCGGAATTTTATTTGATTCTCTTATTATAAATAAAAGTTTTAGAGTAGCTTTTTTAAGTTTAGTGACTACAATAATCCAGATGTTTGGTTATGGTTTGGGATTTTTAGAATCTCAACTATTCAGTAAAAAGTAATTGATTTAGTGTTTTGATTTTTAAATCATTTAACACTTTTGAATCTGTTTGAAACTTAATTGTCTTTTCTTCATTAGGGAGTAAATCAAAAAAGTTATCCGAAAAGTGACCACTTTCTTTTGTATGTATAAAAACATCTTTTTGTAAAACTTTACTTTTTAAAGTAATCATAAAACCTTCTTTTATTTTTGAAATGACTTTAGAAATATTTCCCTTGGGTAATTCGAAATTTTTAGGTTTTTCAAAATAGTAGTAAGATTTTCTGTCAAAAAACTCAATAACATAAACATATCCTTTTCTATAAATGTCAACTTGAGGAATATGATAAACTTTCTGACTTGAATTTGCTTTTACTGTTATCTTTTTTGAATTAGACCAGATCTCATTACCTTCAAAATCAATGATTTTTAATTTTAATTTACCAGAAATATCTTTTAAGGAATCATTTACGATATAAGTATCATAATCATATTTTGTTTTTATGGTCGAAATTAAAACATTGTCAAAAGCATTTTTTGCTTTGTAATGCAATGCTTTCCAGTTACCAAAATAATCTATGCTGGACCAAGAAATTGCTGGCCAGCAATCGTTGAGTTGCCAGTACAAACTCCCCATATTATAGGGTTTTGCTCTTCGTTGAGCTTCAATTCCCATCACAATTCCTTTCGCTTGCAACAATTGACTTACATACACATAATCTTCATCATTTGAAGGAACAGGATAGTCACGTTTCATATATTGTTTAATCAATTCAAAACCTCTGGAATGTTTTTGATGTGATTGAATTGCTTTTTTAGAAATATCTACTGAATCTTTTTGATTAATGAAATTGATGACCTCATAACTCGGAAAACTTTGAAAACCAAATTCGCTCATAAACCTAGGAACGTTCTCTTCAAAATGTTCAAAAGGATAACCATCATGCCAAACCCACCAGTCATGAGCATCTCCTTGTGTTTTATAGTTTGGATTTCCACGACCATATTTTGGTGAAGTTTCCCAATATGAGGTTGTTGTATTTTTCATTACAACATTGGGTAAAATTGTATCAAACACTTGCAAATAGTCATCCCAAATTTCTCGTTTCTCTTTTTTCGTTTTCCCAGTTTGCCACCCCCAACGTTTCCAACCTTCAGAATTTTCGTTGTTGCCACACCATAAAGCTATGGATGGATGGTTTCGTAATCGTTTTACCTGTTCTTCAGCTTCAATTTCTATATTTGCTAAAAACTCTTTATCTCCAGGATACATAGCACAAGCAAACATAAAATCTTGCCAAACTAAAATTCCTTTTTCATCACATAAATCATAAAACACATCATTTTCATAAATTCCACCTCCCCAAACTCTTAACATATTGATATTCGCATCTAAAGCATCATTGAGTAGCTTTTCGTAGTGTTGATTTGTCACTTGATTTTGGAAACTATTTTGCGGAATATAATTCGCTCCTTTACTAAACACAGGAACTCCATTAACTTTAAAATAAAATGATTCTCCTATAGAATCAGTTTCAGTAACCAATTCTATATCTCTTATTCCGTGTTTTAAGCTTTTTTTATCTATTAATTTTCCATCAATAAATAGTTTAATATTTACGTCATAGAGATAAGTTTCACCAAGATTGTGAGGCCACCATAATTTTGGGTTTTTAATCTTTATTGGAACTGTATAATCAAATATTTTTCCTCGCAAACCAATTTTTTCTCTGTAAATAGTATCATTTATTTCTACCTGAATTTCTGCACTTTTCTTTAACGAACTTTCTATTTTTAGTTGAGTAGCAAATTCAGCTTTTTCTTTTGAATAATTAGTTTGTTGTAAATAAACCTCATTTATAATTGCATCATTCCAAGCCTTGATATACACATCTTTCCAAATTCCGACAGTATTCAATTTTGGTCCCCAATCCCAACCATACTGAAACTGTGCTTTTCTAGTAAATACTCTGTTTTCAAATGGTACTTTTCCACCTTTAATGATATTTGCAGGTTGAAATACAATTTTCAATTCATTAGTTTTTTGATGCGGAATATCTTTTAAATCAATAGAATATTTGCGAAAAGAATTATCTGTATCCAATTGATAATTTCCATTGATATAGATTTTAGTTCTAGTATCTAAACCATTAAAATATAATTCGATATGTTTTTTTTCTAAGATTTCATCAGACAATTCAAATTGAGTTTTATATACCCAAGTTGAATCTGAAACCCATTGTACCTTTTCTTCATTATTTAAAATAAAAGGATCTTCAATCAATTGATTGTCTAATAAATCAGAAAAAATATTTCCTGGAACAGTAGCAGAATGCCAAACAGAACCTTTTTGAGAATGAAATAACCAATTGGTATGTAAGTTTTGTTCAATAACTTCCTCTTTAGGTTGACAACCCATAAAAAGGATTACGATAAGAACAAGAAGTTTACGCATCTTTTACAGCGATTAAAATATCTTTAATGGTTTGAATATCTGATACAGTTTGAACGGTTTTACCATAATAAGAATCATTTTTAGGATAGATTTTTTTAGAAGCTGAAGTATGGATTTCATTCAATCCAGCATCTTTAAAAATTCTTGCATTAACTGGGTTTATTCCACTTCCAGCAAGTATGATAATTTTATCTTTTGCTAACCTTTGGAGTTCTGATAATAACTCAATTCCGTCTTCAGCCTTTTCTTTTTGACCAGATGTTAAAACTCTATCAATTCCTAAATTGATTAATTCTTTAAGATTTTCTTTTGGATTTGATACTTCATCAAAAGCTCTGTGAAACGTAAAACTCATTGGTTTTGAAATTTCCACTAATTCTCGAGTTCTTACAATATCAATTGAATTGTCAGAAAATAAAACTCCAGATACAATTCCTGCAACGCCTAACTTTTTGCACAATTGAATATTTTCTTTCATAATATCAAATTCATCATCTGAAAAGACAAAATTTCCACTTCTAGGGCGAATTAATACATGAATAGGAATAGAAAGTTCGATTACTACTTTTTTTAATAGACCATAAGAGGGTGTTATTCCTCCTAATGCTAGTTCAGAGCACAATTCAATTCTGTCAGCTCCTGCTTTTTGAGCATTGATTGCTGATTGGTATGAGTTAGCGCAAATTTCTACAAACATTTCATTCAATTATTATTTCATCAATAAATGTCCAAGCTTTATTTCCAGCTCCTTGTTTTCCTTCTGGAATGATTCCGTAATTTTTAACAATTATCTCAATTTTGTTAACATAAGTTGGCTCCATTGAATATTTGTGGTTTACCAACAATTGCTCTCTGTTTTTTATTTGATTAATGTTGTTAATTGTTCCTTTTTCTTCTAGTTTAAAACTAAACCCTATTTCTTTAGGGGCATAAATCCATTGACCATTTCCATTATGAAATCTTGTGCTTATTGAACTGATTTCTGTTGGTGTGTCAAATTCAATTGTAATCTCAACATCTTCTCCCCAAAATCCTAACCATTCTTTATCTCCAAAACGCTTATTGTTTCCAGAAATCCCATTGATTAAAGCTTCTTTTCCTCCAGCATTATATGCTAAATGAGGCTCTTTATTGATACTGATTTTAGCACTAACTCCTTTGTGTAAATTGATTTTTTGTTGAAATAGATTTCCTTTTTCAATCATTCCAGCTTCTAAAACTCTTGCTTTTATTGTGACAGTAGAATCTATTGGAATTGGTTTTTTGTATAATTCATCAGGATTTTCTCCATTGATAGAATAGAAAATATCGTAAGTATCAGAAACAGAACTTAATTCGTAGGTTAATCTTCCATCTACATTCTTTAATTCACCCTGAACTTCATAGATATGATTGGCATAATTCACATTCAATTTATCCAATCTTTTTTGATAGTGTTCTAATCGTTTTATGAAATCTTTATAATTTCTGTTTTCTTTACTTGACCACAAAACTTCACTCAAAGCAATAGCTCTTGGAAAGGCCATGTATTCAACTTGATGAGAAGTTGGCATATATTCTGTCCAAACATTTCCTTGGGCTCCTAAAACATATTTAGATTCCTCTTTGTTTAATTCTTTTGGAATTGGGTTGAATGAATAAACTTTTTCTAACGGTAGAAATCCACCAATTGCTATAGGTTCATTTTCATTTTCTGATTGATAATAATCAAAATAAGAGTGAGATGTAGGTGTTAAAATTACATAGTGATTTTGTTTCGCAGCTTCTACAGCAGCTTTGGTTCCTCTCCAAGACATCACAGTAGCATTTGGAGCTAAACCTCCTTCTAAAATTTCATCCCAACCAATAATTTGCTTTCCTTTAGAGTTGATGTATTTTTCCATTCTTCTAATGAAATAACTTTGTAAACCATGTTCGTCTTTTAGATTTTCTTTTTTGATGAGTTTTTGACAGTGATTGCAATTTTTCCAACGAGTTTTTGGAGCTTCGTCTCCGCCAATATGAATATATTTACCTGGAAATAATTCTATCACTTCATCAATCACATCTTCTAAAAATTGAAAGGTCGATTCTTTTGGACAATACACTTCTTCAAAAACACCCCATTTAGTAGCTACTTCTATTTTCTTGTTGGTTGCTGAGTTTGTCGAAGTACAACCTAATTCTGGATAAGCGGCAATAGCTGCTTGAGAGTGACCTGGCATTTCAATTTCAGGAATAATGGTTATTTGTCTTAGTTCAGCATAATCAACAATATCTTTGATTTGTTCTTGTGTGTAAAATCCACCATATATTTTTCCGTCAAATTGATGAGGTTGGTCACTATAATGACCAATAAGTGTTTCTTTTCTATAAGCTGCGATTTCTTGTAGTTTAGGATATTTTTTAATTTCAATTCGCCAACCTTGATCTTCGGTTAAATGCCAATGAAACTTATTTATCTTTAGTCTAGACATTAAATCAATGTACTTTTTAATAAAATCAACAGAGTAAAAGTGACGACCCAAATCTAAATGCATTCCTCTGTATTTGAATTGAGGCTTATCTTTTATTTCAATATTTGGAATTTCAAAAGAGTTATTTTCTTTAATAGAAATCGGAAAAAGTTGCAATAAAGATTGAATTCCATAAAACGCTCCTTTTTCAGTTTTCGCTTTAATTTGAATAAGGTAATCCTTTACAATCAATTCATAACCTTCAGGATTATCGATACTTAATTCTTGTTTGATTTCTATTCGGTTTTGTCTATTTCTAAAATCTAATTGATAACCAATATTCTCCTTTAAATATTCTTGAAAATAGTTTCCGACAGAACTGAATTCTTTATTGATTTTAAAATCAGTGTTTTTATCTAATATAAAGACTCCTTCATTTTCGTTAACCATCATAGGTTTTGGTATGATAGAAATAGAATCAATTTTTTTAAGAGGCTGTTGACAGCTAACAAATAGTATTGCTGTAAATAAAACAAAAAAGTAATGACGTTTCATTTTCTTATCTTCGGTTCATAAAAATAAACAACCCATCTCAATGAAAGTCACATTTAGGATTTTATTTGTTATTATTTTGATTCAATCCTGTAAAACCAATCAAGTTTTAAGGACCGTTTCAAAAGATTCAAAACCCTTAGTTTCTTATGTAAATCCTTTTATAGGAACTGGTGGACATGGTCATACATATCCAGGTGCAACAATGCCATTTGGAATGATGCAATTAAGTCCAGATACTCGTTTAGAAGGTTGGGATGGTTGTTCTGGATATCATTTTTCTGATGAATATATTTATGGTTTTTCTCACACACATTTAAGTGGAACTGGAGTTTCAGATTATGGCGACGTTTTGTTAATGCCAACAAATACAGTTGAATTTAATAATGGATCAAATGGTAAAAATGGATATAGATCAAAGTTTTCTCATGCTAAAGAAATAGCTTCTCCGGGTTTTTATAAAGTTCATTTAGATGATACTAATATTTATGTGTCTTTAGCAGTTTCTAATAGAAGTGGAAAGCACAAATACGAATTCGCAAAAGGATCTAGACAAATAGTTATTCTTGATTTAGAGCATAGAGATGAGGTTTTAGATTCTAAGTTAACAATTCATAACAAACAATCCGTTTCAGGATATCGTTTCTCTAAAGCTTGGGCAACAGATCAGCGTTTGTTTTTTGATTTGGAATTTTCAAGACCTTATAAAAAAGTAACTTTATTAGAGGATAAAAAACAAGGTAAAAAAGTAAAAGCAGCCTTTGAATTTGAAGCATCAGAAACCAATATACTCGAAATTAAAGTTGGTATTTCTCCAGTTGATGAAGACGGTGCATTGCATAATTGGCAGTTAGAACTAGAAAACAAATCCTTAGACGAAATTAAAAAAGAAGCAGAAGCAGCTTGGGAAAAACAATTGAATAAAATTGTTGTAGAAACTTACAAGGAAGAGGATAAAATCAATTTTTACACCGCTTTGTATCATACTATGATTGCTCCAAATTTGTATCAAGATGTTGATGGAAGATATAGAGGAATAGATAATAAGATTCATAGAGATGAGTATTCTAAATATTATACAGTTTTCTCACTTTGGGATACTTACAGAGCAGCTCATCCATTATATACTATCATAGAGCAAGAAAGAACAAATGATTTTATAAAGACATTCATAAAAAAATATGAAGAGGGTGGAATTATGCCTATTTGGGATTTATCTGCTAATTATACAGGTTGTATGATTGGTTATCATGCAGTTCCGGTCATTGCAGATGCATTTATGAAAGGAATTCGAAATTATGATTCTATCAAAGCTTTTGAAGCCATGAAACATTCAGCAACAAGAGATAAATTAGGTCTTGAGAGTTACAAAAATTTTGGTTTTATTCCTGTAGAGAAAGAATCAGAATCTGTATCTAAAACCCTAGAATATGCTTATGACGATTGGACAATAGCTCAAATGGCTAAAGAATTAAATAAAGAAGAGGATTACAAAACGTATATACAAAGAGCACAGTATTATAAAAATGTGTACGATCCAGAAACTCAATTTATGAGAGGTCGTTTTAGAAACAATTGGTTTTCTCCTTTTGATCCTTATGAAGTAAATTTTAATTATACAGAAGCAAATTCTTGGCAATATAGTTTTTATACTCCTCAAGATATATCTGGTCATATTGGATTAATGGGAGGAAAGAATAGGTTTGAGAAAATGCTGGACAAACTATTCAAAGCAGAAACAAAAACTTCAGGTAGAAATCAAGCTGATATTACAGGTTTAATTGGTCAATATGCACACGGTAACGAACCAAGTCATCATATGGCATACTTATACAATTATGTCAATAAACCAAATAAAACTCAAGAAAAAGTAAGACAGATTTTAAGAGACTTGTATAAAAACTCACCAGATGGTATTTCTGGAAATGAAGATTGTGGACAAATGAGTGCTTGGTATGTGTTTAGTGCTTTAGGTTTTTATCCGGTTACTCCTGGTTCTAACAAATATATAATAGGTTCACCATTGGTAAAGTCTGCAATAATCAATTTAGAAAATGGAAAGAAATTCAAAATTTCAGCTGTAAATAATTCCGAAGAAAATAACTATATCAAAAATGCAGAATTGAACGGAAAATCATATTCTAAAACCTACATCAATCATCAAGATATTGCTAACGGTGGTTCTCTATCTTTTGATATGTATAATAGAAAACAGTCTTGGGGTAGAAAGGATATTGATATACCAGTATCAGAAATCAAAGATTATATCATTACAACACCACCTTATATCAAAAAAGGAGAGATAGCTTTTAAGGAAGAAACAAAAGTAACCTTAGAAAGTTCTCAAAAAGAAGCTATCATTTACTATTCAGCAGGAGGAAACTTCATGAAATATAAGAAACCATTTACTATTAGTAATGATACGAAGTTAAACACTTATGCTTCTTTTAATGGTAAAAAAAGTCCTACAATAACCACACAGTTTTATAAAATAAACCCTGGAATTAAAATCTCTCTAAAAACAAACTATGCAAATCAATACAATGCTGGTGGAGATAACGCTTTAATAGATGGGATATACGGAACTGAAGATTTTAGAACCGGAACTTGGCAAGGATATTCTAATGAGGATGTAAATGCACTTATAGATCTTGGGGCTCAACAAAAATTCACCAAAGTATCGATCAACTTTTTACAAGATCAGCGGAGTTGGATTTTTTATCCTACAGAGGTAGATTGTTTAGTTTCTAAAGATGGTAAAAACTTTATGAGTTTAGGAGCTTTTAAGATTAAAAGTCAATTAAGATCAGAAGATGTAGAAATTAAAACCATTGATTTTGTGAATGCAAATGTTGAATATCGATATATAAAAGTAATCGCAAAAAAATTAGGTGTTCTTCCCGAGTGGCATTTGGGATATAAACAGGACGGTCGTTCTTGGATTTTTGTAGATGAAATTCAAATAAAATAAGAAGCTCATGAAACGAAGAAAGTTTTTAAAAAACTCAACTTTATCTGGAATTGGTATTGTAGCTGCTAGTTCTATAAGCGCATGCAATTCAGACGAAGGTTCTCAATTAGTTTTATCAACAAAGTCAACAAAACCAATTGTTATTGCAACTTGGAGAGTTCCAAAAGCCACTGCAAAAGCTTGGGAAGTTATCCAAAACAATGGCTCTTCACTCGATGCAGTAGAACAAGGCTGTATGATAGAAGAAGCTGATGTAAAAAATTCTTCTGTCGGAAAAGGAGGTTTGCCAGATAGAGATGGTAATGTAACCTTAGATGCTTGCATTATGGACAAGGAAGGAAATTATGGTGCTGTAATGTGTGTTCAAAATATTACGCATGTAATTTCTGTTGCTAGAAAAGTGATGGAAGATACACCTCATGTAATATTAGTTGGAAAAGGAGCTGAGGGTTTTGCATATTCTAAAGGTTTTAAAAAAGAGAATCTTTTAACAGAAAGTTCAAAAAAAGCCTGGGAAAAGTGGAAAGAAAAATCAGAATATAAACCTATTATCAACATTGAAAACCATGATACCATCGGTATGTTAGCAATTGATAAAAAAGGAGATATTTCTGGTGCTTGTACAACTAGTGGATTGTCATACAAAATGGCTGGTAGAGTAGGAGATTCACCTGTAATTGGTTCTGGTTTGTTTATTGATAATGAGATTGGTGGTGCAACAGCAACTGGAATGGGTGAAGAGGTATTAAAAACAGTAGGTTGTTTCTTGATTGTTGAATTGATGCGACAAGGAAAATCACCTCAAGAAGCTTGTGAAGAGGCTGTGAAACGAGTTGTAAAAAAATCTGGTGATAGATTTAAAGATTTTCAAGTAGGTTTTATTGCATTAAATAAAAATGGTGAAACCGGTGCTTATTGTATTCATGAATGGTTTAATTATAATGTGTACAAAGAAGGTGAAAACAAAAATTACAAATCAGACTTTTACAACAAATCTTAAATATGAATCACATTAAAAATTCTTATAAAACGGCTTTTATTTTTTTAACCTCTTTATTCTTTTTATGGGGTTTTATAACTGTATTAGTTGATAGTTTAATTCCAAGAATAAGAGAACTTTTTACCTTAACATATTTTCAAGCCGGATTGGTTCAATTTGCGTTTTTTGGAGCTTATTTTGTGATTTCAATTCCTGCTGGATTTCTCCTTTCCAAAATTGGTTACAAAAAAGGAATAGTATTAGGATTACTTATAATGGCTATTGGGTGTTTGCTGTTTTATCCTGCAGCCTCTTTAAGAGAATTCAATGTTTTTTTACTAGCTTATTTTGTTTTAGCAGCTGGTATTACAGTATTGCAAGTGGCAGCTAATCCATATGTAGCAGTTTTAGGTTCTGAAGAAGGAGCTTCGAGTAGATTAAACCTGTCTCAAGCATTCAATTCATTAGGGACAGCAATCGCTCCTGCAATTGGAGCTTTATTTATTTTAAGTGACAAAGTAAAATCAAAAGCAGAAATTGATGTATTATCTGAGTCTGCAAAAGAAGCTTATTTGGTTTCAGAAGCTGAGGCAGTTCAAAATCCTTTTTTTGGAATTGCAGCTTTTGTTATTTCACTAGCTTTAATTTTCTTATTTGTAAAATTACCTACAATATTAAAAAAGGCTCCTAAAGGGGGCTATGGAACTTTGTTGAAAAAAAAATCATTAGTGTTAGGATCTATTGGAATCTTTATTTACGTAGGAGCAGAGGTTGCTATTGGTAGTTATTTAATTAACTATTTTGATTCTATGAATATTGCAGATTCTATTAGGAAGAGTTCTTTTTTATCTTCTATTTCCAAAACTATTTTAGGAGACGATTTATCAGGAGTTGATAATTTTGGAATTCTAGGTTCTTTTGTTACAATTTACTGGAGTGGTGCCATGGTAGGAAGATTTATTGGTTCTTATTTAACAAAAATATTAAAGCCATCTCTTGTTTTATCTTTATTTGCTATTGGAGCAATGATTTTGGTTTTTGTTTCATCTCAATCGACAGGATTATTAGCAATGTGGACAATTTTAGGAGTAGGTTTGTTTAATTCCATTATGTTTCCAACCATCTTTACTTTGTCTCTAGAGGGTTTGGAAGATTTAAAACCTCAAGCATCTGGAATTTTATGTACAATGATAGTTGGAGGAGCTATTATTCCACCTTTATATGGTTACTTAACAGATTTATTTGGATTTAAATCTGCTATGGTTCTTTTGTTGTTTTGCTATTATTACATTAACCGTTTTGGTCGATTGAAATCTAAAAAAGCTATTTAAAAATAACTCTCATTATTTACTATTTTTAGAAATAATAAGTTAAAAGCTTTCCATACCAATTTTTTCACATGCATCAATTGTTTGCATCACATCTTTAAATTCAGTTCTTGGGTTTATCAAACACGTACTTAGAACTATTTGATTTTGTAATATCTTAGTAACTAACATGGCTTCGCCAGAAGCGATAATTTTCTCTGATATCTTCTGATTAATTGCATCCAAAGTTTTCTCAGTATATTTTTTTTGAGATTGGATTGTATCTAAAATTAATGATGCCTAATGTAGCAGGAGAAATTAATTCCCAGTTAGGACTGTTTCTAATATAATTCTCGGCTTTTTCTGCAAGTTCAATTGAATAATCAATTGCCCTTCGAAATGAATTTAAACCAAAGCTTTTTATAGACATATAAAATTTTAAAGCTCTAAAGCGTCTGATTAATTGTATACCAAGATCATAAAAGTTTATTTCTGAAGTATTTCCTTCTATATCTCTTAAGTACTCAGGTTTTTCTGTAAAGGTTTTACTTAACCAATTATGATTTCTAACCAATAGACACCCCATTTCATAAGGTTGAAAAAACCATTTATGTGGATCTACAGTTATGGAATCAGCTTTTTCAATTCCTTTTAATAAATGTTTACCATTTTTTGCTAGAATAGCAGCACCGCCATAAGCAGCATCTACATGAAACCAAATCTTTTCTGTTTTGCAAACTTTAGCCATTTCTCTTAAAGGGTCAACAATTCCAGTATTGGTGGCTCCTGCTGTACCAATTATACAAAAAGGTTGAAAACCTTCTAGTTTATCTTTAGAAATAGCACTTTTTAGTTTATTGATAGAAAGTTTAAACTCTAGATCTGTTGGAATTATTCGTATTTGTTCTTTTTTAAAACCTATGGTTCTAATCGCTTTTATATTTGAAGAGTGTGTTTGGTCTGATAAATAAATAATTGCTTTAGAAAAATCATCTCCACATTTTTGTCTTCTAGCTCTTACCAATGCAGTTAAATTAGCCATAGAACCACCACTTGTAAAAAATACCACCACCTTTTTTAGCGGGTAAACTAAACAGTTTTAATAACCAATTTATTGTCACAATTTCAAGTTCAACAGCAGCTGGAGCATTAGCCCATCCTCCAGAAAATATATTAAACCCTGTAGCTAAAGTATCTGCCATAACACTTATAATTGCTGGGACCTGGAACAAAAGAATATGCTTTTGGGTGTGATAAAATATCTGTTTTTTTTAACACAGTTTGTATTACAAAATCTAAAACTTCATCAGCTTTTTCAACATTTTCAGGTGCTTCCTCTAAAAATAAAGCATCCATTTCTTTTCTTGTTGAATTAAAAACAGGACTTTTTAAGTTTTGTGTTTCGAAATGCTCTACAATAGTGTCTACCACTTTGTATCCATAGGATATAATTTCTTCTTTAGACAATATTAATTTAGGGTTTACCTCTGGTTTAGACATTACAAATCTTTTTTGTAAATCTACAGTTGTATATAAAAAACAGGTATGATATTAATCATAGAAAAAAACCTCTAACATAATGTAAGAGTTTTTTTAAAGTTTTTAATTTTAACTAAAAGTATGTTTATTTATTTCTTTTTTGCCTGCTGTTCCTGAGCTTGTTTCATTGCATCATCTAAACGCTGTCTGAACTTACTTTTCTTTTTCTCAGGACGTTTTTTATTCTCCTCGATTTGAGCATGTATTTTTGCTTCATCAATTACATAGTTCTTTATCACAAACATAATAGTTATGGTTAGTAGGTTTGAAATAAAATAATACAAACTTAAACTACTTGCATAGTTGTTAAAGAAAAACAGCATCATGATAGGAGAGAAGTAAATCATATACTTCATTAATTTACTCATATCTGGCATACCTTCTTGAGCAGGAGGTTGCATATTCATTTGCTGACTTTGATTCATTTTCATGTAAAAGAAAATAGCAATAGAAGCTAAAATAGGAAATAAACTTACGTGATCTCCATACAACGGAATTTCAAAAGGTAATGTGAATATGGTGTCATAAGATGATAAATCTCCAGCCCATAAAAAACTTTCTTGTCTTAAATCTAAATTTGATGGAAAAAACTTAAACAACGCAAAAAATACAGGCATTTGTAAAATTGCAGGAATACAACCAGCCATCATGCTTACTCCAGCTTTACGTTGAATTGCCATAGTTTCTTGCTGACGTTTCATTGCATTATCTTTTCCTGGAAAACGTTTAGCAACTTCGTTCAACTCTGGACGAATTACTTTCATTTTTGCACTAGAGACATATGATTTATAAACCAACGGAGACATTAAAATTCTAACTACAATTGTCATCAAAATAATAATCAATCCATAATTCCCCATAAACCCTTGTAACATATCAAATATGGGTAAGAAAACCCATCTGTTGATGGTTCCAAATATTCCCCAACCTAAATCAACAATTTCTGTTAGGTCAGTTCCTTTGTAAGTATTCAGTAATTTATAGTCAACAGGACCATAATACCATTTCATATCATAATTCAATTCACCACCATTCAATTCTAAAGGTGCTTTGAATCCATAGGTTTTAGTAAAAACAGTATCAATATCTTCACCCGGAAAATCTATTGAAGACATTGTAGAATTATTCAAGCCTTTTTCTGATATTAATACTGAAGTAAAGAAATGTTGTTTAAAAGCAGCCCATTTGACATTGTTTACGATCTCATTATCATTTGGACTTAAATAATCAACCTCATTGTCCGCTTTGTAATAATAATATGTGTACATATTTTCTGTACGCATACTTTTTTCATTTCTAAAAGCTTTTAAATTCCAGTCTAAATTGATTGGATTTGATGAATTGAAAACCCCACTCAAACCTTGAGATCGAATTGAGAAATCAATCATGTAATTATTTGGTTGGATTACATATCGATACTCTAAAAATTGACTTTCAGAAACTTTCAATTTCATTGAAAGAATTTGATTGTCTCCATTTTTAGATAATGAAGGCACAAAGAATAAATCCTGAGTATTTAAAATACGATTGTCTGTTGTTCCAAAGTTGATATTAAAAGAAGCATTATTTTCTTTTACTAAGTTAATTGGAAGCGAATCGTAGCTTTTGTAATTTTTTACATGAGCTTTTATGATTTGCCCACCTTTATTGCTAATAGTTAAAGCAACTAATTCGTTTTCTATAGTTGTTTCACCATCTTTACCTTTAAGAGCACTTAAAGCAAAAGCTCCCAATTGATTTTGAACAGCAAGTTGTTTTAAGGAATCATTCTCAACTATTTTATTTGCAATATTTGTAGTTGATGGTGATTTAATATTGTTTTTTACTGAATCTGATATAACTTCAGTTGCGTTTGTTGGATTTACTTCTTTGGTTTGACGAGTACTCATCCACCATAAAAGAATTGCTCCTAACAATAACATTCCAATAAACGAATTGGCGTCGAATTTTTTTTGTTCCATGTAGTTGATCTAAAGTGTCAATTTGTCACTGAAGCTATTTATATGCCTCAAAAAGTGGGACAAATGTAGTAAATATGCGTTATTTATGATTGTTTTTTCTTTGTTTACTTAATAGTGCAAAAGGTGTTCCATAGAACATATTAAAGGTTTTTTAGAGCAGCTTTTACAAAATCAATAAATAATGGATGTGGATTTAGAACTGTACTTTTATATTCTGGATGATATTGAACTCCAACAAACCAAGGATGATCTGATATCTCAATAATCTCAACAAGACCTGTTTTAGGATTGATTCCAGTAGTTTGCATTCCGTGAGATTTTATCTTTTCTAAATATTCATTGTTGAATTCATATCTATGACGGTGTCTTTCGCTAATTTCTTTTGCTTTATAGGCATTGTAAACTAAAGATGATTCTTCTAGAGAACAATCCCAAGCCCCCAAACGCATGGTTCCACCTTTATTAGTAACTTCCTTTTGTTCTTCCATTAATGAAATTACAGGATGGTTGGTGTCTGAGTTCATTTCTGTAGAATTCGCATCTTTTAGATTCAAAACATTTCTAGCAAATTCAATAACAGCCATTTGCATGCCTAAACAAATTCCAAAAAATGGAATTTTATTTTCTCTTGCATATTGGACTGCTTTTATCTTTCCTTCTGTTCCTCGATCTCCAAAACCTGGAGCAACCAAAACACCTTGTAATCCAGCAAGTTTTTGTGTAATATTTTGAGGTGTTAATTCCTCTGAATGTATCCAACGAATTTTAACCTTGGTTTCATTTGATGCACCAGCATGAATTAAAGCTTCAGTGATAGATTTATAAGAATCATGCAATTCTACATATTTCCCAATCAAACCAATTTCAACTTGATGCTTCGGATTTTTAAATTTATATAAAAAATCATTCCAAGCTTTTAATTCAGGTTGTTTGTCTACTGGTAATTCTAATTTCTTTAAGACAACAGTATCCAAACCTTCTTCTAACATGAAATTAGGAACATCATAAATAGTTTCTGCATCAATTGATTGAATGACATCTTCTTGTTTTACATTACAAAACAAAGCCAGTTTTCTTTTTAATTTTTCATCTAATTGATGTTCTGTTCTACAAACTAACACATCTGGACTTACTCCACTTTCCATCAATGTTTTTACAGAATGTTGTGTTGGTTTTGTTTTAAGTTCACCAGCTGCAGCTAAATAAGGTACTAAAGTTAAATGAATAACAATTGCATTATCTTCTCCTAATTCCCATAATAATTGTCGAACAGATTCAACATAAGGTAGGGATTCAATGTCACCTACTGTTCCACCTATTTCAGTTATGACAATGTCATAATCTCCAGTATTTCCTAGAATTTGTATTCGGTGTTTTATCTCATCAGTGATATGAGGAATAACTTGTACAGTTTTTCCTAAAAACTCCCCTTTACGCTCCTTATTAATAACAGATTGATAGATTCTACCTGTAGTTACATTGTTAGCTTGTGATATTGGGATGTTTAAAAAACGCTCATAATGTCCTAAGTCTAAATCAGTTTCAGCCCCATCATCAGTCACATAACATTCGCCATGTTCATATGGATTTAGAGTACCCGGATCAATATTTATGTATGGATCAAGCTTTTGAATGGTTACAGAATATCCTCTCTGTTGCAATAGTTTTGCTAAAGATGCTGCTATAATTCCCTTTCCAAGTGAAGAAGTTACGCCTCCTGTAACGAAAACGTATTTGGTAGTTTTCATGGTGTGTTTAGGTTTGAGCAAAAGTACTAACTCTCAATTTTCTCACAAACAAAAAAGCAAAAAAAGGTCTTATTTTTATAAGCAATTATCTATAATAAAATAATTTAAATTTTTTAAAGATACATTTGTCATACTTAAAAACAGTTGTATATTTGCACACGTTTTTAGCGAATAATTTTTTTCGCTTATTATTTAGATAGAATTTAGTTTTTAAATAGACAGATATGAAAAGAACATTTCAACCATCGAAAAGAAAAAGAAGAAACAAACACGGTTTCATGGAAAGAATGGCTTCAGCTAATGGAAGAAAAGTATTAGCTAGAAGAAGAGCAAAAGGTAGAAAGAAAATATCTGTATCTTCTGAAACAAGACATAAGAAATAATGATTAACAAATTGTTAATAATAAAGGTGTTACTTTTTTAAGTAACACCTTTTTTTATATCCATAGTCAAAGTATTTTTACAAACAATAAGAAATTTTACAAGTAACATGCCAAAAAGAGACGACTTAAAATCCATTCTAATTATAGGTTCAGGTCCTATTGTCATTGGTCAAGCATGTGAGTTTGACTATTCAGGATCTCAATCTTTAAGATCTTTAAGAGAAGACGGAATTGAAACTATTTTAATCAATTCTAATCCAGCAACAATCATGACAGACCCTTCTATGGCAGATCATGTGTATTTGTTACCATTGACAACTAAGTCAATAATAAAGATATTAAAAGAACATCCTCAAATTGATGCTGTATTGCCAACTATGGGTGGACAAACTGCACTGAATCTTTGTATTGAGGCAGATGAAAAAGGAATTTGGGAGGATTTTGATGTTAAAATGATTGGTGTTGATATTAATGCAATCAATGTTACAGAAGACAGGGAACAATTTAGAGAATTGATGGGAAAAATAGATGTAGATATGGCGCCACAAGCAACTGCTACATCTTTTTTACAAGGAAAAGAAATTGCACAAGAATTTGGTTTTCCATTATGTATTAGAGCATCTTATACTCTAGGAGGAGCAGGAGCTGCCATTGTATACAATGAAGAAGATTATGACAAAAATTTACGAAGAGGTTTAGAGATTTCTCCTATTCACGAGGTCATGATTGACAAAGCTATGATGGGATGGAAAGAATATGAATTAGAATTACTTCGTGATAAAAATGATAATGTAGTTATTATTTGTTCTATTGAGAATATGGATCCTATGGGTATTCATACGGGAGATTCTATTACAGTAGCTCCAGCTATGACATTATCTGACAAAACTTATCAACGAATGCGTGATATGGCTATCAAAATGATGCGTTCTATCGGAGATTTTGAAGGTGGATGTAATGTGCAATTTGCTGTTTCCCCGGATGAAAAGGAAGATATTATTGCGATTGAAATCAATCCACGAGTTTCACGTTCTTCAGCATTGGCGAGTAAAGCGACAGGATATCCAATTGCAAAAATTGCTACAAAACTAGCGATTGGTTATACCTTAGATGAGTTAGACAATCAAATAACCAAATCAACTTCTGCTTTATTCGAACCAACATTAGATTATGTGATTGTGAAAATACCTCGTTGGAATTTTGACAAATTTGAAGGTTCAGATAGGACTTTAGGACTACAAATGAAAGCCGTTGGTGAAGTGATGGGAATTGGACGTTGTTTTCAAGAAGCTTTGCATAAAGCAACTCAATCTCTAGAAATAAAACGAAACGGATTAGGAGCTGACGGAAAAGGATATACAGACTACAATCAAATCATTGATAAGTTGAAAAATGCTTCTTGGGATCGTGTTTTTGTTATTTATGATGCAATTGCGATGGGAATTCCATTGAGTCAAATTTATGATATCACAAAAATCGATATGTGGTATTTGAAACAATACGAGGAATTATTCCAGTTAGAGAAAGAAATTTCAAAATATACAATTGAATCCCTAGATAAAGAATTATTACTTGAAGCAAAACAAAAAGGATATGGTGATCGTCAGATTGCTCACATGTTAGATTGTTTAGAAAGTCAAGTTTCCAATAAAAGAGAGAAGTTAAACATACAAAGAGTTTATAAGTTAGTAGATACTTGTGCAGCTGAGTTTACCGCAAAAACTCCTTATTATTATTCAACCTTTGAGAACGCTATAGAAACAGCTGCTGGAGATACCTATGTTCATAATGAAAGTATTGTTTCTGATAGAAAAAAAGTAGTTGTTTTAGGTTCTGGACCCAATAGAATTGGACAAGGAATTGAGTTTGATTATTGCTGTGTCCATGGTGTTTTAGCTGCAGCTGAATGTGGTTATGAAACGATTATGATTAATTGTAATCCTGAAACAGTTTCAACGGATTTTGATACGGCAGATAAATTATATTTTGAACCTGTTTTTTGGGAACATATTTACGATATCATTCGTCATGAAAAACCAGAAGGAGTTATTGTTCAATTAGGTGGACAAACAGCTTTGAAATTGGCTGAAAAGCTAACCAAATATGGAATTAAAATTTTAGGCACAAGTTTTGAATCTTTAGATTTAGCCGAAGACAGAGGTAGTTTTTCTACTTTATTAAAAGAAAATAACATTCCGTTTCCAGAATTTGGAGTAGCTGAGAATGCAGATGAAGCCTTGGCTTTAGCAGATGAATTGGATTTTCCAATCTTGGTAAGACCTTCTTATGTGTTAGGTGGACAAGGAATGAAGATTGTCATCAACAAAGAAGATTTGGTAGAGCATGTTGTTGATTTACTTCGAAAAATCCCAAATAATAAGTTATTGTTAGACCATTATTTAGATGGAGCTATAGAAGCAGAGGCAGATGCAATTTGTGATGCTGATGGTAATGTTTATGTCATTGGAATCATGGAGCATATTGAACCTTGTGGAGTTCACTCTGGAGATTCAAATGCAACCTTGCCAGCATTTAATTTAGGAGATTTAGTGATGCAGCAAATTATAGACCACACACATGCTATAGCAAGAGCTCTTCATACAGTTGGATTGATTAACATTCAGTTTGCCATTAAAGATGATATTGTTTACATCATTGAGGCAAATCCTAGAGCTTCTAGAACAGTACCTTTTATTGCAAAAGCATACAAAGAACCTTATGTGAATTATGCAACTAAAGTAATGTTAGGTCATAAAAAAGTTACGGACTTTGATTTTAACCCTCAATTAGATGGTTATGCTATTAAGCAACCAGTTTTTTCATTTAATAAGTTTCCAAATGTTGATAAAACTCTTGGACCTGAAATGAAATCTACTGGAGAAAGTATCTTGTTTATTGATAGTCTAAAAGATGATGATTTTTACGATTTATACTCGAAACGTAAAATGTACTTGAGTAAATAAAAAAAGCAGCCAACTGGCTGCTTTTTTTATAAATATATTTAACTTTTTGAGGGAAAGATTCCTTGAACTGCAATTACATAACGAGGTTGTTTTATTTTTCCATTACTATCTTTTTTATTTAAGTCAGGTAAAGCAAATGTTGTTCTACCATCTCCACCATACATTGTACCTAACAAAGAAAACAAAGCAGAATGTTAACTTATAGCTAGTAATTGCCCATTGCAATCCATATACCCTCTAGGTGCAAAATTTCCTCCAAAAAGAGCAATTTCAGCCAAATAGCGATCACTACCCATGCTGTTTTTTTTACTTATGTTAGCTTCTAAAGTTTTAATTTCCTTTTGAAGATTAGATATTTCTTTAGTTAGCTGTTTAATGTTTTCGCTATTCGATTTTTCAACTGTAGTGACAGATGTTAAAAATACAGTGCAAAAAAAGATTATCAATCCAATAATTCCTGAAGTAATTAGTTTTGTTGTTTTCATTTTTTTAATTAATTATTTATTGTAAGATAATTATATTAATAATAAACAAAATCGTTTATTTAAGCTTTATTTTCTTATAAATATTTAAGAAGCAAAGAAAAAATTAAGGTTGAAAAACTAAAATTTTACATTTAATAGATCTCCACTTAATTGTAATACATTGATTTCGGAAAGCTTAGCTTGATATTTTGCTTGATTTCTATTCAATTCTGCACTGATTAAATTTAATTGCGCTTGTCTAAATTCTATCGAAGTAACTTGACCTAATTTAAACTTCTCTTCGGTTCTATCAAAGTTGTTTTTAGCGGTTATAATATTACTCTCTTGAACTCTATAAATATCTAGTCTATTCTGGTATTCGTCCCAAGCATTTAAGAAATCTCTTTGTACACCAATTAAAACAGATTGCTTTTGTAATTCTTGATTTTCTAAATCAATTTTTGCATTATTTACTCTAGTTTTTGTTCCACCACCATCAAATAAATTCCATGTTAAATTTACACCCGTAGAAAAACCTGATGTTGTATTTTGAAGAACAAACGCTAAAGGACTATTGGTTGATGATTCATTCCATCCGTAAGATCCTGTTAAACCAACCGTTGGAAGGAAACCAGATTTATTAGCCTTGATAAGAAATTCATTAATTCTAATATTTTTATCTAATTGAAGTAGTGTAACATTGTTAGCTTTCATTTTGGTCAATAAATCTTCTTTACTGATGTTCATTAAAAACTCAATCTTTGTTTCAACATCAAATTGATTTACAACAGAATTTCCTAACACAACATTTAAATCTCTTTTGGTATTGATTAATTGCTGTTTGGTGTTGATAAGATTTATACTATCATTATTGATGTCAACTTGAGCATTTAAAATATCTAATTTAGTTCCTTGACCATATTCAAACTGATATTTAGCTCTCGTAATTCTGTCTTTAGAGATTGCTAAAGTTTTCTCTAATGTTTTTACATTTTCTGCAATTTGAGCAACATTGTAATACACGGTAAATAGTTGAGAAATTGTATTTTCTATAGTTTCTCTAGCTTGTAATTCTGTAAGTTGATATTGTTCTTTTAATCGTTTATAGTCATAATACCTTCCCAAACCATCAAACAAAGTATAGTTTACATTTATTGAAGCATTGTAGCGTCTTGTTTCAGCTCCTTCTACAATTCTAGGATCTCCTTGTACTGGTTGTCCATTTTGATTTTGGTTGTCATATGAAGCACCTGCGTTACCAATAATGGTTGGTAAATATCTAGAATTTAATAAACTCGCGTTGTTTTTAGCAACTTGATTATTATTTTCTACAATTTTAATTCCATAGTTGTTTTCTAAAGCCAATTCAATTGCCTTAGAAACGGGTAAAATTTCTTGTGCCGATATTGATATCATTGAAAATGACATCAACATGAAAAGTATTTTTTTACTCATCTTTGAATAGATTTTTTTCTTGAGTTACACGTTCAACCTCTTCTTTCGTCACTTTATTTCCTGTAATTAACCATTTAGTCGTTGTTTTTACACTATTGCTAAAGGATAAGAAAATTGGTAAAACAATCAAAGTTAAAATAGTTGCAAACCCAATTCCATATGCAATAGAAATAGCCATTGGAATTAAAAACTGAGCTTGTCTACTTTCCTCAAAAATTAAAGGAGCTAATCCGGCAACGGTTGTTATGGATGTTAAAAAGATAGCTCTAAATCTAGCTCTTCCAGCTTCGTAAAGAGATTCGTCATAAGACATACCATCTCTTAAATTATTGTTGAACTTTCCTATAAGAACCAAACCGTCATTGACCATAATTCCAATAAGAGCAATTATTCCTAACATAGATAATATGTTTACAGGAAAATCGTGAATCCAGTGTCCCCAAGCTACAGCAGGTAAACTTAACGGAATTAAGAATAAAAGTAATAAGGGTTGTGTATAACTTCTAAAGGTAAATGCTATGACTATATAAATTAAAACCAAAACAGTTAAACCTACAGGAGCTAAAGAGTTTGTCAATTTTAAACGTTCTCTATTTTGTCCTTCGTAGGAAGGAGTTACTGTTGGGTATTTAGCCAAAATTTCTGGCATAATTTCGTTTTGGATCTCAAACATAACATCCGTAGAACTTGTTTTCTTTGGATCTTTAATGTCTGCAGAAACCTGAATTTCTCTTCTACCTTCTAGGTGATTAATAGCAACATCTCCTCGTTCAATTTGATAACTTGCAATTTCTTTTAAAGGAACTCTTTCTCCGCTAGGAACAAGAATTCTCATGTTATCTAAGTTCTTGATAGAAGATCTATCTTCTCTATTGTAACGAACCCAAACTCTAATTTCATCTTGGCCACGTTGGAAACGTTGTGCTTGAGAACCAAAAAATGCTGATCGAACTTGTGTCATCACTGTTCGTAAATTCAAACCTAAAGCATAGGCACTTTCATTGAGTTTTAAACGAATTTCTTTAATTCCAGCAGGATCATTATCAGTCACATCTTTTAGTAAAATATTATTTTCTAAATTTTGTTTTAATTCAGTTTTTACTGCTTTTAGTTCTTTGATATTATTTCCTAGTAATGAGATGGAAACTGGACTTCCTCCAAAATTTCCACCACTTCCATACACTAAACTTTCAACTCCAAAAACTGGGCCTACACGTTCTTGTATTTTGTTAGTTACCAATCTAGAAGTAATTGCATTGGGTCTTTCTTCTCCTGGTAAAAGGTTTATGGATAATGAAGCAGTTGCAGATCCTGGTCCAATATTTTTTATCATATTTTCAACCAAATACTTCTCATTATTTTCACCAAAATACTCATCATTGATTTCTTTGGCAACTTCAATGGCTTTCTTTTCAATAAAAGAGATAATGCTGTCTGTTACTTTTTCATTGGTTCCGTTAGGCATATTTAAAGTAATTCTAACCTGATCACTAGCAATTTGAGGAAAAAATGCACCTCTAATAATTCCGCCACCAAAACTTCCAGCAGTTAAAATTAGAAAGACAATAAAAAGTGAAAAGCTTAAGAATTTATTCTCGAGAGAAAATCGTAGTGTTGGACTGTACATATTATCACGTAACCATTTCATAATGGCATCACCAAATGCATTGATGTAACGTAATTTTGAAAACACATTTTGAAAAACACCTGCTATTCCTGTTTTTTGTTTTTTATTTTGTTTTCTTAAAGCTTTTGAGTGTGCTAAATGAGCAGGTAAAATAATTAAAGCTTCTACCAAAGAGACTATTAAGGTTAGCATTACAACTACTGATACTTCACCAAAAAACTCTCCAATTCTACCGTCTAAAAACAAGAAAATAGCAAATGCTAAAATTGTGGTTACAATAGCAGAAATAATCGCTGGAAGAACTTCCATTACTCCATCTAAAGCAGCTTGTTCTGGAGATTTTCCTTTTTCGTAATGCTGATAAATATTTTCTGCAATCACAATTCCATCATCTACTAAAATACCAATTACGATAATCATTCCGAATAGAGAGAGTACATTAATGGTTACATTAAAATAGCCAGCAAACATAAACATTCCAAGAAATGCTACAGGTAAACCAAAAGCTACCCAAAAAGCCAAACGAGTGTTCAGAAATAAGGATAAAAACATTAAAACTAGTGTCATTCCGATAATAGCATTCTCTGTCAATAATTTCGTTCTCTGAACCAATGTAATTGATAAATCACGTATCACATTCAATTCAATATTGTCATACTTTTCATTAAACTGTTGAATATATTCTTTAGTTTTTTCTGCTGAAGAAATTAAATCTTCTGAGTTTGTACTTGTAATGGTCACATTGATAGATAAGTTCCCGTCAAAGTAATTTGCATTTGGAGTTTCAGAAAATTGATCTTTCACTGTTGCAATATCTTTTAAACGAATAATTCGACCAGAAGCATCCGATTTTACAACTAAATTTGATAGCTCATTTGCATAATAAGAGCGAGAATTTGCCCTTATTAAATATTCTTCTGCACTAGTTTTAATTGTTCCTCCAGTTGAAATTAAACTAGATTGATTTACTGCTTGAGAAACTTCATCAAAGGATAAATTATAAGCCAATAAATTGGTTTCATTAATTGCGATTTCAATTTCTTCTTGTGGATATCCAGAAATTTGTACTTGTGAAATTCCATCAATTCCACGCAAATCATTTTCTACTTGTCTACCTATCTGCTTTAAAGTAGCTAATGGAATATTTTTTCCACTAATAGAAAACGTAATTGTAGGCCTTGATGCTTCTTGTTTTGCAACAACTAAAGGTTCCATACCAACAGGGAAAGAAGGAACTCTATCTACAGCATTCTTGACTTCTAATAACATAAAATCAATATCCTTTCCTTTCTGAATTTCTACATTGATATTTCCACTGTTTTCAAGAGAAGTAGAAGTAACACGTTCAACACCGTTTAAACCTTTTAAATTATCTTCTATTTTTAAAATAATTCCTTCTTCAACTTCTTGAGGAGAAGCACCCGGATAAGTAACAGTTATACTTATGTTTTTAGAATCTACTAAAGGAAAAAATGAAGATTTTAACTTGGAAGCTCCAAATAGACCAAAGATCAAAAAAGCTAAAACTACTACGTTTACAGCTACACTATGTTTTATAAAATAGGCAATTATATTTCTCATACCTATTTTGTTTTAGTAACAGAATTACTATTTTTCATTGGTTTTACTTGCATTCCTGCATAAGCACCTGGAACCGGTTTGGAAAGAATGACAGTTCCATTAGGTATGTCTTTAATTACGACTTTAGAATTGGAAAAATATACTGGAGTTACATCAATAACATCTAAAATTGTATCCTTCACTACAAAAACTTTATTCTCATCAAGCAATAAACTTCTGCTAATTTCTATGGCATTTTCTTGTTTTTTAGCATTTAAATTTGCCTCCAAATACATGCCTTCTTTTAAATCTTTGTTTTTTACTTCTATAAATGCAGATACGGTTTGAGTTGTTGCATCGATATTTCCATTAACACGAGAAACCTTACCGCTATATTGCTCTGTACCTTCTAAATTGTTTAGTAGAACTGTTTTCCCAACCTTTAAAAATGAAGCATAAGATTTGCTTAAAGCAACTTCCATTTCATAAACCGAAGGATCTATAAACTCCCCTAATTTTTGACCATTTCTTATCAAAGTTCCTTCTGTAACCAATGCTTCTATTAAAATACCGTCAAAAGGAGCAGTTATATTGTATTTAGACAATCGTTGTTCTAAGTTTTTAACATTGAAATAGCTAGAAACAATTCCTCTACCAGAAATGAAAAAATTTTCTTTTTCTGATGGCATTTTTGGTAATTCTGGAGTTGCTTTGTTCAAGTCAAAACCAGTAATATAGGTTTTCCATTTAGGATATACTTCTGGAAAATCCAATCGTAAATCTGGTAAAATAGACGCTATAGAATTGTATAAATTACTTTTAGCAGACTGAACGTTTGCATAATACTCTGTATCATTTATTGTGATGAAGGCTTCATCTTTTTTATATCGCTGACCTGGTTTGAATAATTTTTTTCCAGGTTTAAAAACCCCTTGGACTTCCGAATAAATTTCTACTCTTCGTTTGGCAGTTAAATTTCCATTAGCAGGAATGATAATAGGGATTGTACTGTTTTTTACAACCTCTACAAAAACAGTTTTAATCACTTTTTTTGCAACAGGTCTCTTTTTATTTTTACTATCAATTATTTTTTGTGATAAAAATATGGATGCAATAATAAGTAGTACACCAAGAATAGCAAGTATTAGCTTTCTCATAAAAAGGTTGGTTATAATAGTTATTTGCAAAAGTATTTTAAGATTTATGGGTATTTGTTAAATAAAACTTAAAGTACTTTTATTTCAAAAAACTTAAATAATGGATAAACAGCTAACTTTTATGAAATTGAATTAAGTTTGTAAAGAATTTTTCAAAGAAATTAAATCTATGAATTATATTTTATTTGATGGAAGTGTAAGAAACTCATTACTTCCTTTCACTTATACCAAACCTGTTGCTGATATTAGAGTAGGAATTTTAACCATTCGTGAAAAGTGGGAAAAGTATTTAGGATTGACTACAACAACAATTACTGAGGAATATTTAGAGAATAAATATCCGATGGTTGAAATGAAAGAAAATGTGATGATTAATGCTTCTTTTCTTCCAACCCCAGAATTGGTGTCATTGGTAAAAGAATTGAAAGTAAATCAAGCTATTTTTAAAGAAGATGAAGTGGTAGCTTTCTTTACAGAAGCATCACAAAAAGAAGTCGATTTTTCTACTTATGAAGCTATTGATTATGATGAAGATTTACATCAAATAAACAATACTTGGGATATTTTTTTTAAAAACGATGTGGCAATTGCATCAGATTTTGAACTCTTAACCCATGGAAGAAAATCTCAACCTATACCAGAAGGAGTTTCTGTAGTCAAGCATGAAAATATTTTTATAGAAGAAGGAGCAGAAGTTCTTTTCTCATCTTTAAACGCAACTGACGGTCCTATTTATATTGGAAAAAACGCAACCATCATGGAAGGTTCTTTGGTAAGAGGACCTCTGGCAATGTGTGAAAACTCGGTATTAAAGATGGGAACAAAAATTTATGGAGCTACAACTTTAGGACCCTACTGTAAAGTAGGAGGAGAGGTAAATAATTCTGTTTTATTTGGCTATTCTAACAAAGGACACGAAGGTTTTTTAGGAAATTCTGTTATTGGTGAATGGTGTAATTTAGGTGCAGATACAAATACTTCCAATCTTAAAAATAATTATGCAGAAGTAAAATTGTGGAATTATGAAACAGGCCGCTTTGCTAAAACAGGATTGCAATTTTGTGGTTTAATGATGGGTGATCATTCTAAATGTGGAATTAACACTATGTTTAACACTGGAACTGTTATTGGTGTTAGCGCGAATGTATTTGGAAGCGGTTATCCTAGAAACTTTATTTCTTCTTTTAGTTGGGGTGGTTCTTCTGGTTTTACAACCTATCAACTTAGAAAAGTATTTGAAGTAGCAGAAGTAGTGATGAAACGCAGAAACATAGATTTTTCAGAGCAAGAGAAAGAAATTTTAGAACATGTTTTTGAATTGACAAAGCAATACAGAAAAGACGAATCATAAAAAAAAGCCTTGAAAATTTTTTCAAGGCTTTTTTGTTTTAAAGGATGTTTATCCTTTTTTTATCACACTACTAGAACCAGTAGATGTGCTTTTTACTTTTGGAGGATCTCCTTTGTAATAAACGCTTCCAGAACCTGCAATAGAAGCTTTAATTTCGTCTGTAACAGTTGCTCTTATACTACCAGAACCTGCAATAGATACTTTCACAGTTTTTGCTTTTAATTCGTAAGCTTTTACACTCCCAGAACCTGCAATAGAACATTTCATATAATTTGCTTTACCAACAATGTATACATCTCCAGAACCTGCAATTGATGTTTTAAGATTCTCAGAATCCACTTCAACATCAATATTACCAGAACCTCCTATGTTAAGTTCTAAATTTTCAGACTTTAATAAAACTTGACCTTTAATGTTTCCAGAACCTCCTAAAGAAACTTTTTCTATCTCTCTTACAGGAACTGTAACAACTAACTTTCTAGTTATTTTTATGTTTACTCCTTTTTTTACCGTGACTTTTAATATTCCGTTTTTTACCTCGGTAATAATACAGAGGATGCAGATTTTTTTCTCCCTCTATCGTAAGGTTTCCTTCTTTTCCTTTAACAAGAACTACATCAAAAGAACCGCCTACGCCAACACCATCATATGCTGATGTTTTTCTTTTTTCTGTAATTATGTTTCCGTCTCCTTTTACTCTTTTACTTCCCCACCATTGTGCGTTAGATGACAATGTAAATAGAAGAATAAATGATGTGATGATGATTTTTTTCATTGTAATTGTGTTTATCTATGTTTAATTTTCGTAGAAGCTTACACCACCAAATTCAGATTTGATTTCAACGGTTGCACTTCCACCTTTGTTATATTTCCCTTCGTAATATTTTTTGCTGTTTTTTTCGATACTTTTAAAAATTTCTGAGTTCCCTTTGCTAAAACTTGCATATTGTAAGTCAATTTTAAAATCAAATCCAACTCCATCTGGAACTCCAATTTTTATGCTGGCATATTCACTGTCAATTGAAACAGACTCAAAACCTTTTGCCAATTCTCCAATTCTAATTCTACCATAATCAGAGCTTACTTTAAAGTTGTTTCTTAACACACCCACTTTAATACCTGTATAATCTCCATTTCCAGAAAAGTCTTTTACATCTTCAGCAGAAATACTTCCATAATCTGAATTGAATGTAACAGTAGAAGCTTTCCCAAATTTTAATGTAGAATAATCAGAATTCACTTTTACATCTTCAGAATTATCGATTGTTAAACTTGAATAATCTGTATTGATGCTTCCATTTTTCATGGATTTAATCGATGAGTTTTTTGTATAATCTAAATTGATGTTGCTATTGTTGCCCATTAAATCTCCAACAACTACTTTTCCATAATCGCAATTAATACTTACATTTCCTTTTAGTTTGTCTAAGTAAATAGAACCATAATCATTAGAAAGATTGGCATCGTTCGTTATGGGCATCTTAATAGTATAATCAATTTGATAATTAATTTTATTACTTTTTCCCCACCAGCTATTCCATCCTCTATTAGAATTTCCAAAACGAGTGATTGCTTCTACAAGATTGCTGTTAGATGTAAAATCAATGGTCACTTCTTTCAGTTTTTCTTCTACTTTATCTAAGTCGTTTCCTTTTACTGTAATTTTTACATCAATTTGAACTGTATTCTTGTTCCAAGAAGTCACATTGATAGTTCCATATTTATTTTTAATAGTTAAAGAGGCATCTTTATCTACCTCAAATGTTTTGCTAACTTTTCTATCTCTTTCATGTTTTTTTCCTGAGTTATTAGATGCAATAACTATTGCTGGAATTAATAAGAATAAAAAACTAAGTTTATATATATATTTCATCGTCAAGATTTTCACTGTTTTTAATCGTTTCTATTTGCTGTAAAGCTCTTTTTAATATTTCTAAACGCTGTTGATAATTGCTTATCATGGCATTGATAACTTTACGTTGTTCGCCTGTTTTTTTCAATTCTTTTACAAAAGAAGTGTAGCTATCTTCTAAATCTTCAATTTGATCTAACGCATCTTCTACAATATCTTCTGTTTCTAAGTTTCTATTCTTTTCTAGAGAAATCATTTCAGTATGAATAGCTATGATAAAGAAATCTTGAGCTTCTGCCATTTTAGGAGACACATTTGCCAAATCGTACTGATTTTGTTGATTGATGCTTCCTAAACCAAAACCAATACTAAGAATCACAGCAGCGGCAACAGACATCCATTTCCAAGAGAATTTCTTCTGAGGCTTTGTAGCGTTTAATTTTCGCTCAAAACGTTCTAAATGACCAGAGTGTGGTTCATGAACATCAAATTCATTTTGTTTGATAAAGTCATGTAATTTATTTTCCATAAACACTTCTATTTGAGTTGTCTAATACTAAGACTTGTTTTAATTTCTTTTTTGCTCTAGAAATTGTAGTTCGTACATTTTCGTTTGTATATCCTAAAATTTCACAGATTTCTTCATAATCGTATCCTTCTATTAGGTTTAATGTTAAAACCATTCTGTAATTGTCTTTCAGTCCATTTACAGCTTCTAAAATATGTTTTGCCTCTAAGGTTGTATGATCTAAGGGTTCATCTTCAACTTCTTGACTTGGAATTACATCCATTTTTACTTCTTGATATCTGTTATTCTTTTTAAGCTGGGTTAAACTTTTATTAATAACAATTCTTTTTAACCAAGCACCAAATGTTACTTCTCCCTTAAAGCTATCAAGCTTAGTAAATGCAGTTAAAAATGCCTCTTGCATAATATCTTCTGCTTCAAACCCATCTTTTAAAATTCTGTAAGATGTGTTGTACATCGCTTTATAGTAAGCTTTGTACACTTGCATTTGCGCATTTGAATCTGCTTGTTTACAGCGTTCTAACAGTTGGTTGGTATGTTGATGTTGTATTTCCAAAGAAACAATTCTATCCTAGAGACAAACTAAGTTTTAATTTGTGACAATTCTTTGAAATAAATGTAGTTTTTTTTAAGAAAGAAAATGGAAGGTTTCGTTATCGTGTTTATATATGGTTTGTTGCGTGTTTCAAGCACCTAATTAAGCAAATACAAACCGAATAGAAAATCCGCAAATATTTTCGCTAGTAGGCAATAAGTAAGCAATAAATTATATGTGGTGTTGGTAACTGTAATTTATAATTTTGATGTTTTTATTCGCCCATTTTCGTAGTTTTCTTTCCAATTGAGAATTATATATGAAGTCAAATTTTCCTTTTTTTAGTTTTAGTTTCCCCTCCTTTTTTTGATAGAAAATTTTATATTCAATCCACAAAAAAATCTTTGTTAAAAGATTATTTTAATTTAAAACTAAAATTACTTGCATTTTAAAATTAAAATGTATTTTAGTAAATTATTAACAATAAAATTAAATATAATGTTAAAATTAACTAAAATTTCTTTTGGTACCATCATCATTGTGTTACTAATGTACTCATGTTCGCCAGACAAAGACATGGATATGATTATCGAACCAGAACTTACAAGCCCGAACCAATATAACTCTGAGGTTGTTGTGAGTTGGTTTAATTTAATTAAAGTGTTGACTACTGAAACAGAAGGCTATACACCTCCCGTTGCAGCAAGGGCATTTGGTTATACAGGTATTGCTTTATATGAGTCTATACAAGTTGGTTCGCCTGATAAATTATCCTTAACAGGTAGAATAAATGGTTTAAATTTAGAAACTACCATCGAGGAGGGTTTAGAATACCATTGGCCAACAGTTGCAAATGCTACAATGGCAATTATGACCAAATTCTTCTATTCTAATGCCTCAGTTGTTAATTATTCTAGGATTCTTGAGTTAGAAAGGGGATTTAACAATCAGTATTCAAATGATATAAGTGCCGATATAATTAATCGATCAATTACTTTTGCAAATGATTTAACTGAACAAATTATATTATGGTCTACAACAGATGGTGGTTATGATGCTCAGTTTAATAATTTTCCGACAGAATACCAACCATTACCGGGTGTTGAATTTTGGAAACCTACTGCACCAGGTCAACGAGCTTTACAACCTTATTGGGGAAATAATAGACCATTTATTTCATTAAATGTTGAAAACTCTATTCCTGTTGACCCGCCAGTTTATAGTACTGATGTTAACTCTATTTATTATACCAGAGCTCTTGAAGTTTATAATGTTGTAAATAATATAACGCCTGAACAAACTGTAATAGCTGAATTTTGGTCAGATGACCCACAAACTTCTGCCACACCTCCTGGTCATTCGATATCAATTTTAAACCAATTAATTAATGATAATGATTTTGATTTACTAGCTTCTTCAGAAGCATTTGCAAAATTAGCTATTGGGATTAATGATGCTTTTATTTCTTGCTGGAAAGTAAAATACACAACTAATTATCCGAGACCAGTTACAGTTATCAAAAATCAAATTGACGCTTCCTGGGAAACAATTTTAGAAACTCCACCGTTCCCAGAATATACGTCTGGTCATTCTGTACAATCTGGGGCATTAGCAAGTATTTTAACTTCATTATTCGGAGATAATTATGCATTTATTGATCGCACTCACGAAAATAGAACAGATATTGATGGTACACCAAGAGAATATTCATCTTTTATTGATATGGCAGAGGAAGCTGCTGAATCAAGATTATACGGAGGTATACATTTTAGAGAAGGAATTGATCTAGGTTTAGAACAAGGTTATCAAATTGGTGCAAATGTAATTAATATGTTTGATAATTAAATGATTGATGATCACTTAAAAACAAAAAATTAAATCTCTAATCCTATACAATTTTTTCAAGGCTATAAGATTAGAAAAATTAAAATCTTAGACAAGACCTTCATCTTGTCTAAGATTTTTTTATGAGGTATTGCCCTTTGGCTGAATAGTTAGTATTTTATGGTAATCTTATAGTATTTTCCCATTATTAAATTTTATAAAGTATTGAGTTCACTAACAATGTTGACTTGCTTGAGCTAATCAATAAGAAATAATAGTTTTTCCATCTTTTTCTTTATAACCTACAAATCAAGTATTTTCTATTCTTTTCAGGTAGAAAGCCACAAGAACTTCCTTTCATACTGTATATATAAATTTTTTCGTCTTTATTTCCTTTGTATAATTCCTTAATTACCTATGTTGATTCGTAAATGCTTTCACTATTTTCAATTTGATTTAAAGTTTGAAACTCAACAATTCTGATGAAATTCAAATTTGAATACGCATTAATATTTTAATTGAAGAACAATTGCAAGAAAAAGAATTAATTGAAACAGTTAAAAATATAATTATCAATATGAACTGCTTAATTTTCATTCGTTCGTTTTATAGTTGCCAACGATTAAGATATGAGTCCGTTTTAATGACTTATATCAGCTGATAACGAAGTTAGTAGAAAAGTAGTTAAGAATCAAACTAAAATATGAACTTGAACTTCTTGGCATAAGAATTGAATTTATAGTATATGTTTGCAGTTAGAATAATTTAAGTTTCTGATTGTCAATACGATAAATTAGTGATAAAAAGACGTGAAGTCTGTGTTTAACGGCTTCAATGTCAGATTGACATATAAAAAGACTATGAGTAAATCAAAAATAGTAACCCTAGACAGTTTGTCGCTTTCTAATGTGTTGAATGAAGATTCGGAATTAATTCCGTTAATGACACCTGAAGATGAAGAAATCATCAATCAAGAAGAAGTTCCAGAACTCTTACCCATTTTACCGTTAAGAAATACGGTGTTATTTCCGGGTGTTGTGATTCCTATTACAGCAGGTAGAGACAAATCTATTGAGTTGATAAATGATGCCAACAAAGGAGATAAAATCATAGGTGTTGTGGCACAAAGAAATCAAGATGAAGAAGTTCCGATAGGAAAAGACATTTTTCATACCGGTGTTGTTGCTCAAATTTTAAGAGTTTTAAAAATGCCCGATGGTAATACAACTGTTATCATTCAGGGAAAAAAGCGTTTTGAAATTCAAGAAATTGTAGAAGAGCAACCTTATATCAAAGCCAAAGTATTAGAAGCTATTGAAGATAAATCGATAGAAGACACAAAAGAATTTGGTGCTATTATAGATTCTATTAAAGACATTGCTTTAGAGGTAATTAAAGAAAATCCGTTGTTGCCAACAGAAGCTTCTTTTGCAATTAAAAACATACAAAGTGATTCTTTCTTGGTGAACTTTATTTCTTCTAATATGGATTTGAGTGTTCATCAGAAACAAGTCTTGTTAGAAAAAGATAGTTTAAAAGAGCGTGCTTTGTTAACATTAAAAAACTTAAACAAAGAATTACAAAAGCTACAACTTCGTAACGACATTCAGTCGAAAACACGTTCTGATTTAGATCAACAACAAAGAGAGTATTACTTAAATCAACAGTTAAAAACCATTCAAGAAGAATTAGGAGAAGCTTCTAATGAGCAAGAATTGGATGAGATGTTGGCAAAAGGAAGACTCAAAAAATGGCCAAAAGAAGTAGGAGAGACCTTTGAAAAAGAATTGAATAGAATTCGTAGAATGAATCCTCAAATGGCTGAATATGGTGTGCAACGCAACTATCTAGAGTTGATGTTAGAATTGCCTTGGGGAGAATATTCTAAAGACAAATTTGATTTAAAAAACGCACAAAAAGTTTTAGATAGAGATCACTTTGGTTTAGAAAAAGTAAAAGAAAGAATTATAGAACATTTGGCTGTTTTAAAGTTAAAAGGCGATATGAAATCTCCTATAATCTGTTTGTACGGACCTCCAGGTGTTGGTAAAACTTCTTTAGGAAAATCTGTTGCAGAATCTCTAGGAAGAAAATACGTGAGAATGTCTCTGGGTGGTTTACGAGACGAAGCTGAGATTCGTGGTCACAGAAAAACATACATTGGAGCTATGCCTGGGCGTTTAATTCAGAATATTAAAAAAGCAGGAACTTCAAATCCAGTTTTTGTTTTGGATGAGATTGATAAACTAGGACAAAGCAATCAAGGAGATCCTTCATCCGCTATGTTAGAAGTGTTGGATCCTGAACAAAATACCGAGTTTTATGACAACTATTTAGAAGTTGGGTACGATTTATCTAAAGTGCTTTTCATTGCAACAGCAAACAGTTTAGGACAAATTCCTTGGGCGTTAAGAGACCGAATGGAAATCATTAATGTAACTGGTTATACTTTAGAAGAAAAAGTTCAAATAGCAAAAAGACATTTATTGCCAAAGCAATTGAAAGAGCATGGTTTGGCAAGTAAACATATAAAGCTAGGGAAAGCTCAAATTGAAAAAATTGTAGAAGGTTATACTCGTGAGTCTGGAGTAAGAGGACTGGAAAAGCAAATTGCGAAAGTGGTTCGTTTTGCTGCAAAATCTATTGCATTAGAAGAAGAATACGATATAGCTATTAGCAATGAAAAAATTGAAGATATTTTAGGATCTCCTAGAATGGAAAGAGATAAATATGAGAATAATGATGTTGCTGGAGTTGTTACAGGTTTAGCTTGGACACAAGTTGGAGGTGATATTTTATTTATAGAATCTATTCTAAGTAAAGGAAAAGGAAACTTATCTATTACAGGAAACCTAGGAACTGTGATGAAAGAATCTTCTACCATTGCTTTGCAATATATCAAAGCCAACGCAGAAGAATTTGGTATTAACCCTGAGATTATGGAAAAATACAATGTTCATATTCATGTACCTGAAGGAGCAACACCAAAAGATGGTCCGAGTGCTGGAATTACTATGTTAACTTCTTTGGTTTCTGTATTAACTCAAAGAAAAGTTAAAAGTAAATTAGCGATGACAGGAGAAATTACTTTGCGTGGAAAAGTACTACCAGTTGGTGGAATTAAAGAAAAGATTTTAGCCGCTAAAAGAGCAAATATTAAAGAAATTATTCTGTGTAAAGAGAACCAAAAAGATATTGCAGAAATAAAAGAGAGCTATTTAAAAGGACTCAAATTTCATTATGTAACAGAAATGAGTGAGGTAATTGATATCGCTCTGACAAAACAAAAAGTAAAAAAAGCTAAAAAATTAATATAAAAAAAGCCTCCAAAATTGGAGGCTTTTTTATGTAGAATACTTTTACCATCGATACAAACGAACTGGCATATCGTTGTAAAAGAACCAATGATTTATGTGATCAGAACTTCTTTCTGGATAATCATTATAAGCTTTTATGTGTAATGGAAGTGATATTTTTGTGTTGACTGCCATGTTATTTATATAACCAGGTTTCCAATTGCCAGAAGTCATTGCAATAGCAGATTCAACATCATTTTTAAAGTTATTTTTAAACTTTCCTTCAATATTTGTTACTTCTACATTTCCTTTTGTATCAACAATAAAATTCACATTTAAATTGCGTCTTTTGAACAGGTTTTGCTCATCATCAAAATACATTTCATAAGAATTCGTCATATTATTTTGAAGATGGTTTGCTAAGGCTTGAATATAATTTTTTTCAGAATCTTTAACGCTAGGTTTAATTGTAGTCACATTGTAAGCATTAGAAAATGTTTTATTTCCTTCACTAGTCCAATTTTCATTTTCTAATAACTTGTTGTTATTGTAAATTCCTGTTGAAGCAACTTGACCATTGTCATAAAAAATTGCACCCCAACCATTTTTAACTAAAGGATAAAAACTACTTGCTTTACCAACAAAAGATATGTTACCATAATTATCATAGTCTTTAACTAAATAGGTTTTGTTATCTACTTTTTTGTAAATACGTTTCATCTTATAAGCAACTTTACCTGCTTTTTTTACGGTAATTTTTAAAGTAGAATCATTTACGATTCTTGCTTTTTTGCTGCCAATCTTTACAGCTGTTTTATCATCTATCATTAAAAAAGCATTCAACAAAAGCTTGTTTTTAGTTTTGTATAATGTTAAGATGGTATTCGCTTTCTCCTTATTTTTTGTGGCTTCTCCTAGCTCTGTAAAATAGAACTCTTGAGAAAAAGAATAAGTGCAGGTCAATAGGAAAAGTAGGGTTAGTAGTTGTTTCCAATAATTTTTCATCTGCTTTGTTTTTAAAGATTTTTATATTTATCATCAAGAATCAAACCAAATTACAAAAAAAACCGCTCTTTTAGAAAGAGCGGTTTTGTATAATCTTAAAAAGAAACTATTTCTTTAATTTACCTTTTAAATTTTTTAAAGTATTGACCCAAAAAACTTTGTTTAAATCCTGATTAGCTAAAGGTTCAACAATGCTTATTGCTTCTTGTGTTTTACCTTGCTTATCTAAAGATATTGATTGATAATAAAATAAACTTTGCTTCACATTTTTATCATCAGCTTTTGACATCAATAATTTTGAGAAATTTTCCATTTCTATATACATGCTATCTTTAGTAAACTTTGGAAAAATTTCTATAATATCCATTAATTCAGAATGGTATTCTTTTCCACTTGAATATTTCTCATAGAAAGAAACAGCAGAATCAACTCCCTTGTCTTTAGAAATTGATAACAACGTATCGATCATCATTTTTTTGGGTTCAGATACATATTTTACAATCAATGGGTTGTAAACTAATGTAGCTTTTGGAGGAACAGTTCCACTTCCTTTTTCTCCATATGCTAGAGAATCTGGTAAGATAGCTATCACCTCATCACCTTCAACTAAATAGTTGTGTATTTCAGTAAAACCATCTATAAGAGATGTTTTTTTATGAATAAAAGCAAATACTGAATCTTTGTCTTCTGATGTTTTCCATATTGTGGTGTCCGCATCATTTAAATATAGATCCGTATAAATTTTCACTTTTGATCCTTCTTCGATTTTTTGTCCATTACCTTTTTTTAAAAAGATATATTTTAATCCAGAATCTGTAGTAATAGTATCACCAAGGGTAATGTTTCTGTCAGATTTATTTTCTGTTTTACAAGAAAATATCGTGCTAGCTAGAAGAATAAGAATAAGAGTTTTTTTCATGACTTTGTTTTAATAAGCCTGAAAAGTAAGCAATAAAAATAGACTTAAAACTTATTTCAACTTTTTAATTCGCTGAGAAATACATAAGCTCAATAAAACAAAAGCAGTAAATGCATAAAATCCAAATAGTAAATCTGATTTGTTTGTAGAAATTACATTTACAGTATCGGAAGTATATTGTAGCTGATTTAGTTGGTCAGATAAAATTCCATCAAAACCTAAATATGCCATAAATAGAGCAATGACAAAGACATCTGCCATAGACCATTTTCCTGTTTTAAAAACCATAAACTTAATCAGTTTTTTTTCTTTAAACTTTTTTCCAAATGCATAAAAAACAGAGGAAATTAATTTTGATAGAGGAAACAAGACACTAAATAATAGAATTAAGAAACCTACAAAAATTAAATCAAATCGATTTTGAATAAATAATAAATCAACAACTTCCATGATACTTTTACTACGGTAAAAAAGTACTTGATTGTTAAAAGCTATTTGTTCTCCTAAAAATTGAAATGTAATTTCAGAAATTCTAGCATCAATAGCAATCATAGGTAAAAAGATACCCAAAACTAAAAGAGATAAACTGTATGAAATCTCAATTAAAAATTCAATTGGAGTTATTTTTCTAAATATGAACAAGAAACAAATCATAAGTATGAAAATTAGACCTAAAATCCATTGATATACTTTAGATTCTTCTCTGTTTTTTTGAAGTTCCTTTTCAATTTTTGTTACTGCGAAAACTTGATTTTCAGCTTCATATTTTTTTATGATCGAATTGTATAGGCTGTAATCCGTATCGGCAAAAGTATCTTTAGTATATTCTTTTAATTGTGAAGCAAAATATTCTTCAATTAACTGAGCACTACCAGCTTCGGTTAAAAACTTGTATACTTCATCTGTAAAAACAGGTATGTCTTTTTTTATTTGATCAAAAATTCCTGAAAAGGAAGTTAAACTTCTTCGAAACAATGCGGTTAGACCAGAACCTTGATTTTCTTTTTTATACCTTTCTTCTAAACCTTCTATTGTTGTCGTTAAAAAACCTGAAATTTCTTTCTTTATGGTTGCCTCATCACCTTGAGAAATGCTAAAACCATCCATTTTTTTAGATACTGCTTTCGATAGGAGAGAAGCCCACTCATCAATATTTAGTAAGCCATAAGAAATGTCAGAAAGCTCAGACAAGTCATTTGTGTAGGCTTGTTTGAGCTTTTCTTGTTGGTACATTTTGTAGCTAAAAAATAAAGAGCTACAAAATAAAAGTAATAGAATAAAGGGTCTTATTGCTTTCACTGGTTTTATTAGTTTACTTAGCCTTAAGACTATTTACTAAGAGTTTTGTTACGTACAAATTAATCTTTGTGAACATGAACATCCATTTGAGGGAAAGGAATATTCAATCCTTCTTTTTCAAATGTCTTGTAAACATTCTCATTCATATCAAAAAATTCACCCCAATAATCTGCTGCATTTACCCAAGCTCTAACTGCAAAATTTACAGAGCTATCTACCAAAGCAGAAACTGCTATAAAAACTTCTGGGTCTTTTAAAATTCTATCATCTGCATCTGCAAGTTTTTTGATAACTTTTCTTGCTTTTTCAACATCATCACCATATCCTATTCCAATAGTCCAATCAACTCTTCTTTTTTCTTCAACAGAATAATTGGTCATAGATGATGTAGACAATCCTCCATTTGGAATGATAATAGTAACATTGTCTGGAGTTTTTAAAATGGTGTTAAATATTTGAATTTCTTTGACAGTTCCAGAAAATCCTTGAGCATTGATAAAATCTCCCACTCAATCATTGGTTTACCATTAATATCATTACACCTCCTGCAAAATTTTGTAATGTTCCAGACAATGCCAAACCAACTGCTAAACCTGCAGCACCAAGAATAGCCACAAATGAGGTTATTGGTATTCCAATAAAAGTAAGAACACTAATAAATAATAAAGCTCTTAAAATAACATTGAACATGCTTTTTAAGAAAGGCTTTAAAGAAGCATCTATATTTTTTTTATCTAGAAATTTCCCGAAGTTTTTACTAAATAATTTTACAATCCAAGAACCAATAATTAGGATTAAAATTCCGCCAATCAATTTTGGTCCATAAGTGATTACTAAGTCTGTTATTTTTTCAATAATTTCCTCTGTGTTCATTTATTTTATTTTTCTGTGTTAGGTAAACTTTGCCAAATAACATTAAAGATTTTCCATTGATTATTCACTTTCGCTAAGTGGAAATAATCAACACCCCATTCTGCAGTTAGCTTTGCAGATGCAGTTTTTGTGTTTACATCGTAGATTTCTATTTCTTTTGGTGATTTGTCTGACGCTCTGTCTCCATCTTTATTCCATCTTGCAGCTAATCTAGACAATTGTTGATGGGTCATTGGTAAATTGTCTCTCCACTTTTTATTAGGTGCGTAGTAGTAACCGATTTTTCTTAATGTAGTATCTACACTTCTTTCTATTCTGGTAGAGTCTGCTTGATACAAACCATCTACATAGTCTAAAATTGCTGCTTTTACAGCTTTATGGTCTTCTTCATTCCAATGATTGTGTTTTTCATTGTGAGAATGCTCTTTTGAGTTTTCACAAGAAGAAAAAATGAGTACTCCTACAAAAAGTAAGTAGAGTGATTTTGAATAAATACTTTTCATGTTTGATTGTTTTATGCCACTAAAGTAACAATAAATAAGCTAAAAAATTAGTTAAGTATTTGTTTGTAAACCTGTAATGTGTCTTTTACAGTTTCATTTATATGATAAACGGTTTCAATTCTTTTTTTAGCATTTTCACCCATTTCATTTCTTAGTGAGTTGTTATTTACAAGTTTAGATATAGATTCACCAATAGCTTTAGAATCTTTTAAAGGAACTACAATTCCAGAACAATCATCAATCAACTCAGTACATCCACCAGCATTTGTCATAATCACTGGTTTTCCAACACTCATAGCTTCACTAATTGCTCTTCCAAAGCCTTCACTTAACGAAGTTTGGCAATAGATATCTGAAGACTTAAGAATAGAAATAGCATCATTTCTTTTTCCAAGTAAATGAATGTTTTTTGCGATTGGACTTTTGGAGGCCAATTGTTTGAAACTCTCACTGTCAGTTTTATTTCCAATAACTAAGAAATGAATATCCTCTTTTGAATCGAGGAAAAAAGAAGATTTAATAAAATATTCAATACCTTTTACCTTTCGGTGATTACCAATAAGAGAGACAACGGTTGCGTTTTTAGGGATTCCAAATTCAGATACATCTTTTGCAACAATATTTTGAAACCACCTCGGATTATAACCTTTAAAAACTCTAACCGCTTTGTGTTTGTACTTTGATTTTAATTGCTTTTTTACATGCTCAAACACAAAATTACTGTTACAAATTATTTTATCTACTCTAGCATTCAAATATGTCAAATAGGATGAAGGATCGAACCAATGTAAACTAACAGATCCAAAATAAACGATAATTTTAACGGGATGATTTTTCAGATAAATTAACCCACTTCTCAAAGCCATTCCATCTAAAAAATGTAAAATATCTATTTGATGTTGTTTAATAAATTCTTTTATCTTTTCAGCATAAACTTTATCGTATTTTTTTGTTGGAAATAAGGGAGAAAAAGGAATACCTTTTTTTTTGATCTCTGTTTTTACATCTTTAGATACTTCTCCAATTAAGTGTATAGATACTTTTTGTTGGATTAATCCAGCAATCAATTCAATTTGAGCTTGCTGAGAAGAATAGGAATCGTTACCTCGTATGATAAAAAGCACTTTCATGCTTTATGGATTTTTTTTGCTTCATTCCAATAAGCATCCATTTCAGCTAAAGTCATATTTGCTAATTTTTCACCTTCTTTTTTTGCAGCTTCTTCTAAATATTGAAAACGTTGAATAAACTTTTTATTGGTTTTTTCTAAAGCATTTTCTGGATTCACATTTATAAAACGAGCATAGTTAATCATAGAAAATAAGACATCTCCAAATTCAGATTCTATGTGCTCATTGTTGCCTTTTTTAATTTCTTCATTCAACTCTGATAATTCCTCTTGAACTTTTTCCCAAACTTGGTGTGGTTCTTCCCAATCAAAACCAACTCCTGAAACTTTATCTTGTATTCTATTGGCTTTTACAACTGCAGGCAAACTTTTAGGCACTCCTTCTAAAACAGATTCTTTGCCTTCTTTTAGCTTTAATTGTTCCCAGTTTTTCTTTACAGTTTCTTCGTCCTCTGCTATAAAATCGCCATAAATATGAGGGTGTCTGTCTATTAATTTATCCGAAATTGCATTGGCAACATCAGCAATATCAAATGCTTTTTTTTCTGAACCTATTTTTGAATAAAAAACAATGTGCAATAGTAAATCGCCTAATTCTTTTTTGATTTCGACTAAATCATTGTCTAAAATAGCATCTGCCAATTCATAAGTTTCTTCTATTGTAAGATGACGTAAAGATTCTAGTGTTTGCTTTTTATCCCATGGACATTTTTCACGTAAATCGTCCATAATATCTAACAAACGATTAAAAGCAACTAACTGTTCTTTACGGTTATTCATTAAGCTTCTTCTGTATTTTCCTCCGTAGTTTCAACTTTAGAGAAATCCAATCCAGCTTCTACTAAAATATTATACCATTGAATGACTTTTTTGATGTTAGATGTGTATACTCTATCCTCATCATAATCTGGTAAAACTTCAGAAAAATAGGTTGTTAGTTTATTACCACTTTCTTTGTGATTGATTGCTTTTTCTCCGTTTTCCATTTCAAAAATGGTTTTAAAAACATTCAACAAAGGAATTTCTTCCTCGTATGTGTAAATAGCTATGTTTTCTATGAGGCTTACATTGTTTGTTGAAGGAACTGGAAATCTTTTTTTATCTAGTAAAGATTCAACTATAAATCCTGTTTTGGTTTGTGAGATTGCTTCAAACAAACCTGGTTTGCCAGCAATGGCAATTATTTTACTGTATTCCATTTATTTTTTTTTGACTTTAGGAAAACGCATTCGATAACCCGCATTGATTTTTCCTTTTGTAATATTTTCTAATTTCTTTTTTAATAATCTCTTTTTTAAAGAAGACAATTTATCTGTAAATAATATACCTTCTATATGATCGTATTCGTGTTGAAAAACTCTAGCAGCAATTCCAGTAAGTGTTTCTTTTTGAGTATTAAATTCTTCGTCTTGGTATTCAAATGTAACTGTATCTTGTCTAAATACTTCTTCTCTTATATCCGGAATACTCAAACACCCTTCATTAAAAGCCCAATCATTCCCTTCTTCATCTAAAATTTGTGCATTTATAAATACTTTTTTAAAGTCTTTAAGTTGTTTTCTTTCTTCTTCAGACAATTCTTCATCTTCTGCAAAAGGTGATGCATCAATAATAAATAATCGGATGTCTTTACCAATTTGAGGAGCAGCTAAACCAACACCATTGGCATTGTACATGGTTTCTTTCATGTTTGAAATGAGCTCTTCTAAGTTAGGATAATCAGCATCTATTTCCTTAGAAACTTTTCTAAGAACAGGATCTCCATAAGCTACAATAGGTAATACCATAAATTCTAAATATATTCGGCAAAAATACAAACTTGAAGTTGAATGATAAAAGAGGAATTAATAAAAGAAAAAAGGTTCTTAACGGTTGTATAAATAAGATTGTAAAATTAAGGTTGCACTTACTTCATCTACCAATCCTTTGTTTCTTCTCTGTTTTTTTTTGAGACCACTATCAATCATCGATTGAAATGCAATTTTGGAGGTAAAGCGTTCGTCCTCTCTTAAAAAAGGGATATCTGGAAAATGTTTTGTCAATTTTTTAATAAATATCTGAATATGAATTTCACTTTCGCTGTCTGAATTATCCATTTGTTTAGGTTTTCCAATGATAAAAAGCTCAACTGTTTCTTTAGAAATGTAGTCTTTTAAAAATTGAATTAAATTTTCTGTAGCCACAGTTGTCAAACCAGATGCAATAATTTGTAGCTCATCGGTAACAGCAATTCCAGTTCTTTTTACTCCAAAATCTATTCCTAAAATACGACTCATAGAAGCAAAAATACAATTTTAAACAAGGAGAATATATCTGTTTAAAAAATGTATCTTCGTTTCAGATTTTAAGCAATATTTTACCTTTGCATAAGGTTAAATTATTCATAACAGACATGAGTTTATTAAGAGAGATTATTGAAAAAGCTTGGGATAATAGAGAATTATTACAAGAGGAAGCAACTATAAATGCAATTAGAGAAGTTGTTAATTTATTAGATATTGGAGAATTAAGAGTTGCTGAACCCACAGATACTGGTTGGCAAGTAAATGAATGGGTTAAGAAAGCAGTGGTTTTATTTTTTCCCATTCAAAAAATGGAAACTCTTGAAGCTGGAATTTTTGAATATCATGATAAAATTCCCTTAAAAAAAGAATACAAAGAAAAAGGAATTAGAGTTGTTCCGAATGCAGTTGCAAGACATGGAGCTTATATCTCTTCTGGAACTATTTTAATGCCAAGTTATGTAAATATAGGAGCATATGTTGATGAAGGAACGATGGTAGACACATGGGCAACTGTGGGTAGTTGTGCACAAATTGGAAAAAATGTGCATTTGTCTGGTGGCGTTGGAATTGGTGGCGTTTTAGAGCCTTTACAGGCTGCACCAGTAATTATTGAAGATGGAGCTTTTATTGGATCTCGTTGTATTGTTGTTGAAGGTGTTAGAGTAGAAAAAGAAGCAGTACTTGGAGCGAATGTAGTATTAACAATGAGTACAAAAATAATTGATGTTACAGGTGAAGAACCATTAGAAATGAAAGGTGTTGTTCCTGCTAGATCTGTTGTAATTCCAGGAAGTTATACTAAAAAATTTGCTGCTGGCGAATACAATGTCCCATGTGCATTAATCATTGGAAAAAGAAAAGAAAGTACCAATAAAAAAACTTCACTAAACGATGCATTACGTGAGTATGATGTAGCCGTTTAAATTATTTATGACTAAGATCACAGCAATTATTCCTACGCTTAACGAAGAAGAGAGAATTGGTAATTCTCTTAAATCTGCTGCTTTTGCTGATGAGATAATTGTGATAGATTCATTTAGTAAAGATAAAACAGTTGACATTGTAAAGCAGTCTAATGCAATCTTATTACAACGTAAGTTTGATGATTTCTCTACTCAAAAAAATTATGCGATTTCAAAAGCATCTCATGATTGGATTTTATGGATTGATGCAGACGAAGTACTTTCTTTAGATTTACAAAGAGAAATAAAATCTGTTGTTGAAAATCCAAAAGATTTTGTTGGATTTTACGTGTATAGAATATTTTTCTTCAAAGGAAAAAAAATGCGTTACACAGGAACTCAAAATGACAAATTAATTCGAGTATTCAACAAAAAGTATTGTCACTATGAAGGAAAAGTACACGAAAAAATTAAAGCTGAAGGAAAATTAGGGTTCTTACAAAACAAAATATTGCACTATTCTTATATAGGTTATGATCGATATATCTCTAAGTTGAACCAACACTCAGCATTAAAAGCGCAAGAATTATTTGAGAAAGGACAAAGAGTCAATCTTTTTCATATTATTATCAAACCGTTTGCAAGGTTTATAAAACATTATTTTATAAAACTTGGTTTTTTAGATGGTTTTTACGGATTTGTTATTTCCTTTGCATTAGCTTACGGAGTTTTGGTGAGATACATAAAACTTTGGAGCTTAAGAAATCAACACAATGCCCAATAAAAAATCATTTCTGGATATTTCAATAGTAATAGTCAATTACAAAAGTTGGAATCATTTAAGAAATTGTTTACAATCTTTAGAATTTTCTAGTCCTTCATTTTCTTTTGAAATTATTGTTGTTGATAACACTTCCAATGATGGAAAACTTGAAAAGTTCAAAAAGGAATTTTCGAATGTAAAATTTATTTTGAACTCTGGAAATAATGGATTCGCTAATGGATGTAATCTTGGAGCGAATCATGGTTTGGGTGAGTATTTACTTTTTTTAAATCCAGATACAATTGCAAATCAAGAATCAATTCTTAAAATGTGGCAATTTGCAAAGAAAAATCCCAAAGTTGGAATTACCTCTTGTATGCAAAAAAAAGTGAACGGTGGATTTGAAAAGAGTCATCGATCTTTCTTGAAGTTATCGACTGTATTTGGAATTTTTAGAGCTTTTAGTAAAAAGAATACAGCTCAAGATGCTTCTGTTATATATTCAGATTGGGTTTCTGGATCTTTAGTTTTTATAAGTAAAGAATGGTTAAATCAGGTAAATGGATGGAACGAAGACTACTGGATGTATTTTGAGGACATGGATTTATCTAAGAAAGTTCAGATTGCTAATGGTAAAGTAGTCGTTTTAAAAGATGCTCAGATTATTCACAATCATGGTGGAGCTTCTAGAATTAACATAAAAACAGCATCGTTAACAAAGACAGAAGTTCAAATTTCTAAACATGTTTATATTCAAAATCATCTAAAAGGTTTTGAAAGATTTTTAACACACCTTCTTGTTATCAAATCAAATTTGTTTTTCAAATTTATTCTTGCTGTTTTAGGAATCCCTTTGTTTTTCATTCCTAAAATGAGATTAAATGTATATTTGTTCATAAAAATAGTTAAATACTACGTTTCTTCAGTTACTAGAAGAACTTGGTTAAGTAAAAACTCAATGAACGCTCATTAATGGATACACATCAAAAAGATAAAAAATATTATGCAAATCAAAGACCTGAGATGTTGCAATTCATACCAAACTCTGCAAATAAAATTCTAGAAGTCGGTTGTGGTGAAGGTAATTTTGGAGCACAATTATTGCATAAGGACAAAGAAATTTGGGGAATTGAACCTTTTGAAGCGTCAGCAAAAAAAGCAAAAGAAACATTAAATAAAGTTTTAGTCGGAACAATTGACGAAAAAATTGATGAAATTCCAGACAATTATTTTGATGTTGTTATTTTAAATGATGTGTTAGAACATTTGCTAGAACCTTGGGATGATATTTCTAAGTTAAAAAGTAAATTAAGTAAGAACGGAGTTATGGTAACCTCAATTCCGAATGTCCGTTACTCTAAAAATCTATTCAAATTACTATTTAATAGAGATTGGAAATATACAGAAGACAATATCTTAGATTCTACACATTTTCGTTTTTTCACCAAGAAAAGCATCAAAAGAATGTTCACTGAAAATGGTTATGAGATAAAAAAAATTAAAGGGATTAACAGAACAAAATCATTTGCGTATTTACCCTTCGCTATTTTGTTTAATATTTTATTTTTAGGCTCACAGCTAGACATGTTGTACATGCAATATGCAACTGTTGCTAAAAAAGCTGAATAAAAATTATTCATGTTACTAACAAACTACAAAGAAGCTATTCAAGATTCTATTTTTTCTATTATTTCTCAAAGTGCGAGAGATTTAGGAATAGAAGCTTACGTTATTGGTGGATTTGTGCGAGATTTTATTTTACAAAGAAAATCGGCAAAAGATATTGATATTGTTGCTGTTGGAAGTGGAATTGAATTAGCCAAGAAAGTTGCTGAGTTATTACCCAATAAACCTAAAGTTCAAGTTTTTAAAACTTACGGAACAGCAATGTTGCGACACAAAGAAATTGAATTAGAGTTTGTGGGAGCTAGGACAGAATCTTACTCAGAAGATAGTAGAAATCCTGAAGTTTCTGTTGGTACATTAGAGGATGATCAAAACCGAAGAGACTTCACAATCAATGCCTTAGCAATTAGTTTGCAAGAGCATAATTATGGAAATTTATTAGATCCTTTTAATGGAATTAAAGACTTAGAAAAGCAAATCATCAAAACTCCATTAAACCCAGATATTACCTACTCTGACGATCCTTTACGAATGCTAAGAGCTATTCGATTTGCAACACAATTAGATTTTACGATTGAAGAAAAATCCTTAAAAGCAATCAAAGAAAATGCACATCGATTAGACATTATAACAAAAGAAAGAATTGTAGTTGAATTGAATAAAATCATTGCTTCTGCAAAACCATCTAAAGGATTTCTTCTGTTAGAAAAAACAAAGCTTTTAGAAAGAATTCTACCAGAATTGATTGACTTAAAAGGAGTAGAAGAGGTAGAAGGTCAAAAACACAAAGACAATTTCTATCATACACTAGAAGTTGTAGATAATATTTCTAGAAATACTAACGATGTTTGGCTACGTTGGGCAGCTTTATTGCACGATATTGGAAAAGCATCTACAAAAAAGTTCAGCAAAAAAGTAGGTTGGACATTTCACGCCCACGAATTTGTTGGCTCAAAAATGGTCTATAAATTATTTAAGAGATTAAAAATGCCATTGAACAACAAAATGAAGTTTGTTCAGAAAATGGTTTTATTGAGTTCAAGACCCATTGTTTTAGCATCAGAAGTTACCGATTCTGCTGTAAGAAGATTGGTTTTTGATGCAGGTGACGATATTGATTCTTTAATGACTTTGTGTGAAGCAGATATTACAACTAAAAACCCTCGAAAATTTCAACGGTATCATAAAAACTTTGAATTAGTCCGATTGAAAATTAAAGAAGTTGAAGAACGAGATAGAGTACGGAATTTTCAGCCTCCAGTTACTGGCGAGGAGATTATGAAAGCTTTTAATCTAAAACCTTGTAAAGAAATAGGGCAAATTAAAGAAGCAATTAAAAATGCTATTTTGGATGGTAAAATTCCAAATGAACACAAAGCTTCTTTTGATTTTATGATAAAAAAAGGAAAAGAATTGGGATTACAAATTGCTGAATAATTCATCAATCTTTTGAGCACAATTTTCCCAAGAATAGGCTAGAGCAGTTTTTCTAATATCAGCATTTAAATTATCTGCTTTCTCTATCAGTTGAATAACTTCTTCATAATTAGTGTCTATATCGAATAAAAACCCATTCTTTCCATGTTCAATTATATCTGGACAAAATCCTGTTTTACTAGCTATTGGAACACAATTAGATAGCATAGCCTCTAAAACAGGAACAGGTCCACCTTCTAAGGTAGATGGTGAAATGAAAATATCAATTTTTTCATACAGAGAAGGATAATCTTCGTAAGGTTTATTGTTGTGATACGTAAAATTAGGAAGTTTGTGTAACTCCTCGAACTTTTTATAGTTCTCCCAATATCGTCCAATTAAATGAAACTGTTTATTTGGTAAATTTTTCACCAAGTTGTAAATCATTTCTGGATTTTTCCGATCACCAAAAGCACTACAAAAACCTATGTTTCCTGTTTCTCTTTTATGAGTGTAAAAGAAATTTGGATTCGAAGCTATGTGGATGATTTCAGTTTTTTCTTTTGGTAATCCGTACTTGATTAACTTTTTTTGAACATCAGAGTTTAAACAAATAACCTTATCAGCTTTTTTTAAACACCAGATCACATGGGTTTTAGAGAATGAAAAAGTGAAATTAAAATGTGTAAACATGATAATATTCTTTCTGTTCAAAATTTTTGGATTGTGTCGAATTGCTCTGTAAAAGTATTGATGGAATACAAAGAAATAACCTTTAGAATCTGGTAGATTTTTTAATCTATCGTGATAATAAGTATCTGATTTAAGTTGAGAAAATTTAGAAAGTCTTCTAACCTTTGCTCCAAAAATCCAATCTTTATCTGCTTCCCTTGCAACAAAAGTTATATCAGTTTCTGCTTTTTTTTTAGAAAGGAACTTGGCCTTTAAAAAAGCAATTTCGTACTTCCATTTGTATAAAAGAATAAAGAGAATCTTTTCTAGCATGCTATTCCATGTTTTGCATACTAACCAACTTAAAATACTCTCCTTTTTTAGACATCAAATCTTGGTGTTTTCCTTGCTCTACAATTTTTCCTTTTTGTAAAACAACAATGTTATCTGCATTTTGTATAGTAGATAATCTATGAGCAATTACTAGCGAAGTTCTATTTTCCATCATTTTTTCTAACGCTAATTGAACAATCTGTTCAGACTCAGTATCTAAAGCAGACATCGCTTCGTCTAAAATCATGATAGGGGGGTTTTTTAATACAGCTCTTGCTATAGACAACCGTTGTTTTTGACCACCGGATAATTTATTTCCGCTGTCACCAATATTTGCATCGTAATTTTTTGGTAAATCTTTTACAAACTCATCTGCATATGCAATTTTAGCTGCTTCTATGACTTGTTCTTTCGAAGCTGACTGATTACCCAATCTTATATTGTTTGCAATACTGTCATTGAAGAGTACAGAATCTTGTGCAACAATTCCCATTAAACTTAATAAAGATTTCTTTTTGATGTCTTTAATATCAATTCCATCAATAGAAATAGCACCTTTATTAACATCATAAAATCGAGTAACAAGATTTGCTAAAGTAGATTTTCCACTTCCTGATTGTCCTACTAAAGCAACAGTTTTACCTTTTGGAACAATTAATGAAAAGTCTTTTAACACATATTCATCTTCGTATTTAAAAGAAATATTATCGAATTTTAGTTCAGAATTAAAATCTGATTTATCAATGGCATTTTCTTTGTCTTTTAACGGATTTTCAGTTTCCATTATCTCCAAAATCCTCTCTGCAGCAGCATTTCCTTTTTTGATGGTATAACTTGCTTTAGAAATTGATTTTGCAGGTGTAATAATGTTATAAGCTAAGGCTATGTATGCTATAAAAGTTTCACCAGACATAATTTCTTCTACTAAGACTAAAGAACCACCATACCAAATGAGTACACAGATAACACCTATTCCTAAAATCTCACTAACAGGTCCTGCTAATTGAGTTTTGATCATTAATTTGTTGGATAGCTTTTCAAATCTATGGGTAGATTCTCCAAAAACTCTATTAAAAAACTTCTCTGCATTGAATCCTTTGATAACACGTAAACCAGAAAGCGTTTCATCTAAAAGAGATAAAAATACACCTTGTTCTTTCTGGACTTTATCAGAGGTTTTTTTTAAGTTTTTTCCAATCACATTGATAAAAAAACCTGCAACTGGTAAAAAAACAAAGACGAAAATGGTCAATTTCACACTCATGATTAACATGATTGCAATGGTGACAATGATCATTAAAGGATCACGAAAAATTAGTTCTAAAATCGATAGGAAAGAATAGTGAACTTCTATTACATCAGAACCAATACGAGCCATGATATCTCCTTTTCTTTTTTCTGTAAAATAGGAAATAGGCAAAGAAACTGTTTTTGCATACAAATCGTTTCTTAAATCTTTGAGAACTCCGTTTTTTAAGAATGTAATAGCGTAAAAACCTAAGTAACTAAATAAGTTTTTTAATATAAAAACTACAATTATTAGAATAATGACAGCTATTAAAATATCACCTTTATCATCACCAACCATTTTATAAACGGAATAACTAAAGTATTCATTAAAATAATCATCAAGCTTTTCAATTCCTTGATAGATAGGTTCTGTCCTTGTGATAGCTCTATCTTTATTGAAAATAATCTTTAAAAAAGGCATTAAGACAACAAAAGATAAAGCCGAAAAGATTGCGTAAAAAATGTTAAAGAACACATTTAAGAAAGCAAACCTTTTGTAAGGATAAGCATAACGTATTATTTTTTTAAAATACTCCACTAAATATCCATTTCTTTTATAATACGATCAATTTTGGCTTCTAAATCAGCTTCAGTTTTTTCAGCATTTTGAATGCTGTCTAGTTGATTTTGAACACTAAAATAAAACTTTATTTTAGGCTCTGTTCCACTTGGTCTAGCAGCTATTTTTGTACCATCTTCTGTATGATAAATCAAAACATTTGATTTTGGAATATCCATTTTAATTTCTTCACCAGAAATCATATTTTTTTCAATTGATGATTCATAATCGTTTATGATTGTAACTTTAGAACCGTCTATGTGGGTCAAAGGATTTTTACGTAAATCAATCATAATTTGTTTGATTTGTTCTGCACCATCCATTCCTTTTTTTACGAAAGAGACCAAACGTTCTTTGTAAAATGTATGATTTACATATAATTGTAATAATTCTTCATAAAAAGACCCTCCATTTGATTTTGCTGCTGCAGCTATTTCACAAGCCAATAAAGCAGAGGTAACAGCATCTTTGTCTCTTACAAAATCTCCAACCATATATCCAAAACTTTCTTCTCCACCACCTATAAAATCTAGTTCAGGAAAATCAAGAATCATTTTTGCAATCCATTTAAAACCTGTCAGTCCAATTTTAGTTTCAACACCATAACTCGCAGCAATATCATTTACCATGTTAGTAGAAACAATGGTAGAACCAATAAATTGTTTGCCATTCAGTTTTCCTTGTTTTTTCCATTGATTGATTAAGAAATCGGTCATGACAACCATTGCCTGATTTCCATTCAATAACTTCATCTTTCCATTGGTGTCACGAACAGCAATTCCAATTCTATCACTATCTGGATCCGTTCCTAAAACAATATCAGCATCAATTTCTTCTGCTAATTTTGTTGCCATTGCTAAAGCTTCTGGTTCTTCTGGATTAGGTGATTTTACTGTTGGAAAATTCCCATCTGGCACTTCTTGTTCTTTTACAATATTAACCTTAGAATATCCAGCTCGTTTTAATACTTCTGGAATTAATTTAATTGAAGTTCCGTGTAACGAAGTAAAAACAATTTTTAAATCTTCTCTTCCTTTGATATCAAAAGTTCCACTTTTAAGAGAAGCATTCCAAAACGCTTCGTCTACATCTGAACCAATATATGATATCAATTCCTCATTTGCATTAAAGTTAATATCTGAATAATCTAAAGAATTTACTTCATTGATAATTCCAATATCTTGAGGAGGAACAATTTGTCCACCATCTGTCCAGTAAACTTTATAACCATTGTATTCTGGCGGATTGTGTGAAGCCGTCAATACAATTCCAGCATGACAATCCAAATGATTTACTGCAAAAGATAATTCTGGAGTTGGTCGTAAATCTTCAAACAAAAAGACTTGTATGTTATTAGCAGATAAAACATCTGCAACCACTTTAGCTAACCATTCACTATCATTTCTACAATCGTAGCCAATAGCAACTTTAATTACATCAGAGTTGATTGTTTTCTGTAAATAATTAATTAAACCTTGAGTTGCTTTTCCAAGTGTATATTTATTGATTCGATTTGTTCCGGCACCAACAACACCTCTCATTCCACCTGTTCCAAATTCTAAATCTTTATAGAAACGTTCTGCTAAGTCATCAGAATTTGAATCAATAAGTTGTTGAATTTCTTTTTTGGTTTTAGTATCAAATGTGTCTGATAACCAGTGCTTTACTTTGTTTAAAATTTCACTCATAATAAGTATAAACTAAAAGTTTAATTTTTCTTTTACTTTGTAGTGTTTTTGATCTTCTTTGGATTTAATTAATAATTCTCCTATAAATCCAGCAAGAAACAATTGAGTTCCTAAAATCATTGCTGTTAATGCAATATAAAACCAAGGATTTTCTGTAACTAAAATGGTTTTCATACCATTATAAAGTTTGTATAGTTTCATACCTCCAATATAGCCTGCAGATATAAATCCAAACACAAACATGAATGTTCCCCAAAGCCCAAAAAAGTGCATCGGTCTTTTTCCAAACTTTGCGAGAAATGAAATAGTAATTAAATCTAAAAAACCATTTATAAAACGACTCATACCAAATTTAGTTTCTCCATATTTTCTTGCTTGATGTTGAACAACCTTTTCTCCTATATGATGAAAACCTTCGTTTTTTGCTAAAACAGGTATATAACGATGCATTTCACCACTAACTTTCACCGATTTCACAACATCACTTTTGTATGCTTTTAAACCACAGTTAAAATCATGTAGTTTTAAGCCAGAGGTTTTTCTTGCTGCCCAATTGAATAACTTGGATGGAATATTTTTAGCAATAACATTGTCATAACGTTTCTTTTTCCATCCAGAAATTAAATCAAAATTCTCTACTGCTATTAGATTGTATAATTCAGGAATTTCTTCTGGACTGTCCTGTAAATCAGCATCCATTGTAATAACAACTCTACCGGATGCTAAACCAAAACCAGCATCTAATGCTTGAGATTTCCCATAATTTTTTTGAAAACGAATTCCTCTTACTGACTTATCTTTTTCAGATAAGGACTCTATAACGTTCCATGATGAGTCAGTGCTTCCATCATCTATAAAAATGATTTCATAAAAAAATTGATTGGATTGCATCACAGATACAATCCAATCATATAATTCTTGTAAAGATTCTTCTTCGTTTAATAAGGGTATGACTACCGATATATTCATTGTAAAATTTAATTATTACAAATGTAACACTATTTACAACTCTTAGAAAAAAGAAATAAGTTTACTATTCTTCAGTTTTTTTCATAATGGCAGCAGCAATTAAAGCTACTACAGCAGAAAAGAAAAGATTTACAATAAAAGCACCACCATAAAAGCTTAAGAAAAAGTATTTCTTTCCTTGCTCGATAGATTGCTCTATTTGAGATTCTGTCATTCCGAAATCTTCATAAACAGTTCTTTGAGCTTCCATAGTCTTATTTACAAAATCTGTTTCCACTAAGAAAATGAATAAAGTGTAATAGATTAAAGAGATTAATACACCAACCATAAGTGACCCAATACCAACCTTAACAGCTGTTCCAAATTTTATAAGACCACCCTTGTCTGTTTTAAATTTTTTGATTGCTAATATTGCGATAGCAACCATAGCAACAAATCCAGCAATACCTGAATACATTTCTTGTTCGTATTGCATATCCATTGCATATTTTACAACAGAAATCAATATTGTGATTACTCCAAAATAAAAGCCATAATTTAAAATGACACTTTTACTAGATGCTTGATTTTCCATAAGTTTTTAATTTAGTTAGTTTTATCAAATATACTTTTTTCTGACTTAAAGAAGTAAGTCCTTCTTTTTAATCAATTCATTAGTTTACAAAAAGTTTCATTTGTTACAGAAAATTTGGATAAATTTTAATTGTTAAAAACAAAATTGATTGTAAATTTGCATCGGCAAGTTCTACACAACTAGCTCCCTTTGAATCCCCCAGGGTGGGAACGCAGCAAGGGTATTAGGTTGTAGCAGTGTGATGTAGGTAGCTTGCCATTTTTTGTTTTCATAAGTCTGTTAATATCTAGCCCTTTTTCTTCACCATTTTACCACTTAGTTTTAAGATATTTGTAGTGTAAATCTTTTACAATGTCCAAAGTCGTTTTAGTTACTGGTGCTTCCTCAGGAATTGGAAAATCAATTGCTACTTTATTATCTTCAAAAGGTTATACAGTTTTTGGTACGTCTAGAAATCCAAAAAAATTGACTGATAATTATTCTATGGTTGCCTTAGATGTAACAAAAAAAGAATCAATTAGATCTTGTATTCAATCTATTATTGTTAAAGAAGGCAAACTTGATATTTTGATTAACAATGCTGGAATGGGAATTACAGGTCCCATTGAGGATACTCCTACAGACGAAATGAGACGTATTTTTGATACCAATTTTTTTGGAGCAATTGATGTTATCAAAGAAGTTTTACCTCACATGCGAAAGAATAATTCCGGAAAAATAGTGAACATTACCTCAATAGCTGGATATATGGGCTTACCTTACAGAGGAATTTATTCTGCTACTAAAGGAGCTTTTGAATTGGCCATGGAAGCTTTAAGAATGGAGGTGAAAGAATTTGGGGTTTCAGTCACAAATGTTGCACCAGGAGATGTTGCTACCAATATTGCAGCAGGACGATATCATACACCTGTGTTTGATAATTCAGCATACAAAGATAAGTATCAAAGTAATTTAGACTTGATGGATGCACATGTAGATTCTGGTATGAATCCAGATAAAATGGCACAAAACATCTTTAAAATATTACAAAAAGAGAATCCAAATGTTCACTATAAAGTAGCTGGATTCATGGAAAAATTAGGAATTGTTTTGAAAAGAATATTACCTGATAAAGCATATGAAAAACTATTAATGAACCATTATAAAATATAACAAACAACTCAATTAAATACAATGAAATTTTTTATAGACACTGCAAACTTAGACCAAATTAAAGAAGCGCAAGCTTTAGGAATTTTAGATGGAGTAACTACCAATCCATCTTTGATGGCTAAAGAAGGAATTACAGGAGAAGATAATATCATTAATCATTACAAAGCGATTTGTGATATAGTTGAAGGAGATGTTTCAGCAGAGGTTATTTCAACAGACTTTGACGGAATGATTAAAGAAGGAGAAGCATTAGCGGCTTTACATCCTCAGATTGTTGTGAAACTTCCTATGATAGCTGATGGAGTAAAAGCTTGTAAATACTTTTCAGATAAAGGAATTAAAACCAATGTAACACTGGTTTTTTCTGCTGGTCAAGCTCTGTTAGCTGCCAAAGCTGGAGCAACCTACGTTTCACCATTCATTGGTAGATTAGACGATATTTCTACGGATGGTTTAAATTTGATTAATGAGATTCGTTTGATTTATGACAATTACATGTTTGAAACTGAAATACTAGCAGCATCTGTAAGACATACGATGCATATTATAGACTGTGCAAAATTAGGAGCTGATGTTATGACTGGTCCTTTGAGTGCTATTTCAGGTTTATTAAAGCATCCATTAACAGATATTGGTTTAGCAAAATTTTTAGCAGATTATAAAAAAGGAAACTAAAAAAAGAATCTTTTAAAACTTAAAATCCACATGACCATGTGGATTTTTCTTTTTTACGGCGTAACTTTGCATCACATTATTTTTTATGTTTCCAAGGAAAGAATTAGCTCAAATTATTATTTCTGCTTGCGAATTTTATCAAGTTGAATCTGTTGTAATTTCACCAGGTTCAAGAAATGCACCTTTAACTATTGGATTTTCTAATCATCAAGCTTTTAAAACCTTCAGTATAGTAGATGAAAGATGTGCTGCTTTCTTTGCCTTAGGAATAGCTCAACAAACTCAAAAACCAGTAGCTTTAGTTTGCACATCTGGTTCTGCATTGTTAAACTATTATCCTGCTGTTGCAGAAGCTTACTACAGTCAAATACCTCTGGTGGTCATTTCTGCAGATAGACCTAAACATTTGATAGATAGAGGAGATGGACAAACAATTAGGCAAGAAAATGTCTATGAAAATCATATTTTATTTAGTGCTAATTTTTCTGAATCGAATTCAGAAAAAAATATTTCAGACTTAAACAAAGCTTTTGAGTTATTAAACAAAGTAAAAGGCCCTATTCATTTAAACGCTCCATTTGATGAGCCTCTATATGAAAAGATTGACAGAATAAACACTTTTAACTTTCCTGCAATTTCATCTCCCGAAACTGATGAAATTGATTATGCTTTTTTTGCAAATAAATGGAATACTACCCAAAAGAAAATGATTTTGGTAGGTGTTCATTACCCAAATACTGAACTTGAATTACTCCTAGATAAGGTTGCTGATGATCCTTCTGTTTTGGTATTAACAGAAACCACATCAAATCTTCATAACTCTAGATTTATCAATACAATTGATAATTTAATTTTCAATCTTTCTGAAGAAGAGTTTGCTGATTTACAACCTGATATTTTATTGACATTTGGGGGGTTAGTAGTTTCAAAAAAAATTAAAAAGTTCTTGCGTGATTTCAAACCAAAAGAACATTGGCATGTGAATGAGTTAAGAGCTTTTGACACCTATTTTTCGCTGACAAAACATTTAAAAATTGACAGTCATACTTTCTTTAAGAACTTTAGCAAATTAGTTAATTACAATCAAGAAAGTGAATACGAATCTAAATGGATTGGTTTTAGAAATCATACAAATAAAAAGCATGAAGATTTTTTAAATACAGCTCCTTTTTCGGATTTAAAAGTATTTGAAAAAGTACTAGATTCGATTCCAAATAACAATCAAGTTCATTTTAGTAACAGTTCTATCATTCGATATTCTCAGTTGTTTAAAATGGATAACTCACTAACAGTTTTTTGCAACAGAGGGACTAGCGGTATTGACGGGAGCACAAGCACAGCAATTGGTGCAGCTAGAGCTTTTAACGGACAGACAACTCTTATTACTGGAGATTTGAGCTTCTTTTATGACAGTAATGCACTTTGGAATAATTACATTCCTAATAACTTTAGAATTGTATTGATAAATAATTCTGGAGGTGGAATTTTTAAAATCATTCCAGGACCAAAATCAACAGAATCCCTAGATTATTTTGAAACGCCACACAATTTAAATGCAGAGCATCTTTGTAAAATGTTTGGTTTACAATATAATTCAGCTAACAATTTAGATGAGATAAATTTAAATCTAGAAGAATTTTACACAACTTCTGATCAACCAAAATTGCTTGAGGTATTTACACCCAGTGAATTGAATGACAAAATTTTAAAAGACTACATAAACTTTTTACGATAATGGAATTAGAGATAGGACAAAAAGTAGATTTGATAATTGGAATTGAAAGCACATTAGGCTATACAGTCTTAATTAATGAAGAACGCGAAGGTTTGATTTATAAAAATGAAGTTTTTAGAGAGCTTGAAGAAGGTGAAAAAACTGTTGGTTACATTAAAAATATAAGAGAAGATGGCAAGATTGATGTTGTATTACAACCTCAAGGGTTCAGAAATAAAATAGAAACTGATGTAGATAAAATATTGGATAAATTACAATCTAATGAAGGTGAATTAAAGTTGTCAGATAAAAGTTCTCCAGAATCTATTAAGTTTCACTTACAGATGAGTAAAAAGGCTTTTAAAAGAGCTCTAGGTCAGTTGTATAAGCAAAAAAAAATCAAAATATTAGAGGATAAAATTGAATTGCTATAGTTGTCGTAGGATTCTTTCAATATTCATATAAAACTTATCAGCTTTAGGATCTGAAGGATCCATTTTTCCATATCCAATACGGTATTGCTCTAAGGCTTTTAGATAGTCTTTACCAGTTTCGTGGTAAAGCCCCATGTAATAGTATCCCATTTGTGATCTAGGAAATAATTTCAAAATCATTTTTCCAAAATCTTCCAGATAGTCACCATTTTCTTTATCAATTATAATATCCTCAATAGCAATAATATCTCTTTCTCTAATTCCCATGTTTGTACCAAATAAATATTCAATTTCTAAATATTTATTTTCTAAATAAGCTATGGCAGATGGGGGATCTAAATCTTTAATTTTAGACTCAAATTCATCTTTAGAAATACCTGAATAAATTTCAAATATTTTACTGTAAGCTCTTGGTATTGCTTCCGCTATTGCAGATATTGTAGTAGGAGAAGATTTAAAATCATCAAAACCTACATTAAAGTTTTTTGCCGTAACGTTTTTTATAGTTCTATTAAAATTATCTACAAAAGTTGAATTCTCAGCTGATGTATAAGGACTAGTAGACATGTAATAGTAAAAAGTATTGTCTATGGTAGCCAATCGATTAAGATTGAAATCAATAATTAATTTACTACTATCTGGTGCCAATGTGGGATTCAAACTTACGTAGGCATTAAAAATCGGATTTTTCTCTCGTAAAAAATATGTCACAAAGTTGCCACTCATACCTGTACCAACAATACTTAAAAAAGGAGATGTTTTATAATTAGCTTCGATGTAAGGAAGAAGTTCATCTTTAATAAATTGATAAAATTTCTTTCCCTCTGGACCTAATTTGCTCGTTGTTTCATCAAAAGATAAATCTCTCTTTCTAGTATCTGAAATATTTACACCAACAATTATTTGTTCTGGGGCATTATCTGAAGCTGCAAAGTAATTAGATGAACCTACATATAAATCAAATAGTTTTTCAGCGTCAAGAACAATAGTTAAAGGAAAATTACTAATAGAATCTTTTTCATAACTCTTTGGTAGATAAATAGATATATCTCTGATATCTTTTAAATAATCTGATTGATAATTATTAAAGACTGTTTTTTGTCCAAATGATAAGAAAAAAGAAAAGAGAAAATAGAATAAAAAAAGTTTTTTCATGGGAGATTTTATAGGCTATAAAGATATCATTTTTACAAAAACATCAAAACTTAAAACACAAACAAAAAGAACTACTGAAAGTCTTATTTTTGCAAATGTAATTATTGTACTAACGTTTAAAGATTTAAATATGTTGCAAGCCGTTTGGAAAACTGCCAAAGAATATGAAGACATAACCTATAAGAAGTCTAATGGAGTGGCTAGAATAGCTTTCAATAGACCAGATATAAGAAATGCTTTCAGACCTAAGACTACATCAGAATTATATGATGCTTTTTATGATGCTAATGAAGATACCTCAATTGGAGTTGTTTTGTTGTCAGCTGAAGGTCCGTCTAGCAAAGATGGAATTTGGAGCTTCTGCTCTGGAGGTGATCAAAAAGCTCGAGGTCATCAAGGTTATGTTGGCGAAGATGGTTATCATCGGTTGAACATACTAGAAGTTCAGCGTTTAATTCGTTTTATGCCAAAAGCAGTTATAGCAGTCGTTCCTGGTTGGGCAGTTGGAGGAGGACATAGTTTGCATGTAGTTTGCGATTTAACGTTAGCTAGTAAAGAACATGCAATTTTTAAGCAAACAGATGCAGATGTTACATCTTTTGATGGAGGTTATGGTTCTGCTTATTTAGCAAAAATGGTTGGTCAAAAGAAGGCAAGAGAGATTTTCTTTTTGGGAAGAAATTATTCTGCTCAAGAAGCCTACGAAATGGGAATGGTAAATGCTGTAATTCCACATAAAGAACTTGAATCTACTGCTTATGAATGGGCACAAGAGATATTAGCAAAATCTCCAACATCTATCAAAATGCTAAAGTTTGCCTTGAATTTAACTGATGACGGAATGGTAGGTCAACAGGTATTTGCAGGAGAAGCAACTCGTTTGGCTTATATGACAGATGAAGCAAAAGAAGGAAGAGATGCTTTCTTAGAAAAAAGAAAACCAAACTTTCCAAAAAAATGGATTCCTTAATCAATGATTATATAAACTGAAAAATGAAAATTATTTGTATTGGGCGTAATTACGCCAAACATATTGAAGAATTAGAAAATGATAAACCAGAAAATCCTGTTGTTTTTTTAAAGCCAGACTCTGCAATTCTACCAAAAAACAATCCGTTTTTTATTCCTCCTTTTTCCAATGATGTTCATTACGAAGTGGAGGTTTTAATAAAGATCAACAAAGTTGGAAAACACATTGCTACTCGATTTGCTCACAAATATTATGAAGAAATTGGATTAGGAATAGATTTTACTGCAAGAGATGTTCAGTCAAATTGTAAGGAAAAAGGATTGCCTTGGGAAAAAGCTAAAGCCTTTGATGGAAGTGCTGTTGTTGGGCAGTTTTTTACTAAAACAGAATTTGATCTAGAAAATTTGTCTTTTCAATTGCACAAAAATAATGAGATTGTTCAAGACGGAAATACAAATGCAATGTTGTGGAAGGTTGATGAATTAATTAGTTACGTTTCTCAATATTTTACTATAAAAAAAGGTGATATAATTTTTACAGGAACACCAGCAGGAGTTGGTAAGGTTATTGAAAATGACGAATTAGTTGGTGTTATTCAAGGAAAAGAAGCTTTTAAAATTAGAGTAAAATAACTAATCCACAATTGTGTATTTCGGAAAATACACGCTAGAAGTAAACTTAACTTCAGCTATGGAATCTATTTTTTTTATAATTGTCTAATTCTAGTTTTGTCTTAAAAGTCCCTTTCAAATTTCGTTTCCAAAGAGGGTAGATCTGTAACTATTAGAGTAGAATTATCTTTTTGTGATTTTTTAATCTTTTGAATAAATCGATTCTCAGGATAGAAGGGAACATTTAATTCTTTAAAAGACCAAAAATTATAATCAATTATACTTCCGTTAATTATCAAATCGTTCAAAGTTTCATAATGAGTATCACTTCCAGAATTGAGTTGATATAGACTTCTTAATCGACCGTCGTACAAAGAAAATGAAAGTCTTTGATCTACATAATCATTAAAATATCCGAAAGGTAATAGCAAAGCTAAAGTTAGAGTAGCTTTTAAAAACTGATGGGAAATTTTGAATTCAAATTTTTCCTTTCGAATTCTAAATAAGAAAACAACAGAAAAAATCATAAAGATATTCCATGGAACAATTACCCAGTTTCCTTGTAAACCAAAATCTAGATAAAATAGAATCAATAAATGAGAAGAAATTGATAAACCAACACCTATTTTTCTAGTTCTATGAAATAATAAAAAGATAGCCATGAGAATTTCTATGATAGGAATAACAAAAGCAAAAGACTTTATTGAATAGATAGTAATTGGATCATAAATTCTCAACCCATCAATTAAAATACTTTCAAAAATTAGATGATCAAAATTTGGGTTGAATTTGAAAAATCCAGACCAGATATAGGTTCCAATGAAAAGAATTCTTAAATAATTCACAATGGTATTTTTCTCTTTTGTTGAGATAAAAGGAAGTAAAACAAGAAGATAAAAATAGACCCAAGGTTGTAACCTCATTTGATCTTCTAAAATCAATAAGATGAATAAAACACATAAGATTTTGATGTACTTCGGTTTTGGACAACAAATCAATACAAACAAAATAGCTACTAGAATTAATTGTATCAACTTCGATAAATAATAAGGGAATGATATCCATTTAATAATAGGAAAAACTTCAAATGTTCTATCGTTCGTCCATAAATTGAATGAAATAAGAACGCTAGTAAGCAACAAGAAACTTAAAACTCTTAAAAAAGAAGGAAGACTGTTTTTCACAAACATATACTCAAATATATAAATTCTAGCTTCGTACTTTTGCAATCGAAATAGATATGTTGACTTTTAGTTATGAATGCAGAAATAATTACTATTGGAGATGAAATTTTAATTGGTCAAATTGTAGATACCAATTCTCAATGGATTGCCACAGAATTTAATAAAGTTGGAGTTTCTGTGCATCAAATATCTTCTATTCAAGATGATAAAGAACACATTCTTAAAGCATTAGAAGAAGCCGAATCTAGAGTTGATTTTGTAATTATTACTGGAGGCTTAGGACCAACAAAAGATGATATTACCAAAAAAACAATAGCAGAATATTTTGATGACAAAGAATTTGTAGAATACCCAGAAGTAATTCAACACATCAAATCTATGTTCTCTAAATTTAATATTCCATTCAAGCCTATTCAAAATTATCAAGCTCATTTGCCATCAAAAGCTACCTTGTTAATGAATCGTTTCGGAACTGCACCAGGAATGTGGTTTTATGAAAACAATACTGTTTTTGTCTCCTTACCTGGAGTTCCTTATGAAATGAAGGGTTTGATTAAAAATGAAGTAATTCCTAGAATTCGAAAAAAATTCCAATTGCCTTTCATCATTCACAAAACAGTTATGACATATGGTCAAGGAGAAAGTACCATTGCAGAGAGAATTGAAGATTGGGCAGATAATCTACCATCATTTATAAAATTGGCTTATTTACCTTCTTTTGGTAGAGTTCGTTTACGATTATCTGCAAAAGGAACAAACAAACAAGAATTAGAAGTTCGCTTAGAAAAAGAATTGATTTCTCTTCGAGCATTGATTTCGGATGTGATTACTGGTATGGAAAATGGCTTGTCAATAGAAGAACATGTTGGAAATTTATTAAAAGAACAAAACAAAACAATCACAACGGCAGAAAGTGTAACTGGAGGAAAAATAGCCTCAACATTGGTTTCAGTATCAGGAGCTTCAGCTTATTTTAAAGGTAGTTTTGTTGTGTACTCTTCAGAAATGAAAACACAACTTTTAGGAGTATCTAAAGAATTGATAGATACGTATTCTGTAGTAAGTAAAGAAGTTACAGAAGAAATGGCAAAACTAGCATTACAAAAAGCAAGTACAAATTATGCTCTAGCAGTTACAGGAAATGCAGGACCAACAAAAGATAAGACAGATAATTCAATAGGAACAGTTTTTATCGCTATTGCATCAAAAGAGACTGTAGACAGTTATGAATATAATTTTGGTCAACCAAGAGAAAAAGTAATCAATAGAACAGTTAATAAAGCCTTACAGATCCTACAAGAACAATTAATTAAAAATAAATAAAATTGTTTTTGCGGATGTATAAAAAATATGTAAATTTGCACCTCGTTTAAAGATAACACCCAAAACTGTCAAGAAGATGTCTAGAGTTTGTGAATTAACAGGTAAAAAAGCAATGGTTGGAAACAATGTTTCTCATGCCATGAATAGAACGAAAAGAAAATTCAACGCGAATTTGATGACAAAGCGTTTCTATATTCCAGAAGAAGATAAATGGATTACATTAAAAGTATCTGCTTCTGCATTAAAGAATATCAATAAGAAAGGAATTTCTGCAGTTATTAAAGAAGCAAGACAAAAAGGGTTTTTAACAAAATAATTTTCGTCTAGATAAAAGCACAAAGAGATGGCAAAAAAAGGAAACAGAGTTCAGGTAATTTTAGAGTGTACAGAGCATAAAGCTTCTGGTAAACCTGGAACTTCAAGATATATCACAACAAAGAACAAAAAGAACACTCCAGATAGAATTGAAATTAAAAAATTCAATCCTATTCTAAAGAAAATGACTGTTCATAAAGAAATTAAATAAGTAAGGACTCATGGCAAAGAAATCAGTAGCATCGTTACAAACAGGTTCAAAAAGATTAAGTAAAGCTATCAAAATGGTAAAATCTCCAAAAACAGGAGCTTATACATTTGTTGAAGCTATTATGGATCCTTCTAAAGTAAACGACTTTTTAGCTAAAAAGTAATATTACTTTACAATACAATTCAAAGCTACTCTCATTAGAAAGTAGCTTTTTTTATGCAGTTTATTTGCCTTATTTTTGAAATCTAACAATAGAGCATGAGTTTTTTTAAAAAAATATTTTCAAAAGAGAAAAAAGAAACCTTAGATAAAGGTTTAGAAAAATCGAAGTCTAGCTTTTTAAATAAACTATCCAAAGCCGTTGCAGGTAAATCTAAAGTTGATGATGATGTATTAGACAATTTGGAAGAAGTGTTGGTTTCTTCAGATGTAGGAGTTGATACAACTTTAAAAGTCATTGAAAGAATTGAAGAAAGAGTTGCCAAAGACAAATACTTAGGAACTGATGAACTCAATGTAATTCTAAGAGAAGAAATTGCAGGTTTGTTATCTGAAACAAATATTGGTGAAGAAACAGAATTTACAATTCCAGAGAATAAAAAGCCTTATGTTTTAATGGTAGTAGGAGTGAATGGAGTCGGAAAAACAACCACCATTGGTAAATTAGCCTCTCAATTTAAAAAGAAAGGACTAAAAGTTGTTTTAGGAGCTGCTGATACGTTTAGAGCTGCAGCTATAGATCAATTACAAATTTGGGCAGATAGAACTGATGTTCCAATTGTACGTCAAGAAATGGGCTCAGATCCTGCCTCAGTTGCCTTTGATACTTTAAAGTCTGCAGTAACTCAAAATGCAGATGTTGTAATTATTGATACTGCTGGTCGTTTACACAACAAAGTTAACTTAATGAATGAGCTCACAAAAATTAAACGTGTGATGCAAAAAGTAGTTGACGACGCTCCTCATGATGTTTTGTTGGTTTTAGACGGTTCAACAGGTCAAAATGCTTTTGAACAAGCAAAACAATTTACCAAAGCTACCGAAGTAACTTCGCTAGCTATTACAAAATTAGATGGAACTGCAAAAGGTGGTGTGGTAATAGGAATTTCAGATCAATTTCAAATACCCGTAAAATATATTGGTGTTGGAGAAGGAATTGACGATTTACAGGTGTTTAATAAACACGAGTTTGTCGATAGTTTCTTCAAATAAAATCAAAAAAATAAACAAAAAAAGCTCCCTTTTGGGAGCTTTTTTTGTTGCTTTAGTATCATTATCTTTGATAAATATTCAAACTAATACCATGAAAAAAATAATCTTCTTATTTATTAGTGTCCTTTTTTTTGCAGCTTGTCAACAAAAAGAACCAGATGTTGTATTCACTAAATATGATGAAACAGAATTAGTTAAAAAGCAGCAAGAACATCCTTTTTCGAGAATGCGTCTCAAACTTTTCCAATCCAAAGTATTGGATATGAATGATGTATTTGCTCCTTTGAATTATGAACTTGCATCTTTTTCTGAAGAAGATTACAACTCTTTGAAACCTTTAATTATAGAACAAGATATTCCAACCTTACAAAGTCATGTAAAAGATGGAAAACTGAGTTATGAAAAATTGACATTGTTTTATTTATACAGAATAAGAAAGTTTGAAAGTGATTCAACAAAATCATTGAATGCTATAATCTCATTAAACCCAAATGTAGTTGAAGAAGCTAGACAAAGAGATAAAGATAGAAAATGGGGGATTTTAAGTGACATGGAAATTTACGGAATGCCAATTCTTTTAAAAGACAATGTGAATACCAAAGGAATGCCAACAACTGCTGGAGCCATAGCATTACAAGAAAATGAAGAAACAGAAGACGCTTTTATAGTACAAAAATTAAAAGATGAAGGAGTATTAATTCTTGGTAAAGCCAACTTAAGCGAATGGGCTTATTATTTTTGTTCAGGATGTCCAGTCGGTTATAGTGCTGTTGGAGGACAATCATTAAATCCTTATGGTAGAGGTGAATTTGAAACCGGAGGTTCAAGTGCATCCAGCGGAACTGCAGTTGCAGCAAATTATGCAGTTGCTGCGGTTGGAACAGAAACTGCTGGGTCAATAACATCACCCTCAAGTCAAAATTCTGTAGTTGGTTTAAAACCAACGATTGGCTTGTTAAGTAGAACCGGAATTGTTCCTATTTCTAGTACGTTAGATACTCCAGGACCTATGACAAAAAGTGTAATGGACAGTTGGATTTTTCTCAATGCTATGTTAGGGAAAGATTCGAATGATTCTAAATCTTTTGAGTTACCAGAACAAGATTTTGGAGATATTGAAGAAGGGTTCAAAGGAAAAAGAATAGGAGTTTTTAAATCCTTTTTACAAGATTCTATTTACAACGCAAATGTTGAAAAAATAAAATCAGCTGGAGCAACAATAATCAAATTAACACCTCCAAGAGTTGGACTTCCAGGTTTTTTAAATCTATTAAATATAGATATGAAACATGATTTACCAGAATATTTAAAAAAGTATGCTGATAAAGATGTAAAAGTTACTTCAGTAAAAGATGTTATTTATTTTAACTTGAAAGACACTTTAGTTAGAGCTCCTTATGGTCAACAATTATTTGAAGGAATTGTAAAAGACACTACATCACTTAAAAAGTTAGAAGAATACAAGTTAATGTTAATGAAAAATGCAAGAACGTTTTTTGACGGTTTTAAAAAAGAAAATTTAGATGCTATAGTATCCATTAACAACTATCATTCTGCTTATTCTGCTGTAGCTGAATATCCTAACTTAACTGTTCCAATGGGTTATAAAAACACAGGAGAACCCTTAAACATGACATTTATCGGGTTGCCAAAAACAGAAGGAAAGTTATTAATTCTAGGTTATGCTTTTGAGCAATTGACAAAGTATAGGAAATTGCCTAAAGGTTACGAGTAGAATTCAGATTTCAAACTGTATTTTTGCCAACTGAAATTTGAAGTATGAGAACTAAATCTGTCAAGAAAAATAAAATCAACGTTGTTACTTTAGGTTGCTCAAAAAACATCTATGATTCCGAAGTTTTAATGGGTCAATTAAAAGCTAACGGAAAAGAAGTTGTTCATGAAGATCCTGAGGATGATGGAAACATTGTTGTCATCAATACTTGTGGTTTTATTGGTAAGGCAAAAGAAGAGTCTGTTGATACGATTCTACATTATGCAAAGAAAAAAGAAGCTGGTGAAATTGACAAAGTGTTTGTTTCAGGATGTTTAAGTGAACGCTACAAACCAGATTTAGAAAAAGAAATTACGAATGTTGATCAGTATTTTGGAACACAAGATTTACCAAATCTCTTAAAAGTTTTAGGAGCCGATTACAAACACGAATTAATTGGAGAACGATTAACAACGACTCCAAAACATTATGCTTATTTAAAAATTGCCGAAGGTTGTGATCGTCCATGTTCTTTTTGTGCAATTCCTTTAATGCGAGGAAAACACAAGTCTACACCGATAGAAGAAATTGTTACCGAAGCAGAAAAACTTGCCGAAAAAGGAATCAAAGAAATCATGTTAATTGCACAAGATTTAACCTATTACGGTTTGGATATTTATAAAAAAAGAGCATTAGCAGAATTACTTAAAGCCCTTGTTAAAGTTCAAGGAATCGAATGGATTCGATTGCATTATGCATTTCCAACCGGCTTTCCGATGGATGTTCTGGAGGTTATGAAAAATGAACCGAAAGTGTGTAATTACTTAGATATACCTCTACAGCACATCAATACAGAGATTTTAAAATCTATGAAACGTGGAACGACGCATGAAAAAACAACAAGTTTGTTGAAGAAGTTTCGTGAAGCAGTTCCTAACATGGCAATCAGGACTACTTTAATTGTTGGTTATCCTGGAGAAACTGAAGAGCAATTTCAAGAATTGAAAGATTGGGTAGAAGAGATGCGTTTTGAACGTTTAGGTGCTTTTGAATATTCTCATGAAGAAAATACTGGAGCCTATGTGTTAGAGGATGATGTGCCTGCAGATTTGAAGTTTCGTCGTGTGAACGAAATCATGGAATTGCAATCTCAAATCTCTTGGGAAATCAATCAAACGAAAATTGGCAATACCTATAAATGTTTGTTTGATAGAAAAGAAGGGAATTATTTTTATGGTCGAACAGAGTTTGATTCTCCAGATGTAGATAACGACGTTTTAGTAGACGCTAGAGAACATTATGTCAAAATAGGTGACTTTGTCAATATCAAAATTCACGAAGCAGGTGATTTTGATTTGTATGGAAGTCCAATGAAATAAAAAAAGCTCCGATTGGAGCTTTTTTTTTATTTTTTTATCACACTAGAATTTCGAAAGAAAATAGCATTCACAAAAAACAGTTTTCCATTTTCCCAAAAAGATCTGAATAATGGATTATCAACTAGATAAATAAAACTTCCTCTCCCTTTTCGTTCTTCACCAAATAATAGAGATTCAGGGATTTTCTTTAACACGTTTTTTCCGGCAAAACCAGAGATGCTTTTTGCATCTTTAGTGAAATAAGCAACATTTCCGTTGGGCAAATAATCATAAGTTGTACTAGAACGTTTCATGGTGAAATACTCAGTATCGTAACCAAAAGCTAACGGATGAGTATTATCAACTTTACTTTTAAAGATTGCACCAGCAATTAAATTATTTGCACCTTCTCTTTCCTGATTTGCATAAGGAGTTAAGTTTGCTTCAGACTTTTTATCATCTTTCTTAAGTTTCTTAGTTTTTAAAGAAAATCCTTTTTTATCAGCAAAACTTCGAAGTGCATTTCCAATAGCAATAACAGTTCCACCATTTCTAGCAAACTTGGTTACTTTATCCAACCCATTTTTATTTATTACTGAACTGTAATATCCTTCTGGAATAATTAGCACATCATAAGTGTCTAAATCAACTCCAGAAAAATAATCAGTATCTATAATAGTTAAAGGATAATGCAATTGTGTTTCAAAAAAGTGCCAGATTTCTCCAAAACTTAAAGAAGAAGTTCCGTCTCCAGATAAAACAGCTACTTTTTGAGCATTGATAGGATTTACACTATAAGAACCAAAATCCTTACCAGAATCTACAAAACCAGTGTATGCAGATCTCAAAATACGTCCAGTTTTATTAGCAAGAGAAACAACTTTGTTGTCAAAATTTGGATTGTCTTTATTATCATTTCTTAAAATGATTAAAGTTCCTGCTTTGTAAGAAGTTCCTTGTAATGAAAAGTCCTTTTCTGTAAAACGGACATGTATACCACTTTTTAATAAAAGAGCTAAAAATTCAGCATCTTCAAGACTATTCCATTTTGCTAAATACGCATAAGCATTTTTATCAGGCTTGTTAAAAACCATACTATCAAATACGTCTTTTCTTGAATTTACTTTACTTTTAGAGGCCATAGCTTTAAAACCATGAGCATACGATAAAGACCAAGCGGTAATATCGTAGGTTAAAGAATCTGAAATTTTTGTTGTAGGTTCAAACAAAACATTTACCATTTTACCCTTCGGTTGATTGGTATGAATCACGATGTCTTTATTAGAAACAGACATTTTACTTTCTTTTTGAGTATGATAATCATACCCTTTTATTTGTCCTTTATTTGAATATTCATATTCAATTTCATGTTTATCTAATAAATTAAGTAAACGTTGATGTTTGTCTTTATTATCATGCTTTAAAACATAGCTTTCATATTTAAAATTAGCATCATTAAAAAACTTTGCAAACTCTTTATTTAGTTTTTTAGAATTTTTAAAAGCCATTTCTACCGTAGACAATCCAGTTGTCTTATGATGAGCAACTCTATCAACCAAGGTTAATTCATAGCCATGATCTGTATCAATTCCCAATCCTGCCATTCCATGACCAGCTTGTTCATAAGTCATTCCAATAGCACCCATAATAGTTGGATAGGTGTCACCATAACTTGGATATAGTAAATCAAAACTTTCTTTGGTGAAATATAACCAGCCTTCTTTGTCAAAATATTTAGCGTGGTTTTTTCCGATTTGAGTCTGAAAATCTCGTTGCCAATCAGAAATAATTTCATGAAAAGGTTCTGCTGCTGGAGCAAAATAATAAGGATTGTTTATGAATTGTTCATGAAAATCTACATGAATATGTGGCATCCATTTATTATATATTTTTAATCGTTGAGAAGATTCTACTTGAGTTGCCCAAGCCCAATCTCTATTTAAATCAAATAAATAATGATTTGGTCTTCCACCAGGCCAAGGTTCATTATGTTCTTTTGCATCTTGATTTGGATTGTAAGGTGTACTTTTTACTTGATTGAACCAATTCACATAACGATCTCTACCATCTGGATTGATACACGGATCTATAATAACCAATGTATTTTCTAACCAAGCTTGTTTTTTTGTTGCCAATTCATACAATGTTTGCATAGATGCTTCTGTACTTGAAGCTTCATTTCCGTGAACATTATAACTCAACCATACAATAGCAATATCATTTTCTCCTTGATTGCTTTTTAATCCTATTTGTCCTAAATTTTTAAGTCGGATTTGCTCTAGGTTTTGAATGTTTTTTTTGGATGAAATATAACTCACATACAAAGGTCTGTGTTCGTTTGTCTCTCCGTATTTTTCTAGTTGAACATTTTCTAGTTGATTACTTACATAAGTAAAATACTCAACTACTTTATGATGACGAGTAAAACGTTTACCCAATTCGTACCCAAGAAATTCTTGGGGTGATTGGATTTTTTGAGCAAAAAAACTAGTTGTAAAAATGATCGCTAATAAAAAGAGAATCCTTTTGTGCATGGTTATAATTTTAGTAGAACCAAAAGTAAGAAATTCTAAACATAACAATTCAGTTAAAGTTATGTTAGACTGTTTTGAATAAAAAAAATAGAACTTTAAAATTTGTATTTTTGATTTTCTTAAAAATGACAATATGTTATCAGATTGTGAGTGTTGTTTCTTAATGTATGTATTTCAATAGTTTATGAAAGTTACACACATTCCTTTTTCTAAAACTGGTTACTTTTCTAAAACCATGATTGATTATTTGAATCAAGAAGATTCAATTCGAGGTTTCTACAATAATTTTCCAAATATTACTGGATTTAAAAAACAAATTCTAGAAAAATCATCATTCTCAAAAGAGAACAGAACAAGGTTAGTTGAAGTTTTAAAAGATCAGTACATCAAATTTGAGACTTCAGAAAACACGTTTTCTAACATAGTGTCTTTAGAGAAATCAAATTCGTTTACAGTCACTACAGGTCATCAATTGAACTTATTTACAGGGCCTTTATATTTCTTGTATAAAATTATTTCTACCATCAATCTTTGTGAAGAGTTGAAAGAGAAATATCCAAAAAATAATTTTATTCCAATGTATTGGATGGCAACTGAAGATCATGATTTTGATGAAATCAACTACTTTAATTTTAAAGGAACAAAAGTTGTTTGGAATCGTGAAGATGGAGGAGCAGTTGGTCGTTTCTCTACCGAAGGTTTAGATGTTGTTTTGGAAGAATTTTCAAAACATTTTGGTTCTTCAAGAAATGCAGAGTATTTAAAAAAAGTATTTAAAAAGGCTTATTTAGAACATCCTAATTTATCTGAAGCAACACGTTATATCGCCAACGAATTGTTTGGAGAATATGGCTTAGTAATTTTAGATGCTGATGATTCTCGATTGAAAGAAATATTTGCTCCTATTGTAAAGGATGAATTATTAAATCTGTCTTCATACACATCTGTATCTAAAACGATAACAAAACTTGAAAAGAACTATAAAGTTCAGGTAAATCCTAGAGAAATCAATTTATTTTACCTCACTGATACTTCTAGAAATAGAATTGTAAAAGAAGGAAATAAATACTTAATTCATGATACAGAACTTTCATTTTCCGAAGATGAAATTCTAGAAGAATTAACTAAACATCCTGAAAGATTTAGTCTTAATGTGATTATGAGACCCTTGTATCAAGAAGTAATTTTACCAAATCTTTGCTATATCGGTGGAGGAGGAGAGTTGGCTTATTGGCTAGAATTGAAAGATTATTTCAGTGCAGTCCAAATTCCTTTCCCAATTTTATTATTACGAAATTCGGTTCAAGTAATTTCACAAAAACAATCAAAAAAGCTTAGTAAGTTGAATATTACTAACGAAGAAATGTTTTTGAAGCAATATGATTTACTGACTAAAAAAGTTAAAGAAAATTCTGATATACAGTTTAGTTTTAATGATGCTAAAGAACTACTAAATCAACAGTTTTTATCATTGAGAAGAGTTGCAGAACAAACAGATGCCTCTTTTATTGGGTCAGTTGACGCTCAATATAAAAAGCAAACAAATGGTTTACAAAATCTTGAAAAACGCTTATTACGCGCTGAAAAAAGAAAACATAAAGATTTAGTAGAGAGAATTACAAATCTACAAGATCAATTATTTCCTAATCAAAGTCTTGAGGAACGTCAGCGTAATTTTTCTGAGTATTACTTAGAGTATGGAAAAGACTTTATTGATGCTTTAAAAGATGCTTTACAACCATTGCAGTTAGAATTTACAATTCTTGAATTTTAATGAATTCTAAATCAGGATTGCATCCTAGAAATAAGCACAAAAAGGGTTACAACTTCGATGTTTTAATTAAAGAAAACAAAGCTTTAGAATCTTTTGTAGTTAAAAATAACTATGGAAATTTATCTATTGATTTTTCTGATCCCAAAGCTGTAAGAGAACTCAATAAATCTTTATTGTTAGTTAATTACGGAATTAAAGATTGGAATTTTCCTGAAGAAAACTTATGTCCACCAATTCCTGGGAGAGTTGATTATATTCATCACTTAGCTGATTTATTAGATACTTCTGATATCAAAGAAGATATCACAGTTTTAGATATTGGAACTGGTGCTAGTTGTATTTATCCATTGTTAGGAGTAAAAGAATACAATTGGAATTTTATAGCCTCAGATATTGAATTGGATTCTTTAGATTATTCGCAAGATATTATAGATGATAATGAACTAGATGGAAAAATTAAATTGCGTCAACAATTTGATGAAAATAATATTTTAACTGGAATTATCGAAAAGGGAGATACTTTTTCTGCTACAATGTGTAATCCACCTTTTTATAAATCTGAAGCTGAGGCACGAGGCGCTAACAATAGAAAGTCTAGAAACTTAGGAAACAATTCTGTTCGAAATTTTGCAGGGAACAACAACGAATTATGGTATCCTGGAGGAGAAAAAGCTTTTTTACACAATTATTTATATCAAAGCTCTTTATATAAAGAAGTAAGTGTTTGGTTTACAAGTTTAGTTTCTAAAAAAGAAAATGTAGAAAGTTTGCAAAAATCTGCTAAGAAGCTGCAAACAAAAATTTTTAAAGTGATTCCGATGCATCAAGGGAACAAAGTTACTAGAATTGTAGCTTGGCAATTTTAGGTAAATACTATATCTTGAATCTTATATTTCTTACAGATTTGTGATAGTATCACATAAATTAACATGTGAATAAACACCAAACAAGCAAAAGCATATAATGGAACTCCAAATATTTGATAGGGCCAATAATAGGTCCAAACTCCAAAATAAATAGTAATCATTTCACCAAAAGCTGGAATGATTAAAGACAACCAAAAAGCAATAATGAGCTTGTTTTTTAATGTTTTACTTTTAAGATAAAGAATGAGTTCAGATTCAACTCTGTACAAAAAATAGAAAGCAAGCATCCACGCAAAAGGAAGCCATAATGGCAATTCTCTGTTAACTTCGTGATACTCCCAATAACCATTAGAAACACCCCAATATTCTCCTAAAATTCCACCAAAACCTATTAGAATCATTCCAAAAAGTAAAATCCAATTCTTTTTTTCCGCTTTATAAATATTGATGTAAATAATATGAAGTATTTTAAGAAGTAATAAAATAGCAATCACTTCATCATGTGATTTTAACAAACCAATAAATACTCCAGCTATAGTTAATTTTATGAGGGCTTTTAAAATCTCTTTTAGAAATGCTTTTGATTTGGTGATTTGGATCATAATTAAAAATGAGGTTGTAAAAGTACATTTCTAAAATCAATAAAAAAACCTCACTTTTTGCGAGGTTTTTTAGATCTCTCGACTGCTCTCGAGATGATAATATAATTTTTATAAATGTATCACTTCATCGTAGGCATCTGCAACAGCCTCCATCACCGCTTCACTCATCGTTGGGTGTGGGTGAATTGCTTTCAAAACTTCATGTCCTGTAGTTTCTAACTTTCTACCTAAAACAGCTTCTGCAATCATATCGGTAACACCAGCTCCAATCATATGGCAACCTAACCATTCACCATATTTAGCATCAAAAATTACTTTGACAAAACCATCTGGAGTACCAGCAGCTTTTGCTTTTCCAGAAGCAGAAAAAGGGAATTTCCCAACTTTTAATTCATAACCAGCTTCTTTAGCTTGATCTTCTGTCATTCCAACAGAAGCAATTTCTGGACTTGCATAGGTACATCCAGGAATATTTCCGTAATCAATTGTTTCAGTATGTAATCCTGCAATTTTCTCGACACAAGTAATTCCTTCTGCAGAGGCAACGTGAGCTAAAGCTGGACCTGGAGTTACGTCTCCAATCGCATAATAACCTGGAATATTAGTTTGGTAGAAATCATTGACAAAGATTTTATCTCTGTCAGTGATAATTCCAACATCTTCCAATCCGATATTCTCAATATTTGTTTTGATTCCTACAGCTGATAATAAAATGTCTGCTTCTAATGTTTCTTCTCCTTTTTTTGTTTTTACAGTTGCTTTTACTCCATCACCAGATGTGTCAACAGTTTCAACAGAAGAACTTGTCATGATTTTAACTCCAGCTTTTCTCAAAGAACGTTCAAATTGTTTTGAAATGTCTTTATCTTCTACAGGAACAATAGTGGGTTGAAATTCAACAATCGTAACTTCGGTTCCCATTGTATTATAGAAAGAAGCAAACTCTACACCGATAGCTCCAGAACCTACAACAATCATAGATTTAGGTTGACTTGGTAATGTCATTGCTTGTCTGTAACCAATCACTTTTTTACCATCTTGTGGTAAGTTTGGTAACTCTCTAGAACGAGCTCCAGTTGCAATGATAATATGATCAGCACTGAATTCAGTTACTTTACCGTTTGAATCTGTTACATCGATTTTTTTTCCAGTTTTGATTTTTCCAAAACCATCAATTACATCAATCTTGTTTTTTTTCATTAGGAACTGAACTCCTTTGCTCATTCCTTCTGCAACACCACGACTTCTTTTTACTACAGCTTCAAAATCTTTATCGATGGCTTCAGCTTTCAATCCGTATTCATCAACATGTTTTAAATATTCGTATACCTGAGCGCTTTTTAATAAAGCTTTGGTTGGAATACATCCCCAGTTTAAGCAAACTCCACCTAAACTTTCTTTTTCTACTACTGCGGTTTTAAATCCTAATTGAGAGGCTCTAATGGCTGTAACGTATCCACCAGGTCCACTTCCGATAACAATGATGTCGTATTTCATTTTACTTGTTTTTATAATTTACATTCGGTTTGGAACTTGAATTCCTAATAAACTGAATGATGATTTTATTATGTCAGCTACTTTTTTTGATAACTGAACTCTAAATATTTTTTTCTCGATATTTTCTTCGCCTAAGATAGAGACATTTTGATAAAAAGAATTAAATTCTTTGACCAAATCATAGGTGTAATTTGCAATCAAAGCAGGTGAATAATTGGCTGCAGCTTGTTGAATTACCTCTGGATAGAGTTCTAATTGTTTGATCAATTCTTTTTCCTTTTCATGCAAATCAATTTCAGAAACTTCTTTTAAATAATCAAAAGTTGCTTTTCTTAAGATGGATTGAATTCTTGCATAGGTGTATTGAACAAAAGGTCCTGTATTTCCTTGAAAATCTACAGAAGCTTTAGGATCAAATAAGATTCGCTTTTTAGGATCTACTTTTAAAATGAAATACTTTAAAGCTCCTAAACCAATCATTTTGTACAATTCGTTTTTCTCTTCTTCAGTATATCCCTCTAATTTTCCTAATTCTTGAGATATTTCTTTAGCTGTATTTGCCATTTCAATCATCAAATCATCTGCATCAACAACGGTTCCCTCTCTGGATTTCATTTTTCCAGAAGGTAAATCTACCATACCATAACTTAAATGATACAATTGTTCAAACCAAGAAAAACCAAGTTTTTTTAAGATTAAGAACAATACTTTAAAGTGATAATCTTGTTCGTTACCAACAGTGTATACCATTCCGTTGATATCTGGAAAATCTTTTACACGTTGAATAGCAGTTCCGATATCTTGTGTCATATAGACCGCTGTACCATCAGAGCGTAAAACTAATTTTTCATCCAAGCCTTCATCTGTTAAATCACACCAAACAGAACCATCTTCTTTTGTAAAGAAAACTCCTTTTTGAATCCCCTCAGCAATTACATCTCTTCCTAACAAATAAGTATTGCTTTCATAATACAATGTATCAAAATCGACTCCTAAGTTTTTATAAGTAACATCAAAACCACTATAAACCCAAGAGTTCATTGTTTTCCATAGATTCACTGTTTCCTCATCACCAGTTTCCCACTTTCGAAGCATATCTTGTGCAGCAAGTAGAGAATGAGCTTGTTTTTTTGCATCCTCTTCAGAAGAACCTAATGTTACTAATTCAGCAATTTCTTTCTTGTACACTTGATCGAATTTCACATAGTAATTACCAACTAATTTATCTCCTTTCAATCCTGTAGATTCTGGAGTCTCTCCATTCCCATATTTTTTCCAAGCCAACATAGACTTACAAATATGGATTCCGCGATCATTAACGATTTGAGTTTTATAAACTTTTTTACCAGCTGCTTTTAAAATTTCTGATACAGAATATCCTAATAAATTATTTCTAATATGTCCTAAGTGTAACGGCTTGTTTGTATTTGGAGAAGAATATTCTACCATTACTGTATCAATGGTCTCTGTTACAAAACCAAACTTTTTATCTTGGTAAGCTGTATTAAAAAAGTTGATGTAAAAAGAGTCAGAAACAACTAAGTTTAAGAAACCTTTTACCACATTGAAAGTTTTAATTTCATCTACTTTCTCTACTAAGTAATTTCCAATAGATTCTCCAATCTGAACTGGATTCCCTTTTTTATAGCGTAGCATAGGGAAAATAACTACAGTAATATCACCTTCAAAATCTTTACGAGTAGCTTGAAATTCAACTGTAGGTAATTCAGTTTTAAATAAAGCAAGAAAACCTTCTTTTACTTTAGATTCTATTAGCGTTTGAATATTCATGTAGTCAATGAAATTTGAAATGCAAAATTACATATTTATTTGGTTTTCAATTCTACAAGAACATAAGATTTTATAGTACATTTACAAGATGCAAGAAGATTTAGAGAGCTTACCTAAAAAAGCAAAAGAAGTACTTGTAGAAAATAAGAAGTATTTTCAGAAACTTAAGAAACGCACTCCCAAAAATTTAGATTTGGTGATGCAAGAATTGCATGAAGATGAATTCTCTAGGACAGATTGTTTGTCATGTGGAAACTGTTGCAAAACAACAAGCCCAATTTTTACTGAAAAAGATATTACTCGAATCTCTAAGCATCTACGTATGAAAGAGAGAGATTTTATTAATCAATACCTAGAAAGAGATTCGGATGATTTCATGGTGTTGAAATCTTCACCCTGTACTTTTCTAGACGAAACTGATAATACCTGTTTTATCTATGATGTTAGACCTAAAGCTTGTGCTGAATATCCTCATACAAATAGACGTAAATTTATTCAGATCACTGATTTAACTTTAAAAAATACTGAAGTTTGTCCTGCAGCTTTTAGAATTGTTGAGGCTTTAAAAAAAAAAGTTCCTTTACGGAGTAATGAAAAGGTTCGAAGAAGTTAATAGAAATGTTAGTTAATTGTAATTGTAGTTTTTCCGTATTTTAGTGGAAAATTTTTCACTTTGGAAACTATATTTAATTATTTCGAAACCATTCCTTCTACTCATAGAAGTATCATTTTAGTTGGAGGTATTACTTTTTTTTGGCTTTTAGAAGGAGCTTTACCTTTGTTCAAATTCAATTACAAGAAATGGAAACATGCAATTCCTAATTTGTTTTTTACATTAACCACAGTAGTTATCAACTTTGCTTTGGCTTTTTTATTATTGAATACCTCTGATTGGGTTGTTGCCAATAATTTTGGAATTATCAATTGGTTGCCAGAAATGCCCTTGTGGTTATATGTTATTTTGGGAGTTTTGTTGTTAGACTTTTTTGGAGCTTATTTAGCTCATTTTGTGGAGCACAAAGTAAAACCTTTATGGATGGTTCATTTGGTTCATCACACAGATCATAAAGTTGATACAACAACAGCGAATAGACATCATCCTTTAGAAAGCATGATTCGTTTTACTTTTACATTGTTTGGAGTTTTTCTTGTAGGTACACCTATTGCAATTGTTATGATTTATCAATCAATGTCTCTAATTTTTACTCAGTTTACGCATGCTAATATTAAAATGAGCAAACAATTAGATAAAGCTTTGAGTTATCTAATCGTATCTCCAGATATGCACAAGGTTCATCATCATAATTTATTGCCTTACACAGATTCTAATTACGGAAATATATTTTCTGTCTGGGATCGTTTGTTAGGTACTTACATGTATTTAGATCGTGAAAAGATTATATATGGAGTTGATACCTTTCCTGATGAAAAAACAAATAGTAATATGGTAGAATTGTTAAAACAGCCGTTTCAAAAATATCGAAAACCCACTAAAGTTGAAGAAGTTTAATTTTATTTATTAAAGTTGAAATAAAAATTAGAAAATAACTTTACATATTATATTTAAAAGAAATATGTTCTTTGTGTTTCTCTATTTTTATATCTTGAAAAGAACCTGGTCCATCAAATAAATAGACATTATTCGAAAAATTTTGAAAATGAGGATGAATATAACCAATGGTTTCGCCATTTACACCATCAGTACTAGCTCTTAAAGTTAAATACATAAAGTGTATCATCTCATTAATATTTAATTTTGAAGAAATTATCTCACAAGATTTTCCCACGTCTGAATTACTAGTTGTTGTTATTTCAGTAAAAAGATCATAATTTTCTTTTACAATAAAACTCTTGTAAATTTTATTATGATACGTGAAATCTTTTGTTGTTTTAATTTTGGAATTTGGTTTACCGTAGTCTGCTATTAAATAATCTGATTCTAACTTTTTTGTTTTTATTTTTAATTTTGAATAATCTCCATTGAAAATAAAACCAGTTTTATTTTTACATTTTACTATACTCCATTCTCCTCTCAAATAAAGCTCATTGTGAAATAATTTTTTTTCTGTTTTAATGTTTGTTTTTTCAATTAAAAATATAGAATCTCCAAGTTTCAAACTTTCAATTGTTTTTGAATTAAAATTTGGTTTTTCTTTTAAATCAGACCCATAAAAATTTAAAACGTAAAATTTCTCTAAATCACTATTAATATCAAAGGAGTAGATTATAGTCACGGCAATAAAAAGTATAATTTTATATTTCATAATTATTTATAAATTAAATGTTTAGATCTAATTATTTTAAACTTTTCCAAACCTGTTTTCCAAGAAGCTTTTATTTCTTGTTCTGAAAGTCCAGATTCAATTTGTTGCTGCAACATCTCAGTTCCAGCGTGAATGGTAAAAGTACTCCCAAAGAATTGTTCTTTTTTTGGTGTTCGTTTATAAGCATCTAACAAAAAAGACAAATCAAGATTAGAAAGATGATTCGTTTTACTAACATCTACACCATAACATAAGTTTCCTTTGTGTTTTGGATACTTAGCCCCTTCATTAGATTGTGGTGTGTAAGTAAATTCTGTTTTCTCAAAAAATGGAGCACCATAACGTTGAAACTGAAATTCAGTTCCTCTTCCAGCATTAATCGTTGTTCCTTCAAAGAAACCAAGACTTGGATATAGGTTGATGCTTTTATCATTAGGTAAATTAGGTGAGGGTTTTATAGGTAAACTATACTCAGAGTCGTGGCTGTAGTTTTGTAAAGGAATCACTGTTAAATCACATTCAATTCCATTTGCTAACCATTTTTCTCCATTAATCATTTGTCCGTATTCTCCTATTGTCATTCCATAAACAACAGGAACAGGATGTTTACCTACAAAACTTTTATGTTTCATTTCTAAAATAGGACCATCTATATAATGTCCATTTGGATTTGGTCTGTCTAAAACAATCACAGGAATACCATTTTCTGCACATGCTTCCATGACATAATGTAGTGTAGAAATATATGTATAAAAACGAGCTCCAACATCTTGAATATCAAAAACAATAATGTCTAAACCTTCTAATTGTTCTTGACTTGGTTTTTTGCTTTTACCATACAAAGATATAATTGGCAAACCTGTTTTTGTGTCAAAACCATCTTTTACCAATTCAGCAGCATCAGCTTTACCTCTAAAACCGTGTTCTGGAGCAAATACTTTTTTAATTTGTATGCCTGAGGAAAGTAAACTATCCACCAAGTGAATATATAAATTATCATTACTAACAAAGGTGTCAGAAACTACATTGGTTCCTTCATACAACTCATATACTTCTGTTTTTGTGATTTTATAAATCACTGAAGTTTGATTGGCAACAACACCTACTTTTTTACCTTTTAACAAATCAAGGTACAATTCAGTTCTTTCTGCTGCCGTTATAATTTGACGAGTTTTATTTTTTTGAGCACAAGAATTCATCGAAATCAATATCAAAAGAAGACCAAAGAAATATGTACTTTTACGAAGAATTAAAACCATAGCAGTGAATTACGAACTGTTTATTGCCAAACGCACCATTGCAGGCAAAGAGTATAAAAATAGCATTTCATCACCAATAATAAAAATAGCCATCATAGCAATTGCTTTGGGTATGATTATAATGATGATTGCTGTCGCTACAGGTTCTGGTCTTCAAGAGAAGATTCGAGATAAAATGGCAGGTTTTAAAGGTCATATTCAAATTGCCAATTACGATAACAACAACTCAGATGTTTCTGTAATTCCTATTTCAAAAAACCAAGATTTTTACCCAAAATTTGAGGATATAGATGGAATTAAAAATGTTCAAGTTTTTGCAAATATTTCAGGGTTAATTAGAACCGAAACCGACTTTGAAGGTATTATTTACAAAGGAGTTTCTACAGATTATGATTGGTCCTTTTTTAATGAATATTTAGTAGAAGGAAAAGCTCCAGATTTTAGTCAGAATCGGACTAGAGATATTTTACTCTCTAAAAATCTATCACAGCGATTGCAGTTTCAATTAGGAGATACTATAACTACTTGGTTTGTAAAATCAAATAAAAAAGCTCCGAGTAAGCGAAGTTTTATTCTCACAGGAATTTTTGATACGGGTTTTTTAGAGTTTGACAAAAATATTGTTGTTGGTGATATTAGAGAAGTTATTCAATTGAAAAAATGGGAGAAAGATCAAGTTGGAGGATTTGAAATTTTACTAGATAATTTTGATGCACTTCCTGAAAAATCACAGCAAGTTTATGAGACTATTGACCCAATATTAAATGCTACTTCTATTGTGAGTTCTTATCCAGCAATTTTTGAATGGATTGATTTGTTTGATAATAACATCACCGTTATCATTGCAATTATGATCTTAGTTGCTGGAATTAATATGATTACAGCTTTATTGGTTTTAATTTTAGAACGAGTTCAAATGGTCGGTGTTTTAAAAGCCTTAGGAAGTAACAATTGGAGCATTCGAAAAGTGTTTTTGTACAATGCTACTTATTTGATTGTAAAAGGTCTTATTTTGGGTAATGTTTTGGGTCTACTTATCCTTTTATCTCAATATTATTTTGGTTTTATCACTTTAGATCCAGAAACCTATTATGTTTCACAAGTTCCAGTGAATATCAATGTATTTCATTTAATTCTTTTAAACTTAGGAACCTTACTTCTATGTTTTTTAATGTTATTGATTCCTTCTTATATCATTACCAAAATTCAACCTGTAAAATCCATTCGATTTGCATAGATTTGTAGCGTAAAATTAGAACATGAATTACGCTAAAAATATCCTAGAAACCATTGGAAATACACCTTTAGTCCAAATCAATGAATTGACTAAAGAATTACCTTGTATGGTGTTGGCTAAATACGAAACTTTTAATCCTGGAAATTCTGTGAAAGACAGAATGGCTTTAAAAATGATTGAAGATGCAGAAGCTGATGGTCGTTTGCAACCAGGTGGAACAATCATAGAAGGAACTTCTGGTAATACAGGAATGGGATTAGCGTTAGCTGCAATTGTAAAAGGATACAAATGTATTTTTGTTTTGTCAGATAAGCAATCGAAAGAAAAGATGGACATTTTACGAGCAGTAGGAGCAGAGGTAATTGTTTGTCCTACCAATGTAGAGCCAACTGATCCAAGATCGTATTATTCTGTTTCTAAACGATTAGCAGAAGAAACTCCCAATTCTTGGTATGTAAATCAATATGACAACCCAAGTAATTGCAAAGCTCATTTTGAAAGCACTGGTCCAGAAATTTGGGAGCAAACTGAAGGAAAAGTAACTCATTTTGTTGTTGGTGTTGGAACAGGAGGAACAATTTCTGGTGTAGGAAGTTATTTGAAAATGAAAAATCCAAATGTGAAAATTTGGGGAGTTGACACCTATGGTTCTGTTTTTAAAAAATATCATGAAACTGGAATCTTTGATGAGAATGAAATCTATCCATACATCACAGAAGGTATAGGAGAAGATATTTTGCCTTTAAATGTAAATTTTGGTGTGATAGATGGTTTTACCAAAGTAACCGATAAAGACGCAGCTGTTTATACTCAACTGTTAGCAAAGAAAGAAGGAATGTTTTTAGGAAATTCTTCAGGTTCAGCAATTAAAGGAGTTCTGCAATTGAAAGAACATTTCAAAAAAGATGATGTTGTTGTGGTTTTATTCCACGACCATGGAAGCAGATATGTTGGCAAAATGTTTAACAATGATTGGATGCGAGAACGAGGATTTTTAGATGAGGATAAAAAAGCAACTGCAGAAGATTTAATTAAAGATCATATAGATAAACCAATGATTACTGCAAAAGTAGGAGAGTTGGTTTCTCATGCTATAGAGCGAATGAGAAAGTTTAAAATTTCACAAATACCAGTAGAAGATATTGAAGGAATTGTTGGGTCACTTGACGAAGCAACGTTGATTAATAACTTTATGGAAAATAATAATATGTCTGATACTTTGATTAGAGATGTTATGGGAGCTAAGTATCCAGTAGTAAAAAAAGGAACGTCTATCAATGAAATTTCTAAACTTATCAATAAAGAGAACCAAGCTGTTTTGGTTGATTTAGAAAACGGTAAACATCATATTATTACGAAATATGATATTATTAGCGCTATTTAAATAAATAGAGACAGATAAATAAAATCCAAAAACCACCTCTCCAGGTGGTTTTTGTTAATCAACTAATTCAAATAATTTACACAATGAAACAATTTTACTTGTTCTTGTATTTTAATTTCAACTTTCATGCCAAAAATTTAACAATTGAATAAATCGTCTTAAAAAAATATGAAATTTTTAATTCTTTAACATTTATCAATCTTAAATTAAAGATTTGATAAAGTTGTGTTTTTTAAAGAATCTAATTAGCGTGTTTATGTGCTTTGTAAGAAGAACGAACCAAAGGACCACTTTCTACGTACATAAAGCCCATTTCTAGACCTAATGTCTCGTATTTTTTAAATTGTTCTGGTGTGATAAAGTCTTTTAAAGGTAAATGCTTCTTAGTAGGTTGTAAATACTGACCAATGGTTATGATATCACAATTTACTTCTCGTAAATCTTTCATAGTTTGTATTACTTCTTCTTCTGTTTCTCCCAAACCTAGCATCAAACCTGTTTTGGTTCTCATGCCGTTTTCTTTTAAGTATTTTAATACACCTAAACTACGGTCGTATTTTGCTTGAATACGAACTTCACGAGTCAATCTTCTCACAGTTTCCATATTATGTGAAACTACCTCAGGATGTACTTTGATAATTCTATCAATTTGTTTTGTGTTTCCTTGAAAATCTGGAATTAATGTCTCTAAAGTTGTGTTAGGATTTGCTCTTCGAATTGCATTGACTGTTTCTGCCCAAATAATAGACCCACCATCTTTCAAATCATCTCTATCAACCGAAGTAATGACAGCATGTTTAATGTCCATAATTTTGATAGAACGAGCTACTTTTTCTGGTTCGTCCCATTCTACTGTTTCTGGTCTTCCAGTTTTTACACCGCAAAAACCACAAGAACGTGTACAGATATTACCAAGAATCATGAAAGTTGCAGTTCCTTCACCCCAACATTCTCCCATATTTGGACAGCTACCACTGGCACAAATGGTGTTGAGTTTGTATTTATCTACCAAACCACGTAATTCTGTGTACTTTTTACCTACTGGTAATTTCACACGTAACCATTCTGGTTTTTTGATTTTTTTATGAGCTACTAAGGTTTCTTGCGACATCTTTCTAACAATTAAAATGCAAAGTTACAACAGAAAAGTTTGTGATGCTAATTATAATAAACTCCATAAAAAACCATACACTAAATCCAACTAAAAATAAAATTCCGAAAAGACTGAGAGCTCTTAATGACTTGTTTGGCTGGAACTCTTTGGGCGTATGTTTTCCTGTGAGTAATAGATAATTTAAAATTGCATAAAACGGAGCAGTTAAAAAGGATAAAATGGTAGCAACCTTTACCAAAAACCCCATATTATTATCAAAGAATTGTAAAATTATAAACGTACCTATAGACAAAACTATAATCCAAAACCAATAGTTCAATTTGAACTTCTTTTTAAAGAGTAATTTGGTAGAAATTTCCATGGCTCTTGGTGAAGCATCCAAACACGTAATAGTGGTACTAAACATTGTTGTAAATGCTGCAATCGCAATAATTATATAGGCAGAATTACCTAGATTTTTAGTGTATAAAGCAATCAATTGATTTGCAAAAACTCCTCCAGAATTAGAAAAAACTTCTCCGCTACCAAACATTACCAATGCTCCTAAAATAACAAAGCAAACACCTAAAAATAAAGCACCTACATAACCAATATTAAAATCAACCAAAGATTCTTTTACGGGTATTTTTAAAAAGGTAGTTTTCTCTTTTTCTACAGACCAAATAGAATGCCAAATGGAAATATCTAAGGGTGCAGGCATCCATCCTAAGAAAGCAATAAAAAAAGTGATTTCTATGGTGTTTTTTGGAAATACTTGAACAAGATCAAATGTTGTTTGTTCTTTTGAAAAAGCTACAATGACAGCAATTAAAGTGCTAATACTTAAGGTCACAATAATTATTTTCATTAAACGATCTAACAGTTTGTATTTTCCAATCAGCAAAATTAAAAGACTGATGAGTAAAATGATACAAGACCAAACAACCAAGTTTGATGAAAAACCAAATAAACTTACTGCCAAACCAGCAGTTACAATTGTTACGGCTGCTTGAATGGTAAAGATGGTTCCGAAACTGATAATATAATATGCAATTAAAAATCCTTTTCCTAGTTTTTTATAACCATCTAACAAAGTTTCTCCTGTTGCTGCTGCATATCTTGGCCCAAATTGAAAAAATGGATATTTACATATATGTACTAACAATAAAGCCCACAATAAACCAAAGCCAAAATCTGCTCCAGCTCTAGTAGATTGTACCAAATGAGAAACTCCAATGGCTGCTCCAGCAAAGAGTAAACCTGGACCTAAAGAGCGAAAAAAGGAATTGGTTTTCAAGATTTTATGATTTCTGACAACAATTTTTTTGCTCGTAATAACTTCACTTTTACATTATTAACAGGTTCATTAATTGAAGCTGCAATTTCTTTGTAACTTAATTCTTGAAAATAACGAAGCTGAATAACCTCTTGGTATTTAGGTTTTAACTTTTTGATGTCCATCAATAAGTTGGCTAAATTTTGCTGAGTGATAATTTGATCTTCTGGGGTTGGATTTTCATCAATTACCTTTTTTGCTTCTTCTTCTTGTTCAATCGTGGTTTCTAAATTGATACTCGATTCATTTTTTCGAACCAAATCAATATGAATGTTTTTAGATATGGTAATCAACCAAGTCTTGAACTTAAAATGATCATTAAACGTATGGATTTTATCAAATGCTTTAGAAAATGTCTGAATGGTAATATCTTCAGCATCATTATCATTTTGTGTTCGTTTTAATTGAAAATTATAAACATCCATCCAAAAGTAGTCGAGCAAAAAATTAAAAGCAGTTTGACTACCTTGTTTTGCTCTGTTAATTTGATGTAATAATTGTTCCTTGCTTATTTCCAATGTGTGGGTTTCTGAATCAAGTTAGCGCTAAATATAGCAAATTGAGAAAAAACTAAAAAAAGCTCTAGAAATGGTAGTGCAAATAAAGTTTGAATTTCTTTAAGTTTTGCAGCTGAAAATCCAACAATTATATATGAAACTATAAAATAGATACAAATTGAAATCGTGGGAATTTCATAGGATGTCAATAGAATTGACAAGGGAAGAAGAACCCACATTAAAAGTTTACTAATAAAAAATAACCCTAATAAAAATTGATGATAAATTTTATAATAAGTTGCAGTAGAAACATGTCTTCTTTTCTGTCGAAACCAGTCTTTCAATTTAGTTGGAGCATCTGATAAAGTAAAACTATCTGAATTATAGTTAATTGTTGTGTTATGTCTATCAGCAGCTTCTTGTATAAACAAATCATCATCACCAGATTTTATTTGAATATGACTAATAAAACCCTTGGTTTTAAAAAATTCTGATTTTTTATAGGCCATATTTCTTCCAACTGCCATGTAAGGGTTTCTCAACAAAGCATAAGAAAAATATTGAATCGCAGTGAGCAAAGTTTCATATCGAACCAAAAGATTGACAAAAGAAGATTTTACAGGTTTATATTTACCATAACCTAAAACAAAAGTCTTTTTATCTGAAAATCTACTAACCATTTGTTCCATCCAATCGGTAGAAGCTGGTTTGCAATCTGCATCTGTAAATAGTAAATATTCGTATTTTGCTGCTTTGATTCCTAGAGTAAGAGCATACTTTTTATTTCCCCAAAAATTTTCATTCTCTTCTACATTTACAATTCGAATATTTGAATGTTTTTTCTGAAATGATTCCATAACCTCTAATGTCTCGTCACTAGACGAATCATTAATAAGTACAAGTTCAAAGTTTTTGTAGTCTTGTTTTAGAAAAAAAGGAATGTTTTGTCTTAGGTTATCAGCCTCGTTTTTAGCACAAATCACTAAAGAAACTGCAAAAGTGTTTTTATATTTCTTTTGGATGTTTTTTGCAAAAGCAAATACACTAAAAAAAGATAGTATAAAACCTGAATAGCTACTGCATACAAAAAAGAGTACAAAAGTACTGTAGCCAACATATTTCTTACTTATGAGCTGGTTCTGAACAAGAATCGAATTGATCTGGAGTTTTTCCGCAAAAACCACATGCTTCTCCGTCTTGGTTTAACATTGGATTTTGACTTGCACAAGTTCCAGCAAATTCACCATCTTTTTTTGCCCAAATTTTAATGGCAATTCCAGCAAATCCTAAGGCTAATAATCCAATAGCAAGTAAAGCTAATTTCATGGGATGAAGTTTTGAGTTGCAAAGATACTCATTCTATTAGAAAAACGAAGTTGAGAATCCTTTTTTGCAACTATTTTTTACAGTAAAAAAGGATGAAAAAATTAGATGACATTCACTTCCATTTCTAATTGAATGCCAAACTTGGTTTCAATTTCTTTTTGAATTTGTATGGCTAAATTATGAATGTTTTTTCCGTTGGCATTTCCATAGTTTACAAGGACCAATGCTTGTTTTTCATGAACACCATATTCACCAAAACGTTTTCCCTTAAATCCAGCAGTTTCTATCAACCAGCCAGCAGGAACTTTAATTTTTGTTTCCGATATTTTATAACTTGGAATGTTTGGATATTTCTTTTGAAGCTTTTCAAACTGACCTATTGAAATAACAGGGTTTTTAAAGAAACTACCACTATTTCCTATCTTCTTTGGATCTGGTAATTTAGATTGACGGATTTTAATGACTGCGTTAGAAACATCTTTAATGGTTGGAGAAGTAATTTTTTGGTTAGTTAATTCATTTTCTATAGCTCCGTAACTAGTATTGAGATTGTGTTTGTTTTTAGTCAAAAGAAAACTAACAGAGGTAACAATATTTTTTCCTTTCAATTCATTTTTGAAAATTGAATTTCTATAACCAAATTGACACTCTTTATTAGAAAAAATTACTTTATTGCCGGTTTCTATTTCTATAGTTTCAACAGAGGTAATTAAATCTTTTACTTCCACTCCATAGGCTCCAATATTTTGAATAGGAGATGTGCCAACGTTTCCTGGTATTAGTGATAAGTTCTCTAAACCACCATAATTGTTCTTTAAACACCACAAAACAAATTCATGCCAATTTTCACCGGCAGCAACTTTTATTTCTAGAGTATCCTCATCCTCTTGTATAATAGAAGTTCCTTTGTTATTTAAAAAAACGACTAACTTTTTAATATCTTGAGTCAAAAGCATATTACTTCCACCACTTAACAAGAAAATATCTTTTTCTTTACTAACAACCTTTTTAAGATCGTCAAAACTAGTGACAGAAATAAAACGTTCAGCAGTGACATCAATACCAAACGTATTGTAATTTTTTAGAGATATGTTTTGTTGGATTGTCAATTAATCTTTGTAAATTTTTAATCCTTCTTTAATAATTGTAACAGCTTTTATTAAACTATCTTTTTCTAAAACATAAGCGATTCTGATCTCTTTTTTTCCTTTTCCTGGAGTAGAATAAAATCCAGCAGCTGGAGCTACCATCACAGTTTTATTATCAATAGAAAATGATTCTAGTAACCATTGTGCAAACTTTTCTGTATCATTTACAGGAAGTTCAGCTATACAATAAAAGGCTCCTTTTGGTTTTGCAACTCTAACACCCTCAATCTTTTCTAATTCTTGAATCAATAGGTTTCTTCTTTCTACATACTCCTCAATAACTTCATCAAAATATGATTGTGGTGTTTGTAATGCAGCTTCAGCAGCGATTTGAGCAAAAGTAGGTGGACTTAATCTAGCTTGAGCAAATTTTAAAGCTGTTTGAATAACTGCTTTGTTTTTTGAAACCAAACAACCTATTCTTGCACCACACATACTATATCTTTTTGAGACAGAATCGATAATGATTGTATGTTCGTCCAAACCAGAAAAAGATAATATTGAGTAATGTTTGTTTCCATCGTACACAAATTCACGATATACTTCATCAGCTATCAAAAACAAATCGTGTTTTAAAACTAAATCTTTTAATTTTAGTAATTCTTCTCTGCTATATAAGTATCCAGTAGGATTTCCAGGATTGCAAATAAGAATCGCTTTTGTATTTTGTGTTATTAATTTTTCAAAGTCCTCAATAGGAGGAAGCGAAAAGTTCGTATCTATATCAGAATTAACTGGAACAACTTTTACACCAGATGCAGTAGAAAAACCATTGTAATTGGCGTAAAAAGGTTCTGGGATAATTACTTCGTCTCCTTCATCCATAATAGAGCCAAAAGCAAAATTTAAAGCCTCACTACCTCCAGTAGTTACTACAATATCATTCGCAATTACGTCTACATCATTCTTCTTGTAATAATCTGCAATTTTTGCTCTGTACTTGTAAGACCCTTCAGATTGAGTGTAGGCTAAAACACTTAAAGAATGAATTGTAACAGCATCCATAGCTACCAATGGTGATTTTATATCGGGTTGACCAATGTTAAGATGGAATACGGTTTTACCACTTTCTTTAGCTTTCTCAGAATAAGGAACTAATTTCCTTATTGGAGATTCTGGCATTGCTAATCCTTTGTTTGATATTGAGGGCATACAATAATTTTTAGAATACAAATTTCAGAAATTTCTTTTTGATATATTATTTTTTTACCACTTTATTTAAATGCTTAAAAAAGGTTAAAGTTTTTCTAAAAAATAATAAGGATTAACTAAAATTCGTAATTTAAATTTTTTAAATCAATTCTCTTTGAGAAAACAATTACTATTCATATTATTTTGTTCTTTATCAAACTTCTTATTATCTCAAGAAAAGTTTCAGTTCTATGGAAACAATAGAGATTATCAGGACGTTCGTTTTAAATTTGTAAACAATTTCATTGTGATTCCGGTTGAAATTAACAACAGAGAACTCAATTTTATATTAGATACTGGTGTTAACAAAACAATTGTATTCAATGCCTCTCCTAAAGATTCAATCTTACTCTTAAACAAGAAAAAAATAAAGCTTCAAGGCTTAGGTTCTGGAAATCCAGTAGAAGCAGTAGTGTCTAAAACCAATAGATTTAGAATAGGAAACTTAATTGGTACCAATCAAAAAGTTTACATTATAGTAAAAGATCAGTTTGATTTATCCTCAAAAATGGGAATTACAATACATGGTGTTATTGGATATGATTTGCTAAAAGATGTGATTGCTTTCATTGAATATAGTAAAAAGAGAATTCGCTTTTTCAATCCTAAAACATACAGGTACAAGAAAAAATGTAAAAAATGTGAAATACTACCTTTAACGTTGTTTCAAAATAAACCTTATTTAGATGTTAAAGCAAGTTTATCTGAGGATAATAATGATATTCCCGTCAGAATGTTAGTTGATTCTGGAGGTTCTGATGCTTTGTGGTTGTTCGAATACTCTGATAAAAATATTACTTCTCCAGACAATTATTTTGATGATATTTTAGGTGTAGGCTTAAGTGGTAAAATCATGGGAAAGAGAAGTAGAATTAAAAACATAACTATTGGAGATTTTGAGGTAAAAAACCCAACCATTTCCTTTTTGGATACTATATCAACAGAAAACGCAAGATAATATAAACAAAGAAACGGGAGTATTGGAAGTAACATTCTTAAAAGATTTAAGCTTTGGATTGACTATTCAAATAAAAAGATAACATTAAAAAAAGCTAGATCACTCTCAGGTGGATTTGAGTACAATATGAGTGGTATGGAAGTAGTTTATGACGGTAAGATTTTAGTCAGAGAAGAAAAACAAATGCTAAAATCAGATACAAACTATAATAGAAATATATCCGGTTCTTCATCAAATTCGTTGAGTGTTATTACAAGCTATTCTTACAAGTTTAAACCTAGCTACAGAGTTAATAACTTAGTTGAAGATTCACCAGCAGCAAAAGCTGGTGTGGAAAAGAATGATATTCTATTGAAGATAAATGGTCAAGAAGCCTATCAATTGTCTCTAAACGAGGTTATTGGTAAGCTTAGAGAAAAAAATGGTAAAAGAATTAAATTGTTAATTCAGAGAAAAGGAGTTTACAAAAAAATAGATTTTAAACTAAAAAGACGTTTATAATGTTTCTTCAGTTAGAATGCTTTTTTCTTTTTCCATAGATACTTTTTCTACGATACCTCTAATTTTCACAACCTTTCTAGGTGTCTTAGCATTTGAGTAAATCGTAATGGCTTTAGAAAAACCTCCAACTCTTTTGGTGTCATAAGAAACCTCTATTTTACCTGTTTGACCAGGCATAATTGGATCTTCTGGTTTTTTTGGAACTGTACAACCACATGAAGCTACAATTTTAGTAATGATTAAAGGAGATTTACCGATGTTGGTAAATTCAAAAACTCTTTTTCCGTTAGAGTTTGCAGTAATTTTACCGTAGTTAATTGTTTCTTTTTCAAACTTAAATTCAGCTTTATCTTGAGCAGATAAAGTAAAACATACACACAGAATCAAAAGGAATGATAATAAATACTTCATGATTAAATTTTTTGTAAAAATACAATTTTAATTGAATCAAAAAAAGAACTCCAGGTTTTCAAATCTTTAAGATAGTTGTACTTTTGTCTGCTATATTTAAATAGTATTTCAATTTTATGAGCATTTCTTCTAAATATAATGCTTCTCTAGCAGAAGATAAATGGTATGAATACTGGATGAAACACAATTATTTTCATTCAGAAGTTGATGAAAGAGAACCTTATACAATCGTAATTCCTCCACCAAATGTTACTGGAGTTTTACACATGGGTCATATGTTGAATAATACGATTCAAGATGTACTAATTCGTAGAGCTCGTTTGTTAGGTAAAAATGCTTGTTGGGTGCCAGGAATGGATCATGCGTCTATAGCAACAGAAGCAAAAGTAGTAGCAAAGTTAAAAGAACAAGGAATTGATAAAAATGACTTAACTCGTGAAGAGTTTTTAGAACATGCTTGGAATTGGAAAAATGAATACGGTGGAATTATTCTAGATCAATTAAAAAAACTTGGAGCTTCCTGTGACTGGGAAAGAACAAAGTTTACGATGGATCCAGAAATGTCTGAAGCAGTTATCAAAGTGTTTGTTGATTTATATAATAAAGGCTTAATTTATCGTGGATACAGAATGGTAAATTGGGATCCAGAAGCAAAAACAACCTTGTCTGATGAAGAAGTTATTTATGAAGAAAAACAAGGGAATTTATACTACCTAGAGTACAATATTGAAGGTTGTGATGAAAAAGTAACCATTGCAACCACAAGGCCTGAAACAATTCTAGGAGATTCTGCAATTTGCATCAATCCAAATGATGAAAGATTTACACATTTAAAAGGTAAGAAAGCAATTGTTCCTTTATGCAATCGTGTAATTCCGATTATTGAAGATGAATATGTAGATATTGAATTCGGAACAGGATGTTTAAAAGTAACTCCTGCTCACGATGAAAATGATAAAGTTTTAGGAGAAAAACACAACCTAGAAGTAATCGATATTTTTAATGAAGATGCAAGCTTAAATTCTTTCGGATTACACTATGAAGGAAAAGATCGTTTTGTAGTTCGTAAACAAATCTCAAAAGAATTAGAAGAAAAAGGGTTTTTAGTAAAAACAGAAACTCATATCAATAAAGTTGGAACTTCAGAAAGAACCAAAGCTGTTATTGAACCAAGATTGTCAGATCAATGGTTCTTAAAAATGGAAGACTTGGCTAAACCAGCTTTTGATGCTGTTTTAAAAACAGGAGAAGTAAAGTTGTTTCCTAAGAAATTTGAGAACACCTATCGTCATTGGATGGAAAATATACGTGATTGGAATATCTCTCGTCAACTTTGGTGGGGACAACAAATTCCTGCGTATTTCTATGGAGATGGAAAAGAAGATTTTGTAGTTGCAGAAACTAAAGGTGAGGCTTTAAAATTAGCACAAGAAAAAACTCAAAACTCAAAACTCAAAATTGAAAATTTAAAGCAAGATCCAGATGCATTAGATACTTGGTTTTCGTCTTGGTTGTGGCCAATGTCTGTTTTTGATGGAATTAGAAATCCAGAGAATAAAGAAATCAAGTATTACTATCCAACCAACGATTTGGTTACGGGTCCAGATATTTTATTTTTCTGGGTAGCTAGAATGATTATTGCAGGTTATGAATTCAAAGATGAACGACCTTATGAAAATGTTTATTTGACAGGATTGGTTAGAGATAAACAACGTCGTAAAATGTCTAAGTCATTAGGAAATTCACCAGATGCTTTAAAATTAATTGATGATTATGGAGCTGATGGAGTTCGTGTTGGATTATTGTTGAGTTCAGCTGCAGGAAATGACCTAATGTTTGATGAAACCTTGTGTCAACAAGGAAAAGGATTAGCAAATAAGGTTTGGAGTGCATTTTACCTTACAACTTTATGGGAAACTTCAGAATCTTTAAAGCAACCAGAATCTAGCAAAATAGCTATCGATTGGTATCGTTCTAAGTTTCAAAAAACATTAGCAGAAATAGAAGATCATTACAGTAAATATCGCTTGTCAGATGCTTTGATGGCGATTTATAAATTGATTTATGATGATTTTTGTGGATTGTTTTTAGAGATTGTAAAACCTCCATATCAGCAGCCAATTGATCAAAAAACTTATGATGAGGTAATCAGTTTGTTTGAAGATAACTTAAAAATCTTACATCCATTCATGCCATTTCTAACTGAAGAAATTTGGCAGTCAATTTCTAAGAGAACTCCGGAAGAAGCTTTAATAATTGCTAAATATCCGATACAAAGTACTTATGATTCAAAATTAATCACGGATTTTGAATTTGTAACAGATGTAGTTTCGGGATTAAGAACTGTTCGTAAAGAAAAAAATATTGCTTTTAAAGAATCAATTGAGGTTTCTGTAATCAATAATGAAGGATTTACGACTGAATTTGATTCAGTAATTCAGAAATTAACGAATGTTTCTAAAGTCTCAGAAGTAAAAGAGAAAATTGATGGAGCTTCTTTTCGAGTAAAATCAAATGAATATTTTGTCCCAATCTCTCTGGATAATATTGATGTAGAAGCTGAGGTTAAAAAATTAACCGCTGAGTTAAAAAGAGCAGAAGGATTTCTATTCGGAATTCAGAAAAAACTATCCAATGAACGTTTTGTGAACAATGCACCAGAACAAGTAATTACCTTAGAACGAAAAAAAGAAACCGATACACTGGCTAAGATTGAAACAATTAAGTCTAGTATTGCAGGCTTATAATAATGCTTCTTTTAAAATAGATACTGGATGTTTTGCAGTTCTTTGGGTTCCGTCATAAATTTGATGACGACAACTTGTTCCAGCAGCAGCAATAGTTGTAGTTTTTGAGGTGTTTCTTACTTTTGGAAACAAGGTATCTTCTCCAACTTGCATACTTACATCGTAATGTTCTTTTTCATAACCAAAAGAACCTGCCATTCCACAACAACCTGTATTCATAATAATGGGTTTGTAGTTTTTTGGAATGTTTAAGATTTGAAATGTAGCATGTGTGCTTGACAATGCTTTTTGATGACAATGTCCATGTATTTTAATTTCTTTTTCTTTTTCTGTAAACTGATTTGATTTAATATTTCCAAGATTAGATTCTCTACTTAAAAACTCTTCTAAGGTAAAAGTATGTGAAGCCAATTGTTTTGCAGCTTTTGAATCATCAGCTAGTCGTAAGTTTTCATCTCTAAAAGTTAAAATAGCTGAAGGTTCAATTCCGATTAAATGAGTATCATTAGAAATTAACTCCTTAAAATAGTCTACATTTTTGTTTGCTAATTCTTTTGCTTCTTTTAAAAAACCTTTTGAAATATAAGCACGACCACTTTCTAAGTGATGCACAGGAATCATTTTATAATTCAATGATTCTAATAAAATCTGAGCATCAACAGCTAATTCTGATTCTAGATAATTTGTGAATTCATCTACAAATACATACACTGTTTTTATGTATTTCTTTTCAGGATTTTCAACTCTATTTTTAGAAAGTGCCGCATAACTTTTTGTTACTTTTGGAATACTTCGTTTTGAATGAATTCCAATCACTTTTTTTATGATAGACCCTGTTATTATATTTCTAGCAAAAGCATTGTATAAAATTGGAGCTTTTGAAGCAAGTTTGTTAAACTTAGTAGATGTTGCAAAAGATTTACTTCGAAATGAATATCCATTCTCTTCTTGATATTGATATAAAAATTCACTTTTTAATGCAGCAACATCAACATTACTTGGACATTCGGAAGCGCAAGCTTTACAACTCAAACACAAATCAAAAACTTCTTTTAGTTCCTCATGATCAAATTTATTGACCTTTTTTGAGTTTGTTAAAAACTCACGGAGCATATTTGCTCTTGCTCGAGTGGTATCTTTTTCGTTTTTTGTTGCTCGATAACTTGGACACATTGCTCCACCAACAGAAGCAGGTTTTCTACAATCACCAGATCCGTTACATTTTTCAGTAAGTCTTAAGATACCTTTATTATCAGAAAAATCTTGAATGGTTTCAATTTCAGGCTCATTTCTATCCACTTCATATCGTAAACTTTTATCCATTGCAAAAGCATCTGTAATCTTTCCTTTGTTGAAAATATTGTTAGGATCAAAAGTTTGTTTAATTCGTTTTAAAAGTTCATAGTTTTTATCACCAATCATTAAAGGAATAAATTCAGCTCTTACAATTCCATCTCCATGTTCACCACTAAAAGAGCCTTCATACTTCTTCACTAAATTGGCAGTTTCTGTTGTGATCTTTCTAAAAAGATTTACATCTTCTGACTTCTTTAAATTTAAAATAGGACGTAGATGCAATTCACCAGCACCAGCATGAGCATAATACACAGCTTTTTGGTTATACTTATCCATAATCTGAGTGAATTCCTCAATATAGTTGGGTAAATCGTTTAAATCGATTGCGGTGTCTTCTACACAAGCTACTGCTTTTGGATCTCCAATCATATTTCCTAATAAACCCAATCCAGCTTTTCGTAAATCAAATACACGTTTAATATTTTCTCCAAAAATAATAGGATGATGATAACCAAAATTGTTTTTTTCTAAATCTTTAATTAATTCGTTTGCAAGGGTCTTGGCTTCTTCTAATGTGTTTGCTGCAACTTCTTGAATTAAAATGGCTTCAGGATCTCCTTTGATAAAGAATCTGTTATTTGATTGTTCTCGATTGTTTTTTGTACAATCTAGAATTACTTTATCCATTAATTCACAAGCATATAAATTGTGATTCATTCCCAAAACGGTAGCTCGTAAACTTTCATCAACACTTTTAAAATGAGAGGCGATGATGACACTTTCTTTGGGTTGAATAGCGTCTAATTGTAAGGTAATAGAAGTAGAAAAAACTAACGTTCCTTCGCTTCCAGAAAGTAGTTTTGCAACATTAATGGTGTTACTATTTCCACCAAATAAATTTGCAGCTAATAATTCATCCACAGCATATCCTGTATTTCTTCTGTGAATGGAAGGTTTTGGAAATTGAGATTTTATTTCTTTCTGAATTTCCTCTTGAGAAAGTTCATGGTATAAGGATTTATAGATTTGCCCTTCTAAATTGTTTTTTCGTGTTTTCTCTATAAATTCTTCAGAGGTCAATTCTTTGAATATAACCTCAGAGCCATCACTTAACAAACCATCAATCTGTAAAACTTTATCACGAGTTACACCATATTTTATGGAGGTGCTTCCTGAGGAATTATTTCCAACCATTCCACCCATCATACACCGATTGGATGTTGATGTATTAGGTCCAAAAAACAATCCAAATGGTTGTAAGAAAAGATTCAATTCGTCTCTAATTACTCCGGGTTGAACAGTAATGGTTTTTGCTTTTTCATCAAAAGCTAAAATTTTAGTAAAATGTTTGGAAACATCGACTACAATTCCATCACCAACACATTGACCAGCTAGGGAAGTTCCAGCTGTTCTTGGAATTAAAGTTGTTTGATATTTATCTGCAAATTTTATCAGCTTTTGTATGTCAGAGATCTCTTTTGGAAAAGCAACTGCTAGTGGAATCTTACGATAAACAGATGCATCCGTTGCATATATTATTTTGTGCAAATCATCAAAGTAAAATTCACCTTTTAAAGAATTCTTTAATTGATATAAATACTCTTGGCCTATCATATAAAATTAAAATCGAAAGAAACAAATATCGAAATAAATAACTGTGTAATTTCTATGAATTGATAAGAATGTCTAATTTTAAACAATTCTATTTTAAAGCATTATGAACAAAAGAACTTTTCTCTTATTCTTTTTATATTCTCTTTTAATCTCATGTAACATAAACACTGACGATAAGGCTGATACTATTATTATCAATGCTCAAGTGTATACATTAGCTTGGGATCATCCTTATTTAGATGGAACTCCTGCAAAGAATGCACCCTATAAAAATGGAATCTGGAGTTTTGATGCTGAAGCTATAAGTATTAAAAATAAAAAGATACAGTTTGTAGGATTTAATGAAGAGGTTCAAAAATATATAGGAACTACCACCAAAATCATTGACGCTAAGAATGCTTTTATTATTCCAGGATTAATTGAGTCTCACGGACATTTACAAGAAATAGGAGAGAAGAAAGAAGCTATAAAACTCCAAGGTCTTAGTAAAGATGAAATCATTGAGTTAATTGTGAATCGATCAAAAGTTACTCCTAAAGGAGAATGGATCATTGCATCAGGTTGGGACGAAGCAATTTTTGCAAATGATTATCCTGATATGAAATCACTGAGTGAAAAAACACCTAATAACCCAGTTGTTTTGATTGGATTGAGAGGTTTTGGTGTTATGGGAAATCAACTTGCCTTTACTAAAGCAGGAGTTACCAAAAAGACAAAAGCAATGGACGGAGGAGAAATTTTAAAAGACAAGCAAGGAAATTTAAAATACATTCTTATCAATCAATCCAAAAAATTATTGTTAGACAAGATTCCAGAAAAGACATTGCAACAACAAATTCGCACAATGAATTATGGATTTGAAAAGTTATTAAAATTAGGCTTTACAACAACTCATAACCTAGGAGTTGATAAAAATCATATGAATGTCTATGAACATTTAGAGAAAAAGGATTCTTTACCAATGCGAGTTCATGCTTTTATTGCTGCTCGATTGTATAACATAGATTTGGTAAATGAATGGTTAGAAGAAGGACCTACAAATGATGATGATTCTTTTTTACAAGTAAGAGGTTTTAAAGGATATTATGATGGTTCTTTAGGATCTAGAGGTGCTGAGTTTTTAAAAGAATATTCTGATAAGAAAGGTCATACTGGAGTTGGAGGAAAAGCCTATGGATTTGATCGAGATATGATTACCAAAGCAATGAATAAAGATTTTCAATTAGCAATTCATGCCATTGGTGATAAAGCCAATAGAGATGTTTTGGATTTATACGAGAATTATTTTAAGACAAACCCAGAAAGTAAAAATTTAAGGCACAGAATAGAACATGTTCAAGTAGTTCACCCTGATGATTTTTCAAGATTTTCAAAATTAAATATTATAGCTTCCATGGAACCAGCACATGCTGTTGAAGATATGCCTTGGGCAATTGACAGAGTAGGGGAAAAGCGAGCTAAAGGAGCTTATGCTTGGAGAACTTTACGTAAAAATGATGCGATGGTTATTTTCAATTCTGATTTTACAGGATCAGATCCTAGTTTCTTTTATGGAATGTATTCTGCTATTACTAAGAAAAAGCTTGGTGAAGAAAAAGCATATTTTTCAGAACAAGCTTTTACAAAAGAAGAAACTTTAAGAGCTTACACAATTTGGTCAGCTTACGCTTCACATCAAGAGAAACTAACTGGAACTATAGAAGTAGGTAAATGGGCGGATTTAACTTTTATGAATGTAGATATATTGAACGCAAATCCAGAAGATATTCTGAAAGGAGAAATTTTGAGAACGATGATTAATGGCACCTCAGTTTTCACTCAAGAATAAATAAAGAAATTTTATAATTTCTATTAAATAAAAAACAGATTGTAGAATCTACAACCTGTTTTTTATTTATGCTATATAAACTATTTACTTCTTCAAACTTTTCATTTTAGAAGTATAAAGCTCTCTACCATTTTTACGGAATTTTAAAAATACACCTGTAGTTTCCTCAGATTCTCCCATTGAATTCATTTCTACAATATATTTAAAGTCTTGATCCATAAAAGTAAAATGATAACCACCAGCAGAACCTTGCTTTTCAACAGTTCCGTTTTCAAAAGACCATCTTGGTCTGTCAGAAACTTTATCTCCTTTTTTCTTTTCCCATTGTAGGTATTGTAATTTTTGGTCTTTTAAACGATTTACTTTAATTATAAATTCATCATTTTCAGCAAAAACAATATTCATTAATACATTGGGGTCTAATTTTTCTTTTTTCACAAAGTGTTTTTTTTACTTCAGTTTTTCCAACTGTAGATAGTTCTAATGTTTTTTCATTTTTCTTTTCAGAATCTTTACATGATAAAAATGAAATAAAAATGAAGGCCAATATTACGGTTGATTTTTTCATAAGGTTGATTTTGAGCATGTAACATACATTATTAATCCGCTCAAATAACTAAATTCTTAAGAAATTCAAAACATTATGAATTTAATATCTTTGCTATCACTTAAATCAAAAAGTCCAATGAAAAAAATTATTCTCTCCATTCTGTTTTTAACTTTTACACTTTCAATAACTGCTCAAAAAGTTGATCTACGTTATTATATTCCTAGCAATGAGCGTTATAATACAAACATTCCAACTCCTAAAGAAATTATTGGACATGAAGTAGGAGAGTGGCACATTACGCACGATAAGTTGGTTGAATACATGAAAGCGTTGGCAAAAGCTTCTGATAGAATTACTATTGAGGAAAGAGGACAAACTTTTGAAGGAAGACCTATTTTATTATTAACCATTACATCACCAGAGAATCACAAGAATTTAGAGGAAATTAGAAAACGACATATTGCTGCAACAGATGATGCCTCTGTAGATGTTTCTAACGACCCAATTGTTGTATATCAAGGTTTTTCTATTCATGGAAATGAACCTAGTGGCTCGAATGCTTCTTTAGCAGCCGCTTATTATTTGGCCGCTTCTTTAACACCAGATACTGAAGATTTATTAAAAAATACAGTGATTTTATTTGATCCATCTTTTAACCCAGATGGATTGCAACGTTTTGCTTATTGGGCAAATACAAATAAAAGCAAGAATATCAATCCGGATCCGAATGATAGAGAATATACTGAAGTTTGGCCTAGAGGAAGAACAAACCATTATTGGTTTGATATGAATCGTGATTGGTTGCCTGTTCAGTTACCAGAATCAAGAGCAAGAATTAAAACATTTCATAAATGGTTACCAAATATTTTGACAGATCATCACGAAATGGGTTCAAATTCAACATTCTTTTTTCAACCTGGAATTCCTAGCAGAACGCATCCATTAACTCCACAAATGAATCAGGATTTGACCAAAGAAATTGGAACTTATCATGCAAAAGCAATGGATAAAATAGGTTCTCAATATTATTCCGAAGAAAGCTTTGATGATTTCTATTATGGTAAAGGATCTACATTTCCAGATATTAATGGAAGTATCGGAATCTTATTTGAGCAAGGAAGTTCTCGTGGTCATGCACAAGAAACAACCAACGGATTGTTAACCTTTCCATTTACAATAAGAAATCAATACACAGCAGCGATGTCTACATTAGCTGCAGCAAAAAACATGCGTATTAAGATTTTAAAATATCAACAAGATTTTTATAAAAAAGCAAGAGCAGAAGAGAAAGCCAAAGCTATCGTATTTGGTGATGAAAAAGATGCAGCGAAAAGCTATCATTTAGCAGAAGTTTTAAAACGTCATAACGTAAAAGTTCACGATATAAAATCAGATTTCACACAAAATGGAAAACGATTTAAAAAAGGATACAGCTATATAGTTCCTATGAATCAAAAGAATCAACGTTTAGTGAAAGCAATGTTTGATGTAAGAACTCAGTTTCAAGACAGTTTATTTTACGACGTTTCTGCTTGGACATTTAACCATTCATTTGGAGTTGATTTTACCAAAGATATTTCCCTTTCTAAAGCTGGGAATGAAATTAAAAAATTACAACCACCAACATCTAATGTTACCTTTAAGAGTGATTATGGATATTTAATGCCTTGGAACGAATATTATACTCCAAAAGCCTTGAATGCTATTTTACAAAAAGGTATTCGTGCTAAAGTATCTATGAAGAACTTTAAAAATGGTGGAAAATCTTATGAGTATGGAACTATTTTTATTCCTGTTCAAAACCAAAAGTTAAACTCTAGAGATTTATTTACATTTTTATCCGAAGTAGTAGATAATTCTCATTTGCAAATACATGGAGTTTCTACAGGTTTAAATGAAGGAATTGACTTAGGAAGTAACAATTTTAGAAATGTAAAAGTTCCAAAAGTAGCTATGTTAGTGGGAGGAAACGTTTCTGGAAATGATGCAGGTGAAATGTGGCATTTATTCGATCAACGTTTTGATATGCATTTGACCAAAATAGACATGTCTTATTTTAATAGAGTTGATATAAGTAAATACACTTCGATTATTATTCCAAGCGCCAGAAATTTTGATACAACTACAGAAAAGAAATTAAAGACTTGGGTTCAAAATGGCGGTGTTTTAATTGGTTATAGAAATGCACTTCGATGGTTGAAAAACAAAAAATTTATCAGTTTTGAATTTGATAGAGCTAAAATTGATTCTATCAAAAATATTTCTTTTGAAAATCGATCTTTAAAATCTGGAGCTCAAGTTATAGGAGGAGCTATTTTTGAAGCGAACATTGATCGTTCTCATCCTATAAATTTCGGATACAAAAATGACAAAATTGCTCTGTTTAGAAATACAACATTGTTTGTGAAAGCTGATAAAAGAAGTTATAACAATCCAATTCAATACACAGAAAAGCCATTGTTAAGTGGTTATATCTCTAAAGAAAACGCAAAAATAATTCCGAATACAGTTCCTTTTAAAGTACAAAGAAACGGTAGAGGTAGAGTGATTATTTTTACTGACAATACAAATTTTAGAGCTTTTTGGTACGGAACGAATAAGTTACTAATGAATGCTATTTTCTTCGGTGATAAGATGTAACAATTTCGATTAAAAGTCGTCTTATACATACTAACCAACATGTATTAAATGAGTTTTTTAAGAGTTTTACTAGCCATTCTATTTCCACCTTTGTCAGTAATTGATAAAGGATGTGGTTCTTTTATCATCATCTTTTTATTAACCTTATGTGGATGGATTCCAGGAGTAATTGGAGCTTTAGTTATTTTAAATAACCCAAAGAATTAAGAGACTTGTTCTCCATTTTTAATGGATTTCGAGGCTTGTAATACAACTACATTTCCATCTTTATTATATACTCCTAAGATCAAGCATTCGCTAGAGAAATTAGCAATTTGTCGTGGTTTAAAATTTACGATTGCGCTTACTTGTTTGTTGAGTAAATCTTCTTTAGTGTATAAATCTGTAATTTGAGCACTCGACTTCTTAATACCCAAATCACCAAAATCAATATGCAATTGATAAGCAGGTTTTTTTGCTTTTGGAAAATCATTAACTTCTATGATGGTTCCAATTCTTATATCAACTTTTGTAAAGTCTTCAAAGGATATTTCTTCTTTCATTTATTTTGTTTAGTAGGAATAGGTCTGAATGAATAAGATTTTTGAACAATCTTCCAACTTCCTTTGTACTTGAGAAGTAAAAAATAATCTGTATAAATTCTCCATCCAGGAATTACAATTTCAGCTTTTGCGGATGCAGCATTATTTTCAATGTCTATATTAATAATTCTACCAACCCTATTGATTTTCTTTCCTTTTTTAACATTAGAAATGTATTTTTTTCCAGATCGTATCCAAAGACTATCTTTTATAACAGTATAAAGTTTAAAATCTGGATGAAAAGCAATTTTTAATCTTTCAGGTTCACCATTTGCAGTCCCTTCTATGTAATGCGTTAATGTTTCTCTAATCAATTCTAGATCGGATTTTTATTGTGAATAAATAGAGCTCACAAAAAAGTAAATAGATATGACAATTATTTTGGTTAAAAATCTCATTATTTACTTAATTTTTTTACAACCCACAAAGGACCAATTAATAAAAACTGTAAATCTTTGATAAATGAAGGTTTCTTTCCCTCTACTTTGTGACCATAAAATTGTCCTATCCAAGCAACCACAAAAATGATTAAGGAAGCTATTAAAAGATTTACATTGTTACCTAACCAATAATTCCCAATGATACACAGCATTGTAATGAGTAACATTTGAGCAAAATACCAAAACCCTAAACGTACATAAAAGATGAGAATAAATACTCCTACAACAGTAGCCCAGTTTTCAATAATTGGATTGTACAACTCAAAAGTTGATTCTAAAAAAACCGTTGGAATACTCATTAAGAGACCAATAACGCTAAAAAATATTGCAGGAACACAAATGTAATGTATCAGTTGATTTGTGAGATTTTGATGACTTACAGCATAGTCATCAAACCACTGTTGAGCTGTTTTCATGGAATGAATTTTAGAAATCTAAAGATAAAAATTTATTTCCAACCTTTTCGAATCAATAATTGATTGATATGTTCATAATGATGGTTACAATGCCGTATGTCTCCACCGTTCTTTGGAACTTACACTGCTACAAAGCACGCTTTGGAAGGTTATTCGCAAGCACTACGTTATGAAGTTTCCCGTTTGGCGTTGATGTGGTAATGGTAGAACCTGGGCCTTTTGGAACAGGATTGTTGGCTTCTGGACAAGCTCCTTCACATTCTGAAGTTCTTGATTCTTATGGTGAATTGGCAGGTGTCCCTACAGCAATGGGCGAAAATTTTGCTCAAATGTTGCAAAGTGAAGATGCACCAGACCCACAATGGGTTGTAGATGCTTATTTAAAATTGGCAGAAATGCCTTTTGGTAGTCATCCAACTCGAACTGTTGTAGGAATAACTTAGGGAGTTGATGAAATTAACGAACTTACACAACCTATTCAAGATAGAGTTCTTAAAGAAATGCAGTTAGAAAATGTGCTTGGTGGTGTTTCAGCATAACCAATCCACTTTCAATTAATTAAATAAAATCACAAGGGTTTCGGCTTTTGTGATTTTTTTATTTCAGCCTTGTTTGTAATTAAAATGCTGAATTTTTGTCAAATTGGCTAAAACTTGAGTATAAGATAAGTTTTAATTCATTTTATACAACGGTAATGAAGTTAGTAGAAAATTCATTTAGAATCAAACTAAAAAGTCCAAGCAATTGCTTGGACTTTTATAAGATTTATCGACTAGCTTGAAATGACAGTGCTTTATTTTACACTTATTAATTCTACGTCAAAAATTAAGGTTGCATTTGGAGGTATTACACCACCAGCACCTCTTTCTCCATACGCAAGATTAGAAGGAATTACAAAACGAGCTTTGTCTCCAACTTTTAATAATAAAATTCCTTCATCCCAACCTGCAATAACTTGTCCGGTTCCTACAGGAAAATCAATTGGTTGCTTTCGTTTGTATGAAGAATCAAATACAGTTCCGTCTAATAATTGTCCTTTGTAATGAACAGAAACCATAGCTCCTTTAGTTGCTTGTTTTCCGTCTCCATTTTGTAAGATTTTATATCGTAAACCACTTGGAGTTTCGTCATAACCAGCTGCAACAGAATCTAACAATTCTTGTTGTTTCTTTTTTTCTTCAGCTTCTCTTAGCTCTCTTGAACATTCAAAAGTTCTAAATGCTTCTACAGCATTCCAATTTTCTGCATCTTCACCAACTCTAATAATATCCACTTGCATTTCGTCACCTTGAGCTACAGCATCTACAACATCTTGACCCTCTTCAACATTTCCAAAAACGGTATGTTTTCCGTCTAACCAAGGTGTAGCAACATGGGTAATAAAAAATTGAGATCCATTGGTTCCAGGACCTGCATTTGCCATCGATAGCTTACCAGGAGCATCGTGTTTTAAATCTGGATGAAATTCATCATCAAATTGATACCCTGGACTTCCAGTACCAGATCCTTGAGGACAACCTCCTTGAATCATAAAATCTGGAATGACTCTATGAAATTTTAATCCGTTGTAATAAGGAGTTCCTTGTGATTTTGCTTTGTTTTCTATATCTCCTTCTGCCAAAGCAACAAAGTTACCTACAGTTCCAGGAGTTTTTTCATATTCTAAGTTGACTAAAATTTCACCTTTTGGAGTTGTGAATTTTGCATAAATTCCGTTGTTCATAATACTATTATTAAGTTTTTAAAGATTCTGAAACAAGTTCAGAACAAAGTTATTTTTTTAAGTTTAATACAGATAAACTATAGGTAAATCCTACGTTTATATTTGTTGAATTTACATTTCCATATGGAGACCACATTTGTCCTCCAGAAATATTAAAATTGAAATCATCTGAAAAATGATAATTGATACCAGCTGTAGGTCTTATTAAAATACCCTCACCTGAATCTACACCACCACCTCCTGCAACACCACCTGCTACTTCTGCAAAAAGAGATATTCTTTCATTAAAAAATCGATTTGTTTTTATTCCCAAACCAAAAATTCCGTGAGCATATCCACCAGATCCTCCATCGTATGCAAATGATGCTTCTCCAGCAACATAAAACCTCTTGTTGATATCGTAATTGATTTTTAATGCAATTTGTTGTAAATCTCTATCAGGTCTACCTAAAATGGCTACATCATAATACGTTTGATTTTGAACACCAATTTGAACTCCTTGTGTTTTGATAACTCTTCCTTTTTTCAATGATTTAGGATCTTTTGTTCCGCCGCTTAAACCATAATATTTTAAACTTGCACCAGCAGTTACAGCCTCAAACGTTGCTCCTAAAGCTCTGTGATAACCACCATGAACACTCAAACCAATGTGATCTGAAAATTTAATATCAAATCCAGCATTTGGATACATGGTTAAACCATTTTCTGGGAAAATTCTACCTCCAGCTGCTCCTAAACCAAATTTAGCAAAGAAGTTGATATATTCGGTTTCTAAAAAGTTTTGACCGATTCCAAAAAACATATCCATAAATCCAGCTCTTAAACCACGATACATCGTATCTAAATGTGCATATAAAAACGTATTGTGATCTAAATATCTTTGGTATTCAAAACCTATGATATATAAAGTTTGTGTAATAGGTTGTGTATTGTTAAAGTTTCCTTGTCCATCCGTTCTTGTGTCTCCCATTGGAAAAAAGAAATCAAAAGTTACTTGTTGTACACTTTTAACCGCAGGTTTGTCCCAAAATTCATCAGAATTACTATCATTAATGGTAAACTCCTGTTGTGCATTTTTATAAGATCCAGCTCTTATAGTAGTTGGAATTTCGACAAAAAAGGAAACATTGTTTCCTCCTTGAATTCCATTCAAAAAATCTAAATAACCATATTGAACACCCAAAGAAAAGTTTTTCATTTTGTATTGAAAACCTGAGTTTGCATATAAAATTGCACCACCATTTACCAAGCTTCTAAATCCACCACCACCACCAAAGTGAACATTGGTATCAAAGTATAAGTTTTTATAAATTGGGAAGTTCACACCTAAATTTACACCGAGTGTAAATAAACCTCCTTGATCGCCAATACTTGCTGCATGAAAACCAGCTCCAGTGTATAGCCAACTATTCAAACCAATATTATAGTTTAAACCCAGTATTCCTGTTTGTGGTTTTAAGTCGAAAGTAGAACCATCACTGTACGTGTAGGTGATATCTGGTTGGTTTATGAAAATATGATTAAGACGAATACTATTATTTAGCTTCACTGTTTTAATATCATCCAGATTTAAGTCTTGAGTGAAAACTTGAATTGAGAGTACTGAAAAGATAAATAAAGTAAACTTCTTCGTCATAGGTTTATGAATCAAACTCACTTGTAAAATGCAATTTTACTGTCGGATATTTTTGTTGTGTCATTTGGATTGTAAAAGCTGAATCTGCTAAAAAAACCAACTGACCTTGTTTATCTTTTGCTAAATAACGTTGTTTTACACGTTTAAACTCTTTAAACTCTTCGTTCTTTTCATCTTCTGCTTCAACCCAACAAGCCTTGTGAACATTGATGTTTTCGTATGTACATTTAGCTCCATATTCATGCTCTAATCTGTACTGTATAACTTCATATTGTAAAGCTCCAACAGTTCCAACGATTTTACGCCCATTAATATCCATTGTAAACAACTGAGCAACACCTTCATCCATCAATTGATCCAATCCTTTGTAAAGCTGTTTAGCTTTCATCGGATCAGCGTTATTTACATATCTAAAATGTTCTGGTGAAAAGCTTGGTATTCCTTTAAAGTTTAATTCTTCTCCTTCTGTTAAGGTATCACCAATTTTAAAATTACCCGTATCGTGTAATCCTACGATATCTCCTGGAAATGATTCCTCTACGATTTCTTTTTTCTCTGCAAAGAAAGCATTGGGACTGGAAAACTTAACTTTTTTTCCGTTTCTAACATGCAAATAAGGGGCGTTTCTTTTAAAGGTTCCAGAAACTATTTTCACAAAAGCCAAACGATCTCTATGTTTTGGATCCATATTGGCATGAATTTTAAAAACAAAACCGGTTAGTTTTTGTTCTTTAGAATCTACCAAACGTTCTTCTGCTTTTTTAGGTTGAGGTTCTGGTGCAATTTCTATAAAAGCATCTAATAATTCTTTTACACCAAAATTATTTAAAGCAGAACCAAAAAAGACAGGTTGCAATTCACCATTTAAATATTCTTCACTATCAAACTTTGGATAAACCTCATAAATTAATTCTAATTCTTCTCGTAAAGTTTCTGCCGATTGTTCACCAACGACTTCATCTAGCTTAGGATTGTTAATATCATCAAATTCGATCCCTTCAGAAATGGTTTGTTTTTTATCACCAGAAAAGATGTTTAATTTCTTTTCATAGATGTTATAAATTCCTTTGAAATCGTAACCCATACCAATTGGGAAACTCATAGGAGTTACTCTTAACCCTAGTTTTTGCTCAACTTCATCTAATAAGTCAAATGCATCTTTTCCTTCTCTATCTAGTTTATTAATAAAAACTAACATCGGAATTTTACGCATTCTACATACTTCTACTAATTTTTCTGTTACAGGTTCAACTCCTTAGGCAACATCAATTACAACGATAACACTATCTACAGCTGTTAAGGTTCTAAACGTATCTTCTGCAAAATCTTTGTGACCTGGAGTATCTAGAATATTTATTTTTTTGTTTTTGTAAATAAAGGCTAGGACAGATGTAGCAACAGAAATTCCACGTTGACGTTCAATTTCCATGAAATCTGAAGTAGCTCCTTTTTTTATTTTATTGTTTTTTACAGCACCAGCTTCTTGAATTGCACCACCAAATAATAATAGTTTTTCTGTTAAGGTAGTTTTACCAGCATCAGGGTGAGATATGATTCCGAAGGTTCTTCTTCGTTGGATTTCTTCTAAAAAGCTCATTCAAAAAAATTAGTGAGCAAAGGTAGTTTTTCAATAAGAATTGCCCAAATATACTGTTACTTAATCACTTTAGCTTTGATAAAGACTTCTTTGATAGGCCATTCTTTTTTATCGGTTTCTAATTGTGCTATTTTGTTTACTACATTCATTCCTGAAATTACCTCGCCAAAAATGGTATGCTCGCCATCTAAATGATGACTACCAGCTTTACGTTGAATGATATAAAACTCAAATGGAGAAGAAGTTTTCTCTGGATTATTTTCATAAATTCTAGCAGCTGATAAGGCTCCATAGTTATGTTTTCTATAGGATAAGAATTCTGCAGGAATTCGATAATTGTTGTATTTCATTCTTAACTTTCTAGTTATTGGAAAATCAGAATTACCACCTTGAACGATAAAATCTTTTATAATTCTGTGAAAACTAGTTGTATTAAAATAACCTGTTTTTGTTAAGAAAATAAAACTAGCTCTGTGTAAAGGAGTGTCTTTGTATAATTGAATTTTTATATTTCCTAAACGGGTTTCAATTAAAACTTGAGTTTCCTTATTATCTTTTCCATAGGCTTTTAAAAACTCAACAACATTTTTACGGTTAATCGTGTCTTTTTCTATTTTCTTAGTAGATGTTTGTTTCTTTTTGGGTTTAGAGGTTTTTATTTCTTTTTTAGGAAGTGTATCTATGTCACTTTTTTTTGTTTGTTTGGTCTTGTTTTGAGAACAAGACAGAACTAAAAAGCAAGTAATAAGAAGTAGTGTGTTTTTTGTCATTTCAGCATACAAAGATAAAAGTTTATCATTTTATTAAGAGTTTAAGCTATACCAAAAATAACTAGGTTCTTTTAGAATGATTATTTTTGTATTAATAAAATCAAATGGAAGAACAAGTAATCTTAGTAGACGAAAAAGACAATCAATTAGGTTTGATGGCAAAAATGGAAGCGCATGAAAAAGCACTTTTACATAGAGCCTTTTCTGTTTTTATTTTTAATGATAAAGGAGAATTGATGTTGCAACAAAGAGCAGCTCATAAATATCATTCGCCTTTACTATGGACAAACACTTGTTGTTCTCATCAAAGAGATGGAGAAACCAATTTAGAAGCAGGTAAGCGACGTTTGCAAGAAGAAATGGGTTTTACTACAGAATTAAAAGAAGTCTTTTCATTTGTCTATAAAGCTCCATTTGATAATGGTCTCACCGAACATGAATTGGATCATGTGATGGTGGGTTATTACAATGACGAACCTAACATCAACCCAGATGAAGTAGAATCCTATAAATGGATGACTTTAGAAGCTGTGAAATCAGATATGGAAAAGAATCCTGATGATTACACTGCTTGGTTTCAAATTATATTTCAAGAATCTTACTCAAAATTAACAGATGCCTAGAATTACCGGATACAGAAAAGCACATTTCAACTCAGCACATAGATTGTACAGAAAAGATTGGTCTGATGAAAAAAACCTTGAAGTTTTTGGAAAATGTAGTAATCCTCATTTTCATGGTCACAACTACGAAATTATTGTTGCTGTCACAGGTGATATAGATCCAGAAACTGGCTATGTGTTTGATTTGGGAATTCTGAAAAAATTGATTCGTTCTGAAATTGAAGATGCTTTTGATCACAAAAATTTAAATGTTGAAGTTGGCGAATTTGCAGACTTAAATCCAACCGCTGAAAATATCTGTGTGATTTCTTGGAAGAAGTTAAGAAAACATTTGCCTAATTCTTTGGATTTAGAAGTGACTTTGTACGAGACTCCTAGGAACTTTGTTCGTTATTCTGGAGAGTAAGTACTGATTTCATTTTTCTAAAAGCTTCTGAAGTATATTTAATCTTTTATGTTTGCCTCAATTAGTTCTAACAAATCATTTAAATAGGTCTCAGTAAATATATAAGAATCTAACATGAATAGAATATTTAATGCATTAAAATACAATTGATTTTCTAACTAAACTTTAACTATGATTCAATTCTTACAATTTGAGCCCATTTTAAAAGATAAGATTTGGGGTGGTGATAAGCTAGCTTCTCTATTAAATAAAAATTCCAAAAGAAATGATATTGGTGAAAGTTGGGAAATCTCTGATGTTCAAGGAGAAATCTCGGTAGTATCTAGAGGTGATTTAAAAGGAAAAACTTTACAAGATTTACTAAAAGAACAAAAAGAAATTATTGTAGGAAAAAGAGTTTTTAAAACTTTTGGTACTAAATTTCCCTTACTTATAAAGTTTATTGATGCCAAAGAAGCCTTAAGTATCCAATTACATCCAAATGATGATTTGGCTAAAGAGCGCCACAATTCTTTTGGGAAAACTGAAATGTGGTATGTAATGCAAGCAGATGAGAAAGCCAATTTAATTGTAGGTTTTAATAAAGATGTAACCAAAGAAGAATACATTCATCATTTAGAAAATAAATCACTTACAGAAATTTTGAATATTGATGAGGTTCAAAAAGGAGATGTTTATTTTATTCCTACAGGAAGAGTTCATGCAATTGGAGCAGGAGTCATGCTTGCTGAGATTCAGCAAACTTCTGACGTGACTTATAGAATCTATGATTGGGACAGAAAAGACTCTGAAGGTAATTATAGAGATTTACACACAGAAGATGCTTTAGATGTTATAGATTACAAATCAAAAGAGAATTATAAAACAAACTATTCTCAAAAAGAAAATGAATCATCAACCATTGTAAAGTCTCCATATTTTCATACGTCTATTTTACCTGTAAATGGGAGTGTAGAAAAAGACATAACAGCATTAGATTCTTTTGTTATTTATATGTGTGTTAAAGGAGAAGCAAAATTTACATCAAAAGAAGATAAACTAACTATTAAAAATGGTGAAACTATCCTAGTTCCTGCTAGTTTAACAAATTATACAATTACTTCTAAAAATTGTGAATTATTAGAAGTATCAATTCCTTAAAAAAGTAAACCCAGAGAAAATCTCTGGGTTCAACAAACAAACCAAAATCAACTTAACAAATTAAGTATCTTATATAGTATAAAAGTATAGTTTCTTTTAAATTATAAAGAATCAATATGAGAATTATAGCGTTAAAGTTTTGATGATTTCAATTTTTTAAGCATTACTTTTTAAGAATGTATAAATATGTATCTTTAAACACAGAAATTGAATTCTATTCATGAAAGTAATTGCAATGATTCCTGCACGTTATAGTGCAACTCGTTTTCCAGGAAAATTAATGAAAGACTTAGGTGGTAAACCTGTAATCGTTAGAACTTACAAATCTACTATTGCTACCAATTTATTTGATGAAGTTTATGTCATTACAGATTCTGATGTAATTCACTCTACTATAACAAATGAAAATGGAAAGGCAATTCTGAGTCAAAAAGAACATTCATGTGGATCGGATAGAATAGCTGAAGCTGTTGAAGACATGGATGTGGATATAGTAATCAATGTTCAAGGAGATGAACCATTTATAGACAAAGAATCTTTATCAAAATTGATTGATGTTTTTAAGAAAGACTCTAAAAAAGAAATTGACTTAGCTTCTTTAAAAGTAAAATTGAATGACGAAGAAGATATTCAGAATCCAAACAATGTTAAAGTGATTACAGATCTAGAAAACTTTGCATTGTACTTTTCTAGAAGTCCAATTCCATACTTAAGAGACAAAGAAAAATCAACACAGTATTTTAAACATATTGGTGTTTATGCCTTTAGAAAAGATGCACTGATAGATTTTTATAATATGGAAGAAACTCCTTTAGAAGCTTCAGAAAAAATAGAATGTATTCGTTATCTAGAAGTAGGAAAAAGAATTAAAATGGTTGAAACTACTCATGCAACAATTGGTATTGATACTCCAGCAGATTTAGAAAAAGCTCTGAACCAAATAAAATCTACATGAAAGATATTAAAGTAATTGCTTTTGATGCTGATGATACTTTATGGGTAAATGAAACCTATTTTAGAGATGCAGAAAAAAAGTTTGCAGAACTTTTATCTTCTTACGAGACAAAGAACAAAATAGACCAAGAGCTGTTTAAATTAGAAATTAAGAATCTAGATATTTACGGTTATGGTATAAAAGGATTTATGCTATCTATGGTAGAATGTGCCTTAGAATTATCCAACTATCAAATACCTTCAAAAACAATTAATGAAATTCTGAATATTGGTAAAGAAATGATAGAAAAACCAATAGAGTTGTTAGATGGAGTAGAAGAGGTGTTAGAATCTTTGCAAGGAAAATATCGTTTGATTGTTGCTACCAAAGGTGATTTATTAGACCAAGAACGTAAATTAAAAAAATCAGGATTGTTAGATTATTTTCATCATATAGAAGTAATGAGTGATAAAAAAGCTAGTGATTATAGAAAGTTAGTAAAGCATTTAGACATTCAACCTAAAGAATTATTAATGATTGGTAATTCATTAAAATCCGATGTACTTCCTTTACTAGAAATAGGTTCAGAAGCAATCCATATTCCATTTCATACTACTTGGGCTCATGAAGAAGTAACCAAACAAGATGCAGCTGATTCTAGCTATAGAACCCTAGAAAGTTTAAAAGATATTTTATCAATTGTTTAAATTAAATTAAAGTAATTTTGTAAAAAATAAAAATTATGGCAAGCATAAAAAACTTAAAGAAAGATATTGATTACGTTTTAGGAGATATTATTGACATTGTTGTTTTAAAAGGAGGAGATGAGAAAAAATCAGAGGCTCTAATAGAAGAGACTTTTGTTACTTTTGATGAATTAATCTCTAAAATCCACACAAAGAATATCGAAAACAAGAAACAACATTTTAAAGCTATTCAGGTTGATTTAGAAACAAAAGCAAATGCTTTACTTGAAAAAGCAAATAAGCTTTAATTAACAAAATTTATACATTTCATTAACCATTTTAAGTTTCTTAGAATGGTTTTTTTATTTATTTTTGAGAAGCATACGAAAAAGTTTTCGTTTACGTTATTAAATAAAACTTAAACCCCAAAAAAAGTTATGGCAAGAGCAATGTATGAATATACTAAGACTGTGCTTAAAAAAGTAAGTTTTAGTAATGACTTATTTTGTAAAGAACTAGAGAAAGCTTTGGTTAGATTATTGCCACATGAAGTAAAAGAGTTGGCAATTTGGCTAAACCATTATTTACAAAACAAACCAGAATTACGATCGAGTTTAACACTTATTCGTAGCTAAAATAAAAAGGGAAGTATTTGCTTCCCTTTTTTTAATCTCTGTTATTTCTTGATTTCATTCTTCTCAATCGATCAAACATCTTTCGCTTAAAACCTCTTTCAGCATACTCTAATTTTAATATTTTTTTTGAAGGTAATATTTTCATCAGCTTTTTTCTAAACTTTTGATTCGCCTCAAAAATTTCTTTTTCGTTAGCTATTAACATTAAGAGCATATCATCAGATTCTTTTTTTGTTAAGGATTCAAAGCCATCTTTACTTAAACTCAGCTTTCGAATCATACTGCGTTCACTCGTTCTTAAGGACTCAATAGTTTCTTCATGAGCATTATAAATAGGCCAAAATTTCTGTGCTTCTTTTTCAGTAAGATTAAGTTCTTCTGTTATATATGCTATTTTTAAAGACTTGATTTTATTTCTGTTTTCTTTTCCCATTCTCTTTTGAGAATAACTCACGCTAGTTATTAAAAAAAGACATAAAGAAGTAATAATATAATTTTTCATCTGTATCAGTTTAAGTCATCAAATAAATTGGTAATATCTTCATTATTTAAGTAATCCTCAATCTTAATTTCATTGATGGAAGCTGGAATAAAATTTTCATCTTCTAAGTCTACATCCTCAAAAGCAACTAATAAATCTACTTGGTTTATGGATTCAATATCGTTTTCAAACCAAGCAACAAGATCATCTTCTGTTAGCTCATCTGAGGAAAAATCGAAAAAAATTAAGGTAAACAACAATAAAACAGAAGCTGCTATAGCTGGTATCCATTTTAAAACTCTGTTATTAAGAGAAATTACTTTTTGTTTTGGTTCTCTTACTTTTTCTAAAATTGATTCTTCTATAGAATCAAAATAAGTGTCTGGCACATCAAAGCCTTCTGTAGTAGAAAAAGAATCTTCAATTGCATTTATGTGCAATTTATCTTCCAATTCAGAAAAGTAAGAGTTAGGAATTGAGAAGCCACTTTTTGAACCTACAATTTGTTTTAAGCTTTCTTCTATATTTTTTATTTCTTTATCCATTATTAATAAGACCTTTTTAAAGGTGATAGTTTAATTTACTTCATTTCTTACAAACGCTTCTACTTTTTTTACTGCGTGAAAATAAGAAGCTTTTAAGGCTCCTACTGATGTTTCTAATACTTCAGAAATGTCTTGATATTTCATATTATCAAAATATTTCATATTGAATACAAGTTGTTGTTTTTCTGGTAAAGTAGCTATTGCTTTTTGTAAAATTAATTGTATTTCATCTCCTTGGAACCATTGATCTGAGTTGAGATTGGAAACCAATTCTGTTTTCATTTGAGAAATGTCTATGTTTCTCTCTTTTGCTCTTTTATTGATAAAAGTTATGGATTCATTAGTAGCAATCCTGTACATCCAAGAATATAACTTACTATCGCTTTTAAAACGATCAATACCTTTGAAGATTTTTATGAATGTATTTTGAAGAACATCATCAGCATCATCATGAGAAATTACAATTTTACGGATATGCCAATACAATCGTTCTTTGTATTCTTTAATTAATACTCTAAACGCTTGTTCTTTTGTGTTAACATTCTGTAGCTGCTCTACTAAGATCGCCTCCTCTATCAAAAAATCTAATTTTTTAGTTAGACTTTGTAAAGATAGAAAGGTTTAAGAAATGGACTATTTTTTTATTCTTGATCTAGAATAACCAAACAACCTATTTTGAATGATTGTTTCTGAAATTCCTTCTGGTAACATCTTTTCCCAGCCTACTTCACCATTAGCAATCATGCTTAAGACTTTTCTTGAGAAAATATCTAGAATTTCAGGATTAAAATCTTCAATGTCAATAAGTTTTCCATTGTGTTTAAAGAACTTATACAATTCTTTCATCCTAGGATGAACTTTTAAGTTTTCACTTGTTATAAATTCACCAGACTCTGAGTCTTTATATGGATACATATATACTTTAAGATCTCTGTAGAATAGTTTACCAAAAGCTTCTAAAATTCCACCGCTTAAATGACGATAGTATTTTTCATCAAAAATTTGAATAAGATTAATAATTCCCATAGCAAGACCCATTCTTTCTTTGGTAAACTCACTAAAGTATTCTACCAATTTAAAGTACTCTTGGAAATTGGTAATCATTACATTCTGACCTAAAGAACATACCAATTCAGCTCTATCAAGAAAATCACGTTCATCAATTTCTCCCTCAGCTCTTAAGTTACTTAAAGTAATCTCAAAGATAATTTGAACCTTTTTTGGATTTACTTTTTTCTCTTGTAAGAACATTTCTTTAGAGAGTTCAAACATTTCCATGTACACTTTAGTAACAGGTCTAAAACTTCCTCTAAGAGCTAGAATATTCTTTTTGTATAGTTCTTGAGCTGGTAATAAATTATTTCCATCAGGACCAAACATTACGGCATTTGTCATTCCGTTTTTTACTAGTTGTAAACTCATCAAACGATTGTCTACATACATAAAACGAGGACCAGAGAAATTAATCATATCAATCTCTAATTGATCGTGATCTAAATTATCGTAAAAAGATTTTAATAAGTCTTTAGGACTATCATTTAGATAAAAAGCTCCATAAATTAAATTAACACCTAAAACACCCAAAGTTTCTTGTTGTAATTTGGCATCTGTTTCTTTAAAACGAAGGTGTAAAACAATTTCGTTGTAATCTTCTATAGGATCTAACTGAAAACGGATTCCAACCCAACCATGACCTTTAAATTTTTTAGAAAAATCTATTGTGGCAACTGTATTGGCGTAACTGAAGTAAATTTTATTAGGATGCTTTTTTCTATCCAATCTACGCTCAATCAAATCCACTTCATGATGTAACATTTTCTTTAAACGAGACTCAGTAACATAACGACCATCTTCTTCTACACCATAAATATCATCAGAAAAATCTTTGTCATAAGCACTCATTGCTTTCGCAATAGTTCCAGAAGCTCCACCTGATCTAAAGAAATTACGAACAGTTTCTTGTCCTGCTCCAATTTCGGCAAATGTTCCGTAAATGTCAGTGTTTAAATTGATTCGAAGTGCTTTCATTTTGGTAGCTGGAACGCTACTCATTTTTTGATCTCCTCTTAAAGATACAGCCATGTTTAGGGATTCTGAATTTCCAATCAAATGTACAAATTTTCAAGGTTTTGTCTAAAATATTAACGTATTTTTACAACAATGAAAATTACTTTTTTAGGCACAGGTACTTCTCAAGGAATTCCAATGATAGCAAATAATGCCCCTGTTTGTTTATCAAATGATTTAAAAGACAAACGTTTGCGATCATCTGTTATGATTTCTTGGAATTCAGTAAATTATATCATTGATTGTGGTCCAGATTTTAGACAACAAATGCTAAGAGAGAATGTTCAATCTATAGATGGAGTTTTATTTACACATGAACATTCTGACCATACAGCTGGAATAGACGATTTGAGACCTTTTTGTTACAAAAAGGGAGAAATCCCAATTTATGCAACCCAACGTGTATTAGATAATCTTAAACTGCGTTTTGCGTATGTTTTTGAAACAGAAAACAGATATGCTGGAGCTCCAAAACTAGAACAAAATTTAGTTCGTCAATCTTCTTTTGATTTGCATGGTGTAAATGTAACACCTGTAGAAGTTGTTCATGGTAAATTACCAATAACTGCATATCGATTCAATGATATAGCTTATATAACAGATTTAAAAACTATATCAGATTCTGAAAAACAAAAACTTCAAAACTTGGATATTTTAATTGTCAATGCTTTGCGAATTGAGGAACATCCAACACATTTAAATTTAGAAGAGGCAATTGCTTTTGCTAAGGAATTAAAACCTAAAAGAACTTATTTTACTCATATCAGTCATAAGCTTGGTTTTCATAAAGAAGTTGAAAAATTACTTCCTGAAAATGTGTTTTTAAGTTATGATGGATTGCAAATACAGGTTTAGTAGTAAAAATTAAAGTTTTACTATTTTTTTGTAGCTCTCTCTAAACGATCATTAATTGTTTTTCCTAAACCTACATTAGGTAATTTTTCACAGACAATGATGTCAATTTCTTTTGAGTCAAGTCTATGTAAAGCAGCATAGAGATTTTGAGTTGCCTCTATAAGCTTTCCCTCTAAAGAAAGAGTTTCTGTGTGAATTACATTAGTGGCATCTATATTAGAAGTGAATAATAGTAATCCTATTTTCTTATCAGAATTCTCTTTCAAAAACAATGAAACATCATCAACCAAATAGGTTTGTTTTTTAGGTGCATAATGTCTAGATAACATTCCAGGAGCAACTGGTTTGGCTTCGCTTCTGTTTTGAATTGTTACATTTCCAATTACTTGTTCTATATCTTCAATAGAGGTTGAGCCTAATCTATACACAATAGGTTCATCACCATTAAATCCCACAATTGTAGATTCAATGCCTGCATTACAATTTCCTCCATCTAAGATCATTTCAATTTGACCTTCAAAATAGCTTTTTACATGATGAGCAGAAGTAGGACTGATGCTTCCAAAAGGATTAGCACTTGGTGCTGCCAAAGGAAAATTTAACTTTTCAAGCAATTCTAACGTTAATTTATGGTTCGGTATTCTGACAGCAACTGTGTCTTTTCCAGCTGTAACTAAATCTGGAATTTGATTGTTTTTTGGTAATACTAAAGTTAAAGATCCTGGCCAAAATGATTTTGCTAATTTTTCTGCTTTAGGTGGTATATAAGATACGATTGATTCTAATTGTTTGTAATTGTAAAGATGAACAATTAAAGGGTTGAAAAAGGGTCTTTTTTTGGTTGAGAAGATTTTTTTAATTGCTTTTTCACTAAAAATATTTCCTGCTAAACCATAGACTGTTTCTGTTGGAATTGCTACCAATTCATCTCTGTTTAGAACCTTAATAGCTTTTGATATGTCTTTAGAAATTATAGTCATATAATTATCTATAATCGCTTTTCAATCCAAGCTTTGCAACTGTAAAAATTCTGAGGAGCAACTCCATGACCAACAGGATATTCAGAATACTCAATATCTAGACCAAGACTTTCAATAAATGGAGTAGATTTTCTTGCAAGACTCACAGGTAAAACTTGATCTACTGTTCCGTGAGAAGCATAATAATCGGTTTTGATTTTTTGATCAATTTCTTTAGGAATCATTTCTGAATTGACATAACCACTTAAAGCAACTACATGTTCTATTTTGTTTGGAAAACTTAAACTGTAGGCATAGCTTAAGATAGCTCCTTGACTAAATCCTAATAAAAATGTTTTGCTTGGACTGTATTTTACTTTTAATTCCTCAACAAACGAATCAATTTTTATAAGCGCTTCTTTTGCTTCATCAATATCCGAAAACTTTCCATCTCTAGCATCCCAATGAATTGTGTACCAAGCAAAACCTCCCATGTCCATTGGTAATGGAGCTCTTACGCTTACAATTAATAATTCATCTTGTAATTCGTCAGCAAAAGAAAATAAATCCAATTCATTACTTCCATAACCATGAAGCATGATTAATAATGGAGGGTTTGCTGATGCTTTTTTAGGTTCTCTAACAACGTACTGTAAAGAATCTGCCATTAGTTCAGTGTCAGTTTATTATTTGCAAAAGTTCCGTAAACTCTACCTTTTAACTCCTTACCTAGGAAAATTGAGTTTTTGGATGTTGATAAAATATCTTCTTTGGTAAAGTTATAATTACCATTAGGGTTGAAAAGTGTAAGGTTAGCTTTTGTACCAGTTTTAATCACAGATGTTTCAAGTCCAAAAACAGTTCTTGGATTGTCTGTTAAAGAGTTAATTGTAGATTCAATATCTAAAACTTGATTAATAGCTCCAAAAAGAGTTTCCATACCAATAGTTCCATCTTTTGCTCTTGAGAATTCTAACTTTTTATTCTCAATATCTATAGGGTTATGATCTGAAGTCACAATATCAATCACACCTTCTTTTACAGCCTTTATGAGTGCTTTTATGTCTTTTTTTGTTCGAAGAGGTGGATTTACCTTACTGCGACTATCAAATTCGTGCAATTCTTCATCTGTAAGCACTAAATTGTGCCCAGCAACACTGCAAGTAACTTGCAAGCCTTGTTTTTTTGCATCCTTAATTAGTTGAACAGATTTTTGAGTGGAAACTGTTGGGATGTGTAATTTTCCTCCTGTATATTCTAACAGAAACAAATCTCTTGCAATTTGCAAATGCTCGGAGAGTTCTGGAATACCTTTTAAACCTAAATGTGTGCTATTTTCTCCCTCATTTACGATTCCTTCTCCAGCAATCGAGTTGTTTTTTGGAAAACTTAAAACTAATCCATCAAAATTTTGAGCGTATAATAATGCAATTTTCATCAAATTGTCATTGCTTACAGATTTCTGATAATCACCAAAAGCAATAGCTCCAGACTGATGCATGTCGAATAATTCGGCCATTTCATTACCTTGACTATCTTTAGAAAGAGAGGCAATAGGATATAAATCAACATCAGAATTTCTTGCTTGATTGATTAGAAATTCTACACCTGATTTTGTGTCGATTACTGGATTTGAATTCGAATTTACTGCAATAGCTGTAAAGCCAGATTTTGCAGCAACTTTTAGCCCATTCTTGATAGTTTCTCTTTCCTCAAAACCAGGTTCTCCTAGAGAAACACTAGTGTCAAACCAACCACATGAAATATGAAGATCATCGAGTTCAATGACTTTTGAAACATCTTTTTTTGGAATAGAATTGGCAATTTTTACAATTTGACCGTTTTTGATTAAAATATCTTTTTGCTCTAAATGATGAGTGCTTTTTTTGTCAACAATTGTAGCCGACTTGATTAGAATTGTCATGCTTTGAAGAATTTTAAAATCAAAATTTCCAGTAGCAAAGATACAATTGCTAAAGCCAAAAACAACTTCCAAAGGCTTTGAACCTTGTTTTTTTCTTCAATCTCTTGAAAAAGCTGACTTACAGAGTCCATAATAATGATGTTTGAGTTCCTCTTATTCAATGCATTTACATCTAAATATTTGTGAGAACTTTCAGATGAATGATAGTTAATTGCAATTTGTTGTAAAGTATCATTTTTCCTTAATATACTGTAGAAACCACTCTTTTGAATATTGTCTGATAATGATATATTAACTTTATTGAATTTTGCTTGCTGTAAGGGTATAAACCGTTTATTGTCTCTTGAAACTTCTAAAATTTCATCCTGACTCAATTTTACAGGAACTGATATTTGAAACTCTGAACCTGCAAAATAATAAGGTTTAAATATCGATAAGCTTTGATAGGCTAGATTGTAGAGTGTAGGAACTATTAGGGGTGATCTGGTAAAGTTTGAATTGTTTTTATTTAAAGCTGCTGAGAACCAAAAAAACTTACCATTTGCCAAAGATAGTTCCTCCAAGAAAGGTTTATTATTTGCATAAGTTAATATTTGATTGCCTTGAAAAGAGCTGATGTAACGAGAATAAACACTTGGATATTCAAAGTTTTGAACTTTTTTTGAGAATACATCGGAAAAAACAAGATGGTCGTATGCTATTTTAGTGATTTGAATCGAATCTGAAACAGAATTCTGAATTTTGCCAACTCCAAAACCAGAAATAAGACGATTGTAAGAGTTGATATTTATTTCTTCAGAAGGAATAATTAATAAATTTCCTCCATTTTTTACAAACTTCTCAAGAATCGATTTTAAAGAATTCGGAATTGTTTTTATTTCATTTAGTATGATAAAGTTTTGATTCGGAATTTCATTGAAATCAATTGAGGACAAATTAGAGCTGGTAAATTCAAATTCATTTTCAGTAAATATTTTAGACAAATAAGTAGACTTTTCTCCAATAGAAAACACTTTGATTTTGGAACGAAAATCTAGTGAAAAATAAAACCGATTATCGAATAAGAAAGTATCTTGAAAATCTAGTTGAATTTCACCTAAGATATAGGGTGATTTTTGAAAGGTAAATTCAATACTTTTACTTTCTTTTTCATTAACAGAAATTACCTTTTTGTTGTTTAGCTTTTTATTGATTAAAATTGAGAAGGGTAGAGTGGTTTTGTTATTACCATGATTGGTAATATAAACTTCTATAGTAAGAGACAAACTTGTTTGTTCTTTGATTTGTAAACTGTCTATAGAAATATTGTTTTTTGTTTGTGCTCTAGCAGAAATTAAATATAAATTACTATTTACATTTGTAAAATTATTTTTTTCAATATTTTGAAAATCAGATATTAAGAATATTTCATATAAACTATTTGTTTTATTTTCTTTTTTTTTATCAAAATTCAATAAAATATTTTGTAAAGATTTATTTTTAGGAGAATATTCTAAGTTTTTTAATACCTGGTCTAACTCATTTTTACCTATTTCTTTGTAAAAATTTGTATTTGTAAGAAGAGATATTTTTGAATCTTGCTTAAAATTTTTAAGTATTTCTTGAGAATAAACCTGCAATAAATCTCCTTTTTCACCTTTAGAATTTAAGCTTATAGAGTTGTCTAAATACAACCAGTTTTCATTTACTTTTTTAGCTTCATTTTTTGATGTAAAATAAGGTTGTGAAAATGCTAAAATTAGACAAGATAAAAGTAATAGACGAGTTGTTAAAATTATCCATTTTTTTATGACAGAACTTTTACGAGTTTGTTGTTCAATTTTTTTTAAAAATGCAACATTGGTAAAAGCAATTTTTTTAAATTTTTGCAACTGAAAAAGATGCACCAAAATCGGAACAATCAATAAAAAAAGAAAATATAATATCTCCGGATTTTTAAATTGCATAGTTCAATTTAATATTTAGCAGCTTTTCCTTTGGATGATGAATTCATAATAAACTCTCTTAAATCATCATTTGATTTTTTTAAATCTTCATTTCTTAAATACATCATATGTCCACTTCGATAACCTTTGAAATAGAATCTATCTTTCATTTTACCACTTGGATCAATTTGCCACATTGTATATTTAGCATTAAAGTATGTTGTAGCACCGTCATAATATCCAGATTGCACTAAAACTTTTAAATAAGGGTTCTGAGCCATGGCTTGTCGTAAACCGTCTCTTACCTCATTATTTCTATTATCCCAAGGTCTTACAGATCCAAATACATTGTATTTTACATCTGTTTTAAAGTTTAAGTGTTCTCTGATGTAATAATTAATAGCTGGTGTAAACGAATGCAACCAAGATGTGAGTTCTGAGTTATAATCAGGGTTATCACCAGCTTCACGTTTATCCAAACCTTTATATCTAGAATCTAAACGTCCTATAGTATAACCTTCTCTATCTCTCAATAATTCTTTCCAAAAAGAACCTTTAGGAATATCTAAATTATTTTGAAGTATAAATTTCTTATTCAGCCCAGAATACTTCGACATTTGTTCTGCTACTGAATTTTTTTCAGTATCTGAAATAAATCCACCTTTTGCAATAGCAGGGATTAATTTGTTTACGGCAAATTCTTCAGATGATTTTAAAACCTCAAGCAAATCTTTTGATTGTAAATCTTGTGGTAACATTTTATGATACCAAGCAGCAGCAGTAAAATATGGTAGATTTAAAGAAGCTTCTACTGAGCTTCCTGTTCTTAAGACTAGATAATCTGCTGGAGAAACCATAATTACTCCGTTTAAATACATCCATTGAGTATTTTGTAATTCTGCAGCTAAACCCATTACTCTTGTTCCACCATAACTTTCTCCAATAATGTATTTGGGAGATTGCCAACGATTATTACGTGTTATGAATATGTTTAACCAGCTAGCTAAGTATTTTACATCTGCATTGATACCAAAGAATTTAGTTTTATCTAACTTCTTTCCTTTTTGAACAACAGGTCTTGAATAACCTGTATTTATTGGATTTACATATACAATATCTGCAACATCCAATATTGAATTTGGATTGTCTTTTATTCCATAAGGTTGGATTGGATAGCCTTCATCATCAATTTTTAAAACTTTTGGACCTGTGTAGGCTATATGCATCCATACAGAAGCAGAACCAGGGCCTCCATTGAAGGACATTATTATCGGTCTTTTCGCTCTGTTATTGACATTGGTTCTTTCATAATATGTATAGTATAAAGAAGCTGTAATTTCTCCATTATCATCCCAAACGGGTTGAAAACCAGTTGTTGCTTTATATGTTACTTTTTGACCTTTAATAGTCACTTCACTGTTAGTTACAACCGTTGTATCTAAAGGTATTCTTGGATCTTGACTAAATAAAGATAGATTTACTAGAAGTAAAAGTGTAGATAGAATAGTTTTCTTCATTTTGTTAAAAATTTTGGAACTCTAAGGTATGAGAAAAAAACCAAATGTTAAATAGAGATATGTTAATTAAAACTTCTCAAAAACACCCAAACCAAAAAGAGCAAAATCATATTTGACGGGATCATTTTTATCCATTTTTCTTAACGCTGCATCTAATTGAGTAACAGATTTCCAGTCATTTTGTTTTCTTTCTAGAAGACCTAATTTTCTTGTAACTCTTCCTGAATGAACATCTAAAGGGCAAGATAGATTTTTTGAATGATGTGATTTCCAAATACCAAAGTCTACTCCAGCATTCTCTTCTCTTACCATCCAACGCAAAAACATATGAATTCTTTTAGCAGCAGAGTTTTTGTGAGGGTCAGAAACATGCTTTTCTGTTCTGTACGAATGATTCAACGAAAAGAATACTTTTTTGAAATTTGTGATAGAATTTTTATAGTTTGTTTCCATGATTCTTGGCAATAAAACATTTTCTAACCCTTTATGATTTTTATAAATATTCTTTAATGCTTTTATAAAGTAAATAAAATCGACACCTTGAAAAGTTCTGTGAACAAAGGCTTTTAAAGAATCTAAATCTTCATCAGAATGATTCATAACAAAATCAAAAGGTGAATTGTCCATAAGTTCCATCATCTTTTTCCCATTTCGAAGAATCATAGTTCTGTTACCCCAAGCAATAGTAGCAACTAAAAAACCAGCAATCTCAATATCTTCTTTGCTAGTAAATAGATGTGGAATTTGAATAGGGTCTGTTTCTATAAAATTAGGTTGTTGATATTGGATTACCTTTTTATCAAGAAACTCTTGAAGCACCTCTTTTTCCATTCTAAAGATCGAAAATACTACTAATGATAAGTAGGAATGAATTGTAGGTACAATGCAATAATATTGCCCAAACCAAACCAAAACGAACTCTTAAGAAACCTAATGCAAAACCTGTAAAAAGTTGTGGTATCACAAGGAAAGGACTCAATAACAAAATGGTAAATGTCAAATGAAAGTTTGTAATATGAATCAATCCAAATAGTATTGTAAGGACATAAAAAGCAATTCGAAAGGAGTTTGGACTTTTAAATAATGTCATTGGAGCTCTAAACATTAGTTCTTCAATCACAGGACCAATAAAACCTCCAATAAGGATAATTTTAAACAAAGACATGCCTTCAAACAATGCTTCAACTTTGTGATTCTCCATAGAAACCCAACCTAAATCTTCAAATAAAACAAACAAAGGTGTACTTAATAAACCTGCTACAATACAGAAAAACAAAAGATGAGTAAAATATTTCAGTGTATTGTTGATACTTAGGTTTTCATCTTTTTGCAAAACAGGATTTTTTGCATATTGTAAAAACTCTTGTAAAGTTTCTTTCATTGTTTCCGTTATTAAAAAATAGAATTAAACGATGTTTCCATCTTTCATGGTTAAGGTTCTGTCTGCCATTTTTGCTAATTCTTTGTTGTGAGTAACAAGCACAAAAGTTTGGTTGAATTTATCTCTTAACTTAAAAAATAATTCATGCAAGCTTTTTGCAGATTCAGAATCTAGATTTCCGCTAGGTTCATCAGCTAAAATAACCGATGGGTTATTAATTAAAGCTCTTGCAACTGCAACTCTTTGTTGTTCTCCACCTGAAAGCTCATTAGGTTTGTGATGAAAACGAGATTCTAATCCTAAATAACTAAGAAGTTCTTTTGCTTTTTGTTCCGCTTCATTTTTTGATTTTTTTCCGATAAATGCTGGAATACAGACGTTTTCTAATGCTGTAAATTCTGGTAATAGTTGATGAAATTGAAAAATGAATCCAATTTCAGAATTTCTAAAAGAAGACAACTCTTTATCTGATAAAGTTTCTAAAGAACTATTATGAATTTTGAGATTGTAAGGTTCTTTTTGATCTGGTTTGTCCAAGGAGCCTAATATTTGAAGCAACGTTGTTTTACCAGCTCCAGAAGGACCTACAATAGCGATAATCTCACCTTTTTTTATTTCTAAATTAACACCTTTGAGAACTTCTAAATTACCAAATGACTTATGAATATTCTTTGCTTTTATCATTAACTAACAGTGTAAAAAACGAAGGTACTAAATGTAGAATAAAGAATTAAAAAATGTTTTTTGCTTCGTTGTAATCTAAAAAGATAACCAAACGTACTGAAAAAATATTTTGATTGGGCTGATTGAAGAGATTACTTAAATTATCACCAAAACTTTGACCTGTGTTTTCATTACTGCTAAAAATACTATTCCTGTAAAAGGCAATCAATTGACTACCCGGAGTAAATTGCCAAATGTAATTTAAGTCTAAATTCCAGCTATTAAAGTTTATGTCTTGATTTACTTTGTAATCTGGTCTTCCAATAAAATAGCCATCAGTTCCTAGAGTATAGAATAAAGATTCATATCGAACATCTGTCCAATTATGTCTAAAGTTTAAACTTAAAGAAGAATCAACTGTAAAATTATAACGAGCAGAAATATTGTTTTCAAATGTTTTTCTGTCTCTTTGACCAAAAATGATATCATCTCCTATTTCATCAACCCAACCTTGATCGTTGTAATTTTTGTTATAATCAAAATTGTAAATCATTGTAAATTTATTGGAAAAACGATATCTTGGAGATATATTGATAAAATATTGATCTCTAGGATTGTTTAAGAAGAAGTTTTTGTTGATTCTAATATCATATGCAAATTTCTTTCTGTAATCTGATGAAACAAAACCTCGAATTCCAACTCTTGGGGGCCTTACAAAGAATCTATTTTCTGAAATATCTCTACGAGGCTCGAAGAAATCAAATTGTTCTCCAATATTTCCATTTACTCGTAATCCAAAGCTGAACCGTTCTCTAGTATTGAAAAAAGTATTGATTCCAACGTTATTTCCTGTGTATTTTCCTGGGCTATGAAGATAATTTAGGTTGAACCATGTATTTACTCTAATACGATTAAAAATTCCTTTGGGTTGTAAAATTCTGTAGGATAAGTTTCCATAAATACGCTGTCTGTTATTTCTAAAAATAACACCCATATCGTTAATGTCAAAATTTTTATCATCGAATTGATAACCAGCTTCGTATTGCCAATTTCCTGCTGCTTTTGCAATGCTAGTATCAAAACTATGGCCAGTAGAAATTTCACCGTTTTCTATAACATTACTCATTCTGTAAGAACCGTCTATAAAATAAGTACTGGTTTTGTCCCAAACATTATATAAGAGTCCGGTTACATTTCCATTTCTAAAACTCCCATCTCTAGTGACATTTGTGTTTATTAAGGTTACAGAAGAATTATTATTAAATACTTGATCTAAAACCATAATGTTATAATTTGCAAATGGCTCTGTTACAATTTCTCTTTCTAGGCCAGAAATAGAATCTATAATTTTTGCTGATGTACTTTCTGTGATTGCATTAAAAAAACCAATTCCTAATCCTTTTTTGGTTCTACCAGATATTTTGACAGCATTCAACATTTTAACTGTTGATGGGTTTTCTACTATTTTTTCTGTAGGATTTAATTGATCTTCAACATTTGAAATTCCTACAGGAGTATCTCCAATTCTTCTGGAAAAAAACAAACCTCCCTTGTTAAAAAGCTCTGTTCCTTCAATAAAAAATTGACGTTGTTCTAAAAATACTTGCTCAAAAGGACCTAAGTTTAACTCTACATTGTCAAAACCAACTTGACCAAAGTCAGGAATTAAGGTTAAATCTAATGTTATATTGTCTGTAATTCCATATTTTATGTCCATTCCAACGCTATAAACACTTTCAGTTTCTCCATCATAAGAATCTATCAGTGCAGAGGTATAAGGATAAAAAATCAGTCTAGTTGGAGGCTTAATATCTCTTAAACCAGAAATTAAACCATCATATTGTGTCCAAATTCCTTGGGTATTATCAATAAAATTCCAAGTGTATTGAGCATTCTTATTTAATACATTTCTATGAAAGTTAAAACCCCAAGATTGTACTTCATCTTCAGGAAAGCGCAAAGCTCTATAAGGAATTCTCATTTCAACATTCCATCCTTTGTCTGTTATGATAGCTTTACTCCCCCAAACCGCATTCCAGCTAAAATCTTCATTTCCAGAACTCACTCTTGCTTCTGCTTGTGAACCTGCACTTGTAACAATAAATTGAAACGGATTTAAACCGTCATCATTTGGGTTTATAGTAACTAAGAAAAAATCTGCTTGACCTAAATTATCTCTGTATGTAAACTCTCTTGGAATTTTTGAAGGATCTGGAGCCGTCATTTCAGCAGAAATGTAAATAGCCTTATCATCGTAAACAATTTTTACTTCTGTTTGATGAGTATCTGGTGCTTTGTTTCCATTGTCTGGTCTTAAAACAAAAAAGTCTTTGGCTATTTCAGCATTTTTCCAAGCTTCATCATTTAACACTCCATCAATTTTTGGAGGTGTAGTGATTCTTGTAGTTGTAAGTTTTTTTCTGTTTTGATTTACTTCTTGGCTATGAAGTAAAAAACTGAATATTAGAGTAATAAATAGTATTAAGGGGTGTTTGTGCACAGTTGGTTTTTTATCTTAAAAAGATACCCCAAAAGTATTATTACTTTTCACGAGTAAATCTTAAATTCCTGTTAATTACTGCAAAGAGTTTGTAAACTTATTTCTATGATATTTCTTTAAAAAATTAGGATTGTTCTTTGTATTTTTGCATCGTTTTTAACACGATACAAAATGAATCTACACGAATATCAAGGAAAAGAGATCTTAAACAGTTTTGGCGTAAGAATTCAACGCGGAATTGTTGCAAGCAATCACAAAGAAGCAGTTGAAGCTGCAAAACAATTAACTACCGAAACCGGAACAAGTTGGTATGTTATAAAGGCGCAGGTTCATGCTGGTGGACGTGGAAAAGGAGGAGGAGTAAAGTTGGCTAAAAACTTACAAGAAGTAGAATCTATCTCTAATGATATTATCGGAATGATGTTGATTACACCACAAACTTCTGCCGAAGGGAAAAAGGTGAATCAAGTTTTAATAGCTGAAGATGTTTATTATCCTGGAGATTCAGAGCCTGAAGAATATTATATGTCTGTTTTGTTAAACAGAGCCACAGGTAGGAACATGATTATGTACTCTACAGAAGGAGGAATGGATATTGAAGCTGTTGCAGAAGAAACACCACATTTAATTTTTACAGAAGAAATTGATCCTTTAATTGGTTTATTGCCATTTCAAGCTCGTAAAATAGCTTTTAACTTAGGTTTATCTGGTGTTGCATTTAAAGAGATGGTAAAATTTGTTACCGCTTTGTATACTGCTTATGTATCTTCTGACTCTTCTTTGTTTGAAATTAATCCTGTATTAAAAACATCCGATTCTAAAATTTTAGCTGTAGATGCCAAAGTAAGTTTGGATGAAAATGCTTTGTTTAGACATAAAGATTATGCTCAATTACGTGATTTACGAGAAGAAAACCCAATTGAAGTAGAAGCAAAAGCAGCCGGATTAAACTATGTTGATTTAGACGGAAATGTAGGTTGTATGGTAAACGGAGCTGGATTAGCAATGGGAACCATGGATTTAATTAAGCAAGCAGGTGGTGATCCAGCAAACTTCTTAGATGTGGGTGGAACAGCAGATGCACAAAGAGTAGAAACTGCTTTTGGAATCATATTAAAAGATTCTAATGTAAAAGCAATTTTGGTAAATATTTTTGGTGGAATTGTACGTTGTGACCGTGTAGCTCAAGGAGTTGTAGATGCTTATAAGAATATGGGAGATAAAATTAATGTACCTATTATATGTCGTTTGCAAGGTACTAATGCTAAAGAAGCAAAAGAATTAATAGACAATTCTGGAATGGAAATTATTTCTGCTACAGAGTTTCAAGAAGCTGCAGATAAAGTACAAGAAGTACTTTCTGCATAAAAATATAGTTACAACATAAAAAAAGCCTCACAAAATGTGAGGCTTTTTTTGTTTGATAATTTTAAAGTTTCGTTACCTTGAGTATAAGATGAGTTTCAGTTCATTTTATACAACGGTAACGAAGTTATTAGAAAATAAAATAAGAATCAATTTAAATGTTTTTTGTAAAACAAAACACCGCTCAACAGAGCGGCGTTTATAATTTTTAAGAAAAAGAAAATTATTTATTTTTCTTCAGCTTTGTCAACTACAATTCTTGCTTCTCTATTGGCAACTTCCCAAGCGGTATGAAATACCAAACGAGAACGGTTCTCTAACAAGTCATAATTAATTTTATCTGGTGTATCCGATATTTTATGATAATCTGCATGCGTTCCATTGAAATAGAATATAATTGGAATGTTGTTTTTTGCAAAGTTATAATGGTCAGATCTATAGTAAAAACGATTTGGGTCATTTTCATCATTGTAGGTATAGTCTAACTCAATATTCATGAATTCTTTATTGACTTCTTCAGAAATGTTGTGTAAATCTGAACTTAATTTATCACTTCCAATTAAATACACATAATTTCTGTCTCCTTCACGTTTTGGGTCGATTCGTCCAATCATATCAATATTTAAATTGGCAACTGTATTAGCTAAAGGAACTAAAGGTTCATAATCTGTATAATAACGAGAACCTAGCAATCCTTTTTCTTCTCCAGTTACATTCAAGAAAATGATGGAACGTTTAGGTCCGTGATCATTGTCTGCAGCTGTTTTAAAAGCTTCTGCAATTTCCAAGATAGAAACGGTTCCAGAACCATCATCATCTGCACCATTGTAAACATCTCCTTTAGAATTAACACCTACGTGGTCTAAGTGAGAAGAAATCACGATGTATTCATCTGGTTTCTCCGAACCTTTGATGATAGCTGCAACATTTTCAGAAGGCTTAGATTCTAAAATACTAGTATAACTCATATCAAGTTTCGTAGAAACTGAAGTCGCTTTTGTAGAAGAGCTCATGTTTTTTAAAAATGATTTTCCCATTTTTTCACTAATCAAGAAAAAATACATTGCTGGATCAGCATCTTTTTTTGCTGGCAAAGACAAACGATTGCTTCCTCCATTTTCATCACGTTTTTTATACCAATCAGAATATCTTTTAAATAGATTTTTATCCGCAAAGAATAAAGCTTTTGCTCCTTTATCTCTTGCTGTATTTCTTTTTGAAGAAATTGCTTGTCGTCCATTAGACCACTTTGAAGCTTTTTTATCTCCAGTGATTATATTGTTTCCAGATTTGTCTTTTGGCTCACCTGCTTTAATTACTACAACTTTACCTTTAACATCCAAACCTTTGTAATCAGAATATTTTTCATCATCAATTCCATAACCAGCATATACAATTTCTGATGCAGAAATTTTAGCAGTCTCAGAAGCTGTCATTGAAATAAAATCATCAAAATATGAGAATGATTTACCATTCACAGACATTTCTACAAGAGGAGTTTTTACAATATTTAAGGGAACATTTTGAAAATAGTTTCCTTCAATAACAGGAGGAATTCCAAGTTTTTCATATTCATTTTTTAAATACTCAACAGCTTTCTTTTGTCCTGGATCACCCGTGTTTCTTCCTTCAAATTCGTCGGAAGCATAAGTGTATAAATGTTTTTTTAATTCAGTTTCTGTAATTGTTTCTGCATAAGTTACTATATCTTCTTTGGTAGCTTCTTTTTTACAAGAAAATACTACAAACAAAATACAAACCAGTAATAGTGCTTTTTTCATTTTATTATGTTGTTAAATTTATAGTTTCACGAAAATACAAAAAGTATGAGTGTTCTTGAGTTTAAATTAGAGTCCACTTTTTACTGAATATCCCATTTGTGCCCAAACTAAAACTCCTTCATCAATAATAGCTAAGTTTTTAAAGCCATAACGTTTTAGTGTGTTTACAACACGTTGAGATGCAGCATGAGGACATGCACAATACACTACAATCCAAGTATCATCATTTGGTAAGTCGTTTACAAAAGCTTCAGGTTCTTCATAATATGGAACCGGAATAGAACCTGGAATGTGAGTTTGTCTCCAAGCAACTTTAGATCTAGCATCTAATATGACTAATTTTGCACTGTCTTGCATAGCTTCAAATACTTGCTTTGAAGACACATAAAGATTTTTTCTTAATTTAAAATCTGGTCTTTTTCCATTTGGATTTAAAACATAGTCTTCTGGAGTTGGAATTGTAATAGAATCTCCTTTTGGAACATTCCAACCTGATGCTCGGGTTCTTAAAAAAGCTGTAACCCCATTGATTTCTTCTTTACTCAATATATCTTTATAAGCGATCATGGGTGTACTGTCTCTACCTTGTTCTAGAGCATATTTTAAAAACCCATCAGTTGCTGTTGCTAATAGCATAGGATTTCCTAAAGCTGGAGCAGAAATTCCTTCACCATCTTTTCCATGGCAAACTACACACGTATTTTTATATACTTTTGCTCCAAGCTCTATATCACCTTTTACAGGTTCTCTAGAAATTTTCACTCTTTTCTCAACTCCAGCTTCTTCATACAACCATTGTAAAATCAATTCAATATCAATATATTCCATTGGACCACCTTGTGTATCTAAATATCCACCCATTGCTGTATTTGCTCTACCAAATTGAATCATGTAACGCATGAAATTACCCGATTTAGAAGAAGCTAATAAAGAGTGGGAGCGAAGTGATGGAGCATTGTCTGCAGCATAACCACTTCTATCTTCAGCATGACAAAGCGCACAATATTTTTGATACATTTTAGCAGCATTGTTAGAAGCTACACTATCTAGTTTACCACCAATCTTTGATTGATTTGCCATTAAAGCTTGATCTTCGGGCTCATTTATAAACTCTAATTGAACTCCATACGCAAATTCTCTATCAATTATGATTTGATGTTTTAAGGTGTCTAATTTGACTATTTTATCTGAAAGATTATTTGATAAAAAACTTTACGTTGAGTCTAGATTCGCAACTTCAAAACGAATAGCATATACACCAGAACCTCTTTCTTTGAGAAATTTAGCAACATCATCATTTTCTGAATTTGATGATGACAAATGCAGTTCTTGATTTCGTTTTACTTTAAATCTAGTTTTCGATTTATTATTATTAGTTGATAGCTCTTTCAATCCCATTCTAAGGAAATTATTTCTAGCAACTTCAAAACTATCTACTGCAATTTGAATCGCTTTTATTCCGACAACTCCGTTTTTATGATTGGAAAAACTCCGATTATAGGCGTAGTAAGTTCTCCACATTTTCTGAGTTTTTTCATAATCTGAATTGACGCGTTCTGAAAATCGTGGAAGATATGTAGTATGAAGGTTTTTAAAATCTAAAGTGCTTTCTTGATTTCCGCCATCATCTCTAGACCATCCTTTTGCTGGATTTGCTGATGTTCTGTAAGACTGAACTGAATCCATTATAAAACCTTGATTTGTGAGCAAAGTAAAAGTTTTATCAACAGAAGAACTTGATAAGATATATTTTTGAATTCCTTGGTGTTTTGCTAAAAAATTAGAAATAAATATTGGAGTTTCATCAGTAACTAGAGAATCTGGTAGAGAGATAAAATCAATAGCGGTCATATCTGGAAAACGCATTCTAGTAGTTACGGTTCCTTTTTGTAATCCTTTTTTGAATCTACTCGCTTTTGGTAATGAAAAACCTAAAGTGTCAGCACAGAAATCTCGAGCTTGTTTTAAATCTTTTACTAAAAAGGTTGAGGACCCTAATCCGTATCCATTTCCAAGAAGTTGTTTTCGAATGATAGAATAATCAGGTTCTGAAGAACATGAAAACAAAATTCCTAAGAATAATAGAGCTAAAAATTTTAAAGAAGTTTTATTAATTAAAAACAAGTAGACTCTTTGCATTATTACTTAATTTGATAGATAATTAAGTTCTAAATATAAGTATTACTTTAAAGTTTTTACAAACAAACTTATAATTGTTCTTTCAGAACTTTAATCTCATCTCTTAATCTGGCAGCTTCAATAAAATCTAAATCTTTAGCAGCAGATTCCATTTGTTTTCGTTTCTCTCTAACTCGCTTTTCAATTTCGGACTTAGGTAAGTATTGTAATTCTTGTTCTGCTGCTTTTTGTGCTGCACTATCATAATGATAAGAAGTTACTGCACTTTTGGTAAGTGAATCATCAATTTTTTTGTTAATCTGAGTAGGAGTGACGTTGTTTTCTGTGTTATAAGAAATTTGTTTTTCTCTTCTTCTATTGGTTTCATCAATTGTTAATTGTATGCTTCTTGTTATTTTGTCTGCATACATAATTGCTCTACCATTTACATTTCTAGCAGCTCTACCAACTGTTTGAGTTAACGAACGGTGTGAACGCAAAAAACCTTCTTTATCTGCATCTAAAATAGCAACTAAAGAAACCTCAGGTAAATCCAAACCTTCTCTTAAGAGATTTACACCAACCAAAACATCAAACAAGCCTTTTCGTAAATCTTGCATAATTTCCACACGTTCTAATGTGTCTACATCTGAGTGAATGTAACGGCAACGAACCTGAATTCGTGTTAAATATTTTGTCAATTCTTCTGCCATTCTTTTGGTTAAAGTCGTAACCAAAGTTCGCTCATCTTTTTCTACTCGAATTTGAATTTCTTCGATCAAATCATCAATTTGATTCAAACTAGGTCGAATTTCAATTTCTGGATCTAATAACCCTGTAGGACGAATGACTTGTTCTACAAATAAACCCTCTGTATTTTGGAGTTCATAATCTGCTGGAGTTGCACTCACATAAATGGTTTGATTTTGTAGTGCTTCAAACTCTTCAAATTTTAAAGGACGATTGTCCATTGCAGCTGGCAAACGAAAACCGTATTCTACCAAATTTTCTTTTCTACTTCTATCTCCGCCATACATTGCATGTGTTTGAGGAATGGTAACATGACTCTCATCAATCACCATTAAATAATCCTCAGGAAAATAATCCAACAAACAGAAAGGTCTAGTTCCAGGTTCTCTTCCATCTAAATATCTAGAATAGTTTTCTATACCAGAACAATAACCTAATTCACGAATCATTTCTAAGTCAAATTCAGTTCTTTCTTTTAAACGTTTTGCTTCTAAATGTTTACCAATTTCCTTGAAATACTCGTATTGTTTCATCAAATCATCTTGAATCAAGTGAATGGCATTTTGTAATACATCTGGGGAAGTCACAAACAAATTTGCAGGATAAATATTAAGAGATTCAAAACGTTCTATAATTTGATTGCTAGCTATATCAATCGACTCTATTTCTTCAATCTCATCGCCAAAAAAATGAACTCTGTAGCCATTGTCTCCATAAGATGGATAAATTGTTATAACATCACCTTTTACTTTAAAAGTTCCGCTTTTAATTTCAACATCTGTTCTAGAATATAAACTTGTTACCAATTGATGTAAGAATTTCGTTCTAGAAATGAGTTGTCCAACTTCAATCGGAATCACATTCTTTTTAAATTCAACAGGATTTCCAATTCCATACAAACAAGAAACAGAAGCAACAACTAACACATCTCTTCTGCCCGAAAGTAGGGAAGATGTTGTGCTTAATCGAAGACGTTCTATTTCTTCATTTATAGATAAATCTTTTTCTATGTAAGTCCCAGTTACAGGAATGTAAGCTTCAGGTTGGTAATAATCGTAATAAGAAACAAAATACTCAACAGCATTGTTTGGAAAAAACTGTTTGAACTCAGAATATAACTGAGCAGCTAAGGTTTTGTTGTGTGCTAAAACTAAGGTTGGTTTGTCAACTTTTTCTACAACATTAGCAACTGTAAATGTTTTTCCAGAACCAGTTACACCCAGTAGTGTTTGATATTTATCTCCATCAGTAATTCCGCTTGAGAGCTGTTTGATTGCTTCGGGTTGATCACCAGTAGGTTTAAAATCAGAGACTAGTTTAAAATTCATGAAGTTTTATTACAGGAATTAAAACTATCTACGTTCACCTCTAATTAAAGAAAAATTCCCTTTACGCTCTCTTACAGTACCATCAGGTTCTATAAGATGGATTGAAAACCAATAATCATCTGATGGTAAAACTTTACCATTAAAAGTTCCATCCCAACCAGGACCATCCAAAGGAAAGTTTGCAACAGGCTTTCCAAATCTATCAAAAACGTAAATTCTGCTGTTTGGATAAAACCTACTATCAGCGCCTTTAATTGTCCACGTGTCATTTACAGTATCTCCATTAGGAGTAAAGAACTTTGGAAACTGAATTACAGAAATTAACAAAGTAGTATCTGGAGAACATCCATTCTTGTCGTTTACTAATATTTGATAAATACCTCCTTCTAAATCTTCGAATCGAGGTTCATCTTGATATCCTGCAAAAGGAATTCTTTTTCCGTTTTCAGTATTTAATAAGGCGAACTGATAATCTCCGGGTCCTAAATCATTGTTTACTGTATCAATAGAAATAAATATTTCGTCGTCGATACCATTGTTATTGGATTCATCATAAATAGTAACCCAACTTCTTTCTAGAGTAGCAATATTAGATTCATCAACATTAATAGTTAATGATCTAGAACAGTTTGTACCGTCTATAGTTGTTCCCGTAACTGTATAAGAACCTGCATTTGTAACCAATAAATCTTCACCGTTAGTAATTTGACCAGTTGTGTCATTTGTCCAGAAATAATCATAAGTATCAGCAGGATTTTCAGGACTTAAGGTTATACCATTTGTATTCAAACAAACAATTTGATTTGGTGTTACTTCAAACTCAGGTAAAGGATTTACTATAATTTCAAAACTTCCTTCGAAGTTTAAACAACCAGTAGTTCTGTTTTCTATTCTAACAAAAATAGTTTGCCTGTTAGCTGTTGTATTTGTGTAAGGAGAATCCAGAGGATTTGCTCCAGTATTTGCATCGGGTTGGGTTTCGTGGAACGTCACTATAAAATCAGCTGGATTTTGACTACTCCCTAACAAAGAAGGAATTTGACTATCTAAGTTAAAAGTTTGTACAAAACCATTTCTATCATCACCATCATCTGTATTATCACACTCTTCTAAAGGAGCGATAACTTCAACAGTTGGTTCTGGGTTTACTATTACATTAAAGTTGAAGAAGTCATTATCACACAAAGTGGTAAGGTTTAGAACTCTTACATAAATTGTTTGAGTACCTGCTTCAGTATTTGTAAAAGGACTTGACAAAGGGTTGATATGCCGTTGAGTTAAATGATATGTAACTCTAAAGTTAGAAGGATCTTGGCCACCAAGGATTTCCTCAGTTTTAGATTCTAAATCTATTATTTGTGAAAAACCATTTTGAGCAGATCCATCAGAATTATCATCACAAATTTCTAGTGGAGTTATAGTGCCAACCACAGGAAGTGGATCCACAATTAAATCAAAATTTGTTTTTGCAGTAAAACACCCTGTTGTATTGTTTTCAATTCTAACATAAATTGTTTCTAAATTAGGAACTGAATTTTCATAAGCAGCAGTATTTGATATTGCGTTTTCTCCTGTATTCGCCTCGGGTTGTGTTTCGTGGAATGTCACTGTAAAATCAGCTGGATCTTGACTACTCCCTAACAAAGAAGGAATTTGACTATCTAAATTAAATGTTTGAACAATTCCATTATCAAACACACCATCATCATCATTGTCACAAAGGCGTAAATCTTGAATATCTGCAGGATTTGGTTCATCTGGAACAACATCTACATTTAATTGAATGTAACCACTAACTCCCTCACAGCTACTTTGATCTAAATTGTCTGCTCTAGCAAAAATGATTTGAGTATTTGGGAAACCAATGTTTCTATAATTGGTAATATCCTTTATTGGATTTTTTTTTAAGTCTGCGTCAACTTGTTTTTTATAAAAAGTAATTTCAATATTTTCATTTGGTGGAAATAATGCTCTAATTTCAGGGACAACATCACTAAAGTCAAAAGATGTAATTCCGTCTGTATCATCATTATTTGCATTGTCATCTCCATTTATATCTAGAAAATCATCACACTCAAAATAATTTCTTGCTACACCTTGAGGAATAGAACCAACAGCACTCACTAAAACATCAACTCTTGCAATTCTAAAGCAATCAAAATCTGAAAGTGCTCTAACCCAATAACTAAAATTAGTTGGTGAGTTGGTGTTTCTGTAAGATGTAGGATTACTTATACTAATCCCATCATTTTGCGCAGCAGAAAGAGTTTCATAATATTTAAACGAAGTAGCATCTAAAGACACTTGATCATTGACTTGAGTAAGATTTACATTAGCTATACCATCTAAGGTTCCATCAAAATCACAATCTTCTAGATTGATAACCGTGTTTTCTAAAACTGGTAGTGCTCCTACAACCAAATTAAAGCTTGAGCCAGCATCATAACATGCAGCATTGTCAACACTTTCAACTCTTACAAAAATTTGTTGAGTATTAGGATTGATGTTGGTGTAAGGATTTACCTTATCGATTGGGTTGAAATTGGTATCTGCATCATTTGCATTCAAATGATAGGTTACATTATATTGGGTTGCACTAAGACTACCAAGAATCTCATTATCTTTTGTGTTTAAAACAAAATTTTGAACAAAACCATCTGTGTCAATTCCATTTCCTTCATTATCACAAAGAACATAATCTGTTGGAGGAGTTGGAACAGGAAAACCAGTTACAGCTAACCTAAAAGAAGTTATGGCAAAACAAGCTGCAGCTGCATTTCTGTTTTGTACTCTCGCCCAAATGGTTTGATTGCTAAACGGAGTTGGGTTTGTGTAAGGAATATCAATTGGATTTTCATTTTCTAGTGCTTCAAATTCAGTTAGGTAATAGAAAACCTCAAAAGTACCTGGATCTTGTCCATCTAATATTTCTAAATCTTTCAAAGCCTTCAAATCAAAAGTGTTAAAACCATCATTGTCAGTATCACAAAAAATGAGTTCAGAAACATTGTTATTAGTTGTTGCACTTTCAAAAATTTCTACTGTAAACTCTCCACTTAATGTAGTGTTGATTCCACAATCATCTGTAAGAATTATTTCTACAGAATATAAACCTGCATTTGCGGCATTTAAGTTTGTTAAAATTAAAGATGGAGTTGTAGCAATGACATTAGGTCCTGTCCCATCATCAAAAGACCAAGCATAAGAGATGTTGGTACCCGAAATACCTTGTGGTGTAATGGTTTTATCATCACCTGTACAAAATGGAATAGTTTGATCATTCAAAACTTGTCCATTATCTTCGTCAATTATATCAATCGGCAGTAAAAGAGATGATAAAAAAGGAGGTAAACCTTGTGTAGCTAATCTCCCAGTACCTACATCTATTACTTGGTGCTCATAATTAACAGCAGAACCTAACTCCTCAGGATTATTAATAACACTTATGTTTTGAAAACCATCACTAGTCCAATAAATTCTATTATCGGGTCCAAGTTGTAAAGCACCTCTTGAATTGAAATAATCAAAAACTGTAAATCTGGAGGCATTTATTGTAGCAATATCATCTGAGACTACATCAAATTGATAAAGAAACTCCTGTGAGTTTACAAAATTTCCAGTTGACACATACAATCTTCTACTTGAGGGAGAAAATTCTACTCCATAACCATTTCTTCCATCGGTATCTAATTCTCTAGGATTGGATACTATTCCAGTGCTATCATCAAAATCAAAAATAAAAGTACCTGATGTCATATGAGCTGCAACCATTTTAGTTCCATCTGGCGATACTTTTAAATAACCTCTTGCATCAGGATTTGTTCCACCATTAAAGGAAGTATTTCCTAAAGAGCTCCTAACTGGGTTAATTATGTCAACACCACTTTCATCAACCTTATAGGCTATAAAATCTCCTTGTACATATGAAACAACCCAAAAAGTATTACACTCTTCTCCACGAACAGCTGTTACTTTCTCAGACCATACAGGTAATGGGGTTCCATCATTTAAAGCAGTTGGACCTGCTACTACATCTCCTCTACCACCTTCAACGGTCATGTCTACTGTGTAAAACCAAAAACCAGCATTTCCGCTAGATTGTGCTCCAACTGTAAAAATGTAATATATGTTTGGATTATTTGGAGCTGGAACTGTTAATGCGGATTGAGAACTAGAAGCATCTCCATTTAATAATTGACCACCATTTGCTACATCAGAAAATGGCATTGGTTGATTATTTCTATTCCAAATAGTTAAATTTGTTGCTGTAGGAGATGGAGCTCCGATATAAAAAAGTAAATTACCGTCAGGGTCTGAAAATGTAGAACATCCTTCAACGGTATTCAATTGGTTGCTTGCTGCACTACCAGTAGGAAGAGGAGCACCAGAATTAAAATCTAAGGCTGCATTTTGACCAAAATACCAAAAATTGGCTTCTTTTTGAGCAAAAGACTGTAAGCAAAAAAACAATAAAAATAGAGGTAATACTTTTCTCATGAGAGACATTTGACATTGTAAACGTCAAATATAATTGAAAAGTATTACAAATCCCTTTTTTTCAATAGTGCAAATGATGCGTAAATAAAGATAAATGTCCAAACACTTACAATTAAGACATCTGTAAATTGTACTGCGTAATCCTTTGTGAAACCTTCACCAATTTGACTAGCCACAGTTTTTACAGCTCCAAGTCTTGAAAAAGGTTCTTTGATGAGGTTAGACATCGCTTCAAAGGGAAGAAACTGCATAATATCTGAAACTTTATCAAACGTATTTTCAGCTTCTCTAAAATTGTAAAAAAGAAAGCCTTTGAACATTGATTCTATGATTAACCAAACAACCATAGCTCCAACTGCAAAAGCAGAACGTTTTACTAAAATTCCAAAAAATAAACCAAAAGAAAAGAAACCGACTAACTTTACAAATAAGCCTATTAAATATCCTAAATCTGAGAAAATAATATTGAACTCGTTGTAATCTGAATAAATCAGACCTAAAACTAAAGAAACAATAAAAACAAATAAAGTTGATACTGCAGCAAATGCAACCACAGTATAAAATTTAGATAAAATAAATTCCTTTTTACTCAAGCCATCAATTAGATTTTGCTTTAAAGTTTTGTAGCTGTATTCGTTTGCCATCATCGAAACAATTACGAGCAACAAAAAGAACTTAAAAATTGCAGCCATGAAAGAATTGAAATGCCAGATATATGGAAAATTAAAGATTCCTTGATCAGCTAAATGAAATTCAATAGGACCAATATCAAACTTTATTGCTGCTATAAGAGCAATACAAGTTAAAAGTCCAAAATATATTATAGATAGAACTTTACTTGCTCTATTGTGTTTTAATTTATGAAATTCTATGGTTAATAATCTAAACATGTTGGAAAGGTTAGTTGTTGTTGGTTAAATCTAAAAATTGTTGTTCTAAACTTGGTTTATGTTTTACCAAATGAGATAATGTAATTCCATTTTTGAATGCAAAGCTGTTCATTTCAGAAGACTCCATAGCTTGGTTTAAATGAGCGATAATCATTTCACCTTCTCTAGAAACTTTACTGATAGATGAATGATTTTCTAAAAGCTTAATTAATTCATCTGAACTTCCATTAGCATTTAATTCAAAAAGTCCATTTGAAGCAGTCAGTTCATCAACACGACCACTGTATAGCTTTAAACCTTTTCTTATAACAACCACATGACTACAAACTTTCTCCACTTCATCCAATAGGTGAGAAGCCAATAGAATTGTTGTTCCGTTTGCAGCAATCCCTTTTATTATCTGTCTAATTTCGTAAATTCCTTGTGGATCCAAACCATTCGTTGGTTCATCTAGAATCAAAATTTCTGGATCATTCAATAGGGCAGAAGCAATCGCTAATCGTTGTTTCATACCCAAAGAATAAGTTCTAAATTTATCATTCTTTCTATCGTGAAGATTTACCGTTTTTAATTTTTCTTCAATCTTCTCTGTTGTAATTCCTTTGATTTTACAAATCAAACTTAAATTTTGAAAAGCTGTCATGTACGGGTAGAAGTTAGGTCTTTCTATGATAGCACCTACTTTTTTTAATGCTTCATGCGTAGATAGAGAACCGTCAAACCAACTAAAACTTCCAGAGGTTTTATTAACAACATTTAAAATGATTCCTAGCGTGGTTGATTTACCACTTCCGTTTGGACCTAAGATTCCATAAACATTACCTTTTTGAATATCAAAAGATAGATTGTTGACTGCGTGAACCTTTCCAAATTTTTTGTCAAGGTTTTTAAGAGATAAGATTGTTTCCAAGAATATATACGTTGGTTAATTGTTTGTATGACGAACAATGTACAAAAATGTTACAGGAATTTTAAAGATTACAGTGATAGGTGTAATTAATAATTATCTAAATCGATATCATCTAAGCTTTCAAACTCATCTTTAAATTCGTCTTCAAAATCAGAAGAAAAGTTTTCTGCAATAAATTCTTTTTGTGGTGCTTCTTTTGGAACTTCACCCACAGATAATATAGTTTTCGGAAGATCAGGAGAAGTTTCTCTTGTAATTTCTAGAACCTCTACATAAAATGTCCACATATTTAAAAAATCATACACATAGATCATTTTACTACCCACAGAATCGAGTGTTTTTGTTAAAAAAGAAGTTGCCATAGAAATTCCTACTCCAGCTTCAGACATACTAAATAAAGGTATTTCTTCTCCTTGATTCCACTCTTGATCACTCAAGTAAAAAGAAGCCATTTCATTACCATCAAAACCAAAAGCCTTTGCTATGGTAAGATGTAAATCTTCTAAATTAATTTTGTAATCTACTAATAATGTTCTAATTACATCTTCTTCGGTATCTAAAATTACACGAATTTTATACATGTATCATCTTATTTTGATTTTTCAAAATTACGATAAAATTGATGTATTTTTACACTTTAATTATACTTCTTATGGACAAAAATTCACTTCTTGAAAAATTCAACTCGTATAATAAAAACACCTTAATGGAAACATTAGATATTGAGTTTATAGATTTTGGTGATGATTTTGTTATTGCAAAAATGCCAGTAACACCTAGAGTTCATCAACCATATGGTCAACTTCATGGAGGAGCAACTGCTGCTTTGGCTGAAACTGTTGCTAGTTTTGCATCTAATTTTTTCATCAATTCAGAAGAAGAGTTTGTCAATGGAATTGAATTGACAATTAATCATATCAAAAGCAAAAAAACAGGTGAAGTTTTTGCAAAAGCAACGAATATTCACAAGGGTAGAACAACTCATTTATGGGAAGTAAAAATTACTGATGAGGAAGAAAATTTAATTTCTATTTGTAAAATGACGAGTATTGTTTTGAAGAAACCCCTGAAATGAAAAAACTTAAGAAGTTTTTAAAAATATCTTTACTAGTTTTAAGTACCCTTATATTAATTCTTTACATCTTATTTTCTTGGTTTACAGCTCCGAAATCTGATGATGAGGTGTTAAAATCGTTTCAAGGTAAAAAAATAGATGTAAAACTCATTCACACTAAATTTAAAGATTTTAAATACAGAAAAATTGAGGTTGTAAAAGACTCTTCTTTACCTACTATAGTTTTTGTACACGGAACCATAGGTTCAGTAATGGATTTTCAATCATACTTTTCTGATTCTTTACTTTCAAAAAGAGCAAATATGATTGCTTACGATAGAATTGGATATAATTATAAAGATGAGAATTCAGTTCAAGAATCTATAGCTTTTGAATCAGAAATGTTGCAACACGTAATAAAAGATGTACCATCAAAACAATTGATTTTAGTCGGATATTCATATGGAGGACCTATTGTTTTGGCATCAAAAATAAATACAAAAAAAATGATATTAATTGCACCAGCAGTCTACAGTAAAGTAGAACCAATGCCATCTATTTTACAATTTTATAAATGGAAATTAACTCGCTGGATCATTCCCTCTATCTGGAAAGAAGCTTCAAAAGAGAAGTTATCTCACCCAGAAGATTTACAAAGCTTTGAAAAGAAATGGAACGAAAATCCAAATCAGATTATTTCTATTCACGGAGATAGAGATTGGATAGTTCCTTATGAAAATTCAAAATATTTAGAAAGAATATTACCTTCTGATCAATTTCAGTTGGTAACTTTGCCAGAAGCAAATCATGATTTGGTTTGGTCTCGATTTAAAGAGATAAGAAATCTCATTTTAAATGAATTGGATTGAAAATAATTGATAAATGTAGAAGTTGGTTAACAAAAGAGCTTCCTTTTGTTATTTACAAAAAACCGAATAATGTGTTTGTAAATGGTTTTTTTCAAAACAACGACACTTTATTTGCTACAGAACAATATGAAACTTCTGGTTTTGTATTTGCTCCTTTTGATGCTAATTACCCCACATACATATTTCCTAAAAATGAATGTGAAGTACATAAAGAGGAGCTAAGTTTTCTTAAGAAATACAGATCTGAAAAATCTAATTTTTTATCTCAATCTAATCAATATCAGCATATAGATCTAATTACCAAAGGAATTCAGGAAATAAAATCTAGCAACTTAAAAAAAATAGTGTTGTCTAGAGAAGAATCAATTTCGAAAGTTGATTTTGATTGTTTTTCTACTTTTTATAAGATGCTGAGCGAATACGAAAATGCTTTTGTGTATTTGTGGTATCATCCAAAAGAAGGAATGTGGTTTGGTGCCACTCCAGAAACCTTATTAAAAGTCAAAGAAAATAGATTTCATACGATGGCTTTAGCAAGTACTCAAGTATATAAAGGAAGTTTAGATGTAGTTTGGGGTACTAAAGAAAAAGATGAACATAAATTTGTAACGGATTATATTTCAAATCAAATTCGAGTCTCTGGAATTTCAACAAGTAATTTTAATGTATCTCAAACTTATACTAGTAAAGCAGGGAATTTACTTCACTTAAAAGCACATATAACTGGAGAAATAACAAACTCTGATTTGAAACAGATTCTGCAAATATTGCATCCAACTCCTGCAGTTTGTGGTCTACCAACTTTGCAAGCAAAAGAGTTTATTTTAAAATATGAAAACTATAATCGAGAATTCTACTCAGGGTTTTTAGGTGAGATTCACTTGAATGATTCTTCTGAATTGTATGTCAATTTACGTTGTGCCAAATCAGAGAGTAATACAATTTCAATTTTTGTTGGTGGAGGAATTACAAAAGATTCAATACCAGAAAAAGAATGGGAAGAAACGGTTGCAAAGTCACAAACGATAAAAAAAGTTTTATAAAAAAAAGCCATCTCTAGAGATGGCCTTCATTGTGTAAATTGAAATTTGAATTTAGTAATTAAATATCTTCAAAACTTACGTCTGTGAAACTTTCCGTGGTTTTACTCTCTTCAGTTGCTTCTTCTTTTTTGTAATCTTTTTGATGACGATCACTAATTACTTCTTCACCTTTTTCATTTATGATGTACTCTGTAGCTTTTGCTAACATTTCATGAAAATCTGTAAAATCTTCTTTGTATAAATAAATTTTGTGTTTTTGATAATGATAAGAACCATCATCATGAGTAAACTTTTTACTTTCAGTAATCGTTAAATAGTAGTCATCTGCTTTCGTTGATCTTACATCAAAAAAATAAGTACGCCTTCCTGCTCTTAAAACTTGAGAAAAAATTTCTTCTTGTTCTATTCTCTCTGCCATAATGTGATAAAATGATTATTGAATATTAAATTATAGCAACAAAACTAAAAAAATATTTTTCTCAGCAAAACTTCAACTTATATTTCTTTTTCTAAAAGTTGTTTTTCGTACAGTTCTTTGTAGTAGCCATTTTGATTAATTAGCTCATCATGAGTACCTTGTTGAATTATATTTCCTTCATCAAGAATAATGATTTTATCTGCGTTTTTAGCGGATGAAACTCTATGGCTTATGATAAATGTTGTTTTATCGTTTGAAACTCGTTTTAAATTTTGAAGTATTTTTTCTTCAGTTTCAGTATCAACAGCAGATAAGCAATCATCAAAAATTAATATTTTAGGTTCTTTTATTATGGCTCTTGCAATAGAAACTCGTTGCTTTTGTCCACCAGAGAGTGTAACTCCTCTTTCGCCTAAAATGGTTTTGTATTGATTTTTAAAATCAATTATATTATTATGAACAACAGAGTTTTTCGCTGCAGTTTCTATTTCTAGTTTTGTAGCATCTTCTTTTCCAAACTTAATGTTGTTTTCAATTGTATCAGAAAACAAGAAAGGATCTTGTGGTACACTTCCTATTTGATCTCTTAAATCATTGAGGTTAAAGCTTTTTATAGATGTATTGTCTATTAAAACTTCACCAGAAGTGGTGTCATATAACCTAGAGATTAAATTTACAATAGTTGATTTTCCAGAACCTGTTTTTCCTAAAATAGCTAGAGTTTCACCTGATTCTACATGAAAACTTATGTTTTTTAAAGCTTCAATATTTGTATCATCATAACGAAGAGAAACATTTTTAAATGTAACATTACCGCTAATTTCTTTCTTATCGACTACAGTATTTTTTATTTCAGGTTCTATCTGTAAAAACTCATTAATTCTTTTCTGAGATGCTTCTGCTTGCTGAACAATCGATGTTACCCAACCAACTATAGCAACTGGCCAAGTCAACATATTTACATAAATCATAAATTCTGCAATCACACCAATTTTTATTTCTCCAGCCATATATTGTTGACCTCCAATGTAGACAACCAAAAGATTACTAAAGCCAATTAAAAGAATCATTAATGGGAAAAATAAGGCATTTGCTTTGTAGAGATTGATGTTTTTCTCTTTGCTATCATTTGCCAATTCCTCAAAACTATTAATAACAGCAGGTTCAATACCATAAGATTTTACCACGTTAATACCAGAGAAAAATTCTTGGTTAAAGGTTGTTAATTTGGATAAATACAACTGAACAATTGTTGTTCTTTTATGAATGACTTTACTTAAAATAAAAATTGAAACAGATAAAATTGGAAAGGGAATTAAGGTATAAAGAGTAAGTTTAACATCTATCATCAGCATTTTTGTGAAACCTACAGCAAAAAGTACTATCATGTTCATTGTGTACATAATACCAGGACCACAATACATTCTTACTTTGGTTACATCTTCGCTAATGCGATTCATTAAATCACCTGTTCTATTCTTTTTATAAAAGTTTTGAGATAATCTCTGATACTGTTGATATATTTCATTCTTTAAATCAAATTCTATCAATCTGGATACAACAATGATGGTTTGTCTCATCAAAAAGGTAAAAACTCCAGATAAAACAGCAAAACCTATTAACAAAAGTATGTAGTAGAGCATGTCGTCTTTTACAGCTTCTACATCTGTAATTACACCATTTCTATAGTCTTCTGCAAGATTTAAAGATTTTCGAATAATACCAGGTATTTCTAAGGCTAAAAATTTAGATAAAATTGTAATTACAATTCCAACCAATAAGCGAAACCTGTATTTAAAAAAGAATTTATGAACGTATTTTAACTCTCTCATTTTAAATAGAACATAAGTTTTTAATTATTAAACTATATTTAAATTTTATAGCCTTTATTTGCTTGAAATTATTAATATCGTATTTTTGTGTGTTTATTTTTATCAAATGTTTAAAACAATCAAAACTTATTAAATTAAATAATATGACTTCTGAAATCATTAATACAACTGTTTTGCAGCAAGATCCTGTGTTTGGTCAACTATCTTTTGATGGACACGAACAAGTTGTTTTTTGCAACGACGAAGATACAGGATTAAAAGCAATAATTGGAATTCATAATACGGTTTTAGGACCTGCTTTAGGAGGCACAAGAATGTGGACTTACAAGAGTGAATGGCATGCATTAAATGATGTTTTGAGATTGTCTCGAGGTATGACATATAAATCTGCAATAACAGGTTTAAATCTAGGAGGTGGTAAAGCGGTTATTATTGGTGATGCTAAAACTCAGAAAAATGATGCTTTAATGAAGAAGTTTGGTGAATTTGTACATTCTTTAAGTGGTCGTTATATTACTGCAGAAGATGTAGGAATGGAAACTAGAGATATGGATATTATTAAAGAAGTAACACCACATGTAACAGGTATATCTGAGTCCAAAGGAGGAGCTGGAAATCCATCTCCTGTAACTGCCTATGGAGTTTATATGGGGATGAAAGCAGCTTCTAAATTTAAATTTGGAACAGATAAATTAGAAGGTAAAAAGATTTTGGTTCAAGGAATTGGGCATGTAGGTGAAACTCTTGTAAAGCATATTACAGATGAAGGAGCTAATGTTATTATTAATGACATCAATGAAGCTAGATTAGAAGAACTTTCTAAAAAATACAACGCTAATGTTACTTTAGACAATGATATTTATGGCTTAGATGTAGATATTTATGCTCCTTGTGCGTTAGGTGCAACATTAAATGATACAACAATACCTCAATTAAAAGCTAATGTTATAGCAGGAGCAGCTAATAATCAATTGGCAGATGAAATTAAGCATGGTAAATTACTACAAGATAAAGGAATTGCTTATTCACCAGATTTTCTAATTAATGCCGGTGGAATCATTAATGTATATGCAGAGTTAGAAGGATATGGTAAAGATGAAATAAAACAAAAAACTGAGAATATTTATAATACAACGTTAGAAATTTTTCATCTATCAGAAAAGGAAAATATTACAACTCATAGAGCAGCTTTTAATATCGCTCAAAAAAGAATTGATTCTAGAAAAAAAGAAAAGAATTCTTAATAGAAAAATACTCTATATTTGCAGAGCGATTGATAAATTCTTTCGCTCTTTTTTTTGTTATAACGTTCTTTCAAATGATTAATAGAAGACATATTCGTATCAAAGTCATGCAATCCATTTACGCAATGATGCATGGAGAAAATGAGGATATTCTCAAAGAAGAAAAATTCCTAAAGCATAGCATCAAACGATTATTTGATTTGTATGTTCTTAATCTTCAGTTTTTAGTTGAACTTAATAAGTTAGCTAAAGACAAAATGGAAATCTCTAAAAAGAAATTTTTAGCTACAAAAGAAGATTTAATTCCGAATACACGATTTATAGATAACCCAATATTTACCCGCTTGCAAGAAAGTGTTTCTCTTTCTAAATACTTAGAAGACAACAAACTGCAAAATTGGAATACAAATGATGAATATGTAAAAATGGTTTTTGATCAATTACAAAAAAGTGATTTGTACAATTCTTATTTAAACGAAGTAAATCCAAGTTTTAAATCAGATAAAAAATTCATTATTCAATTATTCAAGGATTTTATAGCTCCGAACGAAAAATTAGCAGATTATTTTGAAGATACAACTTTGAGCTGGGTAGATGATATACCTTATGTAAACACATGGGTTTTAAAAACATTAGAGCGCTTTTCTGAAAGAAAACCATTCAAAATAGGAAGATTGTACAAAGATGAAGACGATGAAGCTTTTGTCTCAGATTTATTTAAGAAAACAGTTTTAAATTATCAGGCCTATGAAACAGATGTAATGGATAAAACTCCAAATTGGGAAGCTGATAGAATTGCAGACTTAGATATGATTTTGATAAAAATGGGGATTTCTGAATTTCTAAACATTCCATCAATTCCTGTTAGAGTTACCATTAATGAATACATAGAAATAGCCAAAGATTATTCGACAACTAAGAGTGGTTATTTTATCAATGGTGTTTTAGATAGAATATCTAAAGATTTTTTAGACACAAAAAGGATTGTTAAATCTGGTAGAGGGTTATTATAATTTTATATTTTTACAAAAAATTACAACAAATGAGAATCAAATACATTATTTCAGTTTTTGTTATAGCTTTTGCTTTAACATCTTGTAAGGAAGAGAATGCATCGGCTAAGATTAATAAATCAAATCTAACTTCAGCAATGAGCAGAGATGCTGAGATTAAAAAAGGAGCTCCAGAAATATCGTTTGATACATACGAATACGATTTTGGAACTGTAAATGAAGGTGACGTAGTAGAAACTTCCTTTGTTTTAACCAATACGGGTAAATCTGGTTTAGTAATTACTAAAGCTGTGGCTTCATGTGGTTGTACCGTTCCAGAATGGCCAAAAAACGAAATTCAACCTGGTGAGCAAGCATCTGTTAAAGTGAAGTTTAACACTAATGGTAAACCAAACAGACAATTAAAATCAGTTACTCTATACACGAATACTACAAAGGGTAGAGAAGTTATTAAGTTAAAAGGTATGGTAACTCCAAAAAAGAAAAATTAATGACTTATTTAGTGTTTTTACAAGCTGATGGTGGAGGCATCATGAGCTTTCTTCCTATTATTGCAATGATCTTGGTGTTGTATCTATTTATGATAAGACCCCAAATGCAAAAACAAAAAAAGGAAAAGCAATTTCAATCTGAACTTAAAAAAGGAACCAAAGTAATTACCACCAGTGGAATTCATGGTAAGATAGTAGAAGTTCACTCAGATAATACCATAACAATAGAAACTGGAGCGGGTAAAATTAAATTTGAACGATCTGCAATTTCACTTGAATTGAGCAAGCGTTTTCAAAAAGATACAAAACCTACAAAAAAATAAACGAGCCAATTGGCTCGTTTTTTATTGTTCAACTTTCTTATATTTAACATTATTTGTTTAGCATGAACAAAAGAAAATCTGATATATCATTACCAAAAACTTTTTTGATTTTTATAATCATATCATTGTTTTTTTGGTTTTTAACTAAGCTTTCCAAAGAATACAAAGGTGTTATTCAATTAGCAACCACTTATCAAGAATTACCGTTGGATAAAATTGTTAAAAACAAGCTTCCAGAAACTTTAGATGTTACTATCAATGCAACTGGATTCAAGATTTTGTATGCTCAATTAATCACTCCAAAAATCTCTTTAGATATTTCTGATGCCAAAGAAAATGAAACCAATTCTTATATTTTCAATCTAACTGAGTTGAAATCAAAAATTCAGAACCAATTATCCAATCAAATTACTATAGAGTATTTTGAAAAACCAAGAATAAAGATAGAATTTGATCAATTAGATTCTAAAAAGATTAAGATAGAATCAAATGTATCTATAACATACAAAGATAATTTTGATGCTTATGGAAAAGAAATTATAAATCCAGATTCGATTTTAGTTTCAGGACCAAAATCTATTTTAGATACTTTAAAAAGCTTAAATACTGAGTTTTTACAATTAGAAGATGTAGAGAAAAATATCAGTCAGCAGCTTAAAGTTCAATCAATTTACAAAGAGAAAAGAATCGTTTATGAATCTAATGCAATTGATTTTAGTGTAAATGTTACCAAGTTTACAGAGGCTACTTTAGAGATACCTTTTACAATTATTAATAAACCGAAAAATCAAAACATTACAACGTTTCCTAATCTGGTAAAACTGACATTTAAAATAGGCTTGAGTGATTATGAAAAAATTAATAAAGACCTCTTTAAAGTTGAATGTAATTTTGAAGAATCTTTAAAAAATAATTTAAATTTTTTGATTCCTAAAGTAACCTCATATCCAAAATTTGTAAAAGGTTTGCATTTAAGGACTCAGAAAATTGATTTTTTTATAACCAAATGATGATTGTTGGACTAACAGGTGGAATTGGAAGTGGAAAAACAACAGTTTTGTCTCTTTTTGAAAAAAAACAAAATGTTGTTACTTACATAGCAGATGCAAAGGCTAAATGGCTAATGCAAAACGCAACAGAAGTTAAAAACAAACTGATTCAAGCTTTTGGTCAGGAATCTTACAAAGACAATACATTAAATAGAGAATACTTGTCTCAAATCGTTTTTTATAATCCTGAAAAATTAAAAGAGTTAAATTCAATTATTCATCCAGCTGTCAAGAAAGATTTTGAAGAATTTGCTGCTTTAAATCGGGATAAAATAATTATTTATGAGGCTGCTATTCTTTTTGAACACAATTCCGAAAATCGCTTTAATTTTATTATAAGTGTGTCATCAAATAAAAATGATAGAGTGAATCGTGTCATAAAAAGAGATAATATTCAGAAAGGGGAGGTTATATCAAGAATTAAAAATCAGCTATCAGATACACAAAGAAATCTTCAATCTCACTATATTATTTTCAACAATTCTATTGAAGAATTGGAGTCTAAAGTTGATGAAATCTATAATATTTTAACAAAAAAAGCGGATTTCGTTTAGGAATTCTCAATAATTTTCTTAAAATTTACTTAAAAATAACAATGATTTGTTAATCTAAGTTAAAATTGAATTCTCCCTATTTAATACTTCTATTTTTGATTTATGAGCAAAAAAATGTTCGTCTTAATCGTAGTTTTAATGAGTATTTCTTTAATAGGAATTATCTCAGTGCAACTTTATTGGATTAACAATGCGATAGAGAGTAAAGATACGCAATTTAACAGTGACGTAAAAGTTGCTCTAGCTGCTGTTTCAGAAAGGGTTAAGCTAAAAGAAGAAGATGATTTTAGAAGAAAGTTTGATCCAATCATTAAAACCAAAGGTTTAGCAGATCAAGCAGAAATTAAAAACTTCTTTATCCAACAAATAGATACAACCAATATGCGAAAGCTAACTTTTGGTTCTACTATTTTAGAAGAAAACTTTAAAATCCCATTAGATTTTGTAGATAATGATACCATATTCTTTAAAAGAATAACTGAAAAGAAAGATATTTTTCAAGCAAAATTATTTCAAGGTTCAGGAGATTTATCAAACGTTTTTGATGAGCAGAAGTTTAGCTTTACAAGCAGAAGGTTAGATTTAGAGACAGAATATTTAAAATCTTTGCTTTCAGAATATAGAAAGTTAAGTCCGATAGAATCTAGGATTTCTAATAGAGAAATTAATAATACGATTCTAAACGAATTACAAAAAAGGAATATCAATATAGATTTTAAATACGGAGTTTATAACAATGATGGTTTAGCTACCAAGTTAAAATCTGGTTACTACACCATCAATCCAAAAGAGAGTTATAGTTATCCTCTTTTTAAAGATGAAACTGGTATTAGTAATTATAAACTCTATGTGTCATTTCCAACCAAGAGCAAACATATCTTATCTGGAATTTCTCAGATTTTGTTATTATCACTTTTCTTTATCTTCATTATTATTGTTGCTTTTTCTAGTTCTTTGTATCAATTAGTGAAACAAAAGAAGATATCAGAGATTAAAACAGACTTCATCAATAATATGACCCATGAGTTTAAAACTCCTATAGCGACTATAAATTTGGCATTAGATTCTATAAAAAATCCAAAGATTTTAAACGATCAAGAGAAAGTATTACGATACATTAAAATGATTAGAGATGAGAACAAAAGAATGCATGGACAAGTAGAAAATGTTCTTAGAATATCGAAACTAGAAAAAAATCAATTAGATTTAAACAAAGAAGCAATAGATATTCAGGATACATTAGAGGATGCAATTTCTCATGTAAACCTTTTAATGGAGAGCAAACAAGGAACGTTAACAACTCATTTTTCTGCAATTCAATCAGAAATTATGGGAAATCAGTTTCACATGACCAATGTGTTTGTTAACATGTTAGAAAATGCGTTAAAATATTCTGTAGATTCACCAAAAATTGATGTATTCACAGAAAGCACAAGTAAATTTCTGACAATAAAAATTAAAGACGAAGGAATTGGAATGACTAAACAAGTGCAACGTTATGTCTTTGATAAATTTTATAGAGAACAAAAAGGAAATATTCACGACGTAAAAGGTCACGGTTTAGGTTTGGCCTATGTAAAAGAAATAGTTGAAATGCATCACGGAACGGTTTTTGTAGAAAGCGAAAAAGGAACCGGAAGTACATTTACAGTTAAATTACCACTAATTTAAATAATTAAAAATGGGAAGTAAAAAGATTTTACTAGTAGAAGACGATCCAAATTTTGGAATTGTTTTAAAAGATTATTTGGCGTTAAACGATTACAATGTAACGCACGCAAAAGACGGAATAGAAGGATTGATTATGTTTAAAAACAATGATTTTGATCTTTGTATTTTAGATGTAATGATGCCACGTAAAGATGGTTTTTCATTAGCTCAAGATATTAGAGCGACCAACAAAGAAATTCCAATTATTTTCTTAACGGCTAAAACCATGAAAGAAGATGTATTGAAAGGATACTCTGTTGGAGCAGATGATTATCTAAACAAACCTTTTGATTCAGAAGTTTTATTGCTAAAAATCAAAGCAATTCTACAAAGAAAAGAATCAGAAACAACACAAGAGAACGAACAATTTGAGTTTGAAATTGGTCAATTTTTCTTTAACTCAAAATTGCGTCACCTTTCCGTAGGTAAAGAAGAAGAGCCTCAAAAATTATCTCCAAAAGAGAGCAAGTTATTGCGAATGCTAGCTCTTCACAAAAATGATTTAATGCCTAGAGAACTTGCATTAACTAAGATTTGGAGAGACGATAATTATTTTACATCTAGAAGTATGGATGTATATATCGCTAAGTTGAGAAAGTACTTAAAAGAAGACGAGAATGTTGAAATTTTAAACATTCACGGAGAAGGTTTTAGATTGGTAGATAAATCCTAAAATCTAATTTCTTCCCAATATATAGCTCTACTTGACTTTCAGGTAGAGCTTTCTTACTTTTATACAATGGCAGAATTATTAAAAATTTACGAAGAGAATCCAAGTCCTAAACAAATAGACCATGTTGTTAATGTTTTAAAGAATGGAGGTTTGGTTATTTATCCTACAGATACTGTTTATGGCTTAGGATGTGATATTACCAATACAAAAGCAATGCAAAGAATTGCTCAGATAAAAGGTGTGAAATTAGAAAAGGCTAATTTCTCTTTCATTTGTAATGATTTAAGTCATCTTTCTGACTATGTAAAACAAGTAGACACACCAACCTATAAAATTCTCAAAAGAGCGCTTCCAGGACCTTACACGTTTATTTTACCAGGAAGTAAATCATTACCAAAAGCATTTAGAAAGAAAAAAACAGTCGGAATTCGTGTGCCAAAAAACGATATAGCTCGATTAATTGTAAAGGAGCTAGGGAATCCAATTGCATCAACTTCAATTTATGACGAAGATGATGTTTTAGAATACACAACAGATCCAGAATTGATTTACGAAAAGTGGAAAGGAATTGTAGATGTTGTTATTGATGGAGGTTTTGGAGATAACGAAGCTTCTACTGTGATTGATTTAACCGATGATATGCCAGAGGTAATTAGAGAAGGCAAAGGAAGTTTGGATGTTTTGTAATTACTATTTATGATTATGAAAAAGATAACTTTAATTATATGCCTTGTTTTGACCTCTAACCTTATGATTTCTCAATCATTGGATTTAAAAACTTTAAGATTAAATAATAGAATAGGTCCTACTTTTAAGAAAATCAGTATAGTATCTTTAATCGATAGCATAGTTGTAAAACCTGAGACCATAGATCTTTCTGATGCAGATTCTATAGTTTATATTGGTAATTCCTCTTTTGAGTGTTTTAAGCTTAATGGTAATTGTCGAATGAATACAATTGTGTTTGATAATAATATTAAATTTTTAACTATTGATTCTATTTTATTTAATAAAAAAGTAAATTCTAAATTTTTGAAAAACAATTTTCCCAAAGATTGTAAAAAGTTAGAAAAGATTAGTATTTATAATCAACCAGGAGAATACGAAACAAGTAGAATTCCCGTAATTTTTGACAAAAAACTACAAGATTTATATTTAATGTTTTTTTAAAAGAAAATAAATTGAAAAGAATAGATTTATTTTCTCCATCCTAGACTTATATTTACTTTAAGTTATTAAACTTTCTTCTTCCCAAAACAAAATATTGCCAAACAACACTGGTATGTAAATTGTATTCGTATTTCTTTTGAAGTTTAGCACGTTTACCTAGAAACTTAAAAAAGTTTTTATAAACACTAAAATGTGCTTTCAAAATAGACCAAGTATGAATAGGTCTTAACTCTAAAACAAATTTAATTCCTGCAATTCCATCTAAAACCAAACGAGAAAAAAAGACAAACAAAAACCATTGTTTTGGAACATTTTTTATCACATTTAATAAACTATTTCTAAAGTTTAAATAGGTTTTATGCGGATTTGTTTCTTGCAGTGTCGCACCTCCAACATGATATACAGTTGATAAACCAACATAATAAACATCATATCCTTTATTTTGAACACGCCAACATAAATCTATTTCTTCTTGATGAGCAAAATAATCCTCGTCTAGACCACCAACTTCCTTGTAAACTTCAGAACGAATAAACATACAAGCTCCAGAAGCCCAAAAAATAGGAGTAATGCCATCAAATTGACCCTTATCGTTTTCCAAGTCATTGAATACTCGTCCTCTACAATATGGATAACCATATAAATCTATAAATCCACCACCAGCTCCTGCATATTCAAATTTTTCTTTGTCTTTATAATCCAATAATTTTGGCTGAATAATGGCTGTGTTTTTCTGTTCTTTAAAGACTTTAATAATCGGTTGCAACCAATTTTCAGTCACTTCAATATCAGAATTTAATAAGCAATAAACATCTGAATCAATCATTGCTAAAGCATCGTTGTATCCTTTAGCATAACCACCATTACTTGTGTTTTCAATAATTTTTATGGAAGGAAAATATTCTTTTATGTACGAAAGAGAGTCATCAGTAGAAGCATTGTCAGCAACATAAATATCTGCAAGTTCAGAACTAAATCTAATAACAGATGGTAAAAACTGTTCTAATAGTTTTCTTCCATTCCAATTTAATATGACAACTGCTGTTTTCAAGGTTGCAAACTTAGTATTTCTGTAGGATTAAATGATGTAAAGAATTCCTAAAATTCGTATTTTGGAATATCAGGAAGAAATTGATATTCTTGTTTTTTATGATTCATTTTACAACAATAATGATTCAAACCATTGGTAAGCAATAAAAACTCCGAATTTAGTTGCATGTTATATCTGGCAATTTGATCAAAAGTATCTTGACTTATTTTTACAGAAGGAGCTTTACATTCTACTATCAATAAAGGATTTCCAAGATTGTTAAACGCAACAATATCTGTTCTCTTTTTTTGATTGTTGAGAACCAATTGCTTTTCTACATTGATTAAACTTTTAGGATACTTTTTTTCCTCAATTAAAAACCACAAACAGTGTTGACGAACCCACTCCTCAGGAGTTAAAACCATATATTTTTTTCTAATAATATCAAAAATAAGTGTCTTATTTTCGCTAGTTTTGAGTTGTAAAGGATAGTTTGGAAAATTCAATGGTTCCATAACTCAAAAGTATTGAATCCTTTTTGTTTACATAACGATTTATGAACGAAATCAATCAAATAGTTTCAGATATTAAAAGTGGTATTTATAAACCCATTTATTTTTTAATGGGTGAGGAGTCTTATTACATTGATAAAATTTCTGACTTTATTGAAGAAACTGTTCTAGACGAAGCAGAAAAAGGATTCAATCAAGTGGTTATGTATGGTCGAGATACTTCTGTAGAGGACATTATAGCGTCTGCTAAACGATTTCCTATGATGGCAGAACATCAAGTTGTTATTGTAAAAGAAGCTCAAGATTTAAGCAGAACAATAGAAAAGTTGACCTCATATGCAGAAAATCCACAACCCTCAACAATTCTAGTTATTAATTACAAATACAAGAAACTAGATAAAAGAAAAAAATTATACAAAGCAATTCAAAAACAAGGGTTACTTTTTGAAAGTAAAAAGTTGTACGAAAATCAAGTTGCAGATTGGATTTGCAGAGTTTTAAGTGGAAAAAACTATCAAGTTGAACCAAAAGCAGCTCAAATGTTGGTTGAATTCTTAGGAACTGATTTGAGTAAAATAAGTAATGAGTTGAATAAATTAACTACAATTTTACCTCAAAACACCATTATTAATCCAGAGCATATTGAAGAAAATATCGGAATTTCTAAAGACTTTAATAATTTTGAATTACGAAAAGCAATAGGAGAAAAAAACATTGTAAAAGCTAATAGAATTATCAATTACTTTGCTCAAAACCCAAGAAATAATCCTTTGGTAATGACTATTTCTTTGCTCAATAGTTTTTTTACTCAGCTACTTAAATATCATAGTTTACAAGATAAATCTAAAAACTCAGTATCGAAAGCCTTAGGTGTAAGTCCTTATTTTGTAAATGATTACGTTTCTGCCAGTAGAAATTATCCATTAAGAAAAGTTTCAAGAACTATTTCTTTGCTTAGAGAAGCCGATGTTAAAAGTAAAGGTGTGGGAGCGCACCAATTATCCAATGCAGATATCTTAAAAGAGTTATTGTTTAAGGTTATGCATTAAAATAAAAACCCCGCTGGTAGCGAGGTTTTTAACTTATGTATTTCAAATTAAATTCTTCTTACTTTTTCAGTTTGTCAGCAACAATTCTTTCATCTCTGTTAGCAATTTCCCATGCGGTGTAAAAAACCAAACGAGTTCTTTTTTCTAACATTTCATAGTTAATTTTATCTGGAGTATCTCCAACTTGGTGATAATCTTCATGAGTACCATTAAAATAGAATATGATTGGAATATCGTTTTTTGCAAAATTGTAATGATCTGATCTGTAATAAAAACGATTCGGATCATTTTCATCATTGTATTTATAATCCAATTCTAAATTTACATACTTCTTATTAGTAGCTTCAGATAATTCATGCAATGTAGTGCTCAATTTGTCAGAACCAATTAAATACACATAATTAGGATTTCCTCTATGTCTAGTATCTGTTCTTCCAATCATGTCAATATTTAAATTTGTCACAGTATTTTCTAAAGGAAAAATAGGATTTTCTGTGTAGTAACGAGAACCTAACAATCCTTTTTCTTCACCTGTAACATGTAAGAATAAAATTGATCTTTTTGGTCCGTTGCCTTCATTTTTTGCTTTGTTAAAAGCTTGTGCAATTTCTAAAAGACCAACGGTTCCAGAACCATCATCATCTGCACCATTATAAACTTCTCCTTTTTTATTAATCCCAACATGATCTAAGTGAGCAGAAATCACAATGATTTCTTTTGGTTTTTCTGAGCCTTCAATAAAAGCAACAACATTTTCAGAATCTTTTAGTATTCCTCTTCTTGATAACTTATTCATATATGAAGCAGGAACTTCTTGAAAATAATCATTACCACCTATTGGAGACTGTATACCTTCATCAATATAAAAATCTTTAAGATAATTTACAGCCTTTTTTTGTCCGGGATCACCTGTGTTTCTGCCTTCAAATTCGTCAGATGCATAAATAAATAAATGATTTCCTAATTCTTTGGCTGTAATGGTATTGGCGTACTTTACAACTGCCTCAATATTTTTATTTTCTGTTGGTTTAACTGTTTTTGTTGTAACAGTTTCTTTACTAGATCCGCAAGAGAATAATAGAAATGCACTTGCTAAAAAGAGTATTTTTTTCATGAAAAATAAATTTATTTTTGATTTGATTTACTGGCTAGAATACAGATGTAACCAGTTAGTTTCAAAGATACATTATTTCTTTTGTTGAATAATAAATTGCTTTAAATCTGAATTGAAATTGATTAGCTCTTTTGGGAATAATGAATCGAATGCTTTTTTATCGACAAGGTCTTTTGTTGTGCCAGAAATTAATCCTTCAGATGACATTAATAAAAGTGAGTCTGCTAGCTGAATGCTTAAATTTACTTCGTGTGAAGAAATTAGAACGGTCTTATGTGTTTTTTTAACTAGCTCTTTTAAAAGAGTAAAAACTTTAATAGTATGATGAATGTCTAAATGTGCTGTTGGTTCATCTAAAATAATAATGTCTGTATCCTGAGCTAAGGCTCTAGCAATCAAAGCTCGTTGTAATTGACCGTCACTTAATTCATAAAACCGCTTTGATTTTAAAGATAAAGTATCTGTCATTTCTAATGCAGATAGTACCTTTTTAGCATCATCATCAGTGAGTTTATCAACCCAATTGGTATACGGTTGTCTTCCCAAGGCAACCAATTCAAAAACAGTTAATTGACTCTCTGGCAAACGTTCAGTTAGAACCAAACTAACTTGTTGAGCCAAATTTAAATCGGTTATCAAATCTTTATTTTTAGTATTGATAAAAACTTGACCTTTTAGTTGTTTTTGTACACCAGAAATAGTTCGTAATAAAGTAGATTTTCCAATTCCATTTTCTCCTAATAAAGCAATAAATGAACCTTTAGGAAGCTGAAAATTGATTTCAGAACCTACAAAAAAGGTGTTCTTTTTAGAAGCATAACCAATAGATATCTCTTGAGCTTCTAATGCTATGTTCTTTGAAACCTCAGACATAGATTTTCTTTTTTCTAACCAACAACCATATAACGATTGGAGCTCCAAATAAAGATGTAATTGCATTAATTGGAAGTGTATATTCTGAGGTAGGCAATTGAGCAATAGAATCGCAAACCAACATAATAATAGCACCTAAAATTGCAACTGCAGGTAATAATATTTTATGATTTGAAGTGTTGAAAATTAACTTTGTTATATGTGGAACTGCCAAACCAATAAATGCAATAGGTCCAGCAAAAGCTGTAATAACTCCAGTGAGTAATGCAGAAATTAATAAGATGATATTCCTGTTCTTTTGAATTGATACCCCTAAGCTTCTTGCATAATTTTCACCCAGTAAAAAACTATTCAGAGGTTTGATAATAAGAAAACATCCACCAATCGAAATAATATAAAAAACACTAAAAATTGCTAACTCACTCCAAGATAGATTTCCCAAACTACCAAAACTCCAAAATACATATTGTTGAATCTGTGTAGCAGAACTAAAATAACTTAACACACTTATGATTGCAGCGGTTAAACTTCCAAACATTAATCCGATTATCAAGATAGACATCGTATTTCTAATTCTTGTTGCTGCAATTAATACCGCCGATAAAACTAAAAATGCTCCTAAACTTGAAGCAATAGCTAATGCCCAATTAGAGGTTGAATAAGCTAATAAACCACCACCAAAAACAGAGCTTCCTAAAATTAAAATTGCAACACCTAAACTTGCACCCGATGAAATACCTAATACAAAAGGTCCTGCAAGTGGATTTCTAAATAAAGTTTGCATTAACAAACCAGAAATACTTAAACCAGATCCAACTAAAATAGCAGTAATAGATTTTGGAAGTCTAAAGTTCAAAATAATAAATTCCCAACTTTCTTTTGATGCAGATTGACCGATTAAAGATTTTATAACATCTAAAAAAGGAATTTGAACGGAACCTAGAGAGATACTTCCTAAAAAAAGAAGTAGTAACAAAAGAAACAGTCCTAGAAATTGTTTTTTATATGTTTTGGTTTCTATCAATGTTAAGAAACTAAATAATTAACTAGCTTTTCAATAGCTCTAGCTCTGTGACTTATCGTGTTTTTTACATCTAAGTCCATTTCAGCAAAGGTCTTTTTATAACCAATTGGAATGAATAAAGGATCATAGCCAAATCCTTGTTTTCCACGTTTTCTTTTTCCAATTTCCCCTTCGCAAACCCCTTGAAACAAGAGCTTTTTTCCATTAAAGTTTAAAGCGACACAAGTTCTAAACTGTGCAAATCTGTTAGATTTATCTTTCATTTCATTCAATAACTTTTGCATATTTTTTTCTGCATTTCCATGTTCTCCAGCATATCGGGCAGAGTAAACACCTGGTGCTCCATGTAAAGATAAAACTTCCAAACCTGTATCATCAGCAAAACAATCATAACCATAATTTTGGGTTACATAATTAGCTTTTAACAAAGCATTACCTTCTAAGGTAGTTTCAGTTTCATCAATATCCTCTTTACAACCAATGTCCTTTAGGGATAATAGTTGAATATTTTTGGGTAATAATTGCTGAACTTCGTTTACTTTGTGTTGATTGTTTGTTGCAAAAACGAGTTTCATTTAAAATAAATAATAGGTAAAAATAATGAAATTTAGTTTTACGATTCCTTTCATAGTCGACTTTTAAAAATATGTACATTTGCCCTAATCCTTTGTCACAACTGATTTGTCGTTCAAATGTCGGGTTTAAATCATTTAAAATAATTTGAGAAATTAAATTCTGATACTAACATTGCATGGAAAATAAAAACCCTTTTATCATGAAACAACCCGAATTAGGACAAAAGATTCTTGAGTTAAGAAAATCTCAAGGACTGACACAAGAAGAGCTTGTTGAAAAATGTAATATCAATGTTAGAACTATTCAAAGAATAGAAGCTGGAGAAGTAACTCCAAGATCTTATACAGTAAAATCTATTCTAGAAGCTTTAGAGGTAGATTCTAAATCTATTTTCAAATCAGAAGAAACTAAAGATGAGATTCAATTTTCTAGTAAAGAAGTCAATCAATTAAATATTAGTTGGATAACAGGGATATTCTTTTTGGTTTTATCAGTTATCGGAATTGTAGCCGAGTTTTATTTTTGGGATGAGAAACATGGTTATGAAGAGTTGTTGTATAGAATTCCTTTTAATATCTTATCAATAACTGTTTTGATATTCTTTTTAAAAGGTTATAAAGTATTGGCAAAACATTTTGAAAAATCAAGTTTATTGAATGCAGTTTATGCGTACCTTATCATTGAGGTTATGATTAGTCTTTTAACAACCGGTACTGTATTTCTTAATTTAGAAAAATCATTTATAGACATGGCTGTAGGAATACCTATAGTAATTCTATATGGAGTTGCAGAGCTTGTTTTAGGGCTTGGAATTACAAAATTAAAGGAAGATTTAGGGTCTTTTTCTAACATTCTTGGAATCTTAAAAATTGTAAATGGAGGACTTTTGATTAGTGTTTTATTTTCTCCAATTGCCATGTTTTTATCCATTCCAATTATTATTTTAGAAATTGTATTTATATATAATTTGGCAAATAATAAAAAATTTAGTCATTCATGATGATAAGGCTCGTTCTTAAGAATTGTAAAACTTCTATAGATTTGCTCCACCACAAATAAACGAATCATTTGATGGGAAAACGTCATCTTAGAAAAAGAGACTTTTCCCATTGCTTTTTTGTAAACATCATAAGAAAAACCATAAGGGCCACCAACCACAAAAACCAACCGTTTTAACCCTGAATTCATTTTCTTTTGTAAGTATTTTGAAAACTCTAAAGATGTATAATCCTTTCCTTTGTCGTCTAATAAAATTAGTTGATCGGTATTTTGAATTTTAGATAAAATAAGTGTTCCCTCTTTTTCCTTCTGTTGTTCTTGAGATAAGTTTTTAGAGTTTTTTAAATCTGGAATGATTTCTAAATCAAACTTTATGTAATGTTTTAATCTATTTTTATAAAGATCAATTAATTGAGCCAAATTTTTATCATCAGTCTTACCAATAACTAATAGCGTAATTTTCATAAAGTAAAATTACAATTATTCATAAAATCTCTTAAGCTGAATTTATTAATTTAGCGATAAATAGAATTTTATGATTTCTGAAGAGCAATTTAACAAAGAACTCAACTACATAATTGCAAACGCCATCAGAGAAGATATTGGTACTGGAGATCATACATCTCTGTCCTGCATTCCAGAGAATACAAAAGGAAGAGCAAAACTCTTAGTGAAAGATAACGGCATCATTGCTGGTGTTGAGTTTGCAAAACAAATATTTGCTTTTGTCGATAAAGATTTAGAAATCATAACTCTCATAAATGATGGTGATGAAGTAAAATTTGGAGAGATTGTTTTTGAAGTTTCTGGAAAATCTCAATCAATTTTAATGGCAGAACGTTTTGTGTTGAACTCTATGCAACGTATGAGTGCAATTGCAACCAAAACCAAATCATATGTAGATTTATTGAAAGGAACTCATACGAAGGTTTTAGATACACGTAAAACAACTCCAGGAATTAGAGCTTTAGAAAAATGGGCAGTAAAAATTGGAGGAGGAGAAAACCACAGATTTGCATTGTACGATATGATTATGATAAAAGATAATCATATTGATTTTGCTGGAGGAATTTCACAAGCTATTCAAAAAACAAAAACGTATTTGGAAGAAAATAGTTTAGATTTAAAAATTATTGTAGAGGCAAGAAGTCTCAAAGAAATTGAAGAAATTTTACAAAACGATGGTGTGCATAGAATTTTGATAGATAACTTTTCGTTTGAAGATACTATAAAAGCAGTTGCTTTGATTAATGGAAAATGTTTCACTGAATCTTCCGGCGGCATCAATGAAAACACTATTAGGAGTTATGCAGAATGTGGCGTAGATTATATTTCTACGGGAGCAATTACACATTCAGTTTCCAACATGGATTTAAGTTTAAAAGCGGTTTAATGAGATATGTTTTTTTCATATTATTTTTTTTTACTTTTTTTTCTTGTAAAAATAATGATGTTATATCAAAAACCATATATGTATTTAAGCCAGCAAATTCAGATGAATTTATAAAAAACATTCGCTATCATTAACAATCGAAAATAAAGATTCAATATTCAATTTTAAATATAAAGCATCAGATTCAATAAAAAACTTTGGACTTAGATATTATGTTAAAAATGATATTATAGTTGTAGACGAGGTTTTTAAATTCATAAATAAAAAAATTATTGTTGATAATAAAGAGTATAAAGTTTATGGATATTCTAATAACGGATTAGTTTCTCATCCTAGATTTATTCTATTTAGGAAAGACTATGGTATTATTGCTAATTTAGCTTATGGAACTGATTTTATATTCTTAAAAGATTCTGTTTTAAAAAATGAAAATAAATTGCTAATTAAAAAATTTATTTCAAAAATAAATGAGTAAAGAAATAGAACAAAACTTAGAAAAAATACCAGTTCTAAACATATTGGTAAGATTTGGAAAGAAAATTAAAATTCCAGGTTTAGAAGGTATGTCTCTATATGATGTTGTAGAAATGTATATTATAGGTATTGTAGAAGGAGCTTTAACTACAAGAGCTGGTGGAATTGCTTACAGCTTTTTTATGGCTATTTTTCCTTTTATGCTTTTTGTTTTAACGCTGATTCCTTGGATTCCAATTGATGGTTTTCAAGAAAGTTTATTAAGTTTAATTGCAGAAATATTACCTCCAAAAACCTATGATGCTGTAGATGCAGTTTTAATTGATATTCTTAAAAACCAATATGCAGGCTTATTATCTTTTGGTTTTTTGGTTTCCATTTTTTTAATGACCAACGGAGTCAATGCAATTTTTGGTGGCTTTGAATATTCGTATCACGTAAAAGAAATGCGAAATGTATTTAGAGCTTATTTTATTTCAATGGGAGTTTCTTTGTTAATGGCTTTTTTCTTAGTAATTACGGTAGCTTTAACTGTTTTTTATAAAGTTGGTTTAGATTCATTGTACGAAAAAGGATGGTTAGAAAACGAAATTTTTTGGCTACAGATTGGTAGAGGAGCCATTTTTGTTATTATGATTTTTACCATAGTTTCTATCTTGTATAAGTTTGGAACAAAAAGCACTCGTTATTCTAAATTCTTTTCTCCTGGTTCTGTTTTTACAACCTTACTTTCTATAGCAACATTTTATCTGTTTAGTTATTATGTAAACGAATTTTCAAAGTACAACGAGTTGTATGGTTCTATAGGTACTTTACTAATCCTTATGCTTTTTATTTGGTTAAATGCAATTATTCTTTTGCTTGGATTTGAATTAAATGCAAGTATTTACAGTTTGCATAAAAAAAATAAAGCAGCTAAAGACACTTAATACTTCATCAGATTTTTCTGATATTTGCAGCCGAAAACAATTTAGTTATGAAACCTAGTATTCCAAAAGGAACCAGAGATTTTTCTGCAAAAGAAATTGCCTATCGTACATACATTATGAATACGATTAAGGAATCTTTTGCCTCTTTTGGATTTGAACCTATTGAAACTCCAAGTTTTGAAAACTCAGAAACATTGATGGGTAAATATGGAGAAGAAGGAGATCGATTGATTTTTCAGATTTTAAATTCTGGAGATTTTTTATCGAAAGCTTCAAATGAATTGCTAGAAATTAAGGATAGCTTAAAAGTGACTTCACAAATCTCCGAAAAAGCTTTACGTTACGATTTAACAGTTCCATTTGCTCGTTATGTGGTTCAGAATCGAAATGAAATTACATTTCCGTTCAAGCGTTATCAGATACAACCAGTTTGGAGAGCAGACAGACCTCAAAAAGGACGTTTTAGAGAGTTTTATCAATGTGATGCAGATGTTGTAGGAAGTGATTCGTTAGTGCAAGAAATCGAATTTATACAATTGTACGATTCAGTTTTTTCTCAACTGAAACTAGAAGGTGTCAATATCAAATTAAACAATCGTAAAATTTTATCTGGAATTGCAGAGGTAATTGGAGCAAAAGATAAATTAATTGATTTTACAGTTGCTTTGGACAAACTAGATAAAATTGGAGAAGAAGGTGTCATCAAAGAAATGTTGTCAAAAGATATTTCTGAAAATGCCATTGAAAAAGTAAAGCCCTTATTTCAATTGTCAGGTTCTAATCAAGAACAGTTAAATACATTAAGAGAATTACTAAAAGACTCAGAAGAAGGAACCAAAGGATTAGAGGAGTTACGCTTTGTCATTGATTCTATTGAAACTTTAGGTTTACAAACAGCATCTTTATCTTTAGATGTCACCTTAGCTCGTGGTTTAAATTATTATACGGGTGCTATTCTCGAAGTTGCTGCTCCATCTTCTGTAAAAATCGGTTCTATTGGTGGTGGAGGAAGATATGATGATTTGACGGGTATTTTTGGAATGTCAGATGTGAGTGGAGTTGGAATCTCGTTTGGTTTGGATAGGATTTATTTGGTTTTAGAAGAATTAGGTTTGTTAGAATCTGTAGAAGTAGAGAAACCACAAGTGTTGTTTTTAAACTTTAATGAAGATCAAGTCATCAATAAATTAAAAGCAATTCAGCAATTAAGAGCTAACGGAATTTCATCTGAAATGTATCCAGACACAGCTTCAAGTAATAATCAGCAAAAGAAACAATGGAAATATGCTGATAAGAGAGAGATAGCTTTTGTAATTTCTTCACTAGAAAACGACCAATACTCTGTAAAAGATAAAGTTAATAATATGCAAAAGTTGGTTTCCTTTGATGAATTGCTAACGCTTTGCAAACAATAATCTACGAATAAGTCGTAAATTTGCCCCTAATTTAAAACACAGATGATCGAAGTGAATACCAAAAAACAGAACGAAGATCGTATTGAAGAAATAGGAGAGAATCACGTTGGAACATCTGCAAAGACTCCTTTACGTGATGATGCTTTTGATATTTCTGACCAAGAAAAAATTAATAGAATCCAAGAGAGTGTAAAAGATATTCTTGAAACGCTAGGAATGGATTTAACAGATGATAGTTTGCAAGGAACTCCAAAAAGAGTTGCAAAAGCTTTTGTAAACGAAATATTCATGGGTTTAAACCCAAAAAATAAACCAAGCGCCTCTACTTTTGATAATAATTACAAGTATGGTGAAATGTTGGTTGAAAAGAATATCGTTGTTTATTCTACTTGTGAACATCATTTACTACCCATTGTTGGTAGAGCTCATGTAGCTTATATTTCTGACGGAAAAGTAATTGGATTGTCTAAAATGAATCGTATTGTAGAATATTTTGCAAAACGCCCTCAAGTTCAAGAACGTTTAACTATGCAAGTTGTACAAGCAATGCAAGAAGCTTTAGGGACCCAAGATGTCGCTTGTGTGATTGATGCAAAACACCTTTGTGTAAACTCTAGAGGAATTAAAGATATTGAAAGTAGTACAGTAACCGCTGAGTTTGGAGGTAAGTTCAAAGAGAAGGAAACCAAACAAGAGTTTTTAGATTACTTAAAAATGGATACAGATTTTCAGAGTTTGTAAACAATAAATTTATAATAAAAAAAGCCGCTCTTAGAGCGACTTTTTTTATTATATGAAAGAGTTTATTTTAAAACCCATTCTCCTTTTTCAATCAAAGGAACTGCTTGTTTATACTTTACTACTTTTTCCTCACCACTCATCACATTCTTGATGGTAACACGTTCGTTTCTACCAATTTTTGGTTGTTCTCTTACTATTGTTTCAACGGGAGCTTGTTGCTGCTGACCTTGACTTATAGCTTGTTGAGTAGTGTTTTGTACTTCTTCTTTGCTCAAGTTTAAGGTTTCTCTAGATCGTTGTTGTCTAGCTTCAGAGATTTGATTGTCTGCTTGCATTGGTAATTCTCCTTTGAATAAGAATGACAACACTTCACGATTGACTTTATCTATTGTTTTTTTGAACAGTTCAAAAGCTTCAAACTTGTATATTAATAAAGGATCTTTTTGCTCGTAAGATGCATTTTGAACTGACTGTTTGAGATCATCCATTTGACGTAAATGATCTTTCCAGTTTTCATCAATAATCGCTAACGTGATATTTTTTTCAAAATCAGTAATTAACGATTTACCGTCAGATTCGTATGCTTCTTTCAAGTTTGTGACAACTTGTAAAGTCTTAATTCCGTCTGTAAAAGGAACTACAATTCGTTCGTATTTATCACCTTCATTTTCATATACATTTTTGATAACAGGAAATGCAATGACTGCATTTCTTTCAATCTTGTCCTTGTAATGCTTTGTAATGACATCATACAGCTGGTTAGCTAGATCTTGTTCTGTTTTGTTATTGAATTCCTCTTCACTAAAAGGTGAAGTCATAGAAGAAAAACGAATTAATTCAAATTCAAAGTTCTGATAATCCTTCGCAGGTTTATTTTCGTTGATAATAGACTCACATGTATCATAAATCATATTTGCGATGTCTATTTGTAAACGTTTTCCATCCAGTGCATGACGTCTTCTTTTGTAAACAAACTCTCTTTGAGAGTTCATGATATCGTCATATTCTAATAAACGCTTACGAATTCCGAAGTTATTTTCTTCTACTTTTTTCTGAGCCCTTTCAATAGACTTGGTAATCATAGAATGCTGAATTACTTCGCCTTCTTTTAATCCCATTCTATCCATCATTTTTGCTATACGCTCAGAACCAAATAAACGCATTAAGTTGTCATCTAGAGCAACATAAAATTGAGAACTTCCCACATCTCCTTGTCGTCCAGCTCTACCACGTAACTGTCTATCAACTCGTCTTGAATCGTGTCTTTCTGTACCAATAATTGCTAAACCTCCAGCTTCTTTTACTTCATCAGATAATTTAATATCTGTTCCACGACCTGCCATGTTTGTTGCAATAGTTACTACTCCAGGATTTCCTGCCTCAGCAACAACATCAGCTTCACGTTTGTGTAATTTTGCATTCAGAATGTTATGTGGAATCTTACGCATCTGTAACATTCTTCCTAATAATTCTGATATTTCTACGGAAGTTGTTCCTACAAGTACAGGACGTTTTTCAGCAACTAATTTTACAATATCATCAATAACCGCATTGTATTTTTCACGAGCAGTTTTGTATACTAAATCTTCTTTATCGTCTCTAGCAATTGGTTTGTTGGTTGGAATTTCAACAACATCTAATTTGTAGATTTCCCAGAATTCACCAGCTTCTGTAATTGCAGTTCCTGTCATTCCAGAAAGCTTACGATACATTCTAAAGTAATTTTGTAAAGTTACTGTAGCAAAGGTCTGAGTAGCATCTTCAATTTTTACATTCTCTTTAGCTTCAATAGCTTGATGTAAGCCATCTGAGTAACGACGACCATCCATAATACGACCTGTTTGCTCATCTACAATCATTACCTTGTTGTCCATCACAACATATTCTACATCCTTTTCAAACAACGTATAAGCTTTTAAAAGCTGATTCATTGTATGAATACGCTCACTTTTGATGCTGAACTCTTTATATAGCTCTTCTTTTAATTTTGCTTTTTTCTCAGGTGTTTCATCGCTTTCATCAATACTTCCAATTTCTACTCCAATATCTGGAAGAATAAAAAACTCTCCTTCGTCTGTTTTTCCAGTTAAATGAGCAATTCCTTTATCTGATAAATCAATTTGATTTGTTTTTTCTTCAATAACAAACCACAATTCTTTATCAACTTCTGGCATCAATTTGTTGTTGTCAGCAATGTATATGTTTTCAGTTTTTTGAAGAAGTTGTTTAATTCCCTCCTGTGATAAAAACTTTATTAGTGCTTTGTTTTTAGGCAATCCTCTGAAAACTCTATATAATAAGAAACCACCTTCTTTGGTGTCTCCAGCAGCAATTAGTTTTTTAGCTTCTGCTAAAACACCAACTAAATATTTATTTTGAAGAGATACTAAATCGGCTACTAAAGGTTTCAATTCATTAAATTCATGAACATCTCCTTTAGGTACTGGACCTGAAATAATTAATGGAGTTCTTGCGTCATCAATTAATACTGAATCTACTTCATCAATAATGGCATAATTTGGTGCTCTTTGAACTAAATCTTCTTTAGAACTTGCCATATTATCTCTTAAGTAATCAAAACCAAATTCATTATTAGTTCCATATGTAATATCTGCATTATATGCTTTTCTTCTGGCCTCTGAATTTGGTTGATGAGCATCAATACAATCTGTGCTTAAACCATGAAATTCGAAAATTGGACCCATCCAAGCTTTATCACGTTTTGCTAAGTAATCGTTTACAGTTACAACATGAACTCCTTTACCTGAAAGTGCATTTAAATAAACAGGTAATGTAGAAACTAATGTTTTCCCTTCACCCGTCATCATTTCTGCAATTTTTCCTTGATGAAGAACAGATCCACCAATTAACTGTACATCATAATGAATCATGTCCCAAGTAACTGGTTTTCCTGCAGCATCCCAAGAGTTCTTCCAAAAAGCTTTATCATCCTCTAAAACGATATGTTCTCTTGTAGAGGAGAGTTCTCTATCAAAAGGAGTGGCTGTAACTTCAACTTCATTATTTTTTACAAAACGTGTAGCAGTTTCTTTTACAACAGCAAAAGCTTCTGGCATGATTTCATTTAGAATAGTTTCAGAAACATCATATGAATCATTCTTTAGAGTATCTATTTCAGAAAAAATTTCTTGTTGCCTTTCTATTCCAACTTCTTTTGCTTCTTTTTCTAAAGCATTAATTTTATCATTAAAAACTTTTACACCTTCAGCAATTCGTTGCTTAAATTCAACTGTCTTACCTCTTAACTCGTCATTAGATATTTTAGATAAAGAGGTTTCGAAGGCAGAAACTTTTTCTACAATTGGTCGAAGTATTTTGAGATCTTTTTGTTGTTTGTCTCCAACAAATATTTTAATTACTGAATTTAGGATACTCATTCTTTAAGCTGTGTTTTATTTCTTTTCTATTTGATATAGATATGAGACTATAAAAATAAACAAAAAAAAAGCCTCAATAGAGACTTTTTATTTTTTGTTTGGTTTGTGTTTTAATATTCATCTTCATTCCAAAGATAATCTTCTTCGGTAGGATAATCTGGCCAGATTTCTATAATGGAGTCGTAAGAATCTCCTTC